>JAFVHU010000020.1 GCA_017474385.1 Afipia sp. | reverse complement strand
TTCTGTCATGGTGTACTCACAAACTCGAAACAACTGAACTCGTGGGAACACGCTACCCCCGGCGGCTTAAAATTTACCTAAACCCAAGCCTCCAATACGATTCTCCTTCGATCTGCCCAAAACGGGACAGGCCGGTTCCGTTAAGAACCAGCCTGCGGGATGCGAAATGTTGTGTCAGAATCGCGCCGTGTCAGCGGATTGTCACATCGTCAGCTCGACGCGGCCTGCTTCACGACGCGCTTGATCTGATCGAGCGTGTAGTTCTTGCCGCCGATCGACAGCAGCGCCGGGCTTGCCGTCAGATCCACGGAATCGACCATGCCCTGGACTTCCGTGGAGATCGCAACGTCCTTGCCGTTGGTGTCCTTGCCCGTGACCGTCATCTTGTAGTCACCGGCCGGCCACTTGGTGCCGTCTTTGCCCTTGCCGTCCCAGACGAAGCTGGAATTTCCGGAGCCGATGGCGAAGCTGCCCGTGTAAGCGGTCTGCCCCGCTGAATTGGTGATGGTAATGGTCGCGCTCGAGTTCTGTGGTGCGCTGAAATTCCATGTCGCTTTGCCGTCGAAACGCGCGGTGCTGCCGTCGACGGCCACGGTCTGGCCGACGAACACCAGCGCCTGCGTCGATTGCGCGGCCTTCTCGATTTTAACCAGCGATGCCAACTGATCGTTGGATTTGAGCTGCTGCTCGACTTGCGCGAACTGCACGAGCTGTTGCGTGAACTGGTTGGTATCCAGCGGAGCGAGCGGATTCTGGTTCTGCAACTGAGTGGTCAGCAGCTTCAGAAAGGATTGAAAATTATCCGCGATGCCGGTCGTGCTGCTGCTGGAGCTGCTCGAACTGGAGCTGGACGAATTGTTTGTCGCGGGAGCCGACGTCGGTATCGTCGGCATGGTTGCTGCATCGACCGCCATAATCGCCTCCTCAAATCCTGATATCGACGCCGCTGCTCGCTCCGAGCATGCGGCCGTAGGTTCGTCCCGCGACCTGTGCAGGAATGGTGTCTTCTTCGGTGATGACGACGCGCTGCGAATTGCGGCCGGAGCCGTTGTCGCTATCGCGCCCCGACGACGACTGGTCGCGCAGGCTGAACTGCAATCCCGAGTCGCCGGTCTTCAGACCGGCGTCTTCCAGCGCCTGCTGAAGCCTCGGCGCATCGTTACGCAGCATGTCGAGCGTCGCCGGCCGTTCCACTGTCAGATGCGAGGTGACATTGCCGTGCTTGTCGACGTCGAGGCGCACATCGATGCGGCCCAACTCGGCGGGGTCGAGACGAATCTCGAAGCGGCTGTTGCCGCCCGCCGCGCGCAGCGCGATGTCTGCCGCAAGGCCGTTCAGCGGCACCGGCGCGCTATCGGCGAGAGTTGTATTCGCCGCCGGCACCGGGATCGCAGTCAGATTGGCGGCATGGGTCTGAACCGGTTGCGGTTGAATGCCGGTAGGAACCTGCAAGCCGGGATCGGTCTGAAGCGCCGGCTGCGGCGCAGAAGCCGCGGCGCGTTGCTCGGCCTGCGGCGTTGTCTTGGCGGCGTGTTTTGCTGGCTCGGCATCGGTCGTACCGGATTCCGCGGCCGCCTTGTCATGCGGCGCCGGCTTGTCGTCCGCAGTCGGTGCAGCGGTCTCCGGCTTGATGGTTTGTCCGGACTCCGCCTTTGCCGCAGATGCATCGGTGGCCTGCTTGCCGTCCTTGCTGTCTTTGGCCGGCGTGGTTTCTGCATTCTTTGCGGAGATTTCGGTCTTGCCGCCGTCGGATTTAGTCACGGTCGCAGCGGCAGAGATTGTCGCGGCGGATGTTTCAGACGCGTTGCCATTGGCGAGAGAAGCTGCGAGGTCTGCCTTGGTTGCACCGGCATCCTTGGTGTCAGTATCGGTCGCGGTTTGCGCAACAGAAGCATCAGCCTGTGCGGCGCTGGCCGCGGCGCTGGTGATGATAGCGGCGGCCGTCACGGTTGCCGTGGGTGCCGCGTCGCCCGGTGTTACGGCTGGATCGGCAGCCGCGGCGATCACGACGGCGACCGGATCGGTCACGATGGCCGGAATCACCGGAGTTGCGGTCGTCGCGGCTGTGTCATCGCTGCCGGGCTTGTCTTCGGCTTTCGTGTCCGTGGACGCAGTTTTGTCTTTCCCGCCCATCTTGCCGCCGGTCGCCTTCGTGTCGGCCGGTGCGGATGAATTGGCATCCTGCTGCGCGGCGCTGGAATCGTTGCTCGCGGAAGCGGCGGGGCCATCGGCCTGTGGCCGGTCCTTGCCTGGAGGGGGCGCATCGGCCTGCCGCGCATCGCGGGAGTCGCGGCGGGATGCGTTATCCGGCGCGGGGCGGGAATCGGAGCTTGCGCTGGAATTGCTGTCCACCAGTGCTGCGAAGCCGTCCGACGGCGGCTGATCGGGGCGCGCTTGTCTGGCCTGCGGGTCATAGCCGGCATACGCTGGCTTGGATGCGGCTGGTTCCGGGGTAACGCTGAACACGGGCGGCCTTTCAAGTTATTGCTTCCTCTGTTCAGCAAGGACCGGGCCATCAGAGGTGAATTAAAAATTGCAGTTATTTCAATGGCTTGAAGCGGATTGCGGTTGCCGACGCACGCTTCGTGGCCGGGGGTTTTCTGCCCGGCGGCAAGATTTTCCCCCCAAAAGGGCCGGTTTTAATTGGAATAGATCAAGGCGGACCGCGATTGCCTCAGGTAGGGTCGGACTATAGATAAAGTGCAAATCCAGCGATGACCGGTCTGGTGGTCCCGGTTCTGACATTCGCACCTCACCTCAGCAGCGCGCTTTGCGAATGTCAGAACAAAAGGACCACTAGAATCTATAACTGCCAGTGTCCTTTCGAATCCGACGTTCGCACCGGAAGGCGCTGCAAAATGAAGCGAACGTCGGATTCGGGACACTGGGCGGCCAAAGTGGTCCCGGCAACAGCAAGATCGGCCCCTGCCATGCTCAACAGTCTCGACCTCGAAGGTCGCCCGGAAGACACCCGGGTCGTCGTCGCCATGTCCGGCGGCGTCGATTCGTCGGCGACCGCTGCGCTGCTGAAGGCCGAAGGCTATGACGTGGTCGGCATCACCTTGCAGCTTTACGATCATGGCGCCGCGACCCATCGCAAGGGTGCGTGCTGCGCGGGCCAGGATATTCACGATGCGCGCGATGTCGCCGCGCGTCTCGGCATCCCGCACTACGTGCTCGATTACGAGAGCCGCTTCCGCGAATCCGTGATCGAGAGCTTTGCCGAGAGCTATGTGCACGGCGAGACGCCGGTGCCCTGCATCGAGTGCAACCGCTCGATCAAGTTTCGCGACCTGCTCGCGACCGCCCGTGAACTCGGCGCCAAGGCGCTCGCCACCGGACATTATGTCGCGTCGCGGCGTCTGGCGGACGGATCGCGCGCGCTGGTCTGCGCGGCCGATGCCGACCGCGACCAGAGCTACTTCCTGTTCGCGACCACGCAGGATCAATTGGCCGACGTGCGCTTTCCGCTCGGCGACATGACCAAGGCGCAGACCCGCGAACTCGCGCGCCGCTTCGGACTGTCGGTCGCCGACAAGCACGACAGTCAGGACATTTGTTTTGTGCCGACCGGCCGCTACACCGATGTGATCGAGCGGCTGAAGCCGAACGCCATGGAGCCCGGCGACATCGTCGATCTCGATGGCCATGTGCTCGGCCGCCATCAGGGCATCGTCGGTTTCACCATCGGCCAGCGCCGCGGCCTCGGCATCGCGGCGCATGCGCCGTTGTATGTGGTGCATCTGGACGCTGAGACGCGCCGTGTCGTGGTCGGACCGCGCGAGGCGCTGAACGTGCGCCGAATTCTGCTGCGCGACGTCAACTGGATCGGCGATGGCGACCTTGATCGTGCGATCGGCGACGGTCTCGAAATGTTTGTCAGGGTGCGGTCCACCCGTCCGCCGCAGCCGGCCTGGCTGCGCCGTGTCGGCGGGACCTATGAAGTCGAACTCGTCGATGGTGAAGAAGGCGTATCGCCGGGACAGGCCTGCGTGTTCTACGATGCCCCTGCGGGACAGGCGCGCGTGCTCGGCGGCGGCTTCATCAGCGCCGCGCCGCGCATCGTCCGGCCCGCGGCTAGTGATCCGGTTCTGACATTCGCACCGTAATCTCAGCAAGCATTGTTTGCGAATGTCAGACCAAAGGATCACTAGAATCATCATTTGCCAGTGTCCATTCGTATCCGACGTTCGTACGATGGTGTTGCACGGCAAAACGAACGTCGGATACGGGACACTGGTTTGCGCGAAGCCCTTGCCGGATAACTTTTGATCCTCCAAGAATGGTTGGGATTTCCGGTGCGGATCGTGCTGGAACAGTAGCTAGTATTGCGTAGCAGGGCGGGGACATGACCAACGACATCGATCGTGCCGGAGTGGCGAAGGCCTACGCCGCGTGGGCGCCGGTTTACGACATGGTGTTCGGCAAGGTGTTCGACGAGGGACGCAAGTCGACCATCGCGCTGGCTGATGCGATCGGAGGCCGCGTGCTCGATGTCGGCGTCGGCACCGGATTGTCACTGTCGGATTATTCGCGCACCACGAAACTCCATGGCGTCGATATTTCCGAGCCGATGCTGCGCAAGGCGCAGGAGCGCGTGCGCGCGCAAAACCTCACCAATGTCGAAACCCTGTCGGTGATGGACGCGAAGAACCTCGCATTCCCGGACGGCACGTTCGATGCGGTGGTGGCGCAATACGTCATTACGGCAGTGCCGGATCCGGAAGCGACGCTGGACGATTTCATGCGCGTGCTGAAGCCGGGCGGTGAACTGATTCTGGTCAATCACATCGGCGCGGAAAGCGGGCCGCGCAAGATTTTCGAACTCGCGTTCGCGCCGCTGGCGCGGCGGCTTGGCTGGCGACCGGAATTTCCGTGGGCGCGGCTGGTGAACTGGGCTGCAAAGCATGGCGGCGTGACGCTGGTCGAGCGGCGCCCGATGGCGCCGATGGGGCATTTCTCGCTGATCCGCTATCGCAAAGGCTGATCACGCTTCATTCGTTGTGGGAACATCCGCGCCGCGACGCCGTTTCCGTTCCATGACGATGAAACTCCCGATTGCCAAGAGCACTGTCATGAGTGCCGCGTTGGCGCTGCTGCCTGCTGTCGCGTTTGCTCAGGCGCCGCCCGCACCCGCAACGCCGCCGGCGCAAACTTCCCCGCCCAATCCCGACCGTGCGTCGAATTGCACGCCGACCGAGGCTGTTCCGCACGAAGGCACGCTCGCGCCGCGAGGGACCACGACAGGGCGCGCGCCGGAATCGCTTGGCGACAGGCTGGCGAAATCCGATGGCGTGCTCTGCCCGCCGCCCGGTGTCGACCCCGGAATGCATGCGCCGACCCCTCAGGGCGGGACGATGCCGGTGATTCCGCCGCCCGGCAGCCCCGGCGGCGATCCCTCGGTGCGGCCAAAGTAAGGTTTTTCGCCTTCGCGGCGTGCTGTTTCCGGATGAATGCGTGTGCAAAGCCAATCAGATGGCGCTTTCGGCCATCGTTGCTTGACAGGCATTTGGGTGACTTCTTATATGCCGCCGTTCGCGACCGCGAAGGCGGTCTGGACGTGTGGCGAGGTAGCTCAGCTGGTTAGAGCACGGGAATCATAATCCTGGGGTCGGGGGTTCGAGTCCCTCTCTCGCTACCATCGATCTCCCCCCCGGTGAACGGGCCGGGAACACCGGCAGATCGAGCAACTGTTCTAGTCGGCCTTCAATCTTGAATTCAAACCCTGTTTCGTTCGGTTTGGCGTAAACCGTCACCGATGCGATCAGGCTGCGCAGCGTGTCGATCAGCTCATCACGCTCGCCGGCTTTGTCCCTTGGCAGCAATTCGGCCAGCCTGGCGATGTCGCTGCGATATTGCTCAATGGCTGCCGGATGCAGGGCGACGATGTTGCGCTGTTCTGCGGCGCTCTCAAGCGAGGCCGTGATCTCGGCGCGCTCGCTTTCCAGTTCTCGCATGCGGCCGGCGAGCGTCACCGGATCGACACCGGCCTTGACGATGGCATTGATCGCGCGATCCAGTTCGCGGCCGATCTCGGCAAGTCGCTTTTCGAGCCGGTTTCGATCAGCGCCGGCGGTGCGCGCCAGCTTGGCGCGTTCCTCATTATAGGCCTTCACATATTCGGCGATGTAGGCCGGGCTGGCGAGTTCGCTTTGCAGACCGGACAGCACGGCGCGTTCGATGTCGTCGCGTTTGATCCGCCGGCCGTTATCGCAGGTGCCGCTCTCGCGGAATGTCGAGCATTGCAGGCGGGCGACGCCTTTATGTTCGCCGATCGAGGTGAGACTGCCGTCACATGAACCGCACTTCAGCAGCCCTGACAGCATCCGTGGTGCGCGACGCGTGTGCTGCTCATGTGGGCCGCCGCGCTCTGCTTTGATGGCCCGTGCGGCTTCCCAGGTCGCCTGATCGATGATGCGCAGATGTGGCGCGTCGGCGACGCGATATTGATCCTTCGGATTTGGCCGCGACAGGCGCTTGCCTGTGGTCGGGTCTTTGACCATGCGGACCTTGTTCCAGACGATGCGGCCGGCGTAAATCTCGTTTTGCAGGATGCCGCCGCCGCGCTGCGCGTTGCCGTTGATGGTCGAGGCGTTCCATGTGTCGCCGCGTGGCGGCCGGACGCGCTTGCCGTTCAATGCGCCGGCGATGTCGCGCGGCGATCGGCCGGCCAGATAGTCGGCGAAAATCTGCCGCACGATCGCGGCCTCGTTTTCGATGATCTCAAGCTCGCCTTTTTTGCCCGGCACCGCGCGATAGCCATAGGCGCGCCCGCCCGCATGACGGCCATCGCGGATCACGCCTTCAAGTCCGCGCCGGGTGTGCAGCGCGAGGTTTTCAATGAATACCTCGCCCATGAGCGCGCGCAGTGCGCCGTCGATCTTGCTCACCTTGCCGCTGGCGGTGTGGAAGGTGATGCCGAGGAAATCGAGTCGCTTGCGGGCGGTGTGATAGTCGCCCTGATCGCGAAAGATGCGATCCATGTCCTCGGCCACGATCACGTCAAACTTTCGCGCCTCGGCGGCGCGCATCATGTCGCTAAAGCCGGGCCGATTGATCGAGTGCGATCCCGAGATCGCGCGATCCTCGAAAACGCTGACAACAATCAGGCCCTCGCGGGCGCAGACTTCGCGGCACAGCGCGATCTGATCGCCGATCGATTTGCATTTTTGCAGGTCGCTCGAAAAACGGGCGTAGATCGCGGCGCGGGTCATGACCTTTTCGTGGCCGCGCGGGCTGGCTGCGATGACTTGAGTCGCGCGATCTCCGCCGCATGATCCTCGCGGGCGCGCCGTTTGGCAAGTGCCCGAACGATCGCCAGAAACTCCTCTGGCGGCCTTTTCGGGGGATTTTGCTGGGCGACGCGGGCCATTAGGGCTAAACCGCAATGGTGCCGTTGAGAATGCCGTGCGCGCGGAGCTTGATGTATTCGAGGCCGGACATTTTCCAGCGCTTGAGAATCGCGCCGTTGATCGTCGGCCAGTCCGGTTTGTCGGCTGCGGCGACTTCCGATCGGATTGCCATTGAATAGGTCAACGCGACATCATTGCGGGTTGCTTCGGCCGCACCGATGTCTTGCAGTAGGACTTGAGTGCAGCAAACGAGATAGATTTCGCATGGGGCAGGGTCGATTGAGCAATGTTTCGGATTGTCTGACGTGACGTTCATGGGCCTCGCCCTCTCAATTCGGTTGGATTGCAAGAACGATGGCAAAGATTGCTGCGCCGATCAGCCCGGCGAGGACACAGATTTGCAGCGTGGTGATCACCGTCGCCTCCTATGGCGGATCGGCTTGACGCCGCGCCGCTTGTCGGCCTCGCGCTGTTCTTTGCGCTCCTCGGCCTTGGCTTTCGCATTGGCGCGTTCCCGCGCCTCGATTTCGCGGCGCAAGGCGCGCGTGGCGGCCTCCTCGATCTTTGTCGGCTTCGCCTTGAATGCCGATCCTTGCCGCGTCAGCTTGCGGCCCTTCCATGAGGTGCGGCGCACGTCCGGCGGGATGCGAAAGATGTCGGGGATGTCGAGCGGGTCCGGCGTCATGCGTCCCCGCCAGTCGGTTCCTCGAAATAAGCCGGCTTGTTGGCGTACTTGATCGCATAGCCGTAGAAGACGCCGCCGAAAGCGCTGGCATAGATTCCGATTTGGCCTTCGGTGATCGTGTCAGCGAGACGCATGGCCTCGGCCTTTTGGCTCCTCCGGTTTTCAAACACGTTGTGACGGGTGACGCGGCCGATGGTTTGCCAGCGTTGCGCCCATTTCTTGATCCGGCGCGGGGTCCATCGCGCACGTTTGCCTGTCGGGATTTCGATGGTGTCGATCAGCGCGCCGCTCGGCGCGTATATGGTCAGGCAGATGCAAACCTTGCGGCGCGTCATGGCGTGCGCTCCGCATCTCTTTGTTCGGCGCAGATGCGCCGGACGGCCTCGATCTTCTGGGTGACCAGGGTGCGCGCGACCCACGTGCCGCGTTTTGTCAGCCGCGCATGCTTTTTGAATTGCGAGCGGCGGACGATCACGAGCATGCCCTTGCGCTCCAAGGTCGCGATCGTGACATCGTGAATGCGAATCGAACCTTGAGGGTGTTGCCAGCCGTTGCGGCGGCGGTAGTCGAGACGCTCGCCGCCGAGGCAGAGTTCAAGCGCGCGGCGCTGTGGCAGCGGGATTGAGGCGGCGCATGGTGCCGGCAATTCGCCGGGATCGAGCATCTGGCCGACTAGAAACCAAGGCTCGGTCATGGCAGAATCCCCGGCTTGGGCTGGGAGGATTGCGCATGAAAAAACTCATGATCGCGGTTGCGTTGTTGTGCGCGACGCAAGCGATGGCCGGCGATGGTCAGCGGGTCATTGGCAACTGGTATGTGACCAGCGAGGCGGATCGGTTCGGCGATGGTGGGACATTCCTTGCCATGACCGGCAGCGCCGGACTCGGCCTCGCGGTGCGCTGTATCAAGAAAGAGCTTTCGCTGGCGCTGCTCGATCTGAGCAACGATCCTAAGCCGCTGGCCACGGGTGACGTGTTCGCGCTCAAGCTGCGCACCGACAAGCAGCCGATCCGCGAGGCGTTCGGCAAGGCGATCAGCGAGCGCCTGATTCAGATACCCACGGACAAGGATGCCGTGCGTTCGATTCGCGACGGTGCGGAAACGGCGGTCAGGATCGAAACGACGCGCGGTGTGGTTACGACCAATGTGTTCAAAACGCGCGGCGCACGCCAGGCGTTCGCCGATCTGGTCAAGGAATGTCCGTTGGAATAGTGCCGCGTGACCTTCGTCGCTATAACCTGTCTGCTGATTATCGCTGCGATAGCGGCGGGTTTCTTTGTTAAGGCTGCTGAGGTTCATCCGCGATTTCGGGTACGGCTTTTGATGCATTACCGCGATGCCGATGGCATGGTGAGCGAACGCGTCGTTCAACCGATAAGGGTTTATTCGAGCGGATTGGCGCTCTACCTGGATTGTTTTTGTGAGTTGCGCGCTGGTGAGCGCCGATTTCGCGTTGATCGCATCGTCGCGCTTGCCAGCGCGGAGACTGGCGAGGTGATTGACGATCCGGATGCTATATTTCGGCCGTTCGCGCGGGCCGTTCGGAGGCTGCCGCGCCGGAAAAATGGCATTTGGTGATGTTTGAGTGATCATGACTGCCCCTCAATCAGGGGAGTCTTTTAGACTACTTTTATAAACTCGTAAAGGTAGTCTTAACGGCTACCATTATTCGACCGTTAGAGCGTACCGGACGCGACCGAGTAGCTCAACAGTCTCGTTTTCGTCGCCGGCGAGCTTGAATGCCGTGAATTCCGGCGAATCGCTTTCGGGCTGTAGCCAGTATTCGCCGGCTCGATCACGCACCAAAGTCTTGATCGTTTCCTCGCGGAGATCGCCGCGCGTGCGAGCGACGTGATAGCGCTTGCCGGCAATGATCTCGCCTGGCCGCTGCGACAGGCGCGAGAGAATCACGACTGATCCATGGGCATAAAGCTTGTTCATGGATTCGCCCTCGATCTCGCGGGCATACAGTTCAAGGCCGCGTAGCTCAGCGCTGTTCGGTACGGTAACGGTGCGGCGGTCCTGTGGATCGAAGGCGTGGTTATCGGCCCATACGCCGGCCTGCACCTTGCCGCCAACTTCGACGCTGCGAAGCCCGGCCATGACTTGGCGTTCGATGATCTCGATCGGCTTGACGCCATAGAGCCTTCCGAGGCGCTGCATCCATGTCAGGGTCAATTCGGCATCGCCGGTAGCGAGTGCGCCGATCGTCTTGGGATGAACGCCCAGCTTTTCCGCAACGGAATCGTAGGTCCATCCGCGCTCCTTGTTGAGTTCGCGGATGCGATTCGGATACTCGCGCGGCTGTTTGGCAGGCGGTGGACGCCTTTTCCTTTCGATCATTCCACCGGAATAACCGTTATGGGCCAACGCAGTAACCACGGGATACGCACCCTGACTTGACATAAAAGTAGTGTATATGACTACATTCCGTCTGTCGAATCGCATCACGTACTGATTCGGCCGGTTCCACAGCGTTCTCAGATTTCGGGCAGCGACCGGGCGGGAAATCCCCGTTCCGGCGAGGGGAAAGCCATGTCTCAAAAATCGGACGGATTTGTCGGCGGATGGTCCGACGCGGACTCCCGGCCGCTCCCGGCGGCTAATGCCCCGGTGCCGGTCAAGCACTGCACGGTGTTTTGCGGCGAGGCCTGTGATTGCGGCTGGCGCACACCGCAAGAGGTGTCCGATGCCGCGATCGAGGCGACATTGAAGGCGGGCCGCGCATGCTGACCGCCGAAACCTGTCGCAACGCGACTCACGTCCTCCTGATGTTGAACCTGGTTGTCTTTGGCGGCGCGCTTATCGCGTATGTGATCGTTGTCGTGGCCCTCCGATTGCGAGCCATCCGCGCGCGCGCCGCCGATCCTTATGTCACGCCGTTCGGCGACATGCCGGACACGCGCTCCTCCCTGGGGCCGCGCCGATGACGCCGAAACAGCAATTCCGCGAAACCATGATCGCGCTGTATTCCGGGCCTCTGACGGCGGCCGACATCATCCGCCGCTATGCCCGCAGCTATGGCGACAAGTTCAAGCGGGTGTTTTCCGAGCGCCGGCTGCAAGAGATTTGGGCCGACGCCAAAGCCGCCGGCAAGCTGCCGAGCGAACGGCCGCACTTCCTGAAAAATTGTGTCAGCGAAATCGTGCTCGACGGCGGCGTGATCGATGCCGCCGCCGATCGCGACCTGATGCGGCAGATGGATCAATCGGAACGCCGATGGGAATCCGCCGGGGACCGCAATGCGCGCGCCTGTTTCGAGTCGCTTGAGGCGCTGCGCCGCGCGCATCCCGAAATGGACAGCGAAGCCGAACAGACAGCGCCGGCCCTATGGCTCAAGCGTGATCTCGAAACCAGCCTTGCGCCTGGTCATGAGCAGTTGATGGCAATGGCGCGCAAGTTTGATGCGGGGTGCTACCGATGAAACAGGTCATGCTCGATCTGGAAACGATGGGCACGAAGCCGGGATCGGTCATTCTGTCGATCGGCGCGGTGTTTTTCGATTTTTCTGGAAGGACCGGCGAGACGTTCTATCGCAACATCAGCGGAAAATCCTGCATCGACGCAGGACTGAAAGTCGATCCGCGTACCCGCGAATGGTGGAGTAAGCAATCCGCCGAGGCGCGCGCTGCTGTGACCACGGATCAGCGCCCGCTCGACCAGGTTGCCACCGATTTCTCGCACTGGTTTCGCGCCGGTGGTGGCACGTTCGTTTGGGGGCAGGGCGCATCGTTCGATCCGCCGCTGTGGGAAGCAGCGAGCGAAGCGGCCGGCCGTTCCGCGCCGTGGCGGTTCTGGAATATCCGCGACACCCGCACCGTCTATGACGTGTTCGGTTTCGACGCCAAATCATTTCCGCGCGAGGGCACCTATCACAACGCGCTCGACGATGCGTTGCATCAGGTGAAGTGCGTCGCGGCGGCTCTCCGCAATCCAATCAATTGCGTGGTGTCGTAATGGCTGGCGTCAACAAGGCAATCATTATCGGCAATCTCGGCGGCGATCCCGAGGTCAAGAAAACCACGGACGGCCGTCCGATTGGATCGTTCAGCGTTGCCACATCTGAAAGCTGGCGAGACAAGACGACGGGCGAGCGCAAGGAGCGCACGCAATGGCACCGCGTCGTCGTGTTCTCGGAAGGCCTTTGCAAGATCGTCGAGCAATACCTGAAAAAGGGATCGAAGGTCTATGTCGAAGGCCAGATGGAAACCCGCAAGTGGAAAGATCAGGCCAACGTCGAGCGTTACGTGACCGAGATCGTGCTGCGCAATTTCAATGGGTCGATTCAGTTGCTCGATCGCGCATCGGGTGGTGTTCCGCCGAACGACGGTTCGGGCGAGGACCCGACGCGGTTCGGCGCATCGCCTTCGCAGGCTGGCGGCTCCGCTGCCGGCGGGCGGAATGATGACATGAATGATGACATTCCGTTCTGAGGGTTCTTGCCATGGGTGACAACACGGATACCGCGCACAGGTTCGCCAAAGATCAACTTAAGGCCATCGTCGAGCGCGTCGAGCGTCTTGAGGCGGAGAAAAAGACGATCGGTGATGACATCAAGGATGTGTTCGGTGAGGCGAAATCCAATGGCTTCGATGTGAAGGCGCTGCGCACAGTGATCAAGATGCGCAAGCAGGATGCCGATGAGCGGCAGGAGCAAGAGACGATCCTTGAAACCTACATGCAAGCCCTGGGGATGCTGTGATGGGAAATCCGCGAGATAATGCCGCCGAAATTCTGCGCGAGGTCAATCCTGATCTCATTGCCAAGATCGAGGTTGCGATTGATGCCATTCGCGCCGAGGCGATCCGCGCCGCGCGCAAGTTCAAGCCGTTCAATTCTGCCCATGAGGGCTTTGCCGTCCTCAAGGAAGAGGTGGACGAATTGTGGGACGAGGTGAAAGGCAATGACTCGCTGCGCGCCAGCGAGGAGGCCGTGCAGGTCGGCGCGATGGCTGTCCGGTTCCTGACAGACGTACCAGTCAAGACGAATACAGCGCCCCCCGCACCCCCGCAGACGCCGGTGCCGCCTTCGCCATTCGTGGCGACCGATGAGGGCGGCGGGCCATGATCGCCTTCCTTCTTCTGTTTGTCGGCTTTGGCGCATTCCTTGGCTACGGCAACGGATCGAGGCCCAAATGATGCCCTCGATCGCCGCCAGCACATGCAAGGCCGTCGCCTCGGGCGACCAGGCGCAACTCGAAACGATCCGTAGTCTGCGCGCCGAACTTGCGGTCAAACAGGACCGGATCGAGGAGCTAGAGGCGCAGATCGGCATGCGGCCGGTGTTGCCGCCGACGATGCCGTTAACGGCGAGCCAGGCGACGATCTTCGGCATGATCCTGGCGGCGCAAGGCGCGGTGACGGGCGAGGCGATCGAGGTCGCGATCTATGGCGCGATGCCGGATTGCGACAAGCCGCGCAATCCGCGCGGCGTGATCAAGGCGCAGGTTCACCACATGCGCAAGATGATCAACCTGTTTGGACTTCGGGTTGATTCGACATTCATTCCCGGCGGTGAGGCCAGCTATTTCATGTCGGCCGACATGAAGGCGAAGGCGCGCGCGCTGATCGAAGCGGAGCGGGCATCATGACGGCGAGCATGATTTCGGTTGAATATTGGCGCGCCAAGGAGCAGGGCGGATTCGAGTTCTGCGGCGATACCCCCGATGATTCATTCATCGGTTATGCCGTGGTGCGCAGTCCGACGCTTGAAGGTGGATCGCAGTCGTTCGCGCTGCCCGATCATCGCGACATGCTCGACGGCTTCCTTGTCGGTTTCGCTCACGGCCATGCGCTCGGGCGGGTCGATCATCAGAACGAAATGCGCTCGCTGCTCGGTTTTGTCGCTTCGCGCGATCTTCCTCCGATGAAGGGCGTTCGCAATGCTGCACGCTGATACCTTTGCAGGCCGCCCGGCCGCGCCTCTTAATCATGATTCAATGGATGGTCGAAGGGTGAATGGCGGCCAGGCAATGGCCGCAGCGACAATTTCTCTTGAGGCCGCCATGTCGCGCGGCCCAAGGGAAAATCAAGAAATGAAAAGACTTCACCAAACTGGCAACGTCCAAATCCTTCCCTATGCCGATCTGAGTTACTGGCAAGAAACCCCGGCCGGTGTCCGGCTCGCCACGCTCGGCTCGGCGTCGTTCGCGCTGCTCGGCGTGCCGGCGCGGCTCGGCGAGCCATCGGCCGCGCCTGGCGCGCGGTTCGCGCTGCCCGACGAACTGCCGCAGATGTTGACCGCGCTGAACGCATTGGAACACGTCTTTGCGCTCGGCCGCGCGCATCACGCCAGAGACATTGCGCGCGCGCTCGGTGTTTCCATCACCGGCGAGCCGCTGGCCTTTCCTGTGTCACGTTCCGCCCATGAGTTTTGAACACGTCAACGCCTGGCAGGCCTTCGGCCTGCTGGGCATCGCCGCAATTCTGATCCCGCTTCTGATTGTCGGAATCTCCGATCTCTTGGCTGCGTGGTCGTTTCTCAATTTTCTCGAACGATGGAAAGACAAGTGATGTCCGCCATTTTAGACAAAGACGGCGTTCCGCGCATCGGCGACTGGATTCAGACATTTTCCGGCGGGCAGGTGTTCCCGCTCGATCCCGATCGCAACACGTACAAAATCATCGACATCGCGGCGGCTCTGTCGAAGCTGACGCGTTACAACGGACATTGCCTGCGCTTCTATTCGGTGGCCGAACATTGCGTGCTGTTGGCGCGTGAAGCGACCAAGCCAGTCTATGGGCTTTGCAACAGCGAGCGCGACCTGCGCACGGTGCTGATGCACGATGCCAGCGAGGCCTATCTGATCGACGTTCCGCGTCCGATCAAGGGGCTACTGACGAACTATGCGGAAATTGAACATGACTTGATGGTGTCGATCTCCAAGCGCTTCAATTTTGACTGGCCCGCGCCGGCGTGGGTTAAGGACCTCGATAACAACATTCTCAATGATGAAATGGATCAGATCATGGCCCCGCCGCCGGCACCGTGGCGACACGGCGGCTATCGCCTGGGTGTGAAACTCCAATGCTGGTCGCCGGATCAGGCCTTCATTGAATTCATGCGGGCCGGTATCGAATTCGGGGTGCCAGCATGAGCGCCGATCTGATCAACGGTCTTTTTGAAGCCGTCGGCGGCGTGCTGATCCTGAATCACTGCCGCGCGTTGTACCGCGACAAGGCGCTTGCTGGCGTCAGCGTGTTCTCGACGGCGGTGTTCACGTCCTGGGGCTTCTGGAATCTCTATTACTATCCAAGCCTCGGACAGTGGTGGTCCTTCGCTGGCGGTGTTGCGATCGTGATCGCGAACGCGTTGTGGCTCGGTATGATGCTTTACTACATCGGTGCGATGTATCGCGTTCGCTTTGCATGGCGGCTGTGGCGGCGGGTGCCAGGCCTCGGCGTGATCGGTGCACTGCGCTATCCAGTCGATTGGTCGGTCGGTGATGGTGATCCGATCGAGGATGCAGATTCCGAGATTTCGGAAATGCGCGCATGAGCATCAATAAGGCCTTTGACACGGATCGCGCGCGTGCGGCGCAGGAGCGGCGGTTCGGCCGCGCCGGCGACGCCATCCGCCAAGGCCGTGCCGCTCCGATTCCTGATGATCTCGCGTTCGTCGAGGAGGGCGGCCAGGTCAATGCACGCCTCGGCGTGGTGACCGTCGGCGCGATCTACATCAATCCGACGGGCGCGCGCCACGCCTTCATGTGGCGATGCTTCCTGCCCATGACGCCGGCGATGCAGCCGGCGCTCGATCTCGATGCGGCCAAGCGCGCGCTCTCGTTCAAGGTCCGCGAGTGGTGCGACGGCGCAGGCCTTGTCATTTCGGCCGCCGCCATGGCGAAGCTGCGGAGCAAGCGATGACGCCGATCTTCACCGGAACGCGGCGCTACGCCAAAACCCCCGCACCCCCGGCCGATGCGGCACGGCCGCCGGTGAAGTTCAAGGAGATTTTCGAGGAGGCGCAGAACGAGAGCGGCCGGCATGCGATTGCCGCTGCCGATCTGCGCAACCGCGCCGGCTCGCCCGATCTGACGGCCGAGGCGCGGCAGTTGCTGCTCGATTATGCCGAGACGCGGCTGCGCCTGGTCGATGTCTATGACGCGATCATGAAACTCACGGAACGCTGCGCCGATCCGCAGATCGTGCGGCGGCTCGGCGAACTGGCGGCCGAGGCCAAGGCACGCGATGCGATCGACGCGCCGAAATCAGAAACGCACAAGGAAAAGGATAAACCGGATGACGCGGCCGCAAGTGCAGCAGATTCAGACGCAGATGCATCACCTGACGGACAAGGCACAGCGGACGACGATTGAGCGGGAGCGGGCGCAATTTCAACTTGAACAGCGGCGGCTCTGGCTGTCGATCAAGCCGTATGTGACGGGCGCGCTGCCTTATAGCGATATGGTGCGCGCTTGAATTATCTCTCGGTGTGCAGCGGGATCGAGGCGGCCACGGTTGCGTGGCATCCGCTTGGCTGGACGCCGTTCGGTTTCTCGCAATTCGATCCCGATCACGATTATTCGCGTGGTCCTGATTTTCCGTCGGCGGTGCTGGCGCATCACTACGGCTCGAATCTGCCGGGCACGGCGTGGAGCGGTAATGCGCCGCCGAATTTCGGCGACATGACAAAATTCGAGGAATGGCCCGATGCAGCTATCGATCTTCTCGTCGGAGGAACACCCTGCCAAGACTACAGCGTTGCCGGACTCCGCGCTGGAATGGATGGCGTCCGTGGTTCGCTCACACTTACCTACGCTGCCATTGCTCGCAAGTATCGCGCCGCGTGGCTGGTCTGGGAAAACGTCCCCGGCGTCCTTTCGAGCAACGCCGGACGCGACTTTGCAAGCTTTTTGGGATTGCTTGCCGGGCGCAGAATCGAAGTCCCCGCCGGCGGCTGGCAATCTGCGGGAATTGTCCCAGGCTACGAACGCGCTTACGGCCTCGCATGGCGAGTGCTTGACGCTCAGTTTGTCAGAGTGGACGGGTTTGGCCGGGCTGTCCCTCAACGACGACGGCGTGTGTTCGTTGTCGGATATCTTGGAGACTGGCGACGTGCCGCAGCGGTACTTTTTGAGCGCGAAAGCCTGTGCGGGAATCCTGCGCCGCGCCGGGAACCGGGGCAAACAGTTGCTCCCACAATTAGCGCACGCTCTAAGGGTGGTGGCGGGCTTGGAACAGACTTCGATTGCGACGTTGGCCTGATCGTTGCAGGGGGGGTATTCCGGAGAAATCGCTTTGTCTCAACGCCGGCGGCATGGGCCGGATCGACGCGGAGACGGAAACATTGATCCCGATGCGAACGCTTCGCGGAGGTTTCTTTAACGACGATGTCGCGCATCCCTTGTTGGCAAAGGCAAATTGCAGCAATGCGGCTGACTTAGAATCATACGTAGTTCATGCGCCGCCAATCGCCGCGACGCTAACGCGCGGCGCGGAATCGTCCGGCAAGGGCGGCTATGCAGGCCGGCGTCAGGAAGATGAAAGCAACATCGTCGCATCGTTCGGCGCGGAACGATGGGCTGTTCGTCGTTTGATGCCGATCGAGTGCGAGCGCCTTCAAGGTTTTCGTGACGGCTACACTCTGATCCCGTTCCGGGGAAAGCCAGCATCCGACGGGCTGCGATATAAATCGCTCGGCAACTCGATGGCGACGAACGTGATGCGGTGGCTTGGCCGTCGCATCGATGTGGCGAGGGCGCTGTGATGTCGTTAGCGAACCATGCTCGGATTGACACCGGCGCGCTGGAGAGTGTCCCGCAATTCGTCCGACAGTTCGAGCGGCCCGATCGCCGCCGTTCCGCCCGCTGCCTCTACTTTCGCGGCGAAGCGCGTCGCCTTCTCGGCTTCAAGGTGAAAGCGGCGCGGTTCGGTTTCATCGGGCATCCGAATTGTGACTGTCTGTCGCATGGTTATGATGCCTTTAGGCGTTTTGCGGTCTTGGTGAGATCGGCATTGATGCGCGATTGCCAACCATCGCCGGTTGCGCGGTACGCGGTGACGACTTCTGTGTCGAGTCGAAGTGTGACCGATGTTTTGGCTTTATCGCCGAGCGGCGGTCGGCCGCGCCTCACAACCTTGCCGCCCTTCACGATCTCGGCGCGGTCAAGCATGGCGTCGGTGATCTCCGGCGCGTCGTCGGGGTCGCGCCAGTTGGGTGCACGACGGCTGGCCTTAGAGGCCGAACCGCTTGCGGATTTTCCTGACTTCTTTCGCATGGCAGTACCTCATAGAAATGATGTGGTGCGTGTTAGGGCCGCGCTGCGTCCAGACGATAACAACCATTCGGCCCTTGAGCCATCCCGCCGTGATCTGGCGCACTTCGCCGTAGTTGAAACGATCATCGGTCCATGTCGCGCGGTCACCCGCGAAAACCTCTGCGGCGTCGGCGAAATCGAGGCCCCGCATTTGCAGGGTGAGATCGCGCTTGGCTGGATCGAATGTGATCATCATGGGAATAAACGTAACTACATAAATGCGGCCTGTCAAGCATTATGTAACTACGAAAATGCCGGGGTCCGGCAATGACCCGGCTGTCAGATCAACAGATCCTCGATATCAAGGATCGCAACCGGGTCGATGAGATCGCTGGCCGACTTGTGCGGCTCCGCAACGGCCGGCCGGACCGGAAATGGCCGCACGGAAAAAGCGTCGGGCCGTGTCCGTTCTGCTCGAAAGATTTCCAGTCCAAGACTGACGGCCGGTTCGAGTGCGACGGCGAGAAGTGGGTTTGCGCCGCCTGCGCCGATGGCGGCGACGTAATCAGCTACATCGCGAAAGAGAAGGGCCTCGATCCCAAAAAGGATTTTGTCGCCATCCTCGATCACCTCGGCGGCGGCCGCGAGATTTCCGAGACACCGGCGAGCGCCAAGCGCGCCGGCGGTGCGGCCTATCGCGCCGGCAAGACGCTGGATGCGCGGCCGGATGACTGGCCCGATGATCTCAAGCGCGCGTTCTATGAGGGATGGAAAGCCGGGGCCTCGGCCGAGGAGGCGAACGCGCGGTATCGCGAGCGGGAGCGCGCGCGGCTTCATGAGCATTACTGGCTGAAAGCGGAGCGCTGGGACGGCGGCGGTATGCTTGCCGAGTATTTCAAGCTGCGCGGCCTTCTTGTGCCGGACAATGCGCGCATCGGCTTTCTGCCCGATTGCCCGATGTTCGCTGACGGCAAGGAAGATGAGCCGCTAGAGGTGCATTGCGGCCCGGCAATGCTGTGCCCGATCATGGGGCCAAATCCAGCCGGCCCGGCCGAGGAGATTGCGCGCGGCAATTGCTATCGGTTCGCCGGACTGCATTTCACCTGGCTCGATCTGTCGCAGCCGAAAGGCAAGGCCGTGATCCGTCACCCGCATACGGGTGAGCTGCTACCGGCCAAGAAATCGCGCGGCACCAAGCAGGGCGGCTATATCGATCTCGGCGGCTGCGCTCCCGATCGGGCCGAGCGGATTGTGACGGGCGAGGGCAACGAGAACACATGCGCCGGCTTCACCATTCTGGTGCGCGCCGGCCGCGATGTGTCGCGCACGCATTTCCGCAGCGGTGTCGATCTCGGCAACCTCGCCGGCAAGGCGCTCGATCGGCTGAATCATCCGACGCTCAAGACGGCCGCCGGCCGCGTACGCAAGGTGCCTGGCGTCGATCCCGATCTCAATTCGCCGGCGATGCCGGTGCCGATCGGTGCGCGGACGCTGGTCCATATGTGCGACGGCGACAGCGATCCTTTTATCACGCAATGCGCGATGAAACGCGCCGAGGCGCGCCGCGCGCGATCTGATCTCAAGCAAATCTTTATGTGGCCCGGCGTTGGGGCCGATTGGAATGACAGGCTGAAATGAGCGGCAACGAACAGTTTCCCGAATCCGGTCCCGACTTCGCAGACATCGCTGCGGCGATGGAGGGCGACGGCTTTTCCGCGTCGTCTTATGACGCTGATGCCCCGCACCCCGCCGTGGGGGAGGTCCCCCAGGATTTTGCGGGCGGGTTTGATGCGGATTTTGACGGCGACGACATTCCAATGCCGGAACATATGCCGCCACTCGCCGATGCGGATATTCCCGATGAGGTGATCGCCGCGTGTTCCGAGGAGCCTCAGAACGACACCGGAAACGGCAAGCGGCTGCTCAATTACTTCGGTGACAGCCTGCTACACGTCCGCGAGATCGGCTGGCACGCCTGGGCAGAGACGCACTGGCGGCGCGAGGGCGGCACCGAGCACGCGACGCGCTCGGCACAGATCACCGCCGCGCGCATCGCCCTTGAGGCGGATTTCCTGACGGCCACACCGAGCGAGCGCAAGGCGATCGAGGAGGCCGAGGCGGCCAAGCCGCTGCTGGCCGATCTCGAAAAGGTCGAGGAGCCGAGCGACGCGCAGGACGCCGAGATCGCGCGTCTTGAGCGCTTGGTGCGCCTGGGTGACATCGCGCGCGAGTATCTCGACGCGCGGAAAATCTCGCGGCGCAAATATGCGGTGTCATCGGGCAACGCCGGCAAGATCAAGGGCATGATCGACCAGGCCTTGCCGCATCGCTCGATCAATCCTGGCGACCTCGACAAGGATAAGTTGGCATTCAACGTGCTCAACGGCACCGTGCATTTTGTCCGCGAGGCCGTGCCCGATCCCGACGGCACCGAGGCCAGCGGCTTCACAAAGCTGCGCTGGCGCGCCGAACTGCGGCCGCACAATCGCGCGGACAATGTGACGAAGGCCGCGCCGGTGCATTACGATCCCGTCGCGACGTGTCCGGCCTTCGATGTGGCGATCAATCGCTTTCAGCCGATCGAGGCGGTGCGGAGATTTCTGCAACGCTATCACGGCTATGCCATGACCGGCCTGACCGGCGAGCAGTGCCTTGTGTTCAACTACGGCACCGGATCGAATTGGAAATCGACCTTTATCGAAATCGTGTCGCGGATCATGGGCGAGTATTGCATGACGCTTGCGTTTGAATCGCTGTCTGGTGAAGGGCAGAAGG
This sequence comes from Afipia sp., assembly GCA_017474385.1. Classification (GTDB taxonomy): domain Bacteria; phylum Pseudomonadota; class Alphaproteobacteria; order Rhizobiales; family Xanthobacteraceae; genus Afipia. The sequence continues at coordinate 40,902 of JAFVHU010000020.1, read as the reverse complement.
GCGGCAGCCAGGCCTCGCCTGACATCGCGCGCTTGCCGGGCGCGCGCCTCGTGCGCGCATCGGAGCCGGAGCGCAATGTTCATTTCAAGGAAGCGCTGATCAAGTCGCTCACCGGCGGCGAGCCGATGTTGGCGCGGCACAATTTCAAGGATTTTTTCGAGTTCCGGCCGGACTTCAAGCTTGTGCTGTCCGGCAACCACAAGCCGGAAATCGGCGGCGTCGATCATGGCATTTGGCGGCGCATCCGTTTCGTGCCGTGGCCCGTCACCATCAGCGACGCGGAAAAGCGGCCGATGGATGACGTGATGAAAGAGCTATGGGCCGAGGCCAGCGGCATTCTGAATTGGCTGGTCGCCGGTACGCTCGAATATTTGAACGATGGGCTGCGCACGCCGCAAGAGGTGATCGACGCGACGGCGGAATATCGCGAGGAAATGGACCCGGTCGGCTCGTTCGTCGGCGATTGCGTCGTCGCGGTGCCGGCTGATGGAAAAACCGGCGAGCCTGCGTCCGTCGTTACCGCGCGCGCGATGTATGACGCTTTCTCGGCATGGTGTTCTCACAATGCGGTGCGTGCGTGGAAAGAGAAAAGTTTCGCGACTGCGATGTCACAGAAGGGATTTGTAAAGGATCGCGTTGATAGCGGTCGTCGGTATCTGCACGTCAAGCTGCAAAACGTGCCGGAGCCGCGACGCGGTGATCATCGCGACGACAACAGACCGCCGCATCCGGCCGATGCGAATCATGATCATGATGAGGATGTGGTGCCGCTATGAGGGCAGATACAGATTCGCCGAAGAAGTTTCGCGGGCGTCGCGCGTGTCCGACTTGCGCGGGCACCGGGCGTGTGTGGGATGAAATGCCGGAGGAGATCGCTGCTTTCTATGAACCGATCGAGGGCGCGACAAGCGTTGAAACTGTGTTTCGCTGCCCTGCTTGTCGCGGAACCGGCCGTAGCCATGTCGGGATGTCGGGTCGCTGTCGGGACGTAGCAACCCGACAGGATGCCGATTCACTTTCGGCGACAACGCGATAGGTCTTTTCTCTGTCGGGATGTCGGGTCGCGCGCGTGTACACGTAGGATTTTTCCGGCGGGGTGCGGGGCGACTTTCAGAAATGTTTTCATGTGTATCCCTCCCTCTAACCCGACATCCCGACATGAAATGAAAATAAGGAATTGAATCGAAACAGAAAAACAATCGCTGTCGGATAAAACAAACCCGACATTGATCCGACATCCCGACATTGATTGATGAAACAGGACAGCCACGATGAAAAAGAGAATCGATATCGAGAAATTGCTGCAATGGGCAATGCGTGAGGAGTTGCCGAAGGGCAAGCCGGTGACAGCCTCGGCCTGGGATGTGGTGATGAGCTACGGCCAGTTGGGTGCGCGCATTCAAACAAGCGGACATGGTTATGATGGATTCGGTTTCGTGCCCGGTGCGCCGCATGAGGATGCGGTAATTGTCGCCGATGCTGTCGGCAAGATTTCCGATGAGGCGCGTTTTGAAGATGCGGACAATGTGGGCAAGCTGTTCGGCGATCTCGTCGCCATTGCCGAAGATGCAATCGCATCGTTGCTCAAGGCGCAGTTCAATCCTCGCGCGATGATCATCAGCAAGGCGATTGGCGGCGCGCGGCCGCCATGGGATTTTGAGTGTCCGACACCGCGCCAGATGAAAGCAACATTTCGCGACAGCATCGGTGCGCTGCGCGATCGGCCCGTCGTCTACGGCACCGATGCGCAGGGTGATACGGTGATGCTGATGCCCAATCGCGGCCGCGCTGTTGCGCGTGATGGCTTGTATGATTTCAGGATGTCGCCACGCTCGCCGTTGCATTGGGACCCTTCCGTGCTTCACATCGGGCACGCGCGCGCGGAATACTTCGCATGGCATTGCGCGCTTGTGACGCTCGCGAATGATCTCGCTGGCAAGCTGAAAGAGTTTGAACCGACAGCGCCGGCGGTACGTGCGATGCCGTGGATCACGGGGCAAGTCGCGGCGTCGCGTGTGCTGTCGGATGGATTGCCGCCGGGGCTGCTGACGGTCAAGCTGCCTTTGCAGCCGAAGCGGCACGCGCCGGGCAAGCCCATCGAATCGGAGATTGAGGCGCGGATGCGGGCCGGTGCGGCTGCTCGGCGCACCGAATTAGCGAAAGAGCGCAAGGCCAGTTCTGCCCATGGATAGCGGGTTACAGGGCTATTTCTGGCACCCTCCCTTGCCGGAACGGGGTGCTTGACCTACACCGGACAAGCACGAAAAGGCCAGCAAGCCCCGCCCTCCACGGCGGGGTTTCGCGTTTCAGGACGCGGCGCTTTTCCTAGCTTCCTATCTGCGAGGATCACGGCAATGGTCAGGTAGTTCACTGCAAAACTCACATCGTCTTACGACATGTCACCCGCATCGGTGACGTTAGCAGAACTAAAATCGCAAATCTGGAACACGCCCGGTCCCGAGGCCCGTAAATATCGGACACCGTTTCAAGAGCGAGCGCCGCGTGCGCTTTCCGGTTTCGTGGCTGTGCCGGATAACAGCGGCAACTATCCTGAAGGATCGAGCGACATGGCATCCGCACCATTCTGCGCAGCCGATGAAAACGATATTGTTTTCGTCAAGGCGCGCGTGGTCGGAAATTTCGGCGATTGGTTGCAGGTCGAATTTGTCGGCGGCAATCAGGTGACGAAAGTATTTGTCGGCGCGGGTGATGTCGTGACAACGATCCCCGATCGTGTCGCGGATGCCGCGATGCGCTATCAGATTGCGTCGCTGCGGCGCTCGCATACAAGATAAACCAGGAGAGCAACAGGCGGCCCGATACAATCCGGTATCGGGCCGCTTCGTTTGTTCGGAGGTGACTTCATTCGGCCGGCGCTGCGCGTCGCAATTTCCTGATCAAAGCAAACGCACTGAGAAATTCAGCACGCTTGCGGCGTCGGCCGGGTTGAGATTCAAAGGCAACATGGCCGGCTCCTCTGCACGCAAGTGTACGGGCCGGTCCTCCTTGGGAGTGTGTGACCATGGCGTGCCGATGCAATGAACGCGGCCGTGCGTTGGTAAGCGCGGCGTCGTCGATCGCGCGCGGACAGGTCAAGGTCGCCGGGCAGAATATGGCATTTGTCGGCCGCACGCTCGTGCAGGATGTGCGCAGCGGAGCGCTCAAGAGCGCGGCCACGGCGCGTCTTGCGCAACTGAAAAGTGGCCTCAAGGTCCGATGATCACCGATCTCAAGGTCGATGCCTCGGGGTTCATTGAGGCTGGCAAGATATTTGAGCGCGCCGGAAAGAACGCGCCAAAGGCAATCGCCCGCGCGCTGAATCATACTGGCGACAAGGCGGACACGCAGGTCGTTCGCGTCCTGACTGCGCAGACCGGCCTCAAGCGGAAGGTCATTCGGCGCGCGGTTAAGGCGACGCGGGCCGGTTTCGGTTCATTGTCATTCGTGCTTCGTGCGCGTGGCGGCGATGTCCGTGTGCAATTCTTCGGACCGCGCGAGGGTGGCGGCGGCGTGAATGCCAAGCCGTGGAATGCGGTGCGACATTATCCCGGCGCGTTCATGAAGGCGGGCTGGGGGAAGCGCGTTCCATTTTCAAAGGCTGGCATGGCTGGCCACGTCTGGCGGCGCGTCGGCAAGAAGCGCTTTCCGATCGAACAAGTGAAGTCGGGCCTCAAGATACCCGAGGAAATGGTGACCGGCGCAAGCGCTGCGATCTTTCAAGCCACGGTCGCGGCTGATCTGCCTGCTCGCCTCGATCATGAACTGTCGGTGATCTTCTCCGGGACGGCGAAATGACGGGCGACGGCAAGATGCGTGCCAAGATCGCGGGTCCTTCCTGGGGGCCTACCCCTTGCGGGCGTTAGCGCGCCCGAGATTTTTCCAGTCGCGCAGACTTTTTTTCAGGGTTGACCGAGTTGACCGAGGTGCCTCCCCAGGTTGACGCGGGGCCGCAGGCCGTCACCGCCTCGATCACCGAAATCGCAGCGCGTGATGGAATCTCGAAACAGGCGGTTTCGAAAAAAGTCAAAGACCTGATCGAGCATGGCTTGGCTGTCGAGCGGAATGCGCGCGGTCACATCGCTCGCGTGAATCTGCCGCAGTATGACTATCTGCGCGGCCGTCATGATGATCCAAGCAAGGCGCAGCGCCCGGCACCGATTGACGATCCAACGCCGCCGACTGTCGATCCCGACTCGTATGACGAAGCGCTACGCAAGCGCACGTGGTACGAGGCAGAACGCAAGCGGCTCGAATTAGAAGAAAAGATCGGTGAGCTAATTCGGGTCGATCAGCTTGCAGTCGCGGTTGATGAATGTGGTGCGGAGATCGTCGCCACGGTTCGGCGACTTCAAACGGAAGCGGACACAATCTCAGCGGCTGTGACGCGCGACGGCGCGCATGGCCTTCGCGTTGTCCTGAAGCAAATCGAAAACCGGATGCTCGGGGAGATCGCCACATCGCTTGATGCGCTGGCGCGCCGAGCGCCGGAGAAGCCGGCCGAGGACAGTTCGTCGGCGGAGTGAGTGCCGTGCGCGATCATCCATCTGCCCGACAGTTTATCGCTGCGCGGCTGGCGCACATCATCAATCCGGCCGAGGCGGTGCCGCTGTCGCGCTGGCTGTCGGAAAATCTTGTGCTCGTTGACGGCCCCGCCGCCGGCCAGTTGTGGAATGCAATCGGAGCGCCGTATCTCACCGAGATCGCGGACTGTCTGTCGGATGATCATCCCTGCAATTTCGTGACGGTGCGCAAGTCGCAACAGTCCGGTGCCTCGATCCTGGCGCTTGGATGGTGTCTGTATGTCGCCGATCGTGAGCCGGCGAACATGTTGTACGCGGTGCCGGGCATTGAGGCGCTGCGCGATCTCAACAGCGGCAAGCTGCAACCGCTGATCGACGCCTGGCAGAAGCAAATCAAGCGCACCGTGATCTTGCCGCAGACGGCGCGCTCCGGCGCTGGCTCGACGACGTTTGAAAAGGTCTTTCCCGGCGGCCGGCTTTACCTCGGCAACGCCAATGCCGTGATGGACCTGTCGTCGAAAACCATCAAAAAGGGCGTCCGCGACGAATTTTCGAAATGGACGGACATTCCGGGCTATGGCGACCCTGGAAACCTGTTTTTCGGACGTTTTACGGCGTTTCGCCGCTTCAAGACGTTCAAGATTCTCGACATTTCGACGCCTGAGGTCGATACCGGCGACGAAACCGGCCAGACCGAGGGCCATTGCCGCATCGATCTCCGATTCAAGTCGTCGGATCAGCGTTATTGGCATTGCCAGTGCCCGGAATGCGGCTCGCTGTTCGTTCATCGCGACGACAATCTGAAAGTCGATGAGCAGCATCCGCATCGCAGTGTCTATCGCTGCGACTGCGGTCACGATATTTCCGACGCCGAGCGTATCCTTGCGATCGACGCCGGCAGTTGGATCAAGACGCGCGAGGATGGCGATCATCCTGGCTTTCATGTCGATGCGTTCATTTCCAAGATGATGTCCTATGAGGCCATCGCCGAGGACAAGATCAAAGCCAAGACGGAAACCGCTAAAAAGGACTATTCGAACCTCGTTCTCGGACTGCCGTTCAAGTATCGCGGCGACGCGCCAGACCACGAAAAGCTCATGCTGCGGCGTGAGGAGTGGATCAAGCGCGGCCACATCCCGCCAAAAGGTCTGATATACACGGCCGCCCTCGACGTGCAGATGCGCGGCGGGTGGCTTGAGATCGTCGCATGGGGTGCCAATCGGGAATCGTGGCTGGTCGATGCGCGTTACATCGACGGCGACACCGCAAACCATCGTGGCCCGTTTTGGGACGATGTGCTCAAGCATACGATCGGTTGCGAATTTCCCGACGCGTTCGGCGGCCATCGCAGGCTCGATGCGCTGGCGGTCGATACCGGCTATCGCCCGAATACGTGCTTCGCCTGGATTCGCGAGCATCAGCGTTTGCACCCGGATACGGGTTATGACGTGATCCTGGGAATCAAGGGTATTCCGGGTTGGGGTAAGCCCGCGATCGGACAGCCGAAGCTGATCGATATCGATCTCGCCGGTGGCAAGATCAAGCAGGGCGGAAAGCTGTGGGGTGTCGGCACCTGGCCGCTGAAAGCCAATTTCTATTCCTTCCTGCGCGAACCTGGCATCAAGGAAGGCAAGCCCGTTGATCCCGACGGATACTGTCACTTCGGCATGTTCGCCGATGAGGTTTATTTCAAGCAGCTTGTCGGCGACCGGCTTGAGCAAGTCAAAATCCACGGCCGCGTCGCGGGCCAACGCTGGGCGCAGATCAAGAACAACCATTTCCACGATTGCCGCATCTACAATTCGGCGATGGCGGAATATCTCGGCATTTCGCAGATCACGCCGGAGCAATGGCGCGAGCTTGCGTTGCGCCGTGGCTTGCCGCCGGAGTTGAGCGAGCCAACATTGTTCGCGTCGCAAACGGGGCAGGGCATTCCACCTGTCGAATTGCCGGCGACGCCGTTTGCCGAACATGAGCCGGAACCAAAGCCGGCCGATCCTGAATGGCTCGGTCGTAACGTCGGCGATTGGCTCAAGCGTTAATTCGCACCGGAGGAGTGAAGGCGGCTGTCGTACCCGCCGGAGCATTCTCAACGAGTCCGGTGCGTTGCCGTGGGCGACACGAGCAAGCGCAGGGCGATTTAGCTCTGCGCGTCCCGCGCGCCATGTGTGCGCGGGATGAATTCATGATGGAAAGACCTGACCAATGTCCTACACCGCAGCCGATCGTGATGCGCTCAAGGCTGCAATCGCGTCTGGCGCGCGCCGTGTGAAGTTCGGCGCGGGTCCAGACTCGCGCGAGGTTGAGTATCGCACGCTCGACGACATGAAGCGCACCCTGGCCGACATTGAAGCCGAGATCAGTCCGTCATCGCGGCCGCAGCGTTCGTCGTTCGTCGCTCATTATCGCGATTGAGGAATCAAGATGAATGCTCTCGATCGCGTCATCGGCTATTTTTCGCCGGTGAGTGGCCTGCGTCGCGCGGCCGCGCGCATCAGCCTTGACCATGTGCGCAATTACGATGGCGCGATGTTTGGCCGGCGGACCGCCGGTTGGCGCTCCTCAACAGCTTCGGCGAATGTTCTCACCAAGGGTGCGCTGCCGACGCTGCGCGCTCGGTCGCGGGATGTGTCGCGAAATACCTGGTGGGGCGCGCGCGTCAAAACGACGGTTGTGTCGCACGCTGTCGGTGCCGGCATCATGCCGAAGCCGAACACCGGCAACAAGGCGCTCGACAAGCGGATCAAAAAAGCCTGGAAGAAATGGGGCAAGCATTGCGACGCCGAGGGCCAGCTTCATATTGATGGTCTGATCGCGCTCGCGACCGGTTGCATTGTGGAATCCGGCGAGGTGCTGGGTCGCATGGTTGGTGTGTCAATCAACGATGTGCCGCCCGGCGTTGTGCCGCTTGAATTTCAGTTGCTTGAGCCGGATCACCTCGACGCCTCGCGCGATCGTGTGATGACATCCGACACCATTATCGATCAGGGAATTGAGTACACCAGGCGCGGCAAGCGCAGGGGATACTGGATTCATCCAACGCACCCCGGCGCACGTGGCCTTGTGATGCCGAGCGCATCGGTTCGTGTCGCTGCGAGCGATATGCTGCACGCCTACCGCAAGGACCGGATCGGCCAGGGGCGCGGTGTTCCCTGGGTTGCGCCGGTGCTTCTCAAGGGGCGTGATGTCGCCGATCTTGAGGAGGCGGTCGTCGTCAAGTCACGGATCGAGGCCTGTTTGGCCGCGTTCGTGGAGACAACCGATGCCTCTCGCACCATAGCTGACAAGGCGAAAACCGAAACCGGTCCCGACGGCGCAAAACGGCGGATTGAAGCCCTTTCGCCAGGCATGATCAATTATCTTGAGCCGGGCGAGAAGATTTCAACGGTCGCGCCGACGGCATCGGTTCAATTTGAATCGGTGCTGATGTCGAATTGGCTGACGCTCGCGGCCGGTGCGGGCATTACCTACGATCAGTTAACCGGTGATCTTCGTGGCGCAAACTTTTCATCGCTGCGCGCCGGAAAGATCGAATTTCGCCGGATGATCGAGCAGTTTCAGCATCACACGCTGGTTGCGATGCTGCTTGAACCGCTATGGGATCGTTGGACTGAGGCGGCGCAGGACGCCGGCATTCTGCCGCGCCGCGCCGTCGGCTATCCCGTCGAATGGATCATGCCGGCGAATGAGCCGATTGATCCGCTCAAGGACATGCAGGCCGATGTGATGGCGGTGCGTACAGGCCGCATGACCTGGCCGCAATTTGTCGCCGCCTGGGGTCTCGATCCCGATACGCAACTCGATGAGATCGAGGAGTGGTTCAAGGATGTAGACCGTCGCAAGATTGCGCTCGATACCGATCCGCGCCGGCCGGCGATCTCGCCGAAGGCAATCGGTAAGGGCGACAAGCAGACCGAGGACAATACAGATGACAACCCTGCAAAGCCGTGATGCCGATCCCGCTGGCCTGCCGATGCAGACCCGTGTCGGCGAGATCAATTCGTTCGATGAAGCCGCCCGCACCGTCGAAGTGATTTTTACCACAGGCGCGACCGTGCGCCGCCGCCGTTATGTCGGTTGGGATACCGCCGTTCCATTCGATGAGACGCTTATCGTCTCGCGTGATGCCGTGAACATGGAACGTTTGCTTGCTGGCGCGCCGGCGCTCGACAGCCATTCGATGTATTCGACATTTTCGCAAGTCGGAGTTGTCGATGCGGCCCGGATCGAGTCCGGCAAAGGCCTCGCGACCATCCGGTTTCCATCGAAGGGCGTCGATGAGAACGCTGATCGCATGGCCGCGATGGTGAAAGAGCGGATCATTCGAAATGTGTCCGTCGGTTACACCATCAACGAGGTGCGGGTCGAGGCACCGGAAAAAATCGGCGAAATCGAAAAGCGCATTATCACGCGCTGGACGCCTTACGAAATCTCATTCGTGACCATTCCGGCCGACAAAGATGCGCAAACCCGCGCCGCCGAACTCGAATTGTTTCCCTTTACCGTGACGCGGGTTGCAGATGTCGCAGTCGCCGCCGCGCGCATGCGGATGCGCTCTATCTCTCGGTAGTTCGTTTATCGTTTTCTGCTCGCCGCCTACGTTCTGCCAGGGTCGTAGGGGTCTAGTCGTTTGCCCTGGTTTTACAAGAGGAAATGAAACCATGAATCGTATTGGATATATGGCGGCGTTCACGATTGCGATCGCGGCGGCCATTGTTCTCGCTGTTGCGCCGGACGCTTTCGCGGCTGGCGCATCTGTTACCGCCGCCGATCAGCACGGCGTCGCGCACTTGCTGTTCCAGGCATCGCCGGCACTGCTGGCGCTGCGTGCCGAGCACGCCGATCTGGTCAAACGCATCGCCGACAAGTTCGCAGAGATCAAGGATGGCATGGCGGCTGATGCTGTCCGCACCATCGAAGATGCTCACGCCGAACTCGTGCGCCAGCGTGACGCAAAGGCCGAAGTCATTCGCGTCGAGGAAGCGCGGATCGCAGCGTTGCCGGCGGATCAGCCTGCCGATGCTGTTGCGGTGGAGCGTGCGCGTTCCGCTGAAATCACCACGCTTTCGCTACGCCATGCGATGCCGGTTGCGTTTATCAACGATCATATCGCGCGGGGAACGTCGATTGACGCTGTTCGCGGCCTCGTTCTTGATGAGGTCGCCAAGCGTGCCGCCGACCTGAACATTTCGGGTCGCACCCATGTCATCACCGATGAGGGTGACACCATCCGCGCTGCGCTCGAAAATGCGATCATTCATCGCGCCAATCCGGCCGCCGTGAAACTCGACGATGCGGCGCGCGAATGGCGCGGCATGTCGCTGCTCGAAATGGGCCGCGCCTTTTCCGAGCAGACCACGGGCGTCCGCATGCGGGGCCTCGGCAAGATGGAACTGGCGACGCGGTTGCTCGGCCTCGATACAGGCCTGCGCGCCGGCGGCAATATGTCCACCTCTGATTTTCCAAACATCCTGGCCAACGTGGTGTCCAAGCGGCTGCGCAGCGCCTATGACACCGCGCCGCAGAACTGGAAAAAGCTGGCGCGCCAGTCCAACGCCCCTGACTTCAAATCCCGCGCGGTGATGCAGTTGTCGAATCTGCCGAACCTCAAGCTAATCAAGGAGGGCGGCGAATATACCCATGCTGCCCTGGCCGACAGCAAGGAGCAGTATGCGCTGGCGACCTACGGCCGCAAGGTGGCGATCACGCGCCAGACGCTGATCAACGATGATCTCGGCGCGTTCGACCGTCTGCCGATGTTGCTCGGCCGCGCGGCGGCTGAAACCGAGGCAGGTCTGTTCTGGGCGATCATCATCGCCAACGCCAACATGGGTGACAGCGTTGCCATGTTCCACGCAACCCACGGCAACCTCGGCACCCCCGGCGCGATTGCGATTGCCTCGCTTAACGAGGCGCGCGCGGCGATGCGCAAACAGAAGGGGCTGGCTGCCAAGGCGGCGGACGCCGAGCCGCTGAATCTGACGCCGGCATTCCTGGTTGTTTCGCCGGACAAGGAAACCGAGGCACAGCAGTTCCTTGCGACCACGCTCTATCCGACGGCCAACGCCCAGGTCAACCCGTTCGCCGGCTCGATGACGCAGATCACCGAGGCGCGTCTGACGGGCAATGCCTGGTACGTGTTCGCCGATCCTGCAACGATCGACACCATCGAATACGGCTACCTTGAGGGCGAGGAGGGCCTGTTCACCGAACAGCGTCTCGGCTTCGACATTGATGGTCTGGAAATCAAAGGCCGTCTCGACTTTGCCGCCAAGGCGATCGATTGGCGCGGCATGTTCAAGAACGCGGGCAACTAAGCGCCAGAATCGGCGGGCGCAATTGTGCCCGCCGGCCTGCCTTCCTCCACCACTCTCACACACGGGAAAATCCCATGAAAAACTTTCTCAATGACGGGAACGTGCTGACCGTTCCCGCGCCGGCCGACACTGTATCCGGCCAGTTTCTGCTCGTCGGTGCCGCGCTGTTCGGTTCCGCCGTCGGTGATGCGTTGAGCGGCACCGATCTCGCGCTCAAGGTGTCTGGTGTTTTCACGGATGCGCCGAAAGCGACCGGCGCGGCCTGGGCGGTTGGTGACATCCTGTATTGGGATGACGCCGCGAAAAAGTTCACCAAGACATCGTCCGCCAATACGCGCGTCGGCGTCGCTGTCGCTGCCGCACAAAGCGGCGATGCCACTGGCACCGTGAAAATCGGCCCAGCGATCGGTTAAGGATCACCATCATGGCGTCGCCGTTTGCCGCTGCTGTTGCCGCTGCGGCGGCGACGCATGATGCCATTATGGCCGAGACGTTTGAATATCATCCGATGAGATCGGTTGATGATCCGCTCGCGGCATTCGGTGTCGATCCCGATCGTGCTCCGGTGCTGGACCTGTTGGCACCGTGGGGTGACAGCGCGGCGCGTGCGCACGCCGATGCGTTCCGGGAGCCTGGCGTGAAGTCCGAGCGGCCTGGGCATGCCACGTCGCGACCGTTTATTTCGCTCGATCTCAGGCGCTTGCCCTACGAATCCAAACTTGGGGACATTATTGTCCGCAAGGTGACGCTCAGAAAATACAAGGTGGCCGAGGTGCTACCGTCGTCGCCGGGATTTGTGCGGCTCGATCTCAACAGGATTTGACGCATGCTTGCGCGCACTTTTCTCAGATTGTGCGCGCTTGAAGCCGTGCGACCGTCGGTGTTGCTTGCGGCGAATGGCCCGTGGCCGACACTCGGCGCAAAATACTGGTTCGATAGCCGCCTCGATCCGATTGATGATGTTTCGGAGGATGAGCGCAGGCCCGTTGGCGTGATCTACACCGAGGACGGCGATCTAGACCGCATCGCGCAATCCGGCCCGCTGTTCTACAAGTCGGCCGTCGATCTGACATTCGAAATTTCAGTAATCGCGACTGATCGCGAAGAAGGTGAAACAGAATTTACGCCCGGCATCGCCGTGACCGATACCGAGCTAGAAGCGTCGCTGGATGTGTTTGAGGATCAAATCTTTCACGCGCTGCATTATGGTCCCACTGGCGCGTTGTTCCGCAAGATAGTCAAACTGCCATTTCTGACATGGCAGTCGAAGCCTCTGCGTAGTTCTCAGGAAGGCGTTCGCCTTGCGGCGCGCACCATCAAGTCGAAAATCAACGTGAAGGATATCTGTTATCAAGCCGTGCCCGCTGCGCCGCCGACAGGCCTTGATCGGTTGCCGCCTGCGTTGAAGGAAGTCGCCCTTGCGCTCGATGGCTCGACCTATCTTGCGAAGATCGCCGTCGGCGTTGCCGGTGCTGCGCCGGTCATGCCGGCAAGAACGAACCTCGAAACCGTCGGATTGACCGCCGATCAGCGCACGGCCTCAACGCCAGCCGACAGCGAATCGGCCGTCGTCGCGGATGTTTCCAATCTGCAAGGATAATTCATGTCGAACCTGTTCTTGAAGCCATCGAAAGATGGTGAAGGTAAACCCGTGCTTGTGCGTGACCCGATCGATATGAAGCCGCTCGATAGCGGCGGCGAATGGAAAGAGGCTTCCACGTATTGGCGTCGGCGTATTCGGGACGGTGATGTGCTCGATGCGACGGCCGAGAAAGTGAAGCTGGCCAAGAAAGAGGAGCCCGGCCACGCGCCGCGCCCCTGATTCACCCCCCTTAACGCCAATTGTTTAGAACGCCGGCGGCGACGCGCGGCGAATAAGGAGCCACGCCGATGTCGGTGCTGTTTAACAACGTTCCGGGCAATATTCTTGTCCCGTTCTGGTATGCTGAAATCAACTCGGGCGGCACGCCGTTCGAAGGCAATCCGCGTCTGTTGCTTGTGGGCCAGAAGCTCGCCGGCGGCAGTGCCGTGGCGGCCGTCCCTGTCGGCCCGATCCAGTCTGAGCGTGAAGCCGATGCGTTGTTCGGCGTTGGATCGATGTTGTCGTTCATGTTCCGCATTGCGCGCCGCAATGCGCCGTTTCAGCCGATCTGGGCGTTGCCGCTGGCCGATCCCGCTGGCGTTGCTGCCGGCGGCTCGATCACGATCAACACCGCGCCAGCGGTTTCGGGTGCGGGTCTGGTCAATATCATGGGCCGCCGCATTCCGTTCCAGATCAATGCAGCCGATGCGAACACGGCGATTGCAACCAATCTGGCGGCGGCCATCAATGCGATGGGCCTTCCCGTGACGGCGGCCGTCGATGGTACCACGGCCTACAAGGTGAACATCACCGCACGTCACGTTGGCGCGCTTGGCAACGCGCAAGAGGTTGCGCTGGTTGCGGATGAGCCAAATGCGCTGACCGCAGCCAATACGACCATTGTAGCGCTGGCGGCCGGCACCGGTGTGCCGGTTCTGACCACGGCGCTTGCTAACCTGGGCGATGAGGAGTTCGATTTCATCGCAGCGCCATATGCCGATGCGACCTCGCTGAATGCGATTCGTGACTTTCTCGATGACTCGGCCGGGCGCTGGTCGCCGATCCAGCAGTTGTATGGTCATTACTTCACCGCCAATTTCGGAACGCTGTCGGCAAACGTCACGCTCGGCAACGGGCGGAACGATCAGCACGTCTCGATCATGGCGTCGCAGACTTCGCCGACTCCTCAGTGGGAATGGGCGGCCGCGCTTGCCGCTGTGGCTGTGGCACACCTCGGCGATGCGCCGGAACTGTCGCGGCCGTTACAGACATTGCCGCTTCTCGGCGTGCTGCCGCCGCGTGATCGGTCGTTGTGGTGGGATATTCCAGATCGCCAGGCGCTTTATGTGGACGGAGTGTCGGGTTACAAGGTGTCTGTCGATGGCCTCGTTCGGATCGACCGCGTTGTCACCACTTATCAGCAGACCGCCAGCGGCGTTTCGGATGCGACCTATCGCGATGTCGAAACTCTGGCGCAACTGATGTTCCTTGTGCGCTATTTGCGCGGCGAGGTGTCCAATCGCCACGGCCGTCAGGCGCTCGCGGATGATAATCCCTTCAATCTGGCCGAGATCGCGACGCCGCGATCGGTACGCAACACGCTGATCCATGCCTACAACGATCTGGTCGCTCTTGGCGTCGCTGAAAAAGCGGACCTGTTTGCGCAATATGTCGTTGTCGAGCGCGATCTGAACAACGCGACCCGGCTCAATGCTTATCTCCCGGTCGATGTTGTCAATCAGTTGCGTGTGTTTGGGGCCAACGTCACCGCGTTCCTGCAATACCAATCGCCATCCGACGCAGCCGCAATCGCCGGCTAATTCGGCCACCTTCGTACCGCGCGGCAAGAAGCCGCGCGGCCTTTCGTTGAAAATTCAAATTGAGGAGTGTCCGACATGGCTGATGAATGCTGTGGCTCGTTTGGTGGCATCATCACAATCGAGATCGATGGTGAGCGATGGGCACCTACCGAGGCCGATGTTGTGCTCGATGTGTCAAATGTCGAGGTTTCCGGTACGGCCAATCAGGATGGCACGGGCGCGTTTACGTCCAAGCCGAAACTGTTCGGCGCGGATATTACATTTCGCAAGCCTTGTGGTGCGAAAATGAATGACAAGATGCGCAAGTGCAAGATCAACGCGACGATTGTCGAGGAGGACAACAATCGCACGCACCTGTTCACGGCGGCGCGGCTTGTCGGCGCGCCGAAATTGAACCTGTCCAATGGCGAGATTTCCGGCCTGCGGATCGAGGGTTCGCGGTATCAGGAGGTCTGATCATGCCGGATATCACGATCCCTCTGAGCAAGCCGATCACCGCGCATGACAAGAAAATCACTAGTCTTGTTCTGCGCGAGCCGGGCTATACCGACATTATGACGCTTGGCGAGCCTTCGGCCTTCGCCCGCGACGCCGCTGGCATGGTGTACACCGCCGAAAAGGACGAAGTGATCAAGGCCTATATCGAGCGGCTGCTGGTCGATGTCGATCCGCTGTTACTTACGCAACTCAATGCGCCCGACACCTTCAAGTTGCGAGATGCCGTTCACGGTTTTTTCTCGGCCGCTCGGCAACCGACGACTTAATCGCATGCGTCGATTTTCTGGTCTTTGACCTGAGAATCGTCGATGCGGTCACTGCCGAGCGGTTGACGATCACGCAAATCGATCACTGGATCGGCCGTGCCGCGCGGCGCGCCAAGAAGTAAAGGGAGATTATCGCTATGGCTGTGATTGAAGCCCGTGCGGTCATCTCCGCAACCGACAAGACCGGCGGCGTATTCGACAAGATCGCTGGAAAATTCAAGGAAATCGCGTCCTCGGCGAAAGCGATCGGCACCAAACCGCTTGGCGGAATGAGTGATGCGTATTTTTCCAAGTCGCTGCGGGACCTCAAGGCAACCGCTGCTGAAATGCAGATCATTAACAAGAGCGCGAGGGATTTTCAGGCGGCCTTGAAAAGCGGCGGTCCCATGCGGGCCTCAAGGTTCTTTGACTCTCTTTCGTTCTGGCGCGAGCAAACGATCGGCAATCTGCGTGCGGTTCGCGTCGAAATGGAACGTCACGAGGCCGCCCGGCGCAGGCTCATGGGTGCAGTGGGTCCGATCGGCCGTGGCGCACGCATGGCTGTCGGCGCTGTCGGCGTCGGATCAGCGGCCTATGCCGCGAACCGGGGCTTTCGCGGCGCTGTTCGCGCGGGCAGCGAATCGCTGCGCGAGGGCGCGCGGGATTATCTGGCCGGCTTGACTGAGGGTGAATCGTCGCGGCTCAAGTCGCGCTCCGGTGAGTTGTCCAGGCAGTATCCGTCGATCACCTCGACCACGCTCCATGAGCGTCTGCGCGACACGTCGATGTCGATGCGTTCGGTCGATAAGGCGTTCGAGGTATCCGAGGCCATTGCCAAGGGAACGGTTGTTCTGCAATCCTTGAAGGGCAAGGATCAGGCGGTTGAAGAAGGGCGCAAGTTCTTCCGAGGCCTCGACGTGCTCGGCAAGAACATGGACCCGAAACAAGTCGAGGGCCTGTTCAACGGCTATGTCAAGGCGCTCGGTGTCGAGGGTGCCGATCTCAATCTCGGCGATGTGTTCCAGGTTGCCAAGCAATCGCGTGCCGCCGGCCTGGCATTGTCCGATCGCTTCCTGATGAGCACGGTGCCCGGCCTGATCGGGGACATGGGTGCGCCGCAAGTCGGCACCGCGCTGGCGTCCGGCCTGTCGCAAGCGATCGGCGGCCGCGCCACCAAGGAATCAAAGACCTTTCAGCAGAGCGTAGGACTGCGGGATGCCAAGGGCAATTTCCGCGACAAGGCTCTGATGCAGTCCGATCCCGATCGGTATGCCTGGAACAAGTTGATTCCGGCGATGCAGGCGAAGGGCATCAACGTGGATGACGCCACGGCTGTCACTGAGTTCTTGTCGAAGGCATTTTCAAATCGCACCGTCGCCGATCTGTTCGGCAAGCTGATCCTGCAAAAGACGCAGTATCAGGGCAAGGATGCGCAGTATCAAAAAGCGCCAGGCCTTGCGGCTGCTGGCGAGTTGCCTGGCCGTGATCCGTTCGTCGCGGCTGAGGGCTTTATTTCGCAGCTCAAGAATTTTGCGGCGTCGCTGACTGATCCGGTGTTCCCGGTCGCAACGTCGGTGCTCAATTCGCTGTCTGGCGCGATCGGTGCGGCCGCGCAACGTTTTGGCGCGGGCGACCGAGGCGAAAAAATCGGGATGGCGCTCGGCACAACGATGCTTGGCGGCGGCGCGATTGCCGGCGGCGTCATGGCAGGCAAGGGAATTTATCAATGGTTCACCGGCGCGGGTGCCTTGACCGGATCGGCTGCGGCTCTCAATTCGAGTGCTGCGGCACTGACGGCGGCTGCGGCGTCTCTCGCGGGCAGTAACGCCGCCAGTAAGGTTGTCGGCGGTGCGGCGGGTGCTGCCGGCGGGGCGGCTGCGGCCGGCGCCGGTGGGGGTGTGTTCGGCAAGTTGGTGGTGGCCGGCGCGGCTGCAATCCCGTTTCTACCAGCGGCCATCGCGTCTGCCGCAACAATCGGCGGCCTAATTGCCTACCGACAGGCCAAGCAGGATGCTGGCACGGACGGAATGAGCGGCCTTGACGCTGCAAAAAGAGCATCAGGCGGCTCGCGGCTCGATCACCTGCGCGAATCCTTCAACAGCGACCGCGAGCGGATTGGGCTTCCGAAAATTGGCGAACAGAACGTCAAGGCCGAGGTCGAGGGTAATGCGACGTTGAATGCGACGGTGACGCTCGCACCGTCGCCATACTTCATGTCAACCATCGACGCCAAGATCGACAGCCGGATCAACGCCTTCAAATCGAGTGGCGTTACTTCGACCGGAACAGCCGGATCGACTGGCCGGTCTGCACCGGATGCGGCGGCAAGCGAATAGGATCACATCTTATGCCCGATTGCCGCGACTGGCTCACAACGCTTTGGGCTGTATCCTTCAAGGGCGTTCCGTTCTATTTCGAATCGGATGATGAGGAGGGCGGGCGGGGGCTTGTCATTCACAAGTTTCCGAACCGCGACCAGCCGTTCATTGAGGATCTTGGCGAGGAGCCGCGTTTTTTCTCCGGCGCGGCTTATGTGCATGGTGACGATGTCGATTCGCTGGAATCGTCGCTCAAACAAGCCCTGGCGTCGCGTGGAGCGGGAACACTGGTTGTTCCGCTGTCCGGCCCTGTCACGGTTCATTGCCAGTCGTTCAAGCGCCAGCATCAGCGCGATAAGCTCGGCTATGTCGCGTTCGACATCAAATTCGTTCGCGATGGTGCCGCCTCGGGACTGATCTCGATCCCGCTCGCGATGAACAGCGCGTTTGGAGCGGCTGAAACGCTGGCTGCCGCAGTCGCTAGCCTGTTTCCGGCTTCGATCTTGACGTTCGGCCAGCCTGACTATGTTGTCGCAAGTGCCGTCCATGAAATGTTGCGCGCGGCGGCGACGCTTGATGTGATCCGATCATCTTATCGTGTCGATCCGACGGCGTCGGCGACGATCCGCGATGTGCTCGCCGACATCATTCTGGATGCCCCACGCGCGCTCACGGCTGACACCGACACGCCGGATGCTGCGCTTGCAATCGCGGCCGATCTTGTCGGTGCAGCGCGATCCCTCGCGGATGCGATACCGCCGGAATCCGCGGTGACGGCCATGCTGCAATTTGTATCGGCATTTGAGGCGATCGGCGCGCCGGGTTATCTCACGCCCGCCGGCATGCGGGCGGCGGACAATGTTGCAGCGGTGGCCAGGTTGGCGCGGCTCGCCGGCCTCACGGCTTATAGCGAGGCCGTGATCCGCCGCAGCTATGCCTCGCGGCCAGACGGTGTCACCGCGCGGGCGGAGGTGGCTGAGCGTTTCGAGAATGAACAATATGATACCGCTGGCGCGGCAAACGCGGCGCTCTATCTCGCGATCGATGATTTGCGCGGCAAGGTGATCGACTACCTGTCGCGGGTGATTACCGATCTCGCGCCGATTATCACAGTCGAGACGGCGCGCATTCTGCCGTCGCTCTATCTCGCCTATCGGCTCTATGCCGATCCGTTGCGCGCCGATGAACTGGTTGCGCGCAACGAGGTGCGGCATCCCTCTTACATGCCGCGCGTCATTTCGGCGCTGTCAAGGTAACGATATGGGTCCCGAGGTTGTCTCCATTCTCGCGGGCGGCATGCTCTGGACCGCCTGGGAGCGTGTGATGGTGCGTGCGTCGTTCCAGGATGGTGCGCGGTCGTTTCAGATTGATGCGGCGGCAGAGAATGGGCCGACGGCGGCGGCCTGGACGTTCAAGGCTGGAACCGAAATTTCGATCCTGTTTAATGGCGATCTGGTCTGCAAAGGCTACGTCGATCGATACCAGCCGAGGATTGACGGCCACGAGCAGGCATCGATCTCGATCTCGGGGCGATCGAAATCGCAGGATATGATCGACTCAAGCGCCGTGCATCCGACGGGGCATTTCAAGGACAAAACGCCAGAGGAGATCGGCAAGGAACTGGACAAGTTCGGCGTCGGGATTGCGACCGATCAAAAGCTTGAAAAGGTGCCGGTCTGCCGGGTGACCCCAGGCGAGCGCGCCTATCGGGTGGTCGAAAAACTCTGCCGCGATCAGGGGGTGTTTCCAGTCGGCCAGGCCGACGGCTCGATCATGATCACAAAGGCCGGCCAGTCGAAGCATGCCGGCGCGATCAAAGAGGGCGTCAATATGATCGGCGGCGATGCGGATCACAATTTTTCAGTCCGTCACAGCGAGGTAACGGTTCGCGGTCAACGGCCGTTCGGGCATGGTGCGGATGCGCTGGAAATCGAAGGCATTGCCCGCGATGCACAGATGTCGCGTTACCGGCCGATCATCGTTGTGCAGGATGCCGACACCGACAAGAAGCGCGCCAAGAAGCGAGCGGCGTCGCATCGTGACCGCGAGGCCGGCAACAGCCTCAAGGCCAACACAACCGTGCAGGGATTTCGCGATGACGGCGGCAAGCTGTGGGAACCAGGCTGGCTGATTTTTACCGAGAGTCCGTTTCTCGATATTCGTCAGGACATGGCGGTTGAGGCGGTGACGTTTTCGCAGAAGCGCGGCGAGGGATCATTAAGCGTGATTTCGCTGGTTGATCCGCGCGCCCTCGGCGCCAAGGGCACAAAGGGCGGCTCGGCCGGTGCGGCCTGGGCGACAGATGCCGGCGGCGAGGATTAGCATGGGCGCATTCGACAGCTATCCCGAAAACCGCGCCAGCACGATCGGTACACTTCGGCGCGGCACCGTGCAGAAGATCGATGACAGCGGGTCGCAACAGATATTCAGGAAATTGCGCGGCCTGAAATCCGAGGCTCCCGAGGATGTGTATCGGCCGCAGTCGCACGGCTTTTCCTCACACCCGCCGGAAGGTTCCGAAGGTCTATTGTTATCGCTCGGTGGCCGTGCCGATCGCATGGTTGCGCTCGGCTATGAGCATAAAGACCATCGACCGAAAAACAGTCCGGCCGGCACTGCCGTGCTGTATGACGATAAGGGCAATGTGATTTTTTCCAAGGGCGACCTTGGTATTCGCGTCAATGCGAAAAAGGGCGAGGTCGAAGTTCACTCGCGGGATAACAAAGTGTGGGTGAAGCCCGGTGACGGCAAAATGGTCTATCTCGGCGGCGACGGCGAGGATGGCGATTATGCTTTCGTAATGACCGAGGGCGGCCCTTCGATCAACGTCAAAGCAAAGATTGGCTGACATGGCTGATGTCGTGATCCGCGCTGCCGAGGGCTGCGCGCCGGACTCCTATGCGTTGTGGGATTCGGTGTGGGATGCCGATCGCGGTCTCGCGGACTGGAAATTGAGCGACGGTTCAGAGCCGTTGAATCGCGGTGGATTGCAGGCCGGCAATGCGATCACCACGGCTGTGATTCTGGCGCTGTTTACCGATAAGCGGATCGAGGAAACGCATCCGCTGTACTTTCTCGCCGATGGTGATCCGCGCGGCTATTTCGGCGATGCGATCGATGTGCGCGACGATCTGCATGAAGGTGCGCTCGGTTCGCATCTGTGGTTGCTGGAACGCGCGCCGCTCACCATCCGCAACGTCTCCGCCGCCGAGTGGGCCAAGCAATTCGCGATCGAGGCGCTGATGCCCTTGCAGGCGCAGGGCGCGGTTGTTCGAATCGAGGTCGAGGCGACTGCGAACGAACTGCGTTCTCGGCTTGATTTGACCGTGCGTCTATTCGGACGCGACGGACAGAATGTGTTCGATCGGAAATTTGATCTGCTCTGGAATCAGGTGGCCAGTTAATGTTCAGGATCGAAACACTCAAGGAACTTGTCGAGCGCGCGCGTCGGGCGTTTCGCAGCAACTTGTCTGGCTCCGACGCCTGGCTCTGGCCGAACAATATCAATCCGACCGCGAAAGTCATCGGTGGAATGACCCATGAGGTGTTCGGCTTCATGGACTATATTCAGCGTCAGAAATTCGCCCTGACGGCCGATGGTGAAAACCTCGATCTCCATGGCGAGGAGTTCGGCCTGTCACGCCGCCCGACTGCGCCGGCGCGTGGTTTCGTCACTGTCACTTCGCCTGGCGCTGTCACCTTTGCTGTTGCATCGATTTTTCGGCGTAGTGATGGGGTGGAGTACAAGGCCACTGCGGGAGGCTCGTTGCCGGGTGCCGGCGTCGTCGAAATCGAGGTTATTTCGACAACCGAAGGCAAGATCACGTCGGCGATTGCCGGCACACCGCTCGAAATCGTGTCCGGCTTGACCGGCGACAATACCGCGACCGCCGAGGTTTCGACAGATGCGATTACCGGCGGGGCAGATATCGAGCCGGACGGCGCGCCGTTCACGTCCGATCTTGGGACATTTCGCGGGCGCATCCTGTTTCGCAAGCGCAATCCACCGCATGGCGGCGCGGCGCATGATTATGTGCAATGGGCATCCGATGTTTCCGGAGTGACGCGGGTATTTGTGGAACGTCTATGGGCCGGCGTCGGCACGGTTCGCGTGTTTCTGTTGATGGACGATCTCTTTGCGAATGGTGTGCCAGACGGCGCAAACATCGCGCGCGTTGCTCAATATATCGAAACCGTCCGGCCGGCGGGTGCGCTGGTCACGATCTCGCCGCCGGCGGCGCGGGTGATCGATGTGACGATCGCCGGCCTCGCGCCAAACACAACCGACGTGCAAGAGGCGGTAATCGCCGAATTGCGGGCGATGTTTCGGCGGCTGTCGCGCGTTGCCGGCGGCGATACGGCGATCGGCGGCATGCCATATCTGGCGTCGCCGGCGACGTTCTCGCGATCGTGGATTTGGCAAGCGATCGCCAATGCGAGCGGTGAGGAGCGGCACGCGCTGATCGCGCCGGCTGCCGATGTCACGCTTGAGATCGGCGAAATGCCGACGCTTGGAAACGTGGCCTTTATCTGAGAGGCGAATTTGTCATGAGTGAATGTCAAGGCGCACGGCCGGCACCGTTCCGGTGTCCGTCGCCGGGCGAGGTGCTGCAATCCGCGCTCGCGCTGTTGCCGCGCGGCCGCGCGTGGCAATCCAACGAGGGCGGGCCTGTGGCGGGGTATGATCCGCCATTTGCCGCAGGGCCGTATTCCGACGCGTTCGCAACCGGCTCGCGGCGCGGATCGGTTTTGCACAAATTCTGGCAAGCCATCGCCGATGTGTACGCCTTTGTCAATCGACGCATCTGCGATCTCCGGCTTGAGTTTTGGTGCGCGACGCATAAGGAAACGCACGATCTATGGATGGCCGAATATGGCTTGCCTGATCCGTGCGATCCGTTTCCCGATCTGTGCGCCAAGGTTGCGGCGCTCGGCGGTACGCGCTGCGAGTATTATGCCGATGTGGCCGCGCGCGCCGGCTGGTCGATCTCGTGCGAGGATTCCGCAAATCAATGCGGCACGCGGCTCGGCGATCGCACTTCAAAAGCCGGCCGGATGAAACCCGGCCGCATCCGCCGCGCCTCGCTTCTTACGATCGTGGTCAATCTCAACGAAAGCCCGGCCTACGTGACGAGCGGCCGCCGGCGACGCAAGCCGAAAGTTGGCGCATTCAAGGTTGGCCGGCGGTTGTCCTGTCCGTTCGATCCGCTGATGAGCGAAATTCTTCCATTGGAGTGCCTACTCGCGCGAGTCGTGCACGCTGAAATCAAAATCGAATATATGAGGCAATAAGCAAATGGCTGACATTCTTGGCCCTGCTCAAAATACCCCGTTTGCGACCACGGAACGCCCGGCCGAGGATCGCACCTTTAGCACCCTTGACACGTGGTTTAAAGATTGCTCGTCGATCGAGGCCGATGACGGCACCGACATCAAGGCGAGTTTCTTTAACGGGTTGCTTGCTCAGTTGCGCGCGCTGTGGCGCTCGAACGGCAAGCTCGCCGATGCGGCGACCGATGTCATTCCTGATGTCGGCACCGATGACAATGGCTTGACGAAGGCCATTCAGCAATTGATTCAGCGTGCGCAAAATTCCTATGCGGTGGACACCGGCGCGGCAAATTCGCTTGTTGTCTCGCTCACCCCGGCCCTTCGGGAATACAAGGCCGGCGTCAAGCTGCGCGTCAAGGTGAAGGTCACAAACACCGGCGCGACGCAAATCAATGTCAACGGGCTTGGCTTGCGTGATGTCAAGAAGGCCGACGGCTCGGCGCTCTCGCCCGGTGATCTCGTCGCTAACGGCATCGCGGATTTGAACGATGACGGCACGCGGTTTCAGCTTGTCGCGACGCATGTCGATCGCACGGCCGGGGGTGGTGGCACCGGCTTCCGGGTGCCGATCGCGACGGCAACCGGCACACCGACGGCGATCGTTGCGACATACTCGCCGACAACGGCAACGCCGCAAGCCGGTGACTTGTTCAGCGTGAAGCTGATCGCCAACATTCAGGGCGTGACGACGTTCGCGCCGGATAGTCATGGGCCTTATGGCCTCAAGGATGCGAACGGCGTTGATCTGTCCAACAAGTTTGCGATGAGCGGCGATTTGTTGCTGATGGAATTTGACGGAACGAATTTCCGCATCATCAGCAAAACGAGCGCGCTGGCATCGGGGCCGCCGTTGATGGAGCCGGGCGCGATCGGTTCGCTCGCATTCTGCAAAATCTATATCGATCCGTCGGAGTTCTTGGCCTCGCAGGGGTACGGTCCTGGCCCGCTGGCATTCCATCTTTTGAATGGTTGGGGGCCGGCGCTTGGTTACGTTTACGGGCAATATGTCTATGACACGCAAATGCTCGATTTCGCCAGTGGGCCGAGTTCTTACACCGGCTTGTGGCGCTCGTTGTCGGAATTGACACTCGATATTTCCACAAACGGCGGGCCTTATCTGACCCTGATGCAGCGCGTGGCGTAGGAGAGAGCAACATGCCTTTGACACTTGTTCGCGCATCCTCGCCGCGTTGGGGCAATGCGCAGAAAACGTTCCTGATCATCGATTGTGAATGGGAGCAAATGCCGCACCTCGGCTTGATGGGATTCGCGGCGGCTCCTACCGATCCCGAGCCGCATGGCCGTCAAGTTTTCGAGCGTGCGCTCGACGGTGAGTTCGGTGTGATCCGCGAATATGAGCCGCCGGCGCTGCCGGCCGCCTGATCGCAATCTCTCTTTTGAAAAAGGGTTTCCGCTGTGGGTATCAAGCACAAGCGAGTCGCAACGCGGCCGCAAACACCAGACGCGGATGCGATCCAATCGCAAGATTGGAATGATGTTCATGAGGTTGACGGCGTTCTCGGCTCTCTCTTGCCGCTCGCGCCGCAACCGGACGCCGTTCCTTATATCAAGTCCGATCTGTCGGGCGGGCTGACTGCGCTCTCGGCGCTTGGGCGTGTCCTGATCGCGATGATGGCTGAGTCCGACGTTGTGACGCGGCTCGGCGCGCTCAATAAATCCGGCGATGCCATGGCCGGCCCGCTGGCTATGGGCGGCAACAAGGTCACCGGCCTCGGCACGCCAACCGCGCCGGGCGACGCGGTGACAAAAGCCTATGCCGATGCGCTGATCACTGCGCTTTCGGGCGCGTTGGTTTTCAAGGGCGCATGGGACGCCTCGGCCGGCACGTTTCCGAGCGCGACCGGCCGCAAGGTCGGCTGGTTCTACAAGGTGAGTGTTGCCGGCACCGTCAACGGAAAATCGTTTAGCGTCGGCGATGATCTGTTTGCGATCGTCGATGACGCCTCGGCCTCGACCTATGCCGACAACTGGCTCAAGATTGAGGGCACTCTCACGCTCGCCGAGATCGAGGCGGCTGTTGGATTCACGTTCGGCACCGCTGCCGCACTCAATGCCGGAGCATCCGTCGGCAATCTTGTGCAAGTGAGCACCGGCGGAAAACTGCCGGCGCTTGATGGCTCGTTGCTGACGAACATCGCGGCCTCGGCTGCGTGGTCGGCGATCACCGGAAAGCCCGCGTTCGGCGGTGCTGCGCTCCTCAATGTTGGTACGGCTTCCGGCACGGTTGCTGCGGGCGATGATGCGCGATTTTCTGCGGGCGGCGAAAGTGTCGGCGCGATTTCGCTTCACGCGGGGAACGCTGCGCCCTCTGGAAAGATTAAGGCGAATGGTGCGCTTCTGTCGCGCGTCACATACGCGCCCTTGTGGACGTACGCGCAATCAAGCGGCAACCTCGCTGCATCCGACGCTGCGTGGACCTCTGGCTCGTTGTTCGGACAGTTCTCGCCGGGCGATGGTTCTACGACTTTCCGCATCCCTTACGTCAATGGCTATTTCTTCCGCGCGTGGGACGACAGCCGTGGCGTCGATATCGGGCGAGGCATCGGCACGTCGCAGGCGGATGATTTGAAAGCGCACACTCACACACAGAATGCCCTAGCCGATTGGTCGTTCCTAGATGTCGGATCGGCTGTGCAGGTGGCGCAAAGCGGAACAGCTAACACGGGATCAACCGGAGGCGGCGAAACGCGGCCGAAAAACATCGCATTTCTTGCCTGCATCAAATACTAGGGGCCGCTCTGTCATGAAGATTTATTTCTACAGTCACGAGACTGGCGAGTTGGCCGGTGCCGGCCTCGCCGATCCTGATCCGATGGCCGCCGGCGAGTTCTTGCATCCAGCGTTTTCGACGCCTGTCGCGCCGCCGGTGTGTGGCGCGAATCAAGTCCCGCTGTTTCACGGTGATGCGTGGTTGATCGTGGCCGATCATCGCGGCGAGGTGTGGTTTGCCGGCGATGGCTCGCGCTCTGAAATTGTTGCGCTTGGCGAGCCTAGTCTGTTGGGCTTGAGTCCGACTGCGCCGCCGGCGTCGCCGCCGACGGTGATCGAGCTTGCCGCATACAACGCCGCCGCGCGCTGGCGCAAAGAGATCGCCGGCGTCGCGTGGGGTGGGCATGTTATCGATACCAACCGCGAAAACGGGCAAGCGAAACTGCTCGCCGAGTTTGTCGCGATCACAGCCGGCATGCGCGCCGATCCCTCGCCGTGGAAATTCCTCGGCGACGATTGGGTCGATCTGAGCAATGCCGATATGGGTGCGGTGTGTCTTGCGGCGCGTGATCATATCGCGGCTCAATTCTCGATCGAGCGAAGCGTTAAGGCGGCGATCGATGCGGGCACGGTGACGACGTTCGCCGAGATCGACGCGGCTTTCGCCTAAACCAACCGCCGGCCTCAACGGCTCGCTTCCTTCGGAAAATCCATCATGCGGACGCGCTCGCTTGTGGCGGCGGCCGTGCTTTGCGTTGCCATGATCGGCGATGCGGATGCGCGGCCTCGTCGGCATTTCGCGCTCGAAAGAGGGCAACCGGCGGCCTGCGCGGGCATCCCGTGGTGCGGTTGTTGGCTTCGCATTCGTCACGGCATCGCCGATCAGCGTTTCGACAAGGCGCGCGAATGGGCGGACCTTGGCTCGCCGGCCAGCGTTTGCCGGCCGGGCCTCATTGCCGTGTGGTCACATCACGTCGGCGAGATCACCGCATGCCTCGGCGGCGGAATGGTCCGCATGATTTCAGGAAATGACGGCAATGCGGTTCGCGATCGTGTCCGGCCGCTCGGCCGCGCCAGGCTGCGCGCGCTTTAGAAAATCTGGAAACGCAAAAATGAAGTTCGTTTCGATCGTCGAGGATTGGCGGCGCTTGCTCCGGCACGCCTGGACAATCCGGCTGATCATCTTGGCCGCCGTGCTGTCGGGGCTTGAGGTTGTCATTCCGGTCTTTGCCGACAATCCGCCGATCTCTCGCGGCGCGTTCGCCGGCGTTTCATTTGTCGTCACTGCCGCCGCATTCGTTGCGCGCATCTTTGCGCACGAGAACTGGCGACTTGTGCTGCGCTGCGCCTGGTCGATCCGGCTGCTCGCGCTGTCGGCCGCGCTGTCCGGCATGGAGGTCGCATTCGCAGCTTTCGTCGATCACCCGCCGATCGAGCCGGGCCGCTTCGCGGTGCTGTCCGGCCTTGTCACCGTCGCCGCGTTCGGGGCGCGCTTCGTTGCGCAAAAGGAGTTTGAGTAAATGGCTATGCAGTTGAAAACGTCGCACAAGGTCGGTGGAGCAGTTTCGGCCGCTGCATTGCTCGGTGCGTCGATGTATGCCGCGATCATTAATCAGAATGTCACTTTCACCCCGACGTGGGAGGGTATGGATAAGGTTGCGCGCTTCGACAAGATCGGCACCGGCCACCCGTTGACATGGTGCTACGGGCAAACGCCGGCCGATGCCTCTGGCGTGAAGCCCGGCCAGAAATTCACCAAGGCCGAGTGCGACGTGCAGATCGCCAAGAGCCTGCCGAAATACCTCGACGGCGTTGTGTCTTGTTATCGCGGCCCCCTCGATCCGAAATCGATCCCGGTCAAGGTTTGGACTGCGCTCACCGACGCGGCTTATAACGCCGGCAACGGCGCGGTTTGTAAGTCGCCGATGATGGCAAGGCTCAATGCCGGCGATTTGCCGGGCGCGTGTAACGCCTTCACTGGTTGGTACGTTCGAAGCGCCGGCGTCGTTCGGCCTGGCCTGATCGCTCGCCGCAGTGGCCGTCCCGGCGACGCGCGCAAGAGCGAGCGCGATCTTTGCCGCGAGGGCATCAAAGAGGGTGCTTTCAGGTGATCTCCTCAATCCTCGAAAGCGGTGCGCGCCATGATCAATAAATTCTTGAGCGGTGTCGCGGAGTCGATCGGCAATCAGATCGTTGATGCCTATTGGAACATCGCGACATCCGGCCTCGTGCTCGCCATTCTGCTCGGAGTGGCCCTTGCCCTGCGGCTCTATGCCGTGGTGCCGCTTATCCCGATCCAGTATCGGGCCTTTGCGAAGCCGGTCGCCACGCTTTGCCTGTTTTTCTTTGTGCTCAATCTTGGATACCGCATCGCGGACAGGCGCAACGATCTTGTGCAGGCGCGGGTCGATAACGCATTTCTGCAATTCCAACTCGACAACGAACAGGCCACGGCCCGCGACAAGACGGCTCTGGCCGAGCGGTCGCGCGCGGAAGTGTCGGCAATTTCAGAGAAGGTCAAAAAATATGAGGATGAACTGGCAAAAAATCCGCCGCTGCCTGAAATCTGCGACGATCGCGTTAGTGTTGATGAGCAGCGCTGGCTGCACGAAATTTCTCGCGGAAACCGGCGCGCCAAGCAAGGCGGCGGTTCAATCATCGAGCGCCTGCGAGGAATTGTCCCGTGAGACGCCGGTGCCGAACGTCACCGGATTGTCACGGCGTGTTGCGTTGGGCCGCATGGCCGGCGCGATCGGCGAGGCGAACGCCAAGAGCGACGCACGCACGGAATGCGAGGAGCGCCAGCGCGGCCGCCTCGCGGGCGAGCGCTGATCATGGTTCCGGTGATTGATCCCGTGAGTCATGAGCTAGGCGCGCTCCGTTCCCTCATTGAGTCGCATATCAAGTCTGTCGATCAGGATCGCGAGCAACGTGATCTCGATCGGCAGACAAGCGCGACATATCGGAAAGAAGTTCGCGAGGAACTGAAAACGCTTTCGGATGGCGTCAAGCAAATCGGCCCGCTGAAAGAGCGGGTCGATCGCATCGAGCCGATCGTTGAGGACCACGGCAAGAAACTGTTTGTCGCCTCTCTGATCATCGGCGGTGCGCTCGCCATTATCGGCCTCGGCTTGAAAACCTGGGGCGCGGACATCAAGGCGCTGTTCCTGCGCATCTTAAGGATTTCGTGAATGACGCAGATTTCGGACGATGAGGCCCGCCGCGCGGCTGATCTCTACAAGCTGTATGGCACAGAGCGCGCGGCGGCCAAGGCCGCCGGCATGCCCAAGACGAATTTTCATTTGCGCCTCACGCGGGCGGCCGAGAAGGGCTATCTCGGCACCGAGCCGGTACTTCCCGGCTATGAGATCAAGCGGACAACGGCGCAATATGACGGTGCGGGCAAGTTCAAGGGCGAGTTCGTCACGCAGCACAAGGAATCCGGCGCGCCGTTCGAGATTCCCGAGGGGCAAATCCTCAAAGGCGTTTCCGCCTATGTCGATGCCGACGGCCGCACGCGCGCCAAGTGGATCAAGACAAAGGGCGATACCGCCGTGCCGGCGCTCGTGCAGGCGCTCAAGGGTGTGTTCGACAGCTACAAGGGCCGCGCCAAGCCGGTGCCGGTCCCGCGCCGCGTCGATCGTGACAAGCTGTCGGTGTATCCGATCGCCGATCAGCACAATGGCCTGCTGGCCTGGGGGCGG
Organism: Afipia sp.; assembly: GCA_017474385.1. Lineage (GTDB taxonomy): Bacteria > Pseudomonadota > Alphaproteobacteria > Rhizobiales > Xanthobacteraceae > Afipia. The sequence goes on along the minus strand of JAFVHU010000020.1, from coordinate 11,837 downwards.
CAGACCGGCGAGGCCTATGATCTTGACATCGGCGCGAAGCGGCTGTTCGACACCTCGGCACGGCTGATCGCGCAGTCGCCGCGCTCGGCGCGTGCGATCATTCTCAATCTCGGCGACTGGCAGCACACTGACGATCAGCGCAACATGACGCCGCGATCTGGAAATCTGCTTGATGTAGATGGCCGGTATTATAAAATTCTGACGACGGGCGTCCGGCTGATGATGAGCGTGATCGAACTGGCGCTCGCCAAGCATCAGCATGTGCTTGTCCGCAACATTCCCGGCAACCACGATCCGCACGCCAGCGTCGCGCTCACGATCGCCCTTAAGGCGTTCTATCACAATGACCGGCGCGTTACGATCGACGATGATCCGAGCGATTGGTTCTTTTATCGGTTCGGCGCGACGTTGATCGGCGCGGTACATGGTCACAACGTCAAGCCGGATCGCATGGCCATGACCATGGCGACGCGCGAGCGCAAGGCCTGGGGCGCGACGAAATATCACTGGATGCTGTTCGGCCACATTCACCATGAGACGGTGAAGGAAGTCGGCGACGTTCGCTGCGAGTCGTTCCAGACGCTTGCGGCCAAGGACGCGCATGCCCATGCGTCCGGCTACAACAGCGGCCAGTCGCTCCAATCGATCACGCTGCATCGTCGTCACGGCGAGATCGGCCGGCACCGGATCAACATCTGATGACCAAGCGAAAGCGTCCGCTGCCTTACGAGCAGATCGTTGAGGATCAATGGATCGAGCCGGTGAAACGCGGCTTCATTCATCAGTGCTGCGACTGCGCCCTTGTCCACGTCACCGACTACGCGATCGAGGACGGCCGGCGCGTGCAGTTCAAAACCCGCGTCGATCGCCGGCGCACGGCCGCCGCGCGGCGAAAGTTCAATTTCACCAAAGAGGACTGACCCATGACTGCGAAGAAAGCCAATCCCAAGGATGCGCTCGGATTGATGAAAGCGCCGATCGGCCTTTATCCCAACGTGGCGCGGATCGCGGCATCGCTGGTGTTCGCGCAGAGCGCGCCGGAATATGGCGAGTTCAACTGGCGCAACAATCCGGTGCGGCTGTCGATCTATCTCGATGCCATCGATCGGCACAACATCGCCCTCCGCGCCGGCCAGGACATTGATCCGAAAAGCGGCCATCCGCACGAGGCACATATCAACGCCTGTGCCGCGATCATTTCTGAATCGCGCGCCCTCGGTATCCTGATCGACGATCGGTTCGAAAAGGACCTGGCGGCGCAGATGCTCGACGCTTTGACGCCGAAGGCTTATCACGCCACGCGCCGCAAGGTGACGCCGCGCCCGGCGCGCACGCTCGACCAGGTCCGGGCCGAGGCTGAGAAGGTCCGCAAGGCGCTGGCTCGCCGCCGGAAGGCTCGCCGGGCCTAAACTGTCCGGTGGCATCGATCGCAGAGCATGTCGAGGATCGTTTCATCAAACTCCTGATCGAGCAGCATGCAGTGCCGGCAATGGCTGCACGTCACCGCCAGGGCACCGTAGGCGGCTTGCCAGGGGTTGCGCGCGACGCGGCGGGGCGTTCGTAGACCGCTCTGCTGTTCCGCGATGGCCTTGCTTCTGGCCTTCCGGTCGCCGCCGGAGATCAGAGGCGGCAAGGCGCTCAGATCGATTTCGTGGGCGAACCGTTCCTGCCGCTGGATGAACGCCAGCGACAGAATCGGCATCTTGCGAAACGGCATGGGGCCGAGGTTCTTGACGGGGTGGTTGGTGCGCTCGGTCGTGCCTCTAAGTAAAGTCTGGAACCAAGGGCGAACAAGATCGGCAGCTATGGAACTACGGCTCTAAGCCACGAAATGCAGAGAAAACAGGGGGGGTGCAGCGCCGTAGCGCCCTCTCGCTACCAACAAAAATGGGACTTTCTTAGCTTTCACTGCCCCAGATTTTCTTTCGTACCACGCTTCGTACCACGGCGTTGCCTGATGCAGTCCCATCAAGCATTCGATCTTTCAATGGGTTACGAGGTTGGACCGCACCGGCCGGCTACCGTTCTCTGAAAATCACGCTACCGGTCGCGAAGGATTCGCTGAGCCACCAAATCTAATTGAGTGGACAAGGGCGAGGGCGGTCCACGGCGAAATTTCCTGCGATCCCGGGCCGCGTGTCGCATCAGATATTCGCACCCGATGAACCGATAACGAGTGGATGCGTGAACGCGGCGCTCCAAGCAGTTCGCTGCTGAGTATCCCAATGAGGGAGGCCCTTATCACGCGGCGCATCGAGCTATGGCATGTACCGTCTGACCGCGTTTGGCGCTGTAGTTCGCTTCGATCCAAAGGGAGGGTACAGAAGTGGCGGAGAGCGTGGGGACGCTCGGATGATCTCCGCATTTCACGTTGACCGCTATGGCTGCAAATAATGTAATCGCATTGATTGTCGGGAGTATCCAGATGAACGCCTGCAACCCGAAAAATTTGGTCTGCGGCGCGCGTTTTAGGACACTGAATAACTTTTTGATCTGCGCGAGCTCGCTGGTCATGCTTTCGACACCGTGAGACGGACGTCTGTCTATCGTCGCACCCCTCCCAAGAGAATATCTTTGAATATCTCGCCCGCTTGCCGCGCAGCCTCTCTGGAGTCGTCTTCCGCTTCGAGGCGGGTCTTTTCCTTCGCCACGGCTTTCTGCGCCCCTGAATGGTTTAACTGAGCCGCGCTGTTCAACAGGGTCCACTTATTTAGCGAAGGCGTTTGTGGGACGTAACCTTTATCCATCAAGTCTGCGAGGGTCACCATGGAGTCCGCATCGCCTAGGGCAATCCCCTGCTTGAAGATCGGAATCGCAGCCGTCATATCCCTTTTATCGTAGAGCAAATAGCTGCCGAGATTGTCGAATGCAGCAGCATATCGCGCGCTAACGAGGGTCGTGAAAATCTCGGATGCCCGCTTTTTATCCCTGAAATACGTCGCCCGCCCCAACTGATACAGGTAACGCTTTTCATCGGGATATACCTGAGTGGCACGGGTACAGGCCTCAATTGCCTGATCGGCGATACCTTTGAGCTGATCGAAAGGCACGCCATCCGCCGCGCGTTTGGCATCGGTGGGGTTTGCGGCCAGTCGATCGCATTCCGCGCCAGCAAGTTGCTTTTCTTTTGCGGCTTCTAGTTCCGCTTCACGTGCTCGCTGTTCAGCTGCCGATCGCTCGCGAGCCTCTCGCTCGGCCGCAGCGGCGCGTTCGCGTGCGTCCCGGGTAGCTTGCTCCGCGTCGGCTTTCTTCTTCGCTTCCGCTGCTTGAAGCGCAGCGTTCCATTCAGCGATCACATCACGGTTGATCAGTTTGAGCGGCTCTCCGGTTCGTGCATGGAAGCCGGGGCCATCGTAGAATTCCCATTCGCCGCTCTGGCTACGCCAGTACCAGACACGTGCTGCGCCGGTCATGGGATCAAAAAAGGCATAGATTTTCGGATCGATCCTGACGGGAATTCGCTTTGCGGTGCGGTCATTCTGCTCTTTCCAGGTTTCGACCACTTGCGGTGTGACCGGCCGCAATTCTTCGGCTGTCTGTGGGTGATACCCCATCAGGTCATACAACTCGACCGAACCGCCCTTGTCGGCTGCATACCAGACGACAGGCTCGCCGCTGATCGCGCTGAAAAACGCCGGGTTGTTTGACGTTATACGTGTGGGGCGCTTGCCGGTTTTATAGAGCTCAATTTTCTCGGCCATTACCGTGGTTAGTGCCCGGCACTCACGACCAGTGTCGGGATCAATACCGACGCGGTTCATGATCTTCACGTTGTTTCGCTCCATGACAAAACACTTTTCTGCTTGGCCGCTGCTCTTGAAGTTTTTGTCGGCCATGCCGATTGTTACGGAGTGAGCAACCAGAAGTGCCAGCAAACCCGCATAACCGGCGTTGCGCTTGTTTTTGGACAGCGAGAACGCCCACCCCGATAGAACGACGATCAGCGCAAAGCTGATCCAGATGAGTGCGGTTGCAAATCCTCGATTGAGGTTGAAGGAATCGGAAATTTCATCAACGTAGCTACGCGCCAAATAGTAGTAGAAAACTTGGTTGAACAGCCACAGCAGGACAATGCCCGCGATGAGGCAGAGCGCCAAGATCACCAAAATTCTGATAGGGTTGCTCAACCCATTTAGCCGCTGAGACGCCGCGGCGCGAACCGATCCCAAATCCATTAAAATATTCCCCAGCTAACGGCCGCATCCAATCGCAACCACTGGGGGAGTTCAAGGAAAATACCCTTCAGAAAGCCCCATATAGGCGGAAAGTTTTCAAATTCTAGTGCTTTGCCAGGACCGGTATCTCGCGAGGAGATGAGTAGAGTTGCAAACCTCAACAGCAACTTAGGACCTCGCATTGAAAGACGAGGCCCGGCGTTCTTGGCGGTTACCATGAGTTTTCAGCGTTGAACGGTTCTCTTCACGCGCTCCAATGTTTTTCAATGACTTAGGGCCGATTTTCCTTAAATTTCATGTGCCGAGTATCGTTTCTAAACGGGACATAGAGTTACGCAGCATTACCAACGGTTTCTTGAAATTTCGGCGGACGTTATCATCCGTTTTCCAATTGCTCCATGTGACATGGGTGGCACATGAAACGCTGCGAATGGTCGACGAACGTTCGCGCGCGAATCCTTGATCGAGTTATTCAGATGAACGAGCCAAAACGTCACCATTCTGTTCCCGAGATGTTGCAACGGCGCTTCACCGACGAGCGCGGCATGCTCTGGTTTTTCGACAACGATCGGCCAGATCGTGGTGTCAGAGATACCTCTCCGAACAGTCTTTTCGTTCGGGGTGGCCAATACACCCTTAAAAACAGTGACGGGACCCGCGATTGGAGCTTGGAGACGCGCTACTCCAAGCTTGAGGGCTTCATGAACTTGCTGATCGAGAAGATCGTCCCCCAAGTGCTGTCGGGGAAATATCCGAACCTCTCGCCGAACGAACGCGATTTGCTCAATCTCTATGTGTATGAGCAGTGGCGGCGCGTGCCCGAATTATATCAACGAATGATTTCTGACGATGAGTTCGCGGCGATGTTGCAAGAGGCTATCGATCAATACGAACAGAAGTTTCGCGCCCTCACGCCTGAGGAAAAAGAGAAATTTGCGTCGCCAGCTTACCTGAAAGCCGAGCGACAACGTGCTCGGGTTTTGTCCCTGTCGCGCACTAGCGGTACCGCGCTCGATGTGTTGTCAGCAAAAGGTCTGTTTTTCGCTCGGACGGCGCGCAACCGGAGTTTTTTGCTCGGAAGTTTTCCGGTGATGAAATTGACTCCCATCGGTCGGTCGGAACTCAGTGATCCAGAGGTCGAAGTTTGGTTTGCGATCGATCCGAATGTTGCGATCATCTTGGCGTCTAACAATACGTTGAACCGCGTTCTGTCCATATCTGCAGAGGGGGTTCGGCACATCAATCGAACAATCGCGAAGCAGTCAAAGATGTTCGCTGGAAGGGACAAAGCCTTGGTAACCTCCATCGCGAAATATTCCGCTGGAAGATAGCGATTCCGTCTTGAGTTTTGTTCTAATTCGGCCATGGGTGACCGACCGGCCTCGGCTGGCGATATAGCAACGATGCCTTAGCGAATTGCCTCGGGAAGTGCTGCGTGTAGAGTGATTGCGGTGCTTCCGAATGGTTGAGATTAAAACTACCGACGAAATGCGGCTCTATGGACCGCATGTCGTTTGGCGATTTCAATGACCATACAGTTGACGATGTATCACGGAACAAAACCTTGCGAATGTTTGGAGCGCGTTAGATGCAACGGTCGCGCTGATGGATGCGATTGAACAACTACGCAAACCGGCAATCCGCGCCATAGTCACGACTGAGCAGGTGCAGAAAATAAACGTTCCGAAAGGGGCAATCTTGAAGGCGCACCGTCGGCACTAGCTCGGCGTCCATTCTGCTTCGGTGCTGCTCGGCGCTCGGTAGGCGTCGCGAGCGGCTGTCATGACGGCATGGCGAAGCGGATTTTCAGGATGGTGACGGACTTGTGCGGTTCACCTAGGCGCTGATCTATGCTGCCATCGACCCAGCGATAATGTCGTTGCGATCGATGTCGCGGTCCGCAGCGAAGTCATAAATGCGACTGATACGCTGACCGTCCCAGCGGAAACGATAATGTGCGCCTTGCACGCCATGGTCCACCAGCACCTCATTGGTGAAAACACAGATGAACTCGCTGCCTGGCAGCTCGGTCATTTTGAAGAGAACGCCGTGAACACCATCCTCATATAGGCGGTGACCCATCATCCACCTCGCGGTTTGCGACGTGTCGGGCGGCAATCCGCGGAGATCAACGAATTTTCCGACGACCCTGTTCGCAATCATCCTCATGTCGATGCCGCAGGCCGGCTCGTCGGTGCGCGAAAGAAATTCCTCGCGTCGCAGGATTGCCCGACCGAGAGCGCCCCGCTCGTCGACGGCGAGCTCCATTACCGAGTAGGGAGGCGGAAGTGAATACGTCCCCTCCGGCATGGGGTACGCGAACGGCGCATGATTCCAGTTCTGCAGCCTGGGAGAGTTGGAGTCGGCCGAAATGTCGCCGCCGGTGATGCGGGCTTTGGCCGCAAGGCGCGGGCTGGTAACCGCCTCGAGTTCGGCAGCAAACGATTGCATCTCGCGAGAACCGAATTTCTCGTAGATGTCGATCGTCGGCCATTTCGAGGGGATCAACCGGCGATACCGGTTATCGATTGAGATTTGCGGGTACGCCAACTTAACCCCCGCGCTGGGCATCGACGTATTGTCGTACCCTTATGATGTCACTCAAATTTCCGCTTAACATGATGTCGAGCGCTGGTGCCCCCTCGAAATATCGGTTTGGTCGGCGAATCCAGCGCACCGCGGCCTCTGGCGAGTCGAGCAGAATGCTGAGGGCTTTGTACACGGAGCCTAGGTGCGAAATCCGCTCGAGAGTATCCGCCGAAACGTCGCCGCCATCCTTACGCCAGCGGAAGTAGGTCGAGCGGGCCGGTGATCCCAGCAACTTCATCTGCTGATCAGTGCTCAAATCCCAGATCTCTGCGAGTTTGAAGAAGAAGTCGAGTGATGATGGGGGGGCCCCTTGGGGCTGCTCTGTCGTTTGTGTCCGATTGTTTGCGTCCATGTTGATGTCCATAGGGGTTCTCAAAAGTCCCAAATAGGACTTGATTTAAAGTTTGGGTCCGATTAGATACAGTCCCATTACGGACTGATTCGAGATCATCGGTCTCTTCCGGGATTTCGTCAAGCCTGACGGCGCCCGTCCGTGCGCGCGAGATTGGAGAATACGCATGGATACGGTGTTGAAGAGTGTCGATCGCGAGCCGCAGCAACAGGCTCCCACGTTCGAAACCCAGATCGGTGACGAAAATTTCGACTTCCTCGCGGTTGCGTTCGACGACGCCAAGGTTACCGGCGGCCAGCTTTGCATGGCCGTCGGCCGACACCCGGTTGAAGATTATGGCGTTCTGCGGCATCTCGGGACGGGCGAACTGGAAACGCTCCGCCCCACCGAGACCACTGATCTCGATAAGAACAAGGTCAGCCGCTTCTTCGTCGTCAAGGGCGGCGACACGCACCGCTTCTTCGTCGAGGGACTGGCGATGGAATGGCCGCACCAGAAGCTGATCGCTTCGCAGATCAAGTTCCTCGCCGGCGCCGGCGACGATCAGGCTCTGACGCTGGAGCGGCCCGGCATTGATCAGGTCTTCGACGATGACGATGAGGTCGATATTGGCGGTGGTGGCGTCGAACGCTTTAAGCTTCGCCACCGGAAGAAGACGGTGACGGTGATTTACGGTGGCGACGTCGAGTTTGAACTCGAGCGCCGCGTGTACACCACCGAGCAACTGATGACAGTGTTCGGCGTTCCCGCCGGCTACAAGCTGGACATCATCGCTTCCGACGGCGTCTTCCGCGAGATGGCTCCGGGCGAACGCCTCAAGGTCAAGGACGGCATGGAGTTCGCCTCCCATCCGCCGGTGGGACAGTCCTCATGACTGCCGAATTTCAACTCGTCGCGTTGCGGCGGATCAACCGCCGTGCCGAACTCTGGGACGAGGGGGGGCATCCCCTCGTCTACCTGCCGAGCATGCAGATCCAGCACAGTGGAGACAAGGTGCCCGTGGACGGTCTGCTCTGCCCCCGCAGCCATGGCAGCTACACCACGCGGCTTTTCCTGTCACAGCCCTTTCCGAACCGCGGCCAGAACTGGACCGTGCACCACATCATGGGTCGCGCCTGGCACACAATGTCGTTCAACAAGGTGTCTGCATCGCTGCCGTGGTCCGAGATCCTCGCCATACACCTAGGACAACTCAAATGAGAGCGGCAGTCAAAATCACCAGTGCGCTGCTGGATCTAGTCCGACGCGACCTCGCCCGGCCCCACGCTTTCGCACACGAGCGCGTCGGCTTCCTGACGGCAGGGGCGGCCGCGGTGCCGGGCGGTCTGATGCTGCTTGTGCGCGAGTACATGCCTGTCGCCGACGAGGATTACGAGTTCGCTCCCAAGGTTGGGGCGCGGATCGGCTCCAACGCAATGCGGAAGGCGGTACAGGTCGCCTATCGACCCGCCTCGGCCCTCCTGCATGTCCACACCCACGGCGGCCGGGGCCTTCCCGGGTTCAGCGGGGTGGACCTTGAGAGCGGCAACGAATTCGTACCGGGATTCTTTCAATCAAGCCCGAAGATGCCGCACGGACTGCTGGTGCTGAGCGACAATGGTGCGACGGGCCTTCTGTGGCTTGAATCCGGCAAACCTTCCGTGTCGATCGACCGCTTCATCCGTATTGATCAACCAATCGTCGAGCAATGGGGTGCGAAATATGAGCTGGCTTGATCGTCAAAGTTTTCTCGGCGCCAATAGCGAACAGCGGCTGGCCGAGGTGACCGTCGGCCTGGTGGGCCTTGGCGGTGGAAATTCGCATGTCGCTCAGCAGCTTGCGCACGTGGGCGTCGGCAACTTCGTACTGGCGGACATGGACCATATCTCGCTGACCAACCTTAACAGGCTGATCGGCGGTACTTGGTGGTACGTGCTCAAGCGGACGGCCAAGGTTGCGATCATGAAAAGGATGATCCTCGCCATCAATCCAAAAGCCCGCATCGAAACCCATCCGAAGCAATGGCAGCTTGCGGGTGATGTGCTCAAGCGTTGCGACGTGATCGTGGGCGGTCTCGATAACGTGCGGGGCAAGGACGAGCTAGATGCTTTTTGCCGCCGTTTCCTCATCCCCTACATCGACCAAGGCATGGACGTGCACAAGCTGGACCGCGGCCACGGCCATCTGGTCGCGGGCCAAGTTGTTCTCTCGGAGCCGGGAAGCCCGTGCCTGCGCTGCATGGGCATTGTCACCGACGAGGCGCTGGCCGAAGAGTCCCGCAAGTATGGTGCCGCCGGCGGACGTCCGCAGGTGGTGTGGTCGAACGGTGTGCTCGCCTCGTTGGCGGTCGGTTTGGTCGTGCAGATGGTCACACCGTGGAGTCGACGGGCCCGGCCTGGCGCCTATCTTTCGTACGACGGCAATTCCGGCTTGGTCACCGAAGCGGAACGGTTTCGACGCTGGAACGCCGCTTCCTGCTCGCACTATCCGCATACCGCGGTCGGAGACCCGAGCTTCGACATCCGCAAGTTTGTAGCCGGCGACGTCAGTGCCAAGCACGCACCCCTGGGGTGGAGGGATTGGATCCTTCGCTCTGTCCGAAGTTGGACGAACGCCCTCTTTCTCTGAGCGAGAAGCATCTTACGCCGCAGCGCGTTCGATCGGCGCGAACCTTAGTGGCAGAATGTCTAACGGCAGCGTAGCAGCGGCGTGATGCTCGGAAACTGGCTCACAATCCTTGCGTGTAGCGAGATATATTGCAAGCCTCATCATTCTTTGCCTCAGTGAGTCGCCCTGATGCCCGCCTACCGTTTCGTTCATGCCGCCGACATCCACTTGGATTCGCCTCTGCGGTCACTTGCTCTGCGTAATCCACAGCTCGCGGAGCTCATTGGCAACGCGACTCGGCAAGCGTTTGTGAGAATCATCGATCTATGCCTCGATGAGCGTGTTCAGGCGCTGAAGCTCGCCGGCGATCTCTATGACGGCGAGCAGACTTCGATGAAGACCGCGCGCTTTCTCGCCGAGCAACTTCGTCGCCTGCACGTCGCGGGCATCAAGGTATTTATCATCCGTGGCAACCACGACGCGCTCTCGAAAATCACCAAGGAACTCGTATTTCCCGAGACTGTTCACATATTTGGTGGCCGAGCCGAGGCGGTCGAAGTCGTGCGAGAGCGCGGTGACCGGCCGATAATAGTGCATGGCCTCAGCTTCGCGAGGCCACAGGTCGCCGACAGCCTACTTGAAAAATACCGACCGCCCATCGAAGGCGCGATCAACATTGGGCTGATGCACACGAGCCTCGACGGCTCGGCTAACCACGACGTCTATGCGCCCTGCAGTTCGTCCGATCTTGCAAATTCTGGTTTTCGCTACTGGGCGCTGGGACACATTCATAAGCGTTCAGCGATGGAAGGATCCTGCGCTATCGTGATGCCAGGCATCCCGCAAGGCCGTGATGTTGGAGAAAGTGGGCCAAAATCCGTGACCTTGGTGAGCGTGCTCGACGACGGCAGCGTCACGATGGAGGAGCGCGTGGTCAGCGTGGCGCAGTTCGAGCGCGTAGCGGTCGATGCCACCGCCATGACCACTTGGCCCGATCTCGTCGCCGGCCTCGAGATCGCCCTCGGTGACGCCGCAGAAAAGACGGCTTCAGAACATCTCGTCGCACGCTTGTTAGTTTCCGGTGCGACGCCACTTGCTTGGACGATCCGACGGGACGCCGATCTTCTCCGCACCGAGGCCGAGAGCCGGGCCTCGGCAATCGGGAATATCTGGATCGAAAAGTTCGATACTGACTGTCGACGTCCTGCAACGAAGACTGAGGGACAGAGCGCCGATCCACTCGAGGAGTTACGAAAGGTGGTGAACGACGACATCATTGGCTCACAGGCGTTCCTCGGGGAGGCGGAGGAGATCGCAAAGGAACTGCTCTCCCAGTTGCCATCGGAATGCCGACGAACCTTGACTCCCAACGATGACGGGTTTGCTCGCTTCGTCGAGCAGTTGAGCAACGAAGGCTCGGAGGAGGTGCTTGCCCGCCTTGCCGCAGCCAACGTAGAAGGAAAGCGGTAATGCGCATCCGTAGTCTTGGCCTCAAACGCTATGGCCGGTTCACGGACGTCGCGATTGATTTCGGCGAAACGACAGCCGGCGCTCCAGATTTGCACATCGTCTATGGACCGAATGAATCTGGCAAATCGACAGCAGTGTCGGCGTTTTTGGATCTGCTGTTTGGCATCTTACCGCAAAGCAAGTTCAACTTCCTCCATCCCTACGCGGCGATGCGGATCGATGCGGATGTCGAGCAGTCAGGTCAGGTCCGCAGATTGTCGCGGATCAAGCGTTCACAGAACAGCCTGCTAGGCGATTCCGAGCAACCGGTGCCTGATACTGCCCTGTTAGGCAATTTTGGTGGCCTCGATCGAGGAGCTTACCAAACGATGTTCTGCCTTGATGACGAGACTCTTGAGGCGGGTGGCGAGAGCATCCTCGCGAGCAGGGGTGACCTCGGTCACTTACTGTTTTCAGCGACCGCAGGACTCGCCGACCTCAGCCAGAGGCTTGATACTGCAAGGTCGGAGGCTGATGCGTTTTTTCGCCAGGGGAAGCGGTCGGGAGAACTCGTGGACCTTAAGAAAGAGCTCACGACCCTCAAAGAGGATCGCGACAAGATCGACACGCTCGCTTCCGAGCATGCGCGCCTCACAACAGAACGCGACGGTTCGGCCAAGGAATAT
>JAFVHU010000162.1 GCA_017474385.1 Afipia sp. | reverse complement strand
CGTCCGGGAGGCGCGATAAACGCAGACGGCGCAAGCTTGTCTGCGGGGTCACCGTCCGGGCCAACTACGTGGCTCTGCCGTTCGCGGCTGGACGCGGTGCGGATGAAGGCGGCGAAAGCCGTCCGGATCAGGGGTCGAGTTGCTCCCCCGTCCGCCCCCGGAAGTACGGTCCCCTCGCCCAAAATCGCCGCAATGGAGCGCCGCAAGGCGATGCGCCTCCGGAGACCATCGCTTCGCACGCGATGCCGGAAGCGAAACGATACAAGGTGCGCCTCGCGGCGCTCCATGCCCCTCGTATTGAGGGCGCGAACGAGGCAGGCCTCGCGCGCGCATTGAGGGGCACAACCAAAAGCTCACCTCGCGCGTGGCGCGAGAACGATCACGCTCGTCTTTCGTTGGCGCGAATGGGGCAAGCCCCACACGCGCATGCTGTTTGAAAACTGAATCGGAAAGTCGAGGTGGCGCACGCTGTTGCAACACCCACAATCGTCATCACCGGGCTTGACCCGGTGATCTACGTCTTTCTTGCAAAGATCACGGTAAGACGTGGATGGCCGGGTCAAGCCCGGCCATGACAACCAACGAGTTAGGCAGGTACGCGCCAAATACACGATGTCGTCCTCGCGAAAGCGGGGACCCAAAACCACCGGGCGTCGTGGTGATGGCGAGATTGCTCCAGCATCTCCCTCAAAATCGCGAACTCAGGGAGTATGGGTCCCCGCCTTCGCGAGGACGACCGGAGGAGATCACGCAAGCAACATGTAGAGTGCGCGCAACTATAGAAAGTGAAACAACACCCTCACTCAAAATCCTTGCGCGGATTGGCGGGATGCTCGGTACGCCATTTCTCCATCAGCGCTTCAAGCTCCGCGTCATTGGCATCCGGCAGCACGATACGCGTGGTGACATAAAGGTCGCCGAAACCGTCGGCGCCCGTTGCGCCCTTGATCGGCAGACCCTTGCCCTTCAGGCGGAACGTCCGCCCCGATGAGGTGTTCTTCGGGATAGAGAGATGCACCGCGCTGTCGAGCGTCGGCACGCGGACCTTCGCACCGAGCACGGCTTCGTACAGCGTGACCGGCAGATCGAGGCGCAGATCGTTGCCGTCGATCTTGAAATAAGGATGCGGCGCGACGTTCACCGTGATCAGCACATCGCCGGGGCGATGGCCGGGCGCGGTTTCGCCCTGCCCCTTGAGGCGGATCTGCTGGCCGGAGGTGACGCCTGCCGGAATCTTGACGTTGAGTTCCTTGCCGGTCGGCAGACGGACGCGCCGCGTCGCACCGTTGATGGCTTCCTCGAGCGCGACCGTCATCGTGACGGCGACATCGAGGTCGGTGGCGAACGGCGTGTCGTATTCGAAGGTGCTAGCGCCGCCGCGCGGACCGCCGCCCATTCCAGCAGCGCCGGCCTGGCCGCCGAACATGCTTTTGAGAATGTCCTCGAACGCACCGCCGCTGGCGAAGCCGCCGGCACCTGGACCACCGCCGGGTGCGCCGCCGGTGCGGAAAGAGTATTCGAAGCCCCCCGGTCCCGCGCGGCGTCCACCGCCGCCTCCGGGGAAGCCGCCCTCGAAACCCTGAAACTTCGGTTTGCCCTCGGCATCGATCTCGCCGCGATCGAACTGCTTGCGCTTGTCCTCGTCGCCAAGGATTTCATTCGCACTGTTCAATTCGGCAAAGCGGTCGGCCGCTTTCGGGTCGCCCTTGTTGGCATCGGGGTGGTGCTTCTTGGCGAGCTTGCGATACGCGCTCTTGATCGCCGCAGTGCTGGCACCCCGCTGCACCCCCAGGACCTCATAGGGGTCGCGCATTCGTTCCGTCTCCTTGCAGGAATTCAGGTGAGGGCTGAGCCCTTTGCCCTATGTGGTGTTTTCGTGACAACCCCGCAACGGGTTTAGCTGCGCTTCCAGGGTTTCATGTTGCGGATTTCCCAGGGTCCCTTGCCCTGCTGGCAGGCTTCCCCCTGCAACCAGCCCTCATTGGCGCCGCGCACATAGCTGGCAAGGAAATCCCGGCAGGTCCGGCCCTCGGTTGTATAGGTCGAGGCCAGCGGCGTGACCGAGCCCCGCGCGCCGGTTTCAGGGTTTTCCCAGGGCTGGCTGACGTCTTTCTGTCCGCGGGTCAGCACATCGGAGGCGGCATTGCGCGCCAGCGCGAGATCGGCCTCGGTGAGATTGGTGTCGTCGTGAGAGCGGATAATCGGGCTGATCGAGCCGGTGACGTCCGAGACGTCGTCCTTCTTGGCGTCCTTGCCGAAGGGTCCCATGCTGCATCCGCCTGCGGAGCAGCCGACAGCCAATACCGCAGCGGCGGTCACAAGTCGCCCGATCGGCGATAGGCCGCGGCCCTCTCGTACCCTATATAGGGAACGTTCGAGAACACGCTTGGCACGAAGAGGCGCCAGGGTACGCAACCGGATACTCCAGACATGAACGGTCCACACTCCATCAAAACCCCAGCCGAGTTAATTTCCGGTGATTTCACCGCTGCGGACGAGCCTTTTGGGCTTTTTGCGGTGTGGTTTGCCGAGGCCGTGAAGTCCGAGCCGAACGATCCCAATGCCATGGCGCTCGCCACCGTGGACCCCGACGGGCTGCCGGATGTGCGGATGGTGCTGCTGAAGGGCTTCGATACCGCCGGTTTTGTGTTTTACAGCCACATCGACAGCGCAAAGGGCCGGGAGCTCGCCGCCACCCCCAAAGCCGCGCTGCTGTTTCACTGGAAGTCGCTGCGCCGGCAGGTCCGCATCCGCGGGACGGTGAGCCGGGTCACCGACGCCGAGGCCGATGCCTATTTCGCGACCCGCCCGAAGCAGGCGCAGATCGGCGCTTGGGCCAGCAAGCAGTCGCAGCCGCTGGAAAGCCGTCTGGCGTTCGAAAAAGCCATTGCGCTCAACACGGCGAAGTATGCCATCGGGGAGGTCCCCCGCCCCCCCGGCTGGAGCGGCTGGCGCATCACGCCGCAGGCCTTCGAATTCTGGCATGACCGCCCGTTCCGCCTGCACGACCGCATCGAATTCCGCCGCGCGGCTCCCGATGCCGAATGGAGCAAGACGCGGCTCTATCCATAATTGATATGTCCTGAACGCGAACGCCGAAGGCGAGACCCTTATCCATGCCGACTTCAACTCCCGCCGATTCCAACGCGCCCAAGCGCACCTTGCTGCTGACCGGCGCCAGCCGCGGCATCGGCCACGCCACCGTGATCCGCTTTTCCAGCGCAGGCTGGCGCGTCATCACCTGCTCGCGGCATCCGTTTCCCGAGCAATGCCCGTGGGACGCCGGCCCCGAGGATCACATCCAGGTCGACCTTGCCGATCACAAAGACACGGCGCGCGCCATCGATGAAATCCGCGAACGGCTCGACGGCGGCGCGCTGCATGCGCTGGTCAACAACGCCGCGATCTCGCCCAAGGGTGAAGGCGGCGCGCGGATGGGCTCAATCGACACCGATGTCGATGTCTGGAGCCACGTGTTCCGCGTGAACTTCTTCGCACCGGTGATGCTGGCGCGCGGGCTGATTGAAGAACTGAAAGCCGCGAAGGGATCGGTGGTGAACGTCACATCAATCGCGGGCTCGCGCGTGCATCCGTTCGCGGGCGCTGCCTACGCAACATCGAAGGCGGCGCTCGCATCATTGACACGCGAGATGGCGTCGGACTTTGGCCGTGTCGGCGTGCGCGTCAATGCAATCGCACCGGGCGAGATCGATACATCGATCCTGTCGCCGGGCACCGACAAGATTGTCGATAGCCAAATCCCGATGCACCGGCTCGGCACGCCGGATGAAGTGGCCAAGATCATCTACGTGCTGTGCACGGAGACCAGTTCTTACGTGAACGGCGCGGAGATCCACATCAACGGCGGCCAGCACGTGTAGGCATCAAAAAGAGCGGAGCCAAGGCCCCGCTCTCTTGTTTGGTCTCACGTTGCAATCAGACGACGTTGATCTTCACATCGAGGCTGTTGCGCGTCGCATTGGAATACGGGCAAACTTGGTGCGCGGTTGCGACCAGTTTCTCCGCGTCGGCGCGATCGAGGCCAGGCAGCGCCACGGTCAGCGCGACATCGAGACCGAAGCCGCCTTCCGAACGCGGGCCGATACCCACATCAGCCGTGACGGTCGCATCCGCCGGCACCTTGACACCGACCGTTCCCGAAACCGCCTTCATGGCGCCGATGAAACAGGCCGAATAGCCGGCCGCGAAAAGCTGCTCAGGATTGTTGCCCGGTCCGCCGCCACCGCCGAGTTCCTTGGGAGTCGCGAGGTTGACCTGAAACGTGCCGTCCGTGGTGGAGGCTTTGCCGTCGCGGCCGCCGGTTGCAGTGGCCTGGGTGCGATAGAGAACTTTCGTGGGCATGGACTTTCTCCTTGGGTTTCACTCGAGATGCGGACCAACAACCTTACGCTGCCTCCCGCCGGGGGACTGAACGAGGTTATTTATATCGCGCGCGATACAATCGCGCAACATATATTTTGGATGGCAGCCCTGCAAAAATGCGTTGCGCGATTCAATCGCGCGCGCCTTAAATAGCGATGTGATCCCTTGCTGGATCGAACACTTTGAGGACAGGCCATGGCCGCCCGACCGACTGCGGACGATCTGCTGAAGATCGATAATTTCGTCTGCTTCGCCCTTTACTCGGCGGGGCACGCCTTCACGCGGCTGTACAAGCCCCTGCTAGACCCGTTGGGGCTGACCTATCCGCAGTATCTGGTGATGGCCGTGCTCTGGGAAAAAGACGGCAGAACGGTCGGCGAGATCGGCGAGAAACTCTTGCTGGAATCGAGCACGCTCACACCGCTGCTCAAGCGGCTTGAGACCGCCGGCATGGTGCGCCGGACACGCGATCAGGACGACGAACGGGTTGTACGGATCCAATTGACGCCCAAGGGCGCCGAGTTGAAGCAGAAGGCAATCGAAATTCCGCAGGCGATCGGCTGCTCCACCAACCTCACGATTCCCGAGGTGATGAAGCTGACCGCCGATATCAAGACGCTGCGTGAAAAGCTGATCGCCGCGCAGGCGGCGTAAGCTTAACCGGCCTTCCTCTGCCGCGCGGTCGAACGGCTTGCCTTCTTCGCGGCGGGACGTGGCTCGGCGCGGGATGCACGTGCCGGACGCTGCGCAGGCGCCTTGCCCTTCAGGCTCTGCTTCAACGCATCCATCAGGCTGATGACATTGTCGGCCTTCGCAGGCTTCTCGACAGACTTGATGGTCTTGCCAGATGCCTTCTGCTTGACCAGCGCTTTCAGCGCGTTTTCGTATTCGTCCTCGAATTTGGAGGCATCGAAGTTCGCCGCCTTGCTATCGAGAATATGCGCGGCGAGTTCGACCATGTCCTTCGAGATTTTCGGTGTCTTGATGTCGGCGAAGAAGTCTTCCTCGTTCCGCACCTCATAGGCATATCGCAGCGTGGTCGCGATCAGACCGTTGCCAAGCGGCTCGATCGCCACGATGCGTTCGCGGTTTGACAACACGACGCGCGCAAGCGCCACGCGGTCCTGATCCTTCATTGCATCGCGGATCACCGCAAAGGCATCGAGGCCGGCGTTACCGTCCGGAACCATGTAATAGGGACTGTCCAGATATCTGCGGTCGATCTCGTCGCGCGGGACGAAATTGTCGATGTCGATGGTGTGGTTGCTTTCGAGTTGTACGGATTCCAGCTCTTCCTTTTCGATCTGGACGTACTCGCCCTTGCTGACTTCGTAGCCGCGGCCCTTCTGCTCCTTCTCCACCACTTCGCCGGTCTCGGAATCGACCATCTGCTGCTTCAGCCGGTTGCCGGTCTCGGTATTGATCATGTGAAACCGGGTTCGTTCGACCGTGGTCGAGGCGGGATAGAGCGCCACCGGACAAGTGACCAGCGACAGTTTCAGCGAACCCTTCCAGTACGCACGCGGCAACATCGGCGACCTCCAACTCGAACGCATACCCAGGACGGAACCTCAACAGGACCCGCAGGTTTTGGTTCCTGAACTCCCGCCTGATGGCGCATGATACAATTGTTCCGCGTTTATTGCACCGTTGGGAATGCCTCGCCGTGGCCCAAAAGAAACTTAAGGTTTACCGAACAAAACGTGATTTCACGAAGACGACCGAGCCGAGCGGCCGCACCTCTGTGGCGCCGGCCAAGGCGCGGCGTTTTGTCATTCAAAAGCACGATGCCACGCGGCTGCACTACGACCTTCGGCTGGAGTTCGATGGCGTCTTCAAGTCATGGGCCGTAACGCGCGGCCCGTCGCTCGATCCGAAGGACAAGCGCCTGGTCGTTGAGGTAGAAGATCATCCGCTCGACTATGGCGATTTCGAAGGCACCATTCCCAAAGGCCAATATGGCGGCGGCACCGTGCAACTCTGGGACCGCGGCTACTGGCTGTCGAACGATCCCGAGCGTGGCTTCAAGAAAGGCGATCTCAAATTCGCGCTGGAAGGCGGCAAGCTCCATGGCGAGTGGGTGCTGGTACGGATGAAACACGACCGCAACGGCGGCAAACGCACCAACTGGCTGCTGATCAAGCATCGCGACGAATATGCCCGCGAAGGCAAGGCCAACAACCTTCTCGACGACGACACGTCCGTCGCCTCGAGCCGCACGATGGCCGAGATCGCTGCCGGAAAGGGCCACGCACCGACGCCATTCATGACAGGCAAATCGAAACGCGCGGGGGCAGATGCTGTATGGAATTCGAACAAGGGCCTCGCGGCTGACGAGCGCAACAAGAAAGGGAATGCCAAGGCCTCGGCCGCAAAGGAAAAGCTTGCTGTCAGCGCAAAATCCAAGACGGCGATAAAGCGCGTTACGAAGCTCCCCGATTTCGTCGAGCCGCAATTGTGCGCATCCGTCGAGAACCCGCCCTCCGGCAGCAACTGGGTGCACGAGATCAAGTTCGATGGTTACCGGGTCCAGATGCGTATCGAGAGTGGCGAAGTCACGTTGAGTACGCGCAAAGGTCTCGACTGGACCGAAAAATTTTCGGCGATCGCGAAACAGGCAGCGAAGCTTCCCGACGCCATCGTCGATGGTGAAATCGTCGCACTCGATCACGAAGGCCATCCGAGTTTTGCGTCGTTGCAGGCGGCGCTGTCCGATGAGAAGACGGATGATCTGGTCTTCTTCGCGTTCGACCTCCTGTTCGCGACGGGTGAGGATTTGCGGCCGCTTCCATTGTCGGAGCGAAAGAAACGGCTCAAGCTTCTGCTCGACGGCAAGCGAAAGCGCGATCAAGGAACCATCCGCTACGTGGAGCATTTCGAGTCCAACGGCAACACCATCATGGAATCCGCACGCGCCTTGTCGCTTGAGGGCATCGTGTCGAAGAAAGTCACCGCATCCTATCGTTCCGGACGCTCGGATAGCTGGACCAAAGCGAAGGTCCGCGCCGGGCATGAGGTCGTGATCGGCGGATGGAAAAGCAACGGCGGAAAATTCCGTTCGCTGATGGTCGGCGTCCCGCGGAACGGCCACCTCGCCTATGTCGGCGTCGTCGGCACTGGCTACGGCCAGGCCACCGTCAAGCAGATCATGCCTGAGCTAAAGTCCAACGCAGCAGCGAAGAGTCCCTTCGGCGGCGAAGGCGCGCCGAAAAAGACATCCGACATGCATTGGCTGAAACCTGAACTCGTGGCCGAGATCGAGTTCGCCGGCTGGACCGGAGACAACATGGTCCGTCAGGCCGCGTTCAAGGGATTGCGCAAGGACAAGTCAGCAAGCGAGGTAACCGCAGACAAGCCAGCCAAGACGCATGTCGCGACATTGTCCGCGAAGACGAACGGCAAGACTCCCGCGGCGCGTGGCGCGGCCTCGCGCGGTGGCGACAACACGATCATGGGCGTCACGATCTCCAATCCCGACAAGGCGATGTGGCCCGATGGCGGCGACGGCGAACCCGTCACCAAGCTCGATCTTGCCCACTACATGGAGCAGGTCGGCGACTGGCTGATCGCACATATCAAGGGCCGGCCCTGCTCGATCATTCGGGCTCCGGATGGAATCGGCGGCGAGACTTTCTTTCAACGCCACGCCATGACCGGCATGTCGAAGCTACTCGATCTGGTGAAGGTCTCCGGCGACAAGAAGCCCTATGTGCAGATCAATCGCGTGGAGGGTCTTGTCGCGGTGGCGCAGATCGGCGGACTCGAACTGCATCCCTGGAACTGCGCACAGAACGAGCCTGATGTGCCTGGACGGCTCGTATTCGATCTCGATCCGTCACCCGACGTCGCGTTCTCCGCTGTGGTCGACGCGGCACGCGAGATGCGCGAACGATTGACGGATCTCGGGCTGGAAAGCTTCTGCAAGACCACCGGCGGCAAAGGACTGCATGTCGTCACCCCGCTGAAGGACGCAAAGAAGGACAAGATCGACTGGAAGACTGCCAAAGCGTTCGCGCAGGCCGTGTGTCAGCAGATGGCGGCGGACAGTTCCGAGCACTACCTGCTCAACATGTCGAAGAAGCAGCGCGAGGGCAAAATCTTCCTCGACTATCTGCGCAACGACCGCACATCGACGGCAGTGGCGCCGCTGTCGCCACGTGCTCGCGACGGCGCTCCGGTGTCAATGCCGATGACATGGGCGTAAGTGCGCAGCGATCTCGATCCGATGAAGTATACGTTGCGAACGGTGCCAGCGCTGCTCGCGAAGACCAAGGCATGGGCCGGTTACGACAGCGCCGCGCGATCCATCAAAGCCGCGATTGCGAAGCTCGCAAAATAGCTACAACCACCGCCTCCACTTGAAAAACAAATACGGCCCAACCGCCGCGACAAGCATCGCGATCAGCGCCGATGGATAGCCCCACGGCTGTTCCAGTTCGGGCATCAACTTGAAGTTCATGCCGTAGACAGACGCGATCAACGTCGGCGGCATCAACACTACCGCCATCACCGAGAACAGCTTGATGATATTGTTCTGCTCGAGATTGACAACGCCCAGCATGGCATCGAGCACGAAGGTGATCTTGCTTGACAAATAGGAGGCGTGGTCCGTCAGCGATGACACGTCGCGCTGCAAGGTCTTGAACTGCGCCTTCTGCTCCTTGCTCCAGCGCCCGGCGTCGGTCTCAACCGTGACGAAGGAAATCAGCCGGCCGATCGAGACAAGACTCTCGCGGACCTTCGAGGTGAGGTCGCCTTTCTTGCCGATGGTCAGAAGAATTTGTGAATAGGTGCGCGCATGGCCGCGCTCTGCGGAAGGTTCGAAAATCTGCGACGAGACACTGTCCACGTCTGCTCCGACACGCTCGAGAATATCGGCGCAACGGTCGATCACCGCGTCGAGCAGTTCAAGCAAGAGTTCGTCACCTGTGATGTTGGGCGAGCATGATCGCGCCAGCTTCGCGGCAATCAGCGCGAACGGCCTCGGTTCGTCATAGCGTACGGTCACCAGGCGATGGTCGGTCAGAATAAAGGTTACCGGCGTGGTGCGGGGCACGTGCGAATCCGCGGCGCACATCAGGGTCGCGGTCATGTAGCGCGCGCCGTTCTCGACATAGAGGCGGCTGGAAATCTCGATTTCCTGCATGTCCTCGCGGGTCGGGATTACGATCCCGACCAGTTTCTCGACCGCTTTGTCTTCGCCAGGAGATGGCGACTTCATGTCGATCCAGATCGCGTTAGGCGGCAGCGCGTCGGCTTCGACGTTGTCGAGTTTCTTCAACGACGATGCGGTGGGAACGAAGACCGACAACATAAGCGACTCCTGGAATCTCTTTTGCGGACAACGTGTGGTCTATCTGCTCTCAAAGCGCAATCTCTCCGATTCCTGCAAGTGCGGCGACGAGACATAGAACTGTCATGCAGGACGGCGTAGCCGACTCGATCAAAGACAGGCTGGGCCGGACGGTCCGATGGGTTACGGACGATCCCGGTCGGAGGCAGGACATGCTGGTCTACCCGCCCAGCCCGATAGGCTCGGTATAGATTTCCGCCGGACCGCGTAACGGGGACGTGATCGATTTTCCGGAGAGCGATTCGCCGGACAACTCCAGGAAGGCGCGCCTAGAGGCGGGTTGGGATAGGTCCGAGGGGCGAAAATCCGGGCCCATGCCGGGCCTTTAAGCAGCCTCCGGTTTAATCGCCCCTCCTCCTGAGGCGCAAATGCCACAGGTCACGTGCTGCATGGCAAAACCCGCATGGAACCGCTGGAAAAACGACACGTTTCAGCGCAAATAAGGGTAAGAAATCGGAAGCTTCTTCCGGCTAGATTTGGCGTGAAGACACGCCCCGCGCCTCATTTTGGAACTTCGGAATGTCCTCGTTCGGCTCAAAAATTATCGTTCTCCTCGCAGGTCTTTCGCTCGCCGGCTGCATGCAGGCGACCTCGGCCAGCTATGAGAAATCTCCAGAAGCGAGTCTCAAGCCGCGGGATAAGGAACTCCTGGCCAAGGTGCGCTATGAGAAGGTCGAGGTTGCGGCGCCGTTCCGGCGTGCGATCGTGAGCTATCACCGCAAGGAATCGCCGGGCTCCATCGTCGTCGATTCCGACAATCATTATCTCTACTACGTCCTCGAGGGCGGCAAGGCGATCCGTTACGGCATCACCGTCGGCGAAGAGGCGCTTGCGTTCTCCGGCATCGCCCGCGTCGGCAACATGCAGGAATGGCCGAAGTGGACACCGACCGCAGACATCCACAAGCGCATCGAGGGTCTTCCGCAGTCGGTGCCCGGCGGTCCGGACAATCCGCTCGGCGCGCGCGCGCTGTATCTCTATCAGGGCAATCGCGACACACTGTTCAGCATTCACGGCACCAATCAGCCGGAATATATCGGCGCGTCGATTTCCTCGGGCTGCATCCGCATGACCAACGAGGACGTGATCGACCTCTACAGCCGCGCCAAGCAGGGCACGGTCGTGGTGGTGCTCGATCCGAAGCAGGGCGACTCGCCCGTCAATTCGAAGATGGCTCTGCAAGGCGTCAGCGGCGGAACGGGTCCGTTCTAAGCCTTCACTGAACTGAACCAGACCAAAAGCGCCGGCCAGTCCGGCGCTTTTTTTATTGAGCGCTCCGCCGGGACAACTTGCCACGCGGCTTGGCAGGCGCCGCCGGCTTGCCGTCATAGTCCTCCGGACCGGCTTCCGGTGCGGTCTCGGGCGGCTTCCCGGATGCAGCCTTCTCGTCCGCGGTCGGACGCGGCGGAGCTTCCTCTGGCCGCTCGGCCGGCAGCAACGGCGCGATCGCCGGCAGCGGATCGTAAACACCCCACTGGCAAAGTTTGTAGCCGTTCCGCCGCTGCGCGAGATCGAGGTGGATATGATCCTCGTGATACCAGTCCGAACTTGGCCCAAGCACGGTGGTGAAGCGCGTGCAGACCGAGGCCAGCACCTTCTCACGGATTTCGCGTGACGCCGTGCGATCGGTCAGCGACAGCGTATTGCCGTTCGCAAACGTCATGCCTCTCACGTCGAGCGCGTTGGCAAGCCCGTGCTCGGAGAGTTTCGCTCCCCTGACGCGGTTGCGACCCCGGCATTCAAACGAATCGAAGTTGTCGAGTTCAGTGATGGTTGTGCCGAGTTTCGCCGCCAGCGGCGCCATGTCGGTGCGAACCCAGTCCGCGACTGCGGCGGCCATCGCGCAGCGCAGGATCGCTGCCGGCTTCACCGCCACCCGCTGGGTCGGCGACAGCACGATCGCCTCAAGGCGCACCAGGTCCTCGCCGCCGCATCCGCCGAGCCCTTTGATGGATGGGATCGAGGGCGCAATCGCGATGTCTTCGGTCAGCGCTTTCCTGCAAGCCGAAAGCTCAGGCGGCTTGACCTCCGCAGGCGCTTGCGTGGGCGGCTCGTGATCGGCCGGGCCGCCCTCCGGCTCAACTGCGGCGGGCGCGTCGGCAGGCCGCGACCGCGGCAGCGGCACCTTGGCACTTGCCTCCATCGAAGCCGCACAGGTAAGGACCCCCGCCAAAGCCAAAATAACGAGCACTGGCAACCGACCCGTGGCATGCCAGTCACAAGGCCATTTGCGAGCCGCGCGGTCCGCGCTAAAGTTCATTCCAATCCCTTCGGGGAGTGCCGATCACACCAACAAAAAAGAACGTCTTGAGGAGGGAATACCGAATGCTTGGATTGATGCAAAATTGGCCCCTGTTGTGTCATCGGATTATCGATCACGCAGCAGCGATTCACGGCAAGCAGGAAGTCGTAACGCGATCGGTCGAAGGGCCCATTCATCGCACCAATTACGCCGAAATTCGTTCCCGCGCGCTGAAAGTCGGCCAGCAGCTCGACAAGCACGGCATCAAGATCGGCGACCGCGTCGCCACCATCGCATGGAACACCTGGCGTCATCTCGAAGCATGGTACGGCATCATGGGCATCGGCGCCATTTGCCATACCGTCAATCCG
>JAFVHU010000161.1 GCA_017474385.1 Afipia sp. | reverse complement strand
CCAACCGCCTTGTGACACATGTGCGTTCAAGTAACGCTCCTGGCCCCAACCCCAATTGGCTGCGAAGCAGCTTGGGATGACATACTACAGGCAGCGTGACGGGATTGTGAAGAGCGTTTCCGCTCACCTGCCGGTGAGCGCCGCGCCTCAATCGGCCATCGACAGCATGTGCGCTTGTGCCGGTTTTACGCGGCCTTTTAGCGTGTCCAGATAGACCTGCTGGACTGCGTCGGAACCCCGGCTTTCGATCACATCTAGCTTGGGGCCCATCGCCGCGGTGAAGCCGGACCATACCGCGCCGAATCGCTGGTCGATTCCTCCGGGGCCCCATTCCTTGGCGCGCTTGCGAATCTGGTCCGGTGCAAAGAACCATGTCGGCTTGGCGCCGGGCAGACTGTCATCGTCGGGCGCTGCATCCTGATGGGTGAGGCCGACCCGTCCGCTGTAAACCAGTTGGTCGCCGAAATGCTTGTGCAGCCGGGTGCGCAGATCAGGATTGCCCGCCATGTCGACGAAGGCGACCGGCTGATCCGCGGGAATGGTCTCGAGGCTGTTGTATGTCACGACCTCGTCGTAGCAGCCGAGCGACGTGACGAAGTCCAGGTTCCCGGCCGCGGTGAGGCCGATCACGCGCACCGGCTTGCGATGGCTGTGCAACAGCCACGCCAGCCCGAACGCCGTCTTGCTCGACGCGCTGGACAGGATCACGCTTTTCGCGCCGAAGAAATCCTTGTCGGCGAGGAAGTCGT
Organism: Afipia sp.; assembly: GCA_017474385.1. Lineage (GTDB taxonomy): Bacteria > Pseudomonadota > Alphaproteobacteria > Rhizobiales > Xanthobacteraceae > Afipia. The sequence continues at coordinate 5,778 of JAFVHU010000161.1, read as the reverse complement.
CCACCAGGAACGAGAGCATGAAGAGCGGCCGCAGCAGCGCCTGATAGTCGCCCTCGCGGCCCTCGAAGGCCGGATCGCCGGTGACGCGGGCATAGGCGTTGTAAACCGGCGAGACACTCTGCCGGTGCGCGGCGGCGTCGCGAAAACCTGTTTTCTTGACGTCGGCGGCTTCGATCACGAGATGCGTCGCCATCGGCAGATAGCCGAACAGCACTTCACCCGCCGCGATCTCCGGATGACGCGATTCGATAACACGGCCGAATCCCCAGACAGGAATGTTGCCGAAGCCCTCGGGCGTCGGAAACAGATGCCAGTACTTCAACTGGTCGCCGAGCATCGCGTAGGTGATGTTGTTCGCGGTGAAAGCGAAACGCTCGACCTTCACCAGCAGGCCATCCTCGGGCAATTGCATCACGCTTGGCAGCGGCGTCTCGATCAACCTGCATTTCGCCAGATCGTTGCGCTCCACGATGAACTGAGTGGACGAGGTCATTTCGGCGCTCCCGTTGTCTTCGCTGCTTTCTTTCGTAGCGCATTCTTCGTCGGCTTCGCTGACGTTTTTGCGACGCGGGATTTGTTTAAAACGGGTTTGGTGTTTGAAACGGATTTCGTTTTCGGCGCAGGCCTCTTCGCTTGCGGAGTCGTCTCGACCGTTCCTGCGATCACGCCTTCGCGCTTCTTGATGGCGTGATAGTACGACCACCACAGATGCGCCGCCGCGCCGCGAAATGGCCGCCACGGCTCCGCCAGCGGATGCATCTCCTTGACCGTCGGCCGCATCTTCAAGGCTAGGCCGATGCGCATGGCCTCCTGAATGGCAAGGTCGCCGGCTGGCCATGCATCGCCATGACCAAGACAGAACAGAAGATAGATGTCGGCGGTCCATGGTCCGATGCCATGCAACTTCGTCAGCGTCGCATGGGCCGCGTCCGCGTCTTCTTCCGCGAGCACTTCGAGGTTGAGCCGCTCCTCGCTCAATTCGCGTGCGATGAATTTCAGCGATTTGATTTTCGCCGCCGACAATCCAAGGCGCCCGAGCCGGTCCGTGCGTGCGCTCTTGATCTTGTCATGGTGAAAGGGATCGAACGTTGTATTGACGCGGCCCCAGATGGCGGCGGCGGCCTTTGTCGACAACTGCTGTCCGCAGACAATGGCCGCGAGACCCGCGAAGCCGGGTTCGCGCCGCCGCAGGTTCGGCATCCCGGCGATGTCGAGCACGGGGCCGAGCCGGGGATCGAAACGGACCAGCGCGTGAACAGCGTCTTCAAGGTCCGCTTGCGTGTTGAGATGGACTGTCATTGTATTCGCGAGCATGAAGGGAATCTGACGCAGGTGCAATCTCTCGCCGTGCGTCGAATGAAATCGAGCTATGCCGCCACCCGTTTTCCGTTTCGCACCAAGTCCGAATGGATTTCTCCATCTCGGACACGCGCGCTCGGCGCTGCTGAATTCCGATCTCGCCCGGCAGAGCGGCGGACGTTTGTTGCTGCGCATCGAAGACATCGACACCACCCGCTGCCGGCCTGAATACGAGCAGGCCATCTTTGAGGATCTCGCGTGGCTCGGCCTGACATGGGAGGAGCCGGTGCGGCGGCAGTCCGAGCACCTCGCGCTCTACCGCGAGGCCGTCGACCGCCTGATGCGCGATGGCCTGCTGTATCCCGCATTCGAGAGCCGCGCCGAAATCGCCCGGCTGGTCGATGCGAAAGATCGTGCGGGACCATGGCCGCGCGACCCTGATGGCGCTCCGGTCTATCCCGGCACCGGCAGGCATCTGGCGATTGAAGAGCGCGACCGGAACATGTCCTCGGGGATGCCCTACGCGTTGCGGCTCGAGATGGACGCGGCCGTTGCGCGCACCGGCGCCTTGTTCTGGACCGAGCAGGGCGCGGGTCCGGGCGGCGAGACCGGTCAGGTGCCGGCAAGGCCCGGGCAGTGGGGCGACGTGATCCTGGCGCGGAAGGACACGCCGACGAGTTACCACCTGTCGGTTGTGATCGACGACGCCTTGCAGGGCGTGACCGATGTCGTGCGGGGTCAGGACCTGTTCTGGGCGACCGGCGTGCACCGCCTGCTTCAGGAATTGCTCGAACTGCCGCAGCCGGTCTACCGCCACCATGCCCTCGTGCTGGACGAGGCCGGACAGAAGCTGTCGAAATCGACGCGGTCCACGGCGCTCCGGCACTTGCGGGCCGGCGGGACGACACCGGACGAGGTGCGGCGTCTTGTTGGTATTAACCCCGCTTAAACCCGCCGTGGCGTGACTCGGCAGCCTCCGACATGTCATGTTGGACGCTGGATAAGTGGGGAATCATGGCGGCAAAATCGCGCGTCAAGCGTAGCCTGAAGACGCGCGTCAAGCGTGGCGCCAAGACGCCTGCGCGGAAGATGCGTGGGACGAAAGCGGTTGCCTCGAAGACCACTCCAAAAAAGGCTGCCGCGAAGCCGCGCATGAAGCGGCGGGTCAAACGGCCGGATTCGGAATCGCGCGTCGTCGAGGCTGCGCTGGCCGCCTTCGCCCACGAAGTCCGCACGCCGCTGACCGGCATTCTGGCCATCAGTTCGCTATTGGCGACGTCCGAACTCGGCGAGCGCGAGCGGCGCTGGGTCGACACGATCAAGGTCGGCGCCGAGCATCTCGCGGCGCTGGCCACCTTGTTCGTCGACGCGGCGCGCCACGACAGCACCGGGCTGGCGGTGCGTCAGGACTTTTTCGACCTTCAGGCGCTGACACGGGCGATGGGGGATTCTCTCGCTGGACGGGCTGCAGCGAAGGGACTGCAATCGCAGGTCGAGATCGCCGCGAAACTGCCGGTCTTTGTGATTGGCGATCCGGTGCGGCTGCGGGCGGCGCTGGAAAACCTGATCGACAACGCGGTCAAGTTCACGCAGCAGGGCACGGTGGCCCTCGATGTCGCGGCCCGCGCCGGTCAGGGCGACAGACTGGATGTGACCTTCTCTGTGTCCGACAGCGGCATCGGTCTTTCGCTCGCGGAGATCAAGCGGCTGTTCAAGCCGTTCTCGCAGGCGAATGTCAGCATCGCCTCCCGCTTCGGTGGTGCGGGCCTCGGATTGTCGTCGGTCAAGCAGCTTGCCCGCGCCATGGGCGGCGACATCACGGCAAGCCAGCGGCCCGGCGGCGGCATGACATTCCTGCTGACCGTTGCATTGAAACGGGCCAAGGCGCTGAAGCCGACTGCGGCGGGATCGGACGCGCCGCCGCGCGCGTCGCAAGGCCTTCGCATCCTGAGCATCGAAGACAATCCGTTCGGCCGGGTCGTGCTCAATGCCATTCTCACCGAACTCGGCCATCAGACCGAATTCATCGGGCGCGGCGAAGCGGCGCCGGAGCGGATCGCGCAAGGCGATTTCGACGCGGTGCTGATGGACATGGTGCTTCCGGGCATCGACGGCATTGAAGCGATCCGGCGCGTCCGCGCGCTTGAAGGGAGCCATGGGCGTATCGCCATCATCGGCGTCTCGGGGCGGGCGGACGATGAGCAGGCCTCGCGCGCCGCCGGCGCCGATGCGTTCCTGACCAAGCCGGTCAGCCCGCGCGCGCTGGCGACGGCGCTTCTTCAGGCGACGCGGCGCTAGCGCGTACTCCGCAAAAGTGGAAACCGGTTTTGCGACCAGAGTACGCGCAGATTTATTTTGAACCCTTCTGCCATTTGACGATCGAGGCGTTGAGCTCACCGCCGTAGACGAAAATAGCCGCGATGAAATACAGAAACACCAGCGCGATCATTACCGACGCAAGGCCGGCATAGGTCGTGACGTAATTGCTGGCGAAGCGCTCAAGATATTTTCCGAACACGATGCCGGCGGCCAGCGAGCCAACCATCGTGACGACAATGCCCGGCAAGATCTCGCGCATGCGGCGCGTCCCGGCCGGCAGCCATTTATGCAGGATCACGAGTGCGACGATCAGTGCGACGATGGTGAGGCCGTAGCGCAGAATTGTCAGCAGCTCCTCGTTCGCCTCGATCCGAAGCGGAATGTGACGCCGCGCGGCGGCAAGCAGAAGCGGTCCGAGCACGATCAGGAAAGCCATTGCCAGCGACATGACGGCAGCGACCATGGTGTAGCCGATCGATTCCAGCCGCAGCCAGTACCAGCGGCGTTGTTCGACCACGCTATAGGCGCGGTTGAGGCCGACACGCAGGCTTTCGACACCGTTCGACGCGAAATAGATCGCGAGCACGAGACCGATGGTCAGCGTCCCGCTATGCGACTGGGTCAGGACATTGCGCATTTCGCCGGACAGCGCGTCGGCGACCTGCGAGGGCCAGGCGTCCAGCATCATCTCGGCGGCCTGGTCGGCAAGATCCGTGGAGCCGAAGACACCGGCAAGCGCGGTAATGACGATCAGGAAGGGAAACAGCGCCATCAGCGCCGATAGGGCGATATGGCTCGCGATCGCCCAGCCGTCATCGGCCAGGAACGTGTAGAACGCATCGAGTGCGACATTGAAAGCGTCTCGGATCAGCCTCACGTTTCACCCTGATTTATCGCCTTCAAGATGTACCGCGCCGGGCACACAAAGTCATGTACGCCAGTGTCCCGAATCCGAAGTTCGCCATACCCTAAGCGACCTCGGCAGCGAACGTCGGATTCGGGACACTGGCAAAATATAATGCTGGTGTGGTTTCGATCGGCAAGCCCGCAAACGTGGTTCTCCGCGGCGTCGTGCGGGCTTGCCACCGCCACACCAGTGAGGCGCCAAACGGCTCCCTCCAGCATTTTCCGGCAGGTAATGGCGCGAGGCCATCGGCGGTGTTATGTACCCCTCATGACATCGTTCCTCTCGAGCATAGCTCTTCCCATCGCATTGGCCGCGGTCACGATCGTGCTGGTGCTCGGCCTGTTCAACATGATGCGCGGCGGCTCGCCCAACACCTCGCAACGGTTGATGCGACTGCGCGTGCTGTTTCAGTTTATCGCCATCGTCATCGCCATGCTTGCCGTCTGGGCGCTCGGCAAGAGCTGATTGACGGGGGCGGACCGGACTTCAACCGCGACAACGGATCAACACGATGGTCATTCTCAACCGGATTTACACACGCACCGGCGATGACGGGACGACAGCGCTCGGCAGCGGCGAGCGCCGCCCGAAGTACGATCTTCGCGTCAGCGCCTACGGAACTGTCGATGAGACCAATGCCGTGATCGGCGTGGCCCGTCTGCATCTGGCGCAGGCCCAAACCATCGATGCCATGCTCGGCCGGGTACAGAACGATCTGTTCGATCTCGGCGCCGATCTGGCTGTTCCGCAGCGGGAGGGCAAGGCGGAGCGGCTACGCGTGCTCGCCACACAGGTCGAGCGTCTGGAGCAGGACATCGACGCGCTCAATGCCGATCTGGCGCCGCTGAACTCGTTTATTTTGCCTGGCGGAACACCGGCCGCCGCCCATCTGCATCTGGCCCGCACCGTCTGCCGCCGGGCGGAACGGATGGTGGTGGAACTGGCATCCCAGCCGGGCGAGCCGGTGAGCGATGCAGCCGTGCAATATCTGAACCGGTTGTCGGATTTCCTGTTCGTGGCAAGCAGATCAGTCAATGATAACGGCGCCCGCGACGTGCTTTGGGTGCCGGGCCAAAACCGGTGAGCCGAGATATTAGGTATACCTTCCTCGTTTTCCAATTTTCGCGCGTTGACCCGGATTGGCGGGACCATTAGGTTCCGCCGCCAACCGCTTTAAAGTGGATGTGATCAACCATTTCAGGACGAAAGGGAACCGATGAAGGTTCTGGTGCCGGTTAAGCGCGTCGTTGACT
>JAFVHU010000160.1 GCA_017474385.1 Afipia sp. | reverse complement strand
CCGTGTCGATGGCCCGGACCACCCCGGCGCAGAAGCCTCGGGGGGAACAAAGCACGACTGAAAGCTGCGGTTTTTGAGCGTCAGGGGGCATTTTAAGCCGGAATCAAGGGTTTTCGGGATTAATAAAGGGGACTTGGGGCTGCCTTCCCCATTATGTCAAGGGCGATCAAAACCATTGAACGGTCTGCCCTCGGCAGACGATATAGGGACGAATTCCCGTCATCACCGATGACCAGACGGCTTTACCCCCCAAAAAATCTGGCGGGCGAAGCGTAAAGGAGATTTGCCATGAGCAATGCACCGCTGATGCCGAAGGCGACTGCCGTGTGGCTGGTTGATAACACCGCGCTGACGTTCGACCAGGTGGCCGAGTTCACCAAGATGCACCCCCTCGAAATCCGCGCCATCGCCGACGGCGATGCTGCGCAGGGCATCAAGGGCATGGACCCGATTTCGACCGGCCAGCTCTCCCGCGAGGAGATCGAGCGCGGCGAAGCCGATCCGGAGTATCGGCTGAAACTCGGCGAATCCAAGGTGATCCTGCCGGAAGCCAAGAAGAAGAAGGGCCCGCGCTACACCCCGGTTTCGCGCCGCCATGAACGGCCGAGCGCGATCCTGTGGCTGGTGCGCAATCATCCCGAACTCAAAGACAGCCAGATCATGCGCCTCGTCGGCACCACCAAGACGACGATCGCCAGCGTGCGCGACCGCACCCACTGGAACGCCTCGACGCTGACACCGATGGACCCGGTGACGCTCGGCCTGTGCTCGCAGATCGAACTCGATTTCGAGGTGCAGCGCGCCGCCAAGGAAAAGCCCGCAGCCACGCAGTACGGCGGCGCGACCCTGCTGCCGGCCTCGGAAACCACCCGCAAGGACGCCGAGCACGAGGCCGCCACCACCACCGAGAAGCAGCGCGACGACATGAATGTCGACGCCGTGTTCGCCAAGCTGAAGACCATCGGCGGCAAGAAGGCCGAAGACGAATAAGCTTTTCGTGCCATGCCCCAAACGGGGCATGTCGTAACCGCGCAATGAATGGTACAGGAGTGTGATGCGCAACCGCGTCACACTCCTTTTTCTTGCGGCGGCGACTTCCGCCTCACTCGCCGCCTTCAGCGGCGCACCGGCGCGCGCCGAAAAGATCGTCGATCCCAACACAGTGGCGCCGGAATTTCGCGAGGCCGCCGAGAAGCGCCGCGCCGAGCAGGTCAAGCTGATCGAATGCAACAACGCCGCCAAGGTCGCGAAGATTCAGAAGCGCGAACTGCCGCAATTTGTCGCCGAGTGCTTCGACAAGCCGGCTGAGAAGACTCAATAGATCAGCCCTAAACTGCACTTACTTCGTCGTCCCCGCCAACGGGTCCGGCTTTGCCGGCCCGATGACAGGCTCCAGCGGGGACCCATAACCACCGAACTCGCGGAGGATGGATCGCCGTCATCCTGAGGTGCGAGCGCTTGCGAGCCTCGAAGGACGACGGCGACGACATGGAGCCACGCATCCTTCGAGGCTCGCCGCAAGCGCGGCTCGCACCTCAGGATGACGCAACATCGTTGCATTTTGCAAAGGTCAATGAATCCCCGCCTTCGCAGAGATGATACTGAATGTGTATCAGGGAAAATGCGAAACCACGCAGAGGTGATCTCGCGGCGCGAGTGAACGCGTCCGAGTTGTGAGAGACGCAACACCCCGCGCAAATGCGCGAAGGCGATGGAGCCTCGGGAGGCGCCGGGGTGCTTGCGAGACACCCGTAAGGCGAACCTTGCGATCGGCCCGCCTGCGCAGTCTTGCGAGGACCGCGCGCGCCAAATGACTTTGGCGCTGCGCCTCCCGGCGCTCCACCGTCGTCACTTCGCTTTGCCGTTCGGGCGCTGATCAATCGCCTGCACAACATTAAAGGAATATATTCCTTATATCCTTTTCCGTCAACCCCGGCGGCTTGTCGGAGGCAGGGCCTCAAGCGCGGTCACTGCGTAAAAAACTCGAGAAGTGATCACTATTGACCAGCGCAGCCACGGCCAAGGTCTGCAGAATGGCTCATCACCGCACGGTTTTTGGCTGCTATCGGTGACTGAGAGTGTTGTGCTCCCGCCCCATGCGTACAGGGAGCTGAGTTATGTCTCTCTCTCTGACCAAGACCCCATTGCAAGGAAGTGGAAGGCCATAGCGGACATCGCGCGAGACGAGGCTGAAAAGCTTCCGCCCGGGAGAGACCGGGACGCGTTGCTCAAGAAAGCCCGTCAACTGGACACCGCTTCGCATATCAACGAATGGCTTTCATCGCCGGGCCTGAGGGCGCCGACGGACAAGTAGCAGGACAACGGACTGTCAGCCGCTCGCATCTAGGGAACATTTGCGGGCGCACCTTGCGCTACCGTCTTGCACCGCAACCTGTCGCGACCAACAGAATAACCGGCGGATACCGGCAGGCGCTTCGCCGCCGTTGATTCCGGTTTTGCCAGTGCTAAAATATTTGGTGGACCGGCAGTGCCGTCCGATGAGCCGTGGCTCACCCATACACACAAACCGCTGAACTGGAGCACGAAACCGGGACCGCTATGTTTACGGCGCGACTGAAAAAAATGCGATGTGTTCAAAATTGTACAGACCGGCTGACTTGCTGCCGCCAGTTTTGCAGTTGTCAGGCGTGGATCTGCCCTCAGGTCCGCCTGGCCTAAAAACGGAGTTCGTCTTCAGGCGACCTCTCGTTTTTCGCCAACCAACCTCATTCAAGTTCTTGAGTTTTGACATAGCCGCCGTCACGGCGCGACGCGTTCGAAGGACAACACGTTGAGCAAAGCGACCAAGAAAGCCGTCAAGAAAACATTCGACCCCAAGGTTTTCCTCGCCAACCTGGGGCCCGGCAAGACCAGTCTCAAATTTCGTGGCGGCCAGACCGTCTACGCTCAGGGTGATGTGGCGGATTCGGTCTTTTACATCCAGGAAGGCAAGGTCAAGCTGACCGTCGTTTCCAAGGAGGGCAAGGAAGCGGTTGTCGCCATTCTGGAAGCAGGCCAGTTTTTCGGCGAAGGCTGCCTCAACGGACAAACGCTCCGCATCGCAACCACCAAGACGATGGAGGGTTCGCAGATCGTCGCCATCACGAAAAAGGCGATGATCGTGACTCTCGGGAAAGAACCAAAATTCTCGGAAATGTTCATGGCCTATCTGCTGACCCGCAACAACCGGATCGAGGAAGACCTGATCGATCAGCTTTTCAACTCAAGCGAGCGGCGGCTTGCGCGTTTGCTGTTGCTGCTGGCGAATTTCGGAACGGAAGGCAAGCCGCAGCCCATCGACACCAAGATCAGTCAGGAAACCCTGGCCGACATGATCGGCACGACGCGCTCGCGCGTGAGCTTCTTCATGAACAAGTTCCGCAAGCTCGGCTTCATCAGCTACAACGGAAAGATTGAAGTGCACCATTCGCTGCTGCATGCGGTGCTGCATGAAAAGCCGCAGGTGAAAGGCGACGAGTGATCCTCGCGGCGGGCTGCTTGTCGCGCCCGCTCCTCATCGAGGTTACTTCCCCGCCCCGTCCTTCGCAGCCTTGCGCGCATCCGCGATCGCCAGCTTGAACTGCTCCGCGGTCAGCCCGCCGGGCACGCGGAAACTGCCGACCAAAACAGCCGGTGTGCCGTGAAAGCCGAACTCTTGCGCCTGCGCGCTGTTGCGCTTGAGCAGCGCATCGATCGAGGCCTTGTTGGTTGCAAGATCGGCCTTGGCCCTGGCGACATCGACACCGGCCTGTGTCAGCGCTTCATCGATCACGGCCTCGGTCAGGCGCCCGACCTTGACGATCAGCGCGCGGTGCGCGGCCTCGTACTTGTTCTGATATTTCGCGGCCAGCACCAGACGCGCGGCATATCCCGACGGATCGCCGAGGATCGGCCAGTCCTTCAGCACCAGCCGCACATTCTTGTCGTCCTTGATCACCTGATCGAGCACCGGCGAGAGCTTCTTGCAGTAGGGGCACTGGTAATCGAAGTACTCGACAATGGTGATGTCGCCTTTCGGATTTCCGAGCACGGGATTGTCCGCGTCGCGCAGCACCGCATCCTTGCTCAGCACATCGGAGACAGCGCCCTGCTCCTGCGCCGGCGCGGTCTGCGCGGACTCGAAGGCCAGAGCTGTCACCACAAGCATTGCGGCGGCGAGGCCGGGAAAATATCGCTTCGCGAAACTCATCATGTTCAGCTTTCAAAACGCGCGCAGGATCACGCCTTCTTGAGGAATTCCGTGCGCAGCACGAGGCCCTTGATCTTGTCGGTGCGGCCTTCGATCTCGTCTTCGTTGTCGGTGAGATGAATGTTCTTCACCACGGTGCCGCGCTTGACGCCGCTGGACGAGCCTTTGACCTTCAGATCCTTGATGACGACAACGGTGTCGCCTTCCTTCAGCTCGTTGCCGTTGCTGTCCCTGACCGCCATGACATGTCCTTGGTAAAACGCGGCCCCGGCCGCCGCGCGGGTGAGCCTTAGCGCGGATTGTTGAGCATGTCTTCCGCGAGATTGCGGTGGGAGCGCTCGATCCGCGAATTGCCCGACGCGCGGCTGCTCTGGACATCGCGGTTCTTGCGGCAGGCCACATAGCCAGGCGAGCCGGGTTCGCCCTCGGCCCGGCAGATCGCGTCATCATCGACATTGGCCTGCGGCGCAGTGTTGCGCTCGAACTGGGCGCAGCCGCCGAGCAGCAATGCGGTGGTGAGTACCAAGAGAGTTGATCTGGTCAGATTCATGTGGATGCCAGTTTGCGATTCATTCCGTCATGGCCGGGCTTGACCCGGCCATCCACGTCTTTGACCGCCACAACCGGCAAAAGCAAGGCGTGGATCACCGGGGCATAGGCGAGCGGAGCGACGCCGTCCTTCGAACGGCCAAGCCCGGTGATGACGGCTGTGACTGTTGCACGTCCAAAGGCTTTTCACAGCAATCTTCCAGCAATACTGAAGAAACTGCGTCCTGAGCCTATCCGAGCTCGATTTCGCCATCGATCGTGAACGACAACGCGACGCCGCCCACGGTGAGCACCATTTTGGCAGGCAGCTTCTCGTTGCCTTTCAGGCGGCCGCCGGACACGCCCTCGCGCACCGCTTTTTCAATCTCGCGCTGCGAGGTGACGCCGACCTGCTTGAGAAACTTTCGCACACTGGTGTTGAAGACGTCTTCGTTCATTGTGGCCTCCTTTTATGTCCGGCCCTGCAGCGCCGTCTTGATTTCGTCCAGCACCGCCGGGTCTTCGATGGTCGCCGGCATGGTCCACGGTTCACCGTCGGCGATCTTCTTGATGGTGCCGCGCAGGATTTTCCCCGAACGGGTTTTCGGCAGCCGCGCCACGGTGATTGCAAGCTTGAAAGCCGCAACGGGGCCGATCTTGTCGCGCACCAGCGCGACGATCTCTTTCTCGATCTCGGCAACAGGCTTTGTCACACCCGCTTTCAAAACAAGGAAGCCGCACGGCACCTCGCCCTTCACCGCGTCCTTGATGCCAAGCACGGCGCATTCGGCGACATCCGGATGCGAGGCCAGCACCTCTTCCATGCCGCCGGTGGAGAGACGATGCCCCGCGACATTGATGATGTCGTCGGTGCGGCCCATCACGAAGACATAGCCGTCCGCGTCCTTGTAGCCGGCATCGGATGTCTTGTAGTAGCCGGGAAATTCGTTGAAGTAGGCTTCCTTGCAGCGCTCGTCCTGCTTCCACAGGGTCGGCAAATTCGCCGGCGGTAGCGGCAGCTTGATGACGATGGAGCCCATGGTGTTCGGCGGCAGCGGCTTTGCCGCTTCATCCACCACATCAACCTGATAACCCGGCATCGGCACCGTCGGCGAGCCGTGTTTGACAGGCAACATACCAAGACCGACCGGATTGCCCGCGATGCACCAGCCGGTTTCGGTCTGCCACCAGTGATCGATCACCGGCACCTTCAACTGCTGCTCGGCCCATTCCACCGTCGGCGGATCGGCGCGCTCACCGGCGAGAAACAGCGTGCGGAACTTCGCCAGATCATACTTGCGGATGAAATCGCCGTTCGGGTCTTCCTTCTTGATGGCGCGAAACGCGGTCGGCGCGGTGAACAACGCGACGGCGTTATGCTGCGAGATCACGCGCCAGAATGCGCCGGCGTCGGGCGTACCAATCGGTTTTCCCTCATACATGATCGAGGTCGCGCCATGAAACAGCGGCCCATAGATGATGTAGCTGTGGCCGACGACCCAGCCGATATCGGAGCCGCACCAGAACACCTCGCCCGGCTTGACGCCGTAGAGATTGAACATCGACCATTCCAGCGCGACCAGATGTCCGCCGTTGTCGCGCACCACGCCCTTGGGTTTGCCGGTGGTGCCGGACGTATAGAGAATATAAAGCGGATCGGTCGCCAGCACCGGCACGCACGGCGCGGATTTCTTCGCCGTGATCGCAGCGTCGCGCAGTTCGTTCCAGTCGTGGTCGCGACCCTTGATGAGGTCGCATGTCTGCTGCGGGCGTTGCAGAATGATGCAGGCCTGCGGCTTCACACTCGATAGCGCAATCGCTTCATCGAGCAGCGGCTTGTATTTCACGATGCGGCCGGGCTCGAGGCCGCAGCTTGCGGAGAGAATGAGTTTCGGCTCGGCGTCCTCGATACGTGTCGCAAGTTCTTTCGCCGCGAAGCCTCCGAACACCACAGAGTGAATAGCTCCGATCCGCGCGCAGGCCAGCATCGCCACCATCGCCTGCGGCACCATCGGCATATAAAGAATGACCCGGTCGCCTTTGACCACGCCGAAATCCTGCATCACGGCGGCGAGCGTCTGCACCTCGTGCAGGAGCTCGGCGTAGGTGAATTTGGTGACGGTGTTGGTCAGCGGCGAGTCGTGAATCAGCGCGGTCTGGTTGGCGCGGCCGCCTGCGACATGACGATCCAGTGCGTTGTAGCAGGTGTTCACCACGGCGCCTGCGAACCAGCGGCCATAAAGCCCCATTGAGGGATCGAAGATTTTTGTCGCCGGCTCGATCCAGTCGATCTCGCGCGCCGCTTCGGCCCAGAATCCTTCCGGATCGCGCAGCGAACGCGCGTGGACTTCGGCGTAGCGGCTGTTGGATATGGCACTCATTGCGATCACTCCCGGGCGCAGAATTGTAGCGGACTTTTCTTGTTGTCGGCAGCAGCATTGTCACGCCTGATGCCACAAGTTCAAGCGGCAGAGGCTGCGACATTATGATGATAGGTCCCGTCATCCTGAGGTGCGAGCACTTGCCAGCCTCGAAGGATGCGGGTATTGCGCTCGCCGCCGCCCTTCGAGGCCTTCGCTTCGCTACGGCACCTCAGGGTGACGGCGACATATTGCTACTTTTTCACCGGCCCCTTCAGCGGCATCTGCGCACCAAGGCGCTCGATCTCGCTGAACAGGCTTTTGCGGTTGGCCCGCGCGGCTTCATAATCCGGCTTCAGTTTCAGCGCGGCATCGAAATCCGACAGCGCACGGCGGCGATCGCCCTTGGCGCGCCAGGCCATGCCGCGGCTGTTGAGAGCTTCGGCAAGCGCCGGTTCGACCTTCAGCGCCGCATCGTAATCGGCGATGGCGCGGTCGAGTTCGCCCTTGATGTTGAAATCGTCGCCGCGTGCGAGCAGCGTCTTTGCGTCCAGCGATTTGACCGCGACGTCGGGCTTGCACACGCTCATGGTCACGGCGGCGCCGCCGAGCGGACGCCCGACGATTGCGGAAAGATCCTGACACTTGCCGTCAGTGCACAGCCGCCATTCGCCGGCCATGCCGGAATTTCGCAGCGCGACTTGCGGCAATACCGGCAACTGCGGCTTCCTGCGGTACCAGCCGTCGATGAGCCGCGCATCCGGCAACGGCTCCATTCCTGCGCCCGATCCGTTCACGCGGGCCTCGGCGATTTCCAGACCCTGCGGCGTGACGCGCCAATCCTCCTGCCACTCAGTCTTTTCAGCAGAAGGCGCCCACGACAGCATGAAGGATGCCACCGCCAGCGACTTCACGACACCGGCAGTTGCAAGACACAGACTCACGAAATGACCTCAACAAGGGCGCGCGATGGAGGCCGCCGTTGTAAGTGAATTAGCCCAGCAGGAACAGGAAGGCAGCCATCCGCCATATTGCGCCGCACAATAGTCAATGGAGCGGGCATGCCGTAAGAGTCGTCACCGTTGGCGACTAAGTGTTTCGCATCCAAAGTTCGCATCGCTTTGCGGCTTTCAAAAAAGCACGAGGCCCGCAGGGCCTCATACGGGAGAATTCAAGTTCATGTCCAAACGACCTGCTTCCGCGCACCTCACCCGCCGCACTCTTCTTGCCGGCGCAGCAGCGTTCGGCGCGACGCCGTTTCTGAGCCGCGCCTCAAAGGCCGCCGCCTGGCCGGACCGCCCGGTCAAGTTCGTCGTGCCGTTCGCCGCCGGCGGAACCACCGATATTCTCGGACGTCTGGTTGCGCAGAAACTTTCGGAAGAATACGGCCAGCAGTTCATCGTCGAGAACAAGCCTGGCGCGGGCGGCAACATCGCCGCCGATTTCGTCGCGAAGGCCGAGCCCGATGGATACACCTTCATTGTCGGCACACCCGGCACCCATGCGATCAACAAGTATGTTCAGAAGAACATGCCCTACGATCCGATCAAGGATATCCAGCCGGTCACCATCATCGCCCGCGTTCCCAACCTGATGTCGGTCAATCCGGAGGTGCCTGCGAAAACGGTCGCCGAATTCATCGCGCTGGCGAAATCGAAGCCGGGACAGTTGTTCTACGGCACACCCGGTCTCGGCAGCACCGCGCATCTCGCCACCGAGTTGTTCAAGTCGATGACCGGCATCGACATCGTGCATGTTCCCTACAAAGGCAGTGCGCCCGCATTGACCGATCTGGTGGCCGGCCGGGTTCATGTGATGATCGACAACCTGCCGGCGGTTCTTCCCTTCGCCGAAAACAATAATGTGCGTGCGCTGGCCATCAGCACCGCGGAGCGCTGGCCGCTGCTGCCCGACATTCCTCCGATCGGCGAAACCGTGAAGGGCTACGACGCGGCTTCGTGGTTCACCGTCGCCGCTCCGGCGAAGGTGTCGAAGGACATCGTGATGAAGCTCAACGCCAGCATCATCAAGTACATCAAGTCGCCCGACGGGATCGAGCGTATCCGCAAGCTCGGCGGCGAACCGATTGGCAACACGCCCGAGGAAATGCAGGCGTTCGTCATCGCGGAGACAGAGAAGTGGGGCAAGGTCGCCGAGTTCGCCAAGATCAAGCCTGAGTAATCGCTGTGCCCTGACGCCGCGGCAGGTTTTGATCCGCCGCGGCGTCCGGGAACATTCCCGCCGGCGATGCTATTATCGAGTTCATGCCGCAACCGAACCAAGCAGAAGCTGTCAGGCGTCCCCGGCTCATCTGGCCGGTTTTGAGCGGCGTTGTCCTTGCCGCATTGCTCGCAGCGGCCGCGTTTCTTATGTCCTATAAGATCGAGCTTCCACCGGATAACGCCAAGGTCATCGCGGACGATCTGCGGATGACTTACGCCAGCACCCCATGTGTGGTGTTCAACACGCTGGACCGGGAACTGATCGCCAACCGCGCCGAGATCAGTGATTCATCAAAGCCGCTTCAGCTTTATTCCTACGCCAGCGAAAAGACCTTTGCCGAGGTCAGGGCCGATGCGAGGTGGACGCGCGACAAGGCTTGCGACTACGTGACCGGGTTCGACCAGATCGTCACCCGCTGGATGCGCCTTGTCGGCCACCGGTCCCGCTGGACCGCCGACGGGCAATGGCGCTGGTAGCAGTTCCCTGTTCAAGCCGCTCCGATTGGAACACATTCGCGCTTCATATCGCGGGCCTGCCGGTCCATTAATGATGCAGCTCTTTCGGGGATTCCTGTCTTGAATACGACGACCGACAAGCCTGCCAAACGATCCCTGCTGTCGGCCGACGGTATCGCAGCGCCCTTGAGGCATGCGGTGTTCCGGCGAATCTGGCTGGCCAGTCTGCTCACCAATCTCGGCCTGATGATCAACGGCGTCGGCGCCGCCTGGGCCATGACCCAGATGACGTCTTCGGCCAGCATGGTGGCGCTGGTCCAGACTGCGCTGATGCTGCCGATCATGCTGCTGTCGCTGGCGGCGGGCGCCATCGCCGACATGTACGACCGGCGCATTGTCGGTCTCACCGCGCTGTCGCTCGGGCTACTGGGCGGCGTGACGCTGGCCGTGCTCGCCTATCTCAACGCGATCACGCCCAACAGCCTGCTGCTGTTCTGTTTCCTGATCGGCAGCAGCATGGCGCTGTTCGGCCCGGCGTGGCAGGCCTCGGTCAGCGAGCAGGTGCCCGCCGAAACGCTGCCTTCGGCGGTCGCGCTGAACGGCATCAGCTACAACATCGCGCGCAGTTTCGGCCCGGCGCTTGGCGGCATCATCGTCGCGGCGGCGGGCGCGGTGGCGGCGTTCGTCTGCAATGTGCTGCTTTATATTCCGCTCATCGTCGTGCTCTATCTCTGGCAGCGCACGCTGGAGCCGTCGCGGCTGCCGCCGGAGCGGCTCCGCCGCGCCGTCGTCTCCGGCGTTCGCTACATCATTCACTCACCATCGATCCGTATCGTGCTCTACCGCACATTGGTAACCGGCATCGCGGGTGGCTCGGTGCTCGCGCTGCTGCCGCTGGTGGCGCGCGACATCCTGCACGGCAGCGCCCAGACCTACGGCATCATGCTGGGCTGTTTCGGCATGGGCGGCGTCCTCGGCGCGCTCAACATTTCAAGCGTGCGCGCGCATCTGAGCGGTGAGTACGCGGTTCGCCTGTGTGCGCTGACCATGGGTGTTGCAATCGGCGTGCTTGCGCTCAGCCGCTGGCCCGCGCTGACCGGCGCTGCGCTGGTCGTGGCCGGCGCGTCATGGATGATCGCGGTCACGCTGTTCAACATCGGCGTGCAGCTCTCGACGCCGCGCTGGGTCGCGGGCCGCGCGCTCGCTGCGTATCAGGCTGCAATCGCCGGCGGCGTCGCGATCGGAAGCTGGCTGTGGGGCTATGTCGCCAACGGCGTCGGCGTGGACAAGGCGCTGCTGGTTGCTGCTGCTGTGATGTTCGTCTCGCCGGTGCTGGCGATCTGGCTGCGCATGCCATCGACCGACGGCGCCAACACCGACGCAGTCGACGCGCTTGAAGAGCCGGAAGTGAATCTTTCGATCTCGCAGCGAAGCGGGCCGATCGTGGTCGAGATCGAGTATCGCGTCAGCCAGCAGAAAGCCCGTGCGTTCTACACCACGATGCTGCAGCTCCAGGCCATCCGCCAGCGCAACGGCGCCTATGACTGGTCGATCGCGCGCGATATCGCCGACCCGGAACTGTGGATCGAGCGCTATCACTGCCCCACCTGGCTGGACTATCTGCGTCAGCGCAACCGCTCGACCCAGTCCGAGCGCGAGATCCAGCTCAAGGCCATCGAGTTTCATCTCGGGCCAGAACCGATCAAGGTTCATCGCATGCTGGAACGGCCGCTGGGGTCGGTGCGGTGGAAGGACGAGACGCCGGATCGCACCAAGGCGAACGACGTGCCGATCGAGACGCCCGCGAGCAGCGGCGTGTGAGCGCGGCAGCTCTGAGATCATCATACAGCAGGGGCGTTGACGGCGTCATTGCGAGCGCAAGCGAAGCAATCCAGTCTTGCTTGTTGCTTCTGGATTGCTTCGTCGCCGTGCTCCTCGCAATGACGAGTAGAGCGTCAGTCCTTCGACGAGGACGACTTGCTTTCGTGCCAGCGGTTGGCGCGCTCGAACATGCGCCAGTGAATGGCTTCGGTTTCTGCGAATTTTTCCGGGCTGAGCCACGGCTTGAGCGCCTTGAGTGTCTTCTCCCACTCGGCGCGGTCCGGCTTCGGTACGTCGCCGAACAACTTCGACAACTCGTTCGAAACAAAACCCTTCGGCGAAACAATTTTGTTCATGATCGTCGCCCCGCACGCGAACGCCACAGTCACGCAAGCGTCACATCTGAAACCATCTCGTATCGTGAAGCGAGAATGATTCGAAAGAGCCGATCAAACGCCTGTTGATAACTTGATTCGGTCAGCTTTACTGACCGAATGAGTCTGCGGTGAGTCCGAGAGAGTTTCGCAAGAAGTTCTGGCTGCGCGATTCACCGGATTGAGCGATCATGGCAGCCATGACCGCGACTCGCGGACCGATTTCAGGAGCAGGCACAGCACGATGATCGATTTCACCGCATTGATGGACACCATAACGGTCAACGGCGAGACCTGTTCGGTCACGGCGACAGAGGACTGGCTTCAGGGCCGCACCATCTATGGCGGTCTTTCCGCTGCCTTCTGCCTCGAAAGCGTGGCGCGCCAGTTCGGCGAACTGCCGCCGTTGCGCTCTGCACAATTCGGGTTCGTCGGCCCGGCGGCCGGCACGGTGACGATCAAGCCGACCATCCTGCGCAAAGGCAAGTCGACGATCTTCGTCGGTGTCGACCTGTTCGGCGAAGCCGGCCTCTCGACGCGGGCCACGCTTTGCTACGGCACGGCGCGCGATTCGGCGGTCGCATACCGCAGTCTGGCGGCACCTGCGGTGCCCGAGCCGGAGGCCTGTCCGCCGTTCTTCCGCAAGATTCCCGGATTGAGTTTCATCCAGCATTTCGAGGGACGTTTCGCCGGCGGCAATCCTCCGTTCAGCCAGAGCCAGCAGCCGAACTTTTCGATCTGGTTGCGGCATCAGGATGAAGCGAAACCGGCATCGATAGCGGCCCTTGTCGCGCTCACCGATTCGCCGCCGCCCGCGGCACTCGTGCTGTTCGGGCGGCCGGGGCCGCTCAGCACCATGACCTGGACCATCGATCTGTTGACCGACAGGCCGGAAACCAAAGACGGCTGGTGGCTTCTGCAAACCAGGGCCGAGAATGTCGCAGGCGGCTATTCCAGCCAGGCGACCACCCTCTGGAATGCCGATCGACAGCCGGTGCTGGTCAGCCGGCAGAATGTCGCGGTGTTCATGTGAGAAACGTTCGGTGGACGATGGCCTGCATCGCGGTCGCGGTCATTGCCGCGACACTGCCCTCCGTCGTCTTCGCGCAGACACCGCAGGCGATGGCGGAGTATCGCCGCAAGCTCGCCGAATACACCGCCGTCCGCCAGCCGTTTGATGAGGCGGCGTCGGCCTACTGGACATCGATCAGCGACAAGCGGCGGACGCGGAACGCCAAGCGGCGCAACGGCGAGACCATCGTCGCCGAGGATTATGTGCTCACCCAGCCGCCGGTCTATAGCGGGCCGCCAAAGCCGGTCGATCCCTCAGCGCCGGACAAGCCGCCGTCAGAGCGCAAGCCGCTCCCGGTCGTGGCGGATTTTCTGAGCAATGCGCAGGAGCATTTTCAGTTCACGCCGCGCAAGCCCGCCACCGAGATCGAATACAAGCGCGCCTATGCGCAGGTGGCCTCGAGCTTCGGCCTGACCAAGGATCAAGCCGTGCGAATCTACAGCTTCGAATCCGGCGGCAACGGCAAATACGATGTGCAGGCCGGGCTGGAAGGCACCCGCCCCGGCGCCCGCGCGATCTCCACCGCACTCGGCTACAACCAGCTTCTGACCACCAACACCATCGACCTGCTTGCCGAACATGGCGGCATGATCCTCAAGACGCTCGGCGAAAAAATTCGTCAGGCGACGGGACCGCAGAAGGCCGCGCTGGAGCGCAAGACCGCCATCGTCCAGCAGATGATCGCGTTCTGCAAAACCGTGCCCAATGAATGGAGCGCCCACGAAAAGCTCGGCGTCACGCCGCGCGGCATCGCCGTCCACGCGCTCAACCTCGATGTCGATGTCGGGCCGCTGTTGCAGACGCTGAAGCTGATGGACTCGGTCAATTTCGCCAAGCGCAAGGGCTACACCGCGCCGCTCACCGCCGCCGAGCTTGAGATGATGAACCTGACCGGCGACGGCAACGGATTCGACATGGTGTCGATGCCGCAGGCGATGCGCATTGTGGTGCCGACGTCGAATTTCTTCCAGCGCAACGGCTATGAGCGCAATCCTGTGGCGATCCGCAACAACACCGTCGCCAAGCTGCTGGCGGCGACAGATGCGCGGATGGACAACCAGGTCAATCTTCAGGGCGCGAAGGATCTGGCCGCGGGGTTTTAGATTTTCACTGAGCGACTATTGACGATCACCCCACCCGACTGGCCTCCGGCCAGCCACCCTCCCCATTCAGGGGAGGGATGACTTCACGCGATGTCGCGTTCTTTCTTCTCCCTCCCCCTTGTGGGGAGGGTCGGCGCAAAGCGCCGGGGTGGGGGTAAGCAACGACACCCTAAACCCCGTCCAGAATGATGACCGTCGGCCTTTTCGGCAGCGTGTCGCGCGAGACCGAGAGCGACCGCTCCGGCCGGATGTCCATCTCGAACTGCCCGTTCATCCGCGCGATGAAATCGCTCAGCGGTGTTGCGAAGCGATGCATCGGCAGCACGATCGAGGAGCGCAGCCGCCGCGTGATCTCCGACATGCCGTCGAGCGACAGCGTGTACGTGCCATCGATCGGCACCATGACGATGTCGAGGCGGCCGATCGCGGCGTAGTGTGTTTCATCGAGCGGATGATGCAGATGGCCGAGATGGCCGATGCACAGACCCGCCACCTCGAAGATGAAAATCGAATTGCCGTCCTTCTGCATCACCGTGTCAGGACCGGACCGCCAGCCGCCGCGAATATCTGTCGGTACATTGCGAATCAAGGTATCGCCGACGACCAGCGCGTGACGCGCCGGGCCTTCGCCGTCGCCCCAGCCGCGCAGCACGTGGGCGATGCGCGGATCTGGGTTCAGCGTGTAGTGCGTCGAATGCGCCCGGTTCATGGTCACGACGTTGGGCGATTTACCCGCAGTGTAAGCGCCGCTGAAATCGGTGGCGATGGTGACGTTGCCGGGCGTCTCGATGATGTAGGTCGAATGCCCCGCGTAGGTAATGATCACCTCGCCCTTTTCCGCAGCGACCGTGGACAGGCTTGCGAACATGACGCGGGGAATGGACTGCGCGATCGCAAGGCACTCGCTCGGCTGCGGCTTGATCTGCGCAGTGCCGATATCGATAGGCAGAACGATGCCAATGAGTGCGAAGATCAGGCGCAATCGAGACATCGAAAGGCTCCCGTCGAGGCTCGGAGATGTCGCCGATCCTTTCAGGAAGCTGCGATCATCGCAATAACTACCGTCTCACGCTGCCGGTCGGGCATGCCGGGTTCACTGGTCCTTGATATGCTATCCGTGCTGCTTGCGGCGTCAGGGATACGGCTTATTGTCTCGATGGTCAGGGAACGGAAGCGCGATGCGCATATGTCTTGACGGAGGTCCGCATGCGAACATTCGTTACGCAAGCCATCGCGATCGCACTGTCCGTTACGCCGCTCCATGCCGCGCCGCCCGATAACGCGGACCCGGCATTGGCGCCGTGGTTCAAGGGTTTGAAACAGCCGGGAACGGGCGCGGAGTGTTGCTCGATCGCTGATTGCCGCGCCGCCGAGGTGCGGCGGGATAACCAGGGCTATGAGGTCAAGGTTGACCACAAGTGGCATGTCTCGTCGACGTTCTGGCTCCGGGTCCCGGCGGAGAGAATTCTCGATGAGCGTCACAACCCGACCGGGGGCGCAGTTTTGTGCTACACGCCTGAGGCGGGTATTCTCTGCTTTGTTCCGCCTCCCGAAAGCTAGGTTTCCCCGGAGCACGGCATGACTCTCGCAAACGATGTCGATTCGCTTCTTCAAAATCTCGGCGTTCCAAGCGATCGCTACACTCAAGGTTCACGCGCAGTGCGCTCACCGCTCACCGGCGAGACGATTGCCAGCGTGCAGGATGCAACCGCCGGCAGCGCGACCGAAGCGATCAGCCGGGCGCAAAATGCGTTCCTCGCATGGAGAACCGTTCCCGCGCCGCAACGCGGCGAACTCGTTCGCGTTCTCGGTAATGAACTGCGCGACGCCAAAACCGCGCTTGGACGCCTGGTCACCATCGAGGCTGGAAAAATCCTGTCGGAAGGACAAGGCGAGGTTCAGGAGATGATCGACATCTGCGATTTCGCAGTCGGTCTCTCGCGCCAGCTCTACGGCCTCACCATCGCGAGCGAGCGGCCCAACCACCGGATGATGGAGCAGTGGCATCCGCTTGGCCCCGTGGGGGTCATCACCTCGTTCAATTTCCCTGTTGCAGTCTGGGCGTGGAACGCCGCCCTCGCCCTTGTCTGCGGCAACCCGGTAATCTGGAAGCCATCGGAAAAGACGCCGCTGACGGCGATCGCCGTTCAGGCGCTGTTCGAGCGCGCGGCGGCGAAAATCAACGGCATACCGGCCGATCTCTCGACACTGCTGATCGGCGGACGAGACGTCGGCGAGCTATTGGTCGATGATCCGCGCGTCCCGCTGGTCTCGGCCACCGGATCCACCGCCATGGGGCGAATGGTCGGTCCGCGCCTGGCGCGGCGTTTTGCCCGGAGCATCCTGGAACTTGGCGGCAACAACGCCTCGATCGTGTGCCCGTCGGCCAACCTTGACCTCGCCGTTCGCGCCATCGCCTTCGCCGCCATCGGCACGGCGGGCCAGCGCTGCACATCGCTTCGCAGGCTGTTCGTTCATCACAGCGTTTACGATGCCTTTGTCGGGAGGCTGAAGCAGGTCTATGCGTCAGTCCGGATCGGCAATCCTCTCGCGAAAGATGACGTGCTTGTTGGGCCGCTGATCGACGAGACGGCCTTTTTGAAAATGCAGGAGGCGCTGGCGGAAGCGCGGACGTTCGGCGCAGAGGTTTTTGGCGGCGCGCGCATCGATGAAAAACAAAAACCCGTAGCGTATTATGTCACGCCTGCGCTGGCCGAAATGCCGGCGCAGACCGGGCCGGTGCGGCGAGAGACGTTCGCGCCGATTCTCTACGTCATGAAATATTCGGAGCTCGACAAGGCGCTGGCGCTGCACAACGACGTGCCGCAAGGGCTGTCATCCTCGATCTTCTCGACCGACATGCACGAGGTGGAGAAATTTCTCTCGGTGATGGGCTCCGACTGCGGCATCGCCAATGTCAACATCGGCCCATCGGGCGCAGAGATCGGCGGCGCATTCGGCGGCGAAAAGGAAACCGGCGGCGGCCGCGAGGCGGGGTCGGACGCATGGAAGGCCTATATGCGCCGGGTCACCAGCACCATCAATTTCGGCCACGACCTTCCGCTCGCCCAGGGCGTCCGATTCGATATCGATTGAGTGGGAGTGGAGAGAAATGGTGCCCAGGCAGCGCTATCAACTATTGAGATAACAGGGGTTTGTCCGCCGCAGTCTGTTACCCAAATTGGGTTGAATCATTCCCAATTTGGGTTGAAATTGACCCTTCCTCTGTTTACCCATATTGGGTAATATCAATCCCAAAATGGGTAAGATCGCACACAGTAAATCCGGACTCGCGAGCGCTTTATTTGCGCAAGTGCAGCTCCGTGTTCTGACGCTCCTGATCGGACAGCCCGAGCGGCAATACCACGCGTCCGAAATCATAAAGATTGTTCAATCCGGCTCAGGGGCTGTTCAGCGCGAGCTCGAAAAGCTCACCCATGCAGGCATTATTACCGCCACGCCATCGGGCAACCGGAAGATGTATCGGGCCAACAAGGAATCTCCGATTTTTGATGACCTTCGTGGTCTGATCATGAAGACGGTCGGTCTGGTTGAACCGATTCAAAGCGCCCTCAGGAAATTCCGGACCCAGATTCGCTTCGCATTTGTCTACGGATCGGTCGCGAAAGGTCTCGACACATCGAAAAGCGACATCGACCTGATCATCGTCGGCGACGATCTGTCCTATAGCCCCATCTTCAGCGCATTGCAGAAAGCAGAGCAGACCCTTCAGCGCCCGGTTAGTCCAAATCTTATGACGACGAAAGACTGGGCAAGGAAAATCGAAGACAAGAATCCGTTCGTGACAAAAATCATTCAGCAGCCAAAAATCTTCATCTATGGAGACGCGAATGAGCTCCAGGGAACTTAACAATCTCGTCAGGATCGAGCTTTTGAAGGTTGAGGCTGCCGATCAAAAAGAAATTGACGGCCTTCTGGCGTCCGGCCGCGCCCGCCTGACCGATGCGAAGAAGACGGGACTTTCCACGGAAAGCCGTTTCGATCTGGCGTACAGCGCGGCCCACGCGTTTTCGTTGTCGGCAATGCGATGGCACGGATACCGTCCGAACAACAAACGCTTTGTCGTTTTCTCGGCTCTCCCGCATACGCTCGGCCTTGATGCCGGAGTTTGGCGCGTTCTGGAAAAATGCCACACCAGCAGAAACTCCGTCGAATACGAAGGCTACTTCGACGTCGACGATCAGTTGCTTGCTGACTTGTTGAAGGCCACGGAAATTGTATTGCAGGAGGTCGAAAAACTAGGGCCTGTCCGCAAATAGCGATGCGGCCCGTCCTCATTTATTGAAGTGATGGTGCCCAGGGGCGGGATCGAACCACCGACACTGCGATTTTCAGTCGCATGCTCTACCAACTGAGCTACCTGGGCGCCGCCCCGAACGCTGCCCGGGGAGAGCGCCGGTTTATAGTGAGACGCGGCGGCGCTGTCCAGCCACCGGCGGAATTTTGAGGGGGGTGGCGCGCCGCGCGGCGGGCTCTCAAAATCCCACCGAATTCAAGGGCTTCGGCTGGGCTTGAAAACGCCCAAATGGCCTATTTCGGCTCGTCCGGTTCGTCCTCGTCGTCGCTCTCGCGCGCCGGGATGGCGTAGGACCCCGACAGCCAGCGATTCAGGTCGACGTCGCGGCAGCGTTCCGAACAGAACGGCTTGGACGCCTCGACCGGCGGCTTGCCGCAGATCGGACAGGGTCTCGCGGCGCGCGCGGTTTTCGCGCCATCAACTGGCATTCAGCCAGCCGAAGCGGATCGGAAAACCTTCGCCGCCGAGAAGCGTGGTCACTTCATAAAGCGGCAGTCCGACCACATTGGAGTAAGAACCAACCATCTTCACCACGAACGAACCCGCGATGCCCTGCACCGCGTAACCGCCGGCCTTGCTGCGCCATTCGCCGGAGCCGATATACGCCTGGATGTCGTCCTCGCTCAGCCGCTTGAACCGCACCCGCGTTTCCACCAGCCGCTGACGGAATGTTTCCTTCGGGGTCACGAGGCAGATCGCGGTGTAGACGCGATGATTGCGGCCCGACAGCAGCCGCAGACATTGCGAGGCCTCGTCCACCAGTTCCGCCTTCGGCAGAATGCGGCGGCCGACCGCGACCACGGTGTCAGCAGCAAGAATGTAGGACCCGCGGAGATCATCATCGAGTTGCACGGACTTGAGCGCCGCGTCCGCCTTGGCGCGGGCCAGACGGTTGGCGCAGGCGCGCGGCAGCTCGCCGCGCTTCGGCGTCTCGTCGACATCGGCGGGGCGCAGCGCATCGGGCTCGATACCGGCCTGATTCAAGAGGCTCAGGCGTCGCGGCGAACCGGAAGCGAGAACAAATTTGGGACGGCCTAACATGCGAGATTTGTCGTTCGGTCAGGGGTCAATGGGCGCGGAAACTATCCGAAGGGCGTGGTCCCGACAACAGCGCGGCGGCGTGTCCGGGTTGGATTTCTGACGATTTTGCCTACTCGTTCTTGATGGCCTTGGGCGCGAAACGCTCGCGGATCCGCCGCTGCAAACTGTCCCGAACATGCCGGTAGGCATCGAGCTGCAACTCGCGGCGGCCCTCGACGCCGACCGGATCGGGCGTCGGCCAGTATTCGACTTCGGTCGCCGAGGTCGCGGTCAGTTGCAGCGCCTTGTGATGCGCCTCCGGCGACAGCGTCACGATCAGATCGAAATTCAGGCCTTCCCAGTCTTCCAGATCGGCGACCGTCCACGGCTTGTGGTTGGAAATGTCGAGACCGATTTCCTTCATCACCGCCACCGCGAACGGATCGAGGTCGGCCTTGCTGACGCCCGCCGACTGCACATACAGCCCGCGCGGAATGAGGTGACGCAGCAGACAGGCTGCCGTCGGAGAGCGGACGCTGTTCTGCCCGCACATGAACAGAACCGCTTGCGGGGAACGCGCCGCCATTCGTCAGGCTCGCCCGCTAAGTTTGCGCATGACACGTTTCGGAGTCATGTACTGCCGTCGCCCTTCCAGTGCAGCACCGAGATCAGCGTGAACAGCCGGCGCGAGGTCTCGAAGTCGATGCGCACCTTGCCTTCAAGGCGCTCCATCAAGGTGCGTGAGCCTTCGTCATGGATACCCTTGCGGCCCATGTCGATGGCTTCGATCTTGTCGGGCGTCGCAGTGCGGATCGCCTGATAGTAGCTGTCGCAGATCATGAAGTAGTCCTTCACGATCCGGCGGAACGGCGTCAGCGACAAGAGATGCACAACGCAGGGCGCGCCGTCCTCGCGCTTGATGTCGAACATCAGCCGATTGCCGGTGATTCCGATGTGCAGCGTGAACGGGCCGGTGTGGTTGCCCTCGGGCACGAACAGATTCTTCTCGACGAGATCGTAGATCGCGATCGCGCGCTCGTGCTCGATGTCCGGCCCCGATCGCCCGATCGATTCCTCATCAAGCGTCACCGCGACCACGCGGTTGTTGGGATCCTGATCTGGCAGGGGCTTCTTGCTCATGAGAGATTAAGCCGCAATCCGACCGAGCGCGCATGGGCATCCAGCCCTTCGGCCTTGCCGAGCGTCATCGCCGCCGGTCCCAGGGCGCGAAGCTGCTCCGGTCCGCACTTCAGGATCGAGGTCCGCTTCATGAAATCCAGCACGCCGAGGCCCGAGGAGAAACGCGCCGAACGCGCCGTGGGCAAAACGTGATTCGAACCGCCGACATAGTCGCCGATCGCTTCCGGTGTATGGCTGCCCAAGAAGATCGCGCCGGCATTGCGGATACGCACGCTCAAGCCTTCGGGATCGGCCGTGATGATTTCCAGATGCTCGGCGGCAATCGCGTCGGCGAGCGCAATTGATTCATCGAGCGACTTCACCAGAATGATCGCACCGAAGTCATTCCACGAGGCGCGTGCGATCTGCGCACGCGGCAGTGTTGTCAGTTGGGCTTCGACAGCACGCGCGACGTCGTTCGCAAGCGTCTCGTCATCGGTAATCAGAATCGACTGCGCGTTGGCGTCGTGCTCGGCCTGCGCCAGCAGATCGGCTGCGATCCAGTCGGGATTCGCGGTGCGATCCGCAATCACCAGCACTTCGGACGGGCCGGCGATCATGTCGATGCCGACCTTGCCGAACACCAGCCGCTTGGCCGCGGCAACATAAGCGTTGCCGGGACCGACGATCTTCGCCACCGGCTTGATGGTGGCCGTGCCATAGGCCAGCGCCGCAACGGCCTGCGCGCCGCCGACGCGGTAGATTTCCGAGACGCCGCCGAGCTGCGCCGCCGCCAGCACCAGCGGATTGAGCTTGCCGTCCGGAGACGGCACCACCATCACCACGCGCCCGACCCCGGCGACCTTCGCCGGCACCGCGTTCATCAGCACCGATGACGGATAGGCCGCGGTGCCGCCCGGTACATACAGCCCGACGGCCTCGATGGCGCTCCAGCGCCAGCCGAGTTCGACACCCGCGGCGTCGGTGAAACGCTCGTCCTTCGGCAATTGCCGCTGGTGAAAAACCTCGATGCGATCGCGCGCGAACTTCAGGGCATCGAGCGTCGCAGTATCGCAAGCCTTCACCGCACCTTCGATTTCCACCGGTGTAATCCGCAATCCGGTTGCCGCCACATCGAGCCGGTCGAATTTCTTGGTCGCCGCGATCAGCGCTGCATCGCCATGCTTCGCCACATCGTCGACGATGGCGCGCGCGGAGGCGTCGATATCGGCGGAAACCTCCCGCTTCATGTCGAGAAAGGCGTTGAAGCGCTCGCTGAAGTCGGCGCTGTGGCTGGTGAGGCGGATCGGCATTCCAGGGTCCGGCAGGGGATCAATTAAAGGCGTGGTCATTGGCGCGATGCTAGTGTCCTGAATCCGAAGTTCGCCTCATTTTGCGGCACGCTCCATAGCGAACTTCGGATTCAAAAGGACACTAGGAATTATAGTTTCTAGTGTGGCTTTGGTTCGCAAGTCCGCTAAATGGACGTGCTGACAAATGTTGCGGACTTGCGAACCGCCACACTAGTCACCGTCAACCCATAACATTCCTGGAATGAAACCGCGAGCGGGACCGCCCGGATTGGTTGCTAAATGTCTGTGTGCGCAGGCAGATTGGGCTCTGCCGCCAGATCGCCGTCCGAGTTGTCCGGGCCCAGATCGGCCAGTTCGCATTCGAGGCACTCGACCTCGAGCCTGAGCACCCCGCCGGTAGCGAACAGCAGCAGCACCTGGCCGCCCGGTTTCTTGCCGGGATGGAATTCCAGCCCGAGCAGGGTCAGCGGGAGTTCCGGGGCCGTCATGTCGATCTCGCGCGACTGGCACGACAGCACGCGGTCGAAACGCAGCGCCGAGATCAGGCGGCGCGGAACGCAATCACCGGCGAGGATATCCTCGCAGTCTATCCGCCGCATGGCGACGACCAGACGCTTCTCGTTCTGCCGCCAGAGGATGTCGCCCGCGACCACCGCCGCATCCTGGATGTGGGCGGAGATCACCGCGAGATCGTCTTCATCCAGCGCGGCCAGCTTGCGCCGGGATACATTCTGCTGAGCCGTTTTGTTCTGAGACATGGCCCCCGCCGTTGTTTCAAGTGGGCATGATCTTTTCCGAAAACCGGCTTCCACTTTTCGGGATCATGCCCTGCATTACCCGCTGATGCGTTCGATGGTCGCGCCGCAGGCAGACAGTTTTTCCTCGAGCCGCTCGAAGCCGCGATCGAGATGATAGACGCGATTGACGGTGGTTTCGCCTTCCGCCGCCAGCGCCGCAATCACCAGCGACACCGAGGCGCGCAAATCCGTCGCCATCACCGGCGCGCCCTTGAGCTTGGCGATGCCGTCGATGATCGCGGTCTCGCCATCGAGGGAGATACGCGCACCGAACCGCGCCAGTTCCTGAACATGCATGAAACGGTTTTCAAAAATTGTTTCGGTGATGTGCGACGAGCCCTTGGCGCAGGCCATCAGCGCCATGAGCTGCGCCTGAAGATCGGTCGGGAAGCCCGGGAACGGCGCGGTCGTGACCTTGACCGGGGTGATACCCGCACCGTTGCGCGCAACGCGGATGCCTTCGTTGTTCGGCGTGATGGTGGCGCCGGCTTCCGTCAGCACGTCGAGCGCCGATTGCAGCAGTTCAGGCCGCGCGCCCGCGAGTTGGACATCGCCGCCGGTCATCGCCACCGCCATGGCATAGGTGCCGGTCTCGATCCGGTCCGGCAGCACCGTGTGCCGCGCACCGTGCAGCTTCTTGACGCCCTCGATTACGATCCGCGTCGTGCCGGCGCCGGAAATCTTCGCACCCATCTTGTTGAGACAGTCGGCGACATCGACGATCTCGGGCTCGCACGCCGCGTTCTTGATGACCGTCGTGCCTTTCGCCAGCGTCGCCGCCATCAACGCCACATGAGTCCCGCTGACCGTGACCTTGGGGAAATCGATCTCAGCGCCGACAAGCCCGCCGGGCGCTTTCGCGATCACGTAGCCGCCGTCGATCTGCAATTCCGCGCCGAGCTTCTCCAGCGCCATGATCAACAAATCGACAGGGCGCGTGCCGATGGCGCAGCCGCCGGGCAACGACACCTTGGCTTCCTTCATCCGCGCGAGCAGCGGCGCGATCACCCAGAAGCTGGCGCGCATCTTCGAGACCAGCTCATAGGGAGCGGTGGTGTCGATGATGTTGGCCGCGGAAATATGCAGCGTCTGGCCCTGATACTCATGGTCGCCCGGGCGCTTGCCCTTCGACATGATGTCGAGGCCATGATTGCCGAGAATGCGCTGAAGCTGCGCGACGTCGGCCAGGCGCGGCACGTTGTCGAGAATCAGCGTCTCATCGGTGAGCAGGCTTGCGATCATCAGCGGCAGAGCCGCGTTCTTCGCGCCGGAAATCGGAATGGTGCCGTTGAGTTTATTGCCGCCGACAATGCGAATGCGATCCATGCGAAACCTGCCCTGTTGCGGATAAAATGGCTTTTAGCGCGTTTCGGTGGAGGTGGAAACCGCGCGCCGGACGCCCCAAGAACCCCGGCGCTTCAGCTTAATACCTGAAAAATCGCTCGAATTGTGTCGGTTGGGCGGGGACAGAGGGCTTTCCGGCCGCCCGGCCCAACATGCGATCAGGCCCCGGCCTTGTGGATGTCTTCCATCTCAAGGATCGGTTTCGGATAGCCGCGCTTGGCAACGCTCAGCATGGCGCGGCCGAGTTCCTCGGTGGTGGTGACATAGTTCGGCGCGACCTGATGCAGGAAACTCAGCAGCGGCCCGGTCATGACATAGAGCGCCTGAACCCACGCCGTTTTCGACCGGACGCCGTGCAGCGGCTGGATCGCACCGGGACGGAACATGAAGGCCGCCTTGAACGGCAGCTTGAGCAGGTCGTTCTCGGTCTTGCCTTTGACGCGCGCCCACATCATGCGGCCCTGCTCGGTGCTGTCGGTGCTTGCGCCGGTGACATAGACGAAAGTCATGCCGGGATTGAGCCGCGCCAGCGGCCGCGCCGCCGCCAGTGTGATGTCGTAGGTCAGATGGCGATAACGCTCCTCGTCCAGTCCGAGCGAGGAGACGCCGAGACAGAAGAAGCAGGCGTCATAGCCCGTGATGTCTTTTTCAACGGCTGAGAAATCGAGAAAGTCCTTGTGCACGAGCTCGCGCAGTTTCGGATGCTGCTGACCGGTGGCGCTGCGGCCGACGGTCAACACCTCCGTCACATCGCCATCGCGCAGGCATTCGCGCAGAACGCCCTGCCCGACCATGCCGGTCGCGCCGAAGACAATGACTTTCATCGACGCTCCCGTTTAGACGTGCGTTAAGCCGTTTTGAAACGCCTGATGCCGAGGATGATCAGGCCGATGAAAAACAGCAGCACGATGCCCTGGGTGATTGCAAATGGCGGCTCGGCTCCGGTCGGCGCATAAACGTTCAGCAACGCGACCTTCTGGAACGACTGCGCGATCAGGACGAACACATTGAACCAGAGCGCGAGCATCGCGGTGACCACATAAACCGTGCGCCAGATACCGGCGAGGCCTTTTGCGTAGAGCGCGTAGACCGCGATCGCCAGCAGCACCAGCGAGATCAGCGCGACCATGTGCGACGGCAGCAGCTTGGTGAAGGGAAACAGAAAGCCGGTCGCATTGGTGAGGATGGTCAGGACGAGAAACCAGAGCGTCCAGCCGGGCAGCCGGTTCGAGGCGAGCATCCCGCCCACCACCACGAAGCCGAGGCCAATGGCGATCATGCAGATGATGAGATGAAGGACCGTGAAACCCGCTAGTGACATGCCCAAAATCATGGTGCGCGCCCGTTTAGAATGAATCCAAGGCTACATCATACGCAGGGCAGCGCAACAGAGGTTCCATTTCCGCACGCGGCGCGCTCACAAATTTTCGTGCTGATCAGCGATTGAGAAAATCCACCAGCTTCGGAATTACCTGACCGGGCGCCTCCTCCATCAGCCAGTGTCCGGAGCCTTTCACGATCACACCCTCGACATTGGTCGCGACCAGCTTGCCCTGTTCGATCAGGAAAAGCCCTCCCGCCTTCTCGCCGGAAAGCACGAGCATCGGCATCGGCAGCCTGGTCTTGGCAAAGCCGGCAAAATCGTCGGCATCCTTTTCGAACGCGCGGAAGACTTCCATCCCCGCCTTCATGTGTCCCGGCTGCGCATAGGCCTTGGCGTAGAACTTACGATCCTTCTGAGAGATCGATTTTGCCGGGTTGGCGGCGAAATCATTCCAGAAATGTTCGAGATAGATCCGTTCGCGGCCAGTCACCAGCGCCAGCGGCGTCTTGCCGTAGAAATGGAAGTGCCAGAGATCGCGCAGCAGCCAGACGTTCTTCCAGTCGCCGACGCCGGGCAGGAAGGCATCCATCAGCACGATGCGATCGACCTCGGCCGGATACTGCGCCGCATAGGCATAGGCGACCATCAGTCCGATGTCGTGGCCGACGATCTTGACCTTGGTGTATCCGAGGCTCTTCACCAGCGCGTGGATGTCCTGCGCCATTTGCTTCTTGGTGTAGCCGCCCTCAGGCGCATCGGATTTGCCGAACCCGCGCAGATCCGGCGCGATCACCGTGTGCTGGTTCGCAAGTCCGGGAAACAGCGGCCGCCACATGTGGCTGGTTTGCGCGTAACCGTGCAGCAGCACGACAGGATCGCCCTCGCCGGCGATCAGATAGTTCAGCTTGACGCCATTCACGTCGGCGGAGCGGCTCTGCGGCGCCGACTGCGCAGCCGCGGGACCGAATGACGCGAGAACGATGGATGCCGCCACTGCCGCGGCGCAGGCCGCGCCGCGAATGGCCCGTCGAAAATACTGCATGCTGAAATAACAAGAGGACCTGGCAACACACAGACCTGGCAACACACAGATTTGGCAAGCTCAGATCATCGGCAGGCGCAGTTCAATCATAACGCGGGATCGGACCGTTATGCGGGGTCTTGCGCTTCGACAGGTCGAACATGATTTCGTCGACGTAGCACCAGCCCCACCCCTCCGGCGGATCATAACCTTCGATAACGGGATGCTGCGTGGCGCGGAAATGTTTGGTGGCGTGCCGGTTCGGCGAATCGTCGCAGCAGCCGACATGGCCGCAGGTCCGGCAGATCCGCAAGTGCAGCCAGACGCTGCCGGTCTTCAGGCATTCCTCGCAGCCCAGCGCACTCGGAGTGACGTCCTTGATCTCCGCGATGTGCTTGCAGGGCATGTCATGGTCTCTTGGTGAGAGAGTTCTCCGGCGGTTCACAGGCTAATGAGGCTGCGCCGGTTTGTCGCCAAGAAAACCATGCAGCGCGGCCACGACCTGCGCACCTTCGCCGATCGCCCCGCCCATGCGCTTGACCGAGCCCGAACGCACATCGCCGACGGCGAAGACACCCGGCACCGATGTCTCCAGCCCCGAGACCGGCTTGCCTTCCTCACACTGCGAACCGGTCACCACGAAACCCGTGCGATCAAGCTCAACGCCGCAACCTTTCAGCCATGAGGTTGCAGGATCGGCGCCGACAAACAGAAACACGTTGCGGATGTCGCCCGCCGTCTCGATGCCGGTGCGGCGATTGCGCCAGTGCACCCGCTCGAGCCCGCCTTCCGCGCCCTCCAGCCTGACGATCTCGGTATGGATCATCAGT
The DNA here is from genome assembly GCA_017474385.1 of Afipia sp. Lineage (GTDB taxonomy): Bacteria > Pseudomonadota > Alphaproteobacteria > Rhizobiales > Xanthobacteraceae > Afipia. The sequence continues at coordinate 19,613 of JAFVHU010000160.1, read as the reverse complement.
TCGATGTTCGGCGTCGCCATGATGCGGTCGATCAGATAGCGCGACATGCTGTCGGCGAGACCGCCGCTACGGATCATCATCCGCACCTTGCTGGCGTGGCTAGAGAGAAACACCGCAGCCTGCCCTGCGGAGTTGCCGCCGCCGACCAGAATGATTTCCTGCTGCGAACAGAGCTTCCCCTCGATCGGCGATGCCCAGTACCAGACGCCGCGTCCCTCGAACTTGTCGAGATTCTCGATGGTGGGGCGCCGGTAGCGCGCACCGCTGGCAACGACAATGGATTTCGCCTTCAGGAAATGACCGCATTCGGTCGTGAGCCCGAATGCACCGCCGCTTTTCGAGCAGTCGAGCGATTTCGCCTCGACCGGAATCATCAGGTCCGCGCCGAACTTCTGCGCCTGATTGTAAGCCCGCCCGGCAAGCGCCTGCCCGGAGATACCGGTCGGGAATCCGAGATAATTTTCTATGCGGGCGCTGGCGCCGGCCTGGCCGCCGAAGTGGCGTGCATCGAGCACCGCCACCGACAATCCTTCGGACGCCGCATACACCGCGGTCGCAAGTCCGGCGGGGCCGCCGCCGACGACGGCGACGTCATAGAGCTTGTCCCGGATCGGGCCGCCGATCATTCCCATCGCATAGGCAAGATCGACTTCGCTGGGATTGCGCAGGACGGTGCCGTCCGGGGCCACCACCAGCGGCAGATCAGTGGGTGACGGCGAGTAGCGCGCAATCAGATCTGCTGCGTCCGTGTCGTTGGCGGGATCAAGCACATGATGGGGAATACCGTTGCGCGACAAAAAGCCTTGCAGCCGCACGACGTCGCCCAGCGACGGCGAGCCGATCAGCACCGGGCCTCCGAGACCGGCCTGGATCAGGGCAACACGGCGCAAAATGAGTGCGCGCATGATGCGCTCGCCGAGATCGGCTTGGCCACAAGCAGCGCGCGCAGATTGGGCGGCGGGATCAGCAGCGTCTCAACGTCACCCTCGGCGGTGCCATCCACCAGCGCACGGCGGCCAGAAAGCTGTCCGATCTCGGCCAGAAACTGGCCCGGTCCCTGCTCGATCACCGGCGTGACATGACCCAGGCCGTCGCGCTGGCTGATGGCGACATTTCCCGAGAGAATAACGAACATGCCGGGGCCGACCTTGCCGGACTCGAACAGCAATTCGCCGTCCTTATGCTGACGCACCTCGCCGAACCGGCGCATGCGGCCGATTTCTGTTTCCGTCAATTTCGGAAACGTCTGCTCGAACCGGGGAAATGCCGCGTGCGCGGCGTCGGTTTGCGGGGCGCCCGTCCCAATTGCTGCTGCCTGGTCCGTCGCCATCTCACGCATCCTTATGTTCGAGCAGATCAGCGATATCCCTCGTTGGAGATCGCCTTCATCAAGCTAGTGATCCGGTTCTCACATTCGTACGGATCTTTCGCAGGCACTTTTACGAATGTCAGAATCAAAGGATCACTAGAATCATAAGTTTTCTAATGTCCTTTCGTATCCGACGTTCGCTCGGAAGACGCTGCGGAGCAAAGCGAACGTCGGATACGGGACACTAGATCGTGTCTGCCCGCCAAACAATCAAGCGATGGATGAAGGCGGCTGGTCAGGTGTCGCCGTCGCGCCGATGTGAGCCCGTGCCCGATGCATGGTCCCGCGCCTTCGCATCGTCATCGGGCGTGACGATCGCCATTCCGGCGCGGCCGCGGGCCTGCGACTTCCGCCGTTTCAAATTGTCGCGCAGCGCCGATTTCAGCCGCTCATTGCGGGCCGATTTGGCGTTGCGCTCATTTTTGACGTCGTCCGTCATGACAGGCCTGCTTGCAGGTTTCCTTGACCGGGTATCGCCGGTGTGAAGAACTATTTTATATCGAATCCGGCAGGCAATGTGACGGGGAGAATGTGATGACGGCTGACGCACAGGGGCTTGCGCCTTCAGCGCAGGAGACACTCAAGGGCTGGCATCGCTTCGTTGAAACCAAGAGCGAGGACGTGCTGCGGCCGCTTTTTGCGGAAACCACCGTGTTCCGTTCGCCGTTCGTGCATCTGCCGATTCCGGGACGCCCCGCCAGTGTGCTGATCCTCGGCGCGGTCGTGCAGATTTTCGAGAATTTCCGCTATCACCGCACCTTCGTGGCCGGGACGCACGATGTGGCGCTGGAATTCAGCGCCAATATCGGCGACCTGCAATTAAATGGCATCGATCTGGTGAAATTCGATTCCGCCGGAAAAATCATCGAATTCGAGGTGATGATCCGGCCCTTCAAGGCCCTGGAGGCATTGAGCACCCAGCTGGGTGCCCGGATCGGCCCGGAGCTGGCCAAATACAAGCCTCCCAAGGCGGCATCTGCCTGAGTTCCGCTGCCGGGGACCAAGAACAGGCCGCTCAGTGCTTGCACCGCCAGTTGCCTTATGGCAAAGGAACGCGCGCCTTTAGAGGCTTTTCAGCTGATTCACGTACCTGGTACGGTTCTGGCTCTTTCTCGTCTGGCGTTCGCTGCCGTAGCTCAGTGGTAGAGCACTCCATTGGTAATGGAGAGGTCGACAGTTCAATCCTGTCTGGCAGCACCAGCCCTCTCAAAAGCCTCGCATTGCAGCCCTGCACGAAATTTTTGGCAGAAAACGCCCCCAGCTCCCGAAATTTTTAACCAGGCATCACGATACTCCGCCCGCGCGTGATTTTACGGGATCGGGGGATTCGTAATTATGGCTTTGCGGTTCAAGGTCGGAAATCTGTTTCGTTTCAAACTGCCCAGCCTGAAGCTTGGCGTCCGGGGGAGTCTCTTCCTGGCCTTTGCGGTCATCGCCGGCATGGCGATCGCCATCAGCGCGGGAGCGAGCCTGCTGCTTGGCCAGCTCGGCGGCATGATGAACGAACTGAGCAGCCAGAACATTCCCCGCCTGAGCGCAAGTCTCCAGTTGTCCGGGTTGAGCCAGAGCCTCGCCGCCCGCGGTCCCGCGATGCTGGCCTCGGACGATGAAAGCACCCTGCAATCCCGCACCCAGGGCCTGAAAGAGGTTCAGGCCGCGGCGCTGACGAAGCTTCAGGAGATCAAGACTCTCAAGGCCGATCCGAGCGTCGTGTCCGCGCTGGAAGAAAACGTCAAAATGCTCGACGACACCATCAACAGCCTGCGCGCGGCTGCGAAGGAGCGGCTGGATCTGGCCGCCGAGCACAACAAGAAGTTCGAGGCCGCCCGCGCCGCCCATAGCGCCGTCGTCAACATCATCAGCAGCGCGGCGGAAGATGCAAAAGCTTCCGTCAATTCGGCGCTGGTGAATCCGAATGCCGAGCCGAAGGAAGCCATCAAGGCCATGCGCGGCGTCGATATGCTGGCCAGCCTGCTGGCCGACGTCAATTTCGCCGCGAGCAACATCAGCGCCGCTGCAAACGCCAACAACGCCGAGACGCTCAGCGATCAGGAATATGCATTCTCGGTGACGTACGACAGCATCGAGATCTCCCTCAAGGCGCTCGGCCATGCCGGCGACGGCGACAAGCTGAAGGACGCCGTCACGCAGATGATGGCGTTCGGCAACAAGAAGAACGGCCTTTTCAAGCTGCGCCAGAAGGAACTGGATTCCGCCGATTACGGCCGGCTTATTCTGGAAGAGACCGGCAAGCTCAACCGCGGCCTGGAAATGAGCATCAAGCGGCTGGTCGATGACGTGCAGGTGGCGACGGATGCCGCAGCCGCCAGGGCGAACAACACGATCACGCTGGGAACGACGACCATGCTCGCGCTCGGCGTGCTCACGCTGGTCGGATCGGCGCTGTTCGTCTGGCTCTATGTCGGCCGCAACATCCTTGGCCGCATCGGCAACCTGCAGGACGTGATGCGCCGCCTGTCCGAAGGCGATCTCAATGCCGAAGTGAAGCGCGGCCGCCAGCAGGACGAAATCGCCGTCATGGCCGACTCGCTGGAAGTGTTCCGCGACAGCATGATCCGCTCGCGCACGCTGAGCAGCGAACAGGACCAGGACCGTCTCGCCAAGGCCGAACGCGCGTCGCGCATCGAAAAGCAGATCGTCAGCTTCGAGGACAAGGTCCGCACCGCGCTCGACAGCCTGATGACCTCCGCCAATGTGATGCAAGCGACGGCGGAGAGCATGTCAACATCCGCCGAACATTCCAGCGCGCTGGTGAACACCGTCGCGTCGGCTGCCGAAGAAACTTCGGTCAACGTGCAGACGGTCTCCGCCGGTACCGAGGAATTGTCATCGTCGATCCAGGAGATCAGCCGTCAGGTCACGAGTTCGACCAAGATCGCCGCCAACGCCGTCACCGAAGCCGGCAAGACCGACACGACCATGCAGGGTCTTGCCGACAACGCCAACCGCATCAGCAGCGTCGTCGATCTGATTCAGGAGATCGCGTCGCAAACCAACCTGCTCGCGCTCAATGCCACCATCGAGGCCGCGCGTGCCGGCGAAGCCGGGCGCGGTTTCGCGGTCGTGGCATCGGAAGTGAAAAGCCTCGCCGAGCAGACCGCGAAGGCGACCGACGAAATCCGCACCCAGATCGCGAGCATGCAGAACGTCACGGCATCGGCGGTCAGCGCCATCCGCAACATCGGCTCCACCATCGGCGAGATCAACGAGGTCACCACCGCCATCGCCGCGGCCGTCGAGGAACAGGGTGCGGCGACCCGCGAGATCGCGCGCAACATCCAGCACGCCGCAAGCGGCACCCAGGAAGTCTCGAGCAACATCGTCGGCGTGAGCCGTGCCTCGAGCGAGGCTGGAACCGCAGCCGGCGAAGTGCTGAATGCATCGAACGAACTTCGCCACGAAGCCGATACGCTGCGCGCTGAAGTTGACGCCTTCCTGCTCAACATCCGGGCTGCATAATTGCGTTTATGCGCTATGCCGTGAGGCATAGCTGGTTCGCCCGGCGGCCGGGGCCCAGATTGACTCTTCTGGGCCCTCATGATCCTTGGTAACCTCTCAGGACATGGAAGAAGCGGGTTGCCTCAGAGCATCTCGTGCTGTCCGCCAGAACGAGACTTTAGGTTTCGCACGCAAGGGGTTAGCGCATGAGCATAGTGCCGGGTTCGGATGTGAAGGGCGGGATGTCGGTCGGGCGCGATGCGCTGATCGAGCCGCGCAACGACTGGACCCGCGCGGAAGCGCAGGCGCTGTACGATCTCCCCTTTGCGGATCTGATCTTCCAGGCGCAGAGCATTCACCGCCGCAACTTCGATCCCAATCACGTCGAGACCGCGAGCCTGCTCAGCATCAAGACCGGCGGCTGTCCGGAGGACTGCGGTTACTGCTCGCAGAGCGCCAAGTACGACACCGGCCTCAAGGCGTCGAAGCTGATGGATCACGACGATGTCGTGGCCACGGCGAAGCGCGCCAAGGAAGCCGGCGCAGAACGCTTCTGCATGGCGGCGGCGTGGCGCAACCCGAAAGACAAGGATCTCGACAAGGTCTGCGACATGGTCAGCGCCGTGAAGGATCTCGGCATGGAGACCTGCGTCACGCTCGGCATGCTGACCGATGCACAGGCGAAGCGCCTTCAGGAAGCCGGCCTCGACTTCTACAATCACAATGTCGACACCTCGCCGGAGTTCTACGGCAAGATCATCACCACGCGCACGATGCAGGATCGCATCGACACGCTGGCATCTGCACGCGAAGCCGGCCTCAAGGTCTGCTGCGGCGGCATCATCGGCATGGGCGAGCAGGTCGATGACCGTCTCGGCATGCTGGCGCTGCTGGCGAACCTTCCCGAGCATCCGGAGAGCGTTCCGATCAACATGTGGAACGAGGTCAAGGGCGTGCCGGTCAACGACACCGCCGAGCGTCCCGATCCGATCGCGCTGGTGCGCATGATCGCGGTCGCGCGCATCATGATGCCGCGCAGCGTCGTTCGCCTGTCGGCTGGCCGCCAGTACATGACCGACGAATTGCAGGCGCTGTGCTTCGTGGCCGGTGCAAATTCGATCTTCATCGGCGACGTGCTGCTGACCACGAAGAACCCGCAGACCGTGCGCGACGCCGATCTGCTCGATCGCCTCGGCATCAAGTCGAAGCTCGACGACGCGAAGCCGCACAACCACACACATGTGGACGCAACGCCAGCCGCAGCCACGGTGTCCGGCGCAGCCGCTTCCTGACGCTGTTTGAAACGCCAAGGAAGCACCAAGGCATGGCTGCCTGCATGGCAACCATGCCGGCGCGCCTCGTAAAACGTGAGTTTTGGCTGGCCGGAACACTAGTGATCCGGTTCTGACATTCGTATCATTTCTCGGCGGCACCTTTTACGAATGTCAGAACCGAAGGATCACTAGAACTATAGTTTGCTAGTGTCCTTTCGTATCCGACGTTCGCTCGGAAGACGCTGCAAAGTGAGGCGAACGTCGGATACGGGACACTAGCGCGGCACCGATTGCCGCGTTAAGCCGGACCTTGAAAAACACGATTGCGAGACGATGCACACCAGGACCGCCACCTTGCCCGCAGCCGCCGATGGCCTGCGCTATCCCTTCGAGACCCCGCCGAAGCCGGACGAGGCAATCGAGGTCGCGCCCGGGTTGATGTGGGTCCGGCTGACGCTGCCGTTCCGTCTCAACCATGTGAACATCTATCTGCTCGCTGACGGCGACGGCTGGGCGATGGTCGACACCGGCATCGGCAACGAAGCCACCATCGCCGCATGGACGACGCTGTTTCAAGGGCCGCTCAAGGGCTTCAAGATCACGAAGCTGATCGTCACCCACGCGCATCCCGATCATGTCGGTCTCGCGGGATGGATCGTCGAGCGTTTCAATTGTCCGCTCCACATGTCGCAGGTCGAATACCTGCAAGCCGCGTATCATCAGCATCGCGGTTCGCCGGAGCGCAAGATGGCGCAACGTCTTTTCTTCCGGCGCCACGGCATGAACGAAGAGATCACCGAAGCGCTGCTCGGGCGAGGCATGGACTACCTCGCGCGCGTGTCGATACTTCCGGCCTCCTACAGCCGCCTGTCGAAGGGCGACGACATCGCGATCGGGTCGCGAAAGTTCAAGGTCATCACCGGCGGCGGTCATGCGCTCGATCAGGTGATGCTGTATTGCGCGGCTGACAACATCTTCCTGTCGGCGGATCAGGTGCTGAGCAAGATCTCGCCGAATGTCAGCGTCTGGGCGGTCGAGCCCGAGGCGAATTCGCTCGGGGAATATCTCACGTCGCTATCTGAACTGAACGGCCTGTTGCCGGACGATGTGCTGGTGCTGCCGGGACACGGCGTGCCGTTCTACGGCGTGAAGACCCGCATCAAGCAGCTTGCCGATCATCACGAAGAGCGCTGCCAGTTGATCGCCAATGCCTGCCGCACGTCGCCGAAGACTTCGGCGGAGCTTGTGCCGGTGGTGTTCCACAAGCATGTTCTCGACGCCCATCAGACCGGCTTCGCCGCCGGCGAACTGATCGCGCATGTCAATCACATGCTGGCGCACGACCGTCTGAAATCCAATGTCGGCGCGGATGGCGTGCTGCGCTTCACCGCGACCTGATCTCGGTACCGGCATGCGGATTGGCTGGATTGATCTCGATCAACTCCTCGCCAGCCGCATAGATGACCGGCGAAAACGGCCTCGACATTAAACCTGGAAAAGCTCTAAAAAGACCCTGCGCGCGACAGAAGACCCCTCGGTAAATCCTTGGGCCGGCTGCCGTAATCCGGGTCCCCATCCAGGGTTTTTGTGATGGATTACAACAAGTTCTTCGACGATGCCCTCGGCCGCCTTCATAACGAGCGGCGCTACCGCGTGTTCGCGGACCTGGAGAGGATCGCAGGCCGCTTTCCGCACGCTGTGTGGCACTCGCCCAAGGGCCAGCGCAACGTCGTGATGTGGTGCTCCAACGACTATCTCGGCATGGGCCAGCATCCCAAGGTGGTGGGCGCGATGGTCGAGACCGCCACCCGCACCGGGACCGGCGCCGGCGGCACCCGCAACATCGCGGGCAACAACCATTCCCTGATCCAGCTTGAGCAAGAGCTCGCGGATCTGCACGGCAAGGAAGCGGCGCTGGTTTTCACCTCGGGCTATGTCTCGAACCAGACCGGCATCGCGACTCTGGCGAAGCTGATTCCGAACTGCCTGATCCTGTCGGACGCGTTGAACCATAATTCGATGATCGAGGGCATCCGCCAGTCGGGCACCGAATACATCGTGTTCCGCCACAACGACGTTGCACATCTCGAAGAGTTGCTGCGCGCCCATCCGGGCCGCCCGACGCTGATCGTGTGCGAAAGCCTTTACTCGATGGACGGCGACGTGGCGCCGCTGGCGAAGATCTGCGATCTCGCCGAGCGCTATGGCGCGATGACCTATGTCGACGAGGTCCATGCGGTCGGCATGTACGGCCCGCGCGGCGGCGGCATCGCCGAGCGCGATGGCGTGATGCCCCGGGTCGATATTCTGGAAGGCACGCTGGCCAAGGCGTTCGGCTGTCTCGGCGGCTACATCGCCGGCAGCGCCAAGGTGGTCGATGCGGTCCGCTCCTATGCGCCGGGCTTCATTTTCACCACTGCACTTCCGCCGGCGATCTGCTCGGCCGCGACCGCTGCGATCAGGCATCTGAAATCATCGAGCTGGGAGCGCGAGCGTCATCAGGACCGCGCTGCGCGGGTGAAAGCCATTCTCACCGCCGCCGGTCTGCCGGTGATGTCGAGCGACACCCATATCGTGCCGCTGTTCGTGGGCGATCCGGAGCGCTGCAAGAAGGCCTGCGATCTCTTGCTGGAGCAGCACGGCATCTACATTCAGCCGATCAACTACCCGACGGTGCCGAAGGGGACCGAACGCCTGCGCATCACGCCGTCGCCGTATCATGACGACGCGCTGATCGATGGACTTGCCGAGGCGCTGGTTCAGGTCTGGGAGCAGCTCGAACTGCCGCTGCATGCCAAGCCCATGGCTGCTGAGTAAATCGCGGCTGAATAACTCGCCACGCCCTTCTGGTTTTAGACGGCTCTGACGAGCTGCCGTGCCGCGGCCGGCGCGTTCGATAGCACGATCCGCATCAGGTCGGCGGCATTCCGCGCGCCCAGTTTATCCATGATACGCGCGCGATGAACCTCGATGGTACGCGGGCTGATGCCCAGCCGCCGTCCCGCCTCCTTGTTGGATGCGCCGTGGGCGACCTGCCCCAGCACGTCCCGCTCGCGCCGGGTGAGAAGCTCGATCCCCGGAAAATCGGCGAGACCATCGATGTGACCGGCGGCAGTCTGGCGATAAAACAGAACGGCCTCGCGAACGCGCTCGATCATGGCGCCGGCGGAAAATGGCTTTTCAAGAAAATCCAGCGCCCCGAGCTTCATGGCTTCCACCGCCATCGCGACGTCGGACTGACCGGAGATCACAAAGACCGGTGGCGCAAAATGGATGTCGGCAAGCTGCCTCAGCACCGCGAGGCCGGAACGGCCCGGAAGCTGAAGATCGAGGATGACGCAAGCCGGTCCGGACGATTGCAGCCAATCGAGGAACGACTCTCCGTCTGCGAACGCCTCCGGGGCAAAGCCCTCGATTTTCAGCAGCAGCGATAGCGCGTCACGAACCGATGGATCGTCGTCGATGATGGCGATCGGAGCATCCCGGATAGGTAGCATCTGGCCCATGACCCGCCCCTTGGTGCGTTACATTGGCAATACAACCATTACGGGTAGTACCTGATTCGGCCTGATGTGCCAATATTTTTGTCCGCTCAGCGGACGGCGTCTCACTCCGGGTGCGTGTGACAGCGGACCGGGTTAAGGTCGCACCGGGCGTTGCCAGGCATGATCCCGAAAAGTGGGAACCGGTTTTCGGAGAGGATCAGGCCCTAACGTCAGGGATCGCTTCGATGCTGCATGACTGGGGCGTGATCGCAGCCGCCTTCGGCTACATCGGCCTGCTGTTCGTTGTCGCAAGCTACGGCGAGCGGCTGACGCAGGTTCAGCGCGGCCGCCTCGGCACCATCATCTATCCGCTGTCGCTTGCGATCTACTGCACGTCCTGGACGTTCTTCGGCTCGGTAGGCCTCGCGACCCGGACCAGCGTCGAGTTTCTCGCGATCTATGTCGGCCCGATCCTGATGATCGCGTTCTGCACGCCGCTGCTGATGCGCGTCATTCAACTGGCGAAATCGCAGAACATCACCTCGATCGCCGACTTCATCGCCGCGCGTTACGGCAAGAGCCAGGCTGTCGCCGCGACCGCCGCCGGCATCGCCATCATCGGCTCGGTGCCCTACATCGCGCTGCAATTGAAGGCCGTCGCATCATCACTGGAAACAATCCTCAATCAGGATCAGGACGTCTCCAGCATCCCCTATATCGGCGACATCGCCTTCATCGTCACCATTACGCTCGCCGCTTTCGCGGTGCTGTTCGGAACGCGTCAGACCGACGCCACCGAACATCAGCATGGCCTGATGCTCGCGGTCGCAACGGAATCGCTGGTCAAGCTGGTGGCCTTCATTGCGGCGGGCGTGTTCGTGACCTTCGTGATGTTCGGGCCGTCCGATCTGTGGGATCGCGCCATGAAGACGCCGGAGGCGGTGCGCGCCATCGAAACCGCGCCGTCGATCGGCAACTTCGCCGCCATGACGCTGCTGTCGTTTCTGGCGATCATGCTGCTGCCGCGGCAATTCCATGTCAGCGTTGTCGAGAACTCGACCGAGGCCGAAGTTCGCCGCGCACGCTGGCTGTTTCCGCTGTATCTGGTCGCGATCAACCTGTTCGTGATTCCGATCGCGATTGCCGGCCTTGTCACCTTTCCGTTCGGTGCATCCGACAGCGACATGTACGTGCTGGCGTTGCCGATCCAGGCCGGCGCCACATGGCTCAGCGTGGTCGTGTTCATCGGCGGTCTGTCCGCCGCCACCGCCATGGTGATCGTGGAATGCGTGGCGCTCGCCATCATGGTGTCGAACGATATCGTGGTGCCGCTGGTGTTGAAGCGGCGGCCTGCGGCGCAGGCCGGCAAGGCAAATTTCGGCGGCTTTCTGCTTAAAGTGCGCCGCGTCGCGATCTTCGCCATCATGGCGATGGCGTATCTCTACTATCATGCGCTCGGCAATGCGCAGCTCGCCGCCATCGGCCTGCTGTCGTTCGCCGCCGTCGCCCAGCTCGCACCGGCCTTTTTCGGCGGACTGTTCTGGCGGCGCGCGACCGCACGCGGCGCCATGGGCGGCATGATGATCGGCTTCGCGGTGTGGGCCTACACGCTGTTCCTGCCGAGCTTCGCCGACGTCGATCCGCGCGGCGTGATCTGGCTGAAGGAAGGGTTGTTCGGCATCGCGGCGCTGCGGCCGCGGGCGTTGCTCGGCACTGAAATGGCGCCGCTGATTCACGGCGTTTTCTGGAGCCTTTCGCTCAATCTCTTGACCTATATCGTGCTGTCGCTACTGCGCCAGCCGACATCGATCGAACGGGTTCAGGCCGATCTGTTTGTGCCGAACGAACTGGCGCCGATCGCGCCGAATTTCCGGCGCTGGCGCACCACGGTGACGGTGCAGGATCTGCTCACCACGGTCGCGCAGTATTTCGGCCCGGAACGCGCGCAGCAGTCGTTCGAAACCTTCGCTGCCAGCCACCACGTCAATATCGATCGCGCGGCGCCCGCGGATTTCCGCCTGCTGCGCCATGCCGAACATCTGATCGCGTCGTCAATCGGCGCGGCGTCGTCGCGGCTTGTGCTGTCGCTGCTGCTGCGCAAGCGTGCAGTGTCCGCCAAGGCCGCGCTCAAGCTGCTCGACGATGCGCACACCGCGCTGCACTTCAATCGCGAGATGCTGCAAACCGCGCTCAACCACGTTCGGCAAGGCATCGCGGTGTTCAATCCGGAACTGCAACTCATCACCTCGAACCAGCAGTTCGGCGAGATTCTCGACCTGCCCGCGCAATATTCGCAGATCGGCATTCCGCTGGTCGAGATTCTTGAATTCATCGGCAGCAACGGACAGGACGAGAATGCCGATCCCGTCATGCTGCAACGACGACTGGCTGCGTACACCACCGAGGGCGAGCCCTATCTGGAGCGGCTGACCGATCGCAACATGGTTGTGGAGGTCCGCGCCAACCGCATGCCGGGCGGCGCGCTGGTCATCACCTTCTCCGACATCACGCCGAGTTTTGAAGCGGCGGAAGCGCTGGAGCGCGCCAACGCGACGCTGGAGAAGCGTGTGCGTGAACGCACCGAGGAACTGACGCGGCTCAACAGCGAACTTGCGCGGGCCAAGAGCACCGCCGAGGAAGCCAACATTTCCAAAACCCGCTTCCTTGCGGCGGCCAGCCACGACATTCTGCAACCGCTGAATGCGGCGCGGCTTTATGTCACCAGCCTCGTCGAGCGGCAGGACGGCGGCGAGGACGCCCGTCTGGTCGGCAACATCGACGACTCGCTGGAAGCCATCGAGGAAATCCTGGGCGCATTGCTCGACATCTCGCGGCTCGACTCCGGCGCCATGACGCCGTCGATCTCCAGCTTCCGCATGAGCGACCTGATGCGATCGCTGGAAGTGGAGTTCACGCCGATCGCAAAGGCAAGAAAGCTGAAGCTCACCTTCGTGCCCTCCTCGCTGGCGGTGTCCTCCGATCGCGTGCTGCTGCGGCGGCTGCTGCAAAACCTGATCTCGAACGCCATCAAGTACACGCCCAAAGGACGTGTTCTGGTCGGATGCCGCCGGAGGGGCAAATCGCTGGAAATCGGGATCTACGACACCGGCCTCGGCATTCCGATTCCGAAGCGCGCCGAGATCTTCAAGGAGTTTCACCGCCTCGATCAGGGTGCCCGGATCGCGCGCGGATTGGGACTCGGCCTGTCGATTGTCGAGCGGCTGGCGCGGGTTCTGAACCACCGCATCGTGGTCGATTCGAACCGCAGTGGCGGGTCGCGGTTCTCGGTGACCATGCCGATTGCAAAGACCGTCACGCATACGGCGACAGTGGCCGGCGCCAACATACCGTCCAAGGCGCCGATGAGCGGCACCCTCATCGTTTGCATCGAGAACGACCGCGCCATTCTCGACGGCATGAAGACGCTGTTGACCGGCTGGGACGCCAAGGTGATCGCCGCTGTCGATCCGGTGACCGCCGCTGAGGCCATTGCCGCGACTAATGAGCGGGTGACCGGATTGCTGGTCGATTATCATCTCGACCGCGGCAACGGCATTGCCGCGATCCGCGACATTCGTCAGCGGTTCGGCGATGGAATTCCAGCCATTCTGATCACTGCGGATCGCAGCCCGCATGTGCGCGATGCCGCACGCGAAGACGGCATCGTCGTGCTCAACAAGCCGGTCAAGCCGGCGGCGCTGCGCGCGCTGCTCGCACAGTGGCGTGCCCAGCAGGTGGTAGCGGCGGCGGAGTAGAACCCGGTCGCGGTTAAGTCGGCGCGTGATCGGCCAGCGTCAGGCCCGTGGCTGCTTCCAGTTCCGCGATCGCCTGCGGGCCGTCGATCACCTTGATGGTGGTCATGCCCATCTCCCGTGCGGGCTTCAGGTTGACGCCGAGATCGTCAAGATAGACGCACTTGTTCGGATCGACACCCAGCGCCTCGACCATCATCCGGTAGATGCGTGGATCGGGTTTGCGCAGGCCGATCTTTGCCGACTCGATGACATGATCGAACAGCGCCATCGTCTCCGCGACGTAGAGCGCACGGCCGCTGGAACTGCCGATGGCGTTCGCCGGAAGATTGTTGGTGATGCAGCCGGTCTTGAAATGCTGCTTCACCCGCCGCAACGCCTCAACCATCTCCGGCCGCGGATCGCCCGACAGCAGCGGCACAACATCCCGTCCCCGCACTTCGGCGCCGAGCGCCAGCGATTCGGCGGCGAACAGTTCATCGAAGGTCGCGAGATCCACTTCGGCGCGCTCGAACTTCGCCCACGCATTCTCGAAGTGGTTCGCGGCGTTGGTCCGCCGGATAATATCGACGGGAAGGCCGCGCTCTTTTTCAAACCGCGCAAAGGCCTCGAACGGCGACGTGGTCAGCACCCCGCCAAAATCCCAAATCACTGCCTCAATCATGATCCATCGCTTTTGCCGGAGGTGTTCGCGCAGCCAGCTACTGCTTCGCCGGGTCGGGCTGTTTCCACTCTCCGCCTGCGATTTTCGCGGCGGCGATCACGGCCTGGGTCCGGCTTTCGACGCCAAGCTTTTGCAGAATGGCGGACACGTGCGCCTTGATGGTCGCTTCCGACACGCCAAGCTCGTAGGCGATCTGCTTGTTGAGCAGGCCTTCCGACAGCATCATCAGCACCCGCACCTGCTGCGGCGTCAGTGTCACCAGCCGGTCACGCAATTTGGTCATGTCAGGATCGGCAGCCGCGGAGAGATCGACATCGGCCGGAACCCAGACGTCGCCGTTCATCACCTTGCCGATCGCCTCGCGCAATGTCTCGACGCCAAAGCGCTTGGGAATGAAGCCGGACGCGCCGAAGTCCATCGAGCGGCGGATGGTGCCGGCATCGTCGCTGGCCGACACGATGACCACCGGGATCGCCGGGAATTGCGCCCGCAGATAAATCAGCCCGGAGAAGCCGCTGATTCCCGGCATCGACAGATCGAGCAGGATCAGATCGACGTCGGATTCGCGCTCGAGCAGCGCCGTTAACTCCTCAAACGACCCCGCCTCGTCGACCCGCGCCGACGCGACAACGGTCGCGACTGCTTGTCGCAGGGCGTCGCGAAAGAGCGGATGATCGTCGGCGACAACGAGATGTGTGCTGGTAGCGATGGTCATTTATTCCGCATGCAATAGCTGATTAGACCCAACAACGATATTGAATTCGAGTGTTTACCGTGCCGTTCAGTCATGCAACCGGGGAACAAAAACAACAAGCTCACGGTCGCTGATCGCAATGATTGTGCACTGCACGGTGTCCCCTTCTGCCCATTTTGCTGGCCGAAAGTCTTATAGGGCCGAGTTTCACGCCGATGTTACCTTGATTGCGAACTTCTCGCACTTTTTCAGCCGGCGAAAGAGCGGCGCGCAGAAGCGAATTTTTCAGCAACACGTTTGGGGAGCATTGAAATGGCCACCATCACTACGACCTCGCCGCGAGCGGGCGGCATGACGAAGGACGAACGTTTCGTCATCTTCGCATCGTCACTCGGCACCGTCTTCGAATGGTATGATTTTTATCTTTACGGATCGCTCGCCGCGATCATCGGCGCGCAGTTCTTCAGCGCCTATCCGCCGGCGACCCGCGACATCTTCGCGCTGCTGGCGTTCGCCGCCGGCTTCCTCGTGCGTCCGTTCGGCGCCATCGTGTTCGGCCGCATCGGTGACATCGTCGGCCGCAAGTACACCTTCCTGGTCACGATCCTCATCATGGGCCTGTCGACCTTCATCGTCGGCCTGCTCCCGAACGCAGCCACCATCGGCATCGCAGCTCCTATCATCCTGATCATTCTGCGCCTGCTGCAGGGCCTCGCGCTCGGCGGCGAATACGGCGGTGCGGCCACCTACGTCGCGGAGCACTCGCCTCCCGGCAAGCGCGGCTACTACACCTCGTTCATTCAGACGACCGCCACGCTCGGCCTGTTCCTGTCGCTGCTGGTCATTCTCTTCACCCGTACCATTCTTGGTGAAGCTGACTTCGCAGCTTGGGGCTGGCGCATTCCGTTCCTGCTCTCCGTCGTTCTGCTCGGTGTTTCCGTCATCATCCGGCTGAAGCTGAACGAATCGCCGGTATTCCAGAAGATGAAGGAAGAGGGCAAGGGCTCGAAGGCGCCACTGACCGAATCCTTCGCACGCTGGAGCAACGCCAAGATCGTGCTGATCGCATTGTTCGGCGGCGTGATGGGTCAGGGCGTGGTCTGGTACACGGGCCAGTTCTACGCGTTGTTCTTCCTGCAATCGATCCTGAAGGTGGACGGCTACACCGCGAACCTCTTGATCGCGTGGTCGCTGCTGCTGGGTACCGGCTTCTTCATCGTGTTCGGCGCGCTGTCGGACAAGATCGGCCGCAAGCCCATCATCCTCGCAGGCTGCCTGATCGCGGCACTGACCTTCTTCCCGATCTTCCGCATGATCTCCAGCAACGCCAATCCGCAGTTGGAAAAGGCCATCGAAACCGTGAAGGTCGCGGTCGTTGCCGATCCGAAGGGCTGCGGCGACTTGTTCAACCCGGTCGGCACCCGCGTGTTCTCGGCGCCTTGCGATCTTGCCCGCGACTTCCTCGCGAAGTCCTCGGTCAAGTACGACACCGTTACCGGAGCACCTGGTTCACCCGTGCTGATCAAGATCAACGGAACGGACGTGCCTTACACCACGCCGGCAGCGTCTAACGCTGGCGCAACCGCAGCCCTTCAGGCTGCCGGTTATCCGAAGCCCGGCGCCAATCCGACGCTCGTGAAAATGTCGAATCCATTCGACATTTTCAAACCGCAGGTGGCCGCGATCATCGGACTGTTGTTCGTCCTCGTGATCTACGTCACCATGGTGTACGGCCCGATCGCTGCGATGCTGGTCGAACTGTTCCCGACCAAGATTCGCTACACCTCGATGTCACTGCCCTACCATATCGGCAACGGCTGGTTCGGCGGTCTGTTGCCCGCGACGTCATTCGCGATCGTGGCATCGACCGGCGATATCTACGCAGGCCTCTGGTATCCGGTGATCTTCGCATTGATCACCGTGGTGATCGGCTTCTTCTTCCTGCCGGAAACCAAGGACGTCGATATCAGCAAGTAACGATTGAAAGTCAGGCGGCTCATTCCGCCTGACTTTTCAAACACAACGGCCGCGGATCGCTCCGCGGCCGCTTTTTTTTGCGACATTGAATCTCAGATTTTCTCAGATTTTTTCTGACAGTTTTTTCTGCATCCGGTTGGCCATTTCGATCAGCCGCTCCCAGACCCGCTCAATCAGCGCCATCAGCTTCTCGTGCTCAGGCGGCAATTGCAGTTCGATCTTTTTGTCGGGCGAGGCTTTGCCGTCGGGCGAGGCCTGCGCGCTCTTCTTCGAATCTTCCTTGGCCAGCGGCGCATCGGTCTTGCCGCTGACGGTGTCGCGCTGGGCCAGTTGCTCGCGCAGCTTCTTGTTGTCGGCCTGAAGCCGGCCGATTTCGGTATCGAGCGCGGCCCGCTCGTCCGGCACCAGCCGGCACGTCCAGCCGCTCTTGTTGGTGCAGATCGACACCACGCCGTTGCGGGTATCGAGCCGCAGGAATCCGTCCGTGACAGGCGACAGCGTGAACCGGCCGTTCTCGGTATCGGGCGCGGCCTGGGCGCGGGCCTCGGGACCGAGCAACACCGTCGCCGCCAGCGCCATCGCGGCAAACCTCACATCGGAACGCATGGGCTTCCTCATCGCGATCAACCCGCCGTCTGTTTGTTTCGTCCTCAAACGTCTGAAGTGTAGGCCTTGCGGCCGGATTTCAACGCATCAGCCAGCAATTCGATCCGGTCCTGGCCCCAGAAAACCTCACCGTCGAGCACCCAGCAGGGTGACCCGAAGACGCCGGCCGCAATGGCATCCTGGCGGTTCTGCTCATATGCCGCACTGATCTCGTCCGAGACCGCATGTGTGACAAGTTTCTCGCCCGGCAGACCCGCCTCGTCGGCGAGCTTCGCCACAGTCGCGGGGTCCGTGAGATTGAGTTCCTGTTCCCAGAGGCCTGCAAAGGCGCGGCGCATAAACGGCTCGGGATTAAGCCCTGCAGCCACTGCGGCAACAGCGACACCATCGGCAAGCCGAGGATCGCCCGGAAAAAACTGCGGCTTAAGATTGAACTTCAGACCGCGCTTGTCGCGCCAGCGCTGCAATTCCATCATCCGATAACGCTGCCGCGCCGGATGACGCTTCGCCAGCGGCAAGCCGCCCGTTTCTGAAAAGACGTCAACCAGAAGAACCGGCTTGTAGTTGACCTTCAACTGATGCGTGGCCGCGAGGTCCTGAAACAGCGCATGCCCGATGTAAGCCCATGGCGACTGGATGGAAAAATAGTAGTCAATCTGGCGCGCCATCGGCCCTCCCGGCTGCATGATTTCGGCAAGCTCCGGTCATATCACAACAAGTGAAACCGCGTCGGCAAACACGCCATTGCGCATTTCGCTTATCGCAGTGCGGCGAGTGCGCGCAGCGATCAGATTTTTTCTCCAATTTCATAAGATATTTCAAAGCGATACATGTCAATCAGGCAATCTTGACTTGACCGTATGCCGTCAGTATGGTCCGCGCGGTTTCCGTGGGTGGCGGGGCGTTTTTCTCTGAAATCGCGCGACGGGGGTGGGGTGTCGACAGCAATGGCGAACGGCACGCACAACAACGGTCGCGGCGAAGGGGAACGAGACAAACCGCCTGCCGACGAAGCTGCGCTCTCCGCGAGGCTCGACCGTCTGAAGAATCGGCTTTCCGAAGTCCGGAATAACCGCAAAAACCAGACAGATCAGTCAGGAAGCGGGGCAGCCTCCGCCAACGCATCCGCGATGGCACGGGGTTTTCGCCTCTCCTCCGAATTGATTGCAGGCGTCCTTGTCGGAGCGGTCATTGGCTGGGGCATCGACCGTCTCTTGTCGACTTCCCCCTGGGGTCTGATCGTGTTTTTTCTGCTGGGCTTCACCGCCGGCGTGATCAACGTGATGCGGGCAGCCGGCGTCGCAAACCGCGACGCGTCGGATCGCTCCTGACAGGATCCACCGGGATCGCTCTTGGAATTTCAAGCCAGCTTGCTGGCGGGTATGACTGTCCGGCACGCCGGCAAAGATGAAAGACGAACGTGGATGGCCGATCCAATCCATCAATTTGAGATCCACAAGATCTTCTCGCTGGGCCACATTGGCGGTCAGGAGATCGCGTTCACCAATTCATCCGCCTACATGTTCGGCGCAGTGGCCGTCGTTTCGCTGCTGATGATCGGCGGCAGTGCGGCCCGCGCGCTCGTTCCGGGCCGCTTCCAGTCCGTCGCAGAACTGTCCTACGAATTTGTCGGCAATACGCTGAGAGAAAGCGTCGGCGACGAAGGCATGAAATTCTTCCCGTTCGTGTTCTCCCTGTTCATGTTCATCCTGACCGCGAACATGATCGGCATCATTCCCTACACCTTCACCGTGACCAGCCACCTCATCGTGACACTGGCGCTGGCGCTGATGGTGTTCCTGACCGTGCTGCTCTACGGCCTCTACAAGAACGGCTTGAAGTTCTTCAAGCTGTTCGTGCCCAGCGGCATTCCGCTTTATATCCTGCCGCTCATCATGGTGATCGAGGTGATCTCGTTCCTGTCGCGGCCGGTGTCCCACTCCGTGCGTCTGTTCGCGAACATGCTGGCAGGTCACATCACCCTCAAGGTGTTTGCGGGATTCGTCACGTCGCTGAGCGCGCTCGGCGCTGTGGGCATCTTCGGTTCGATATTGCCGCTGGCGATGACGACCGCGCTCACCGGCCTCGAAATTCTCGTGGCTTTCCTGCAGGCCTACGTCTTCACGATCCTGACCTGCATCTACCTCAACGACGCACTTCATCCCGGACACTGAATTCAAGACACTGGCCGGTTCACTTATCCACTGACACCAACATCCCAGAAGGAGTTTCACTATGGATCCAGTTGCAGCAAAGTACATCGGCGCCGGCATCGCTTGTCTCGGCATGGGCGGCGCAGGCATCGGCGTCGGCATGATCTTCAGCCAGTTCCT
>JAFVHU010000159.1 GCA_017474385.1 Afipia sp. | reverse complement strand
TGGCGCGCCCGAAGAGATTCGAACTCCTGACCCCCAGATTCGTAGTCTGGTGCTCTATCCAGCTGAGCTACGGGCGCGCATTTCGCGGACTTAAGAGAGGCCGGAGGCCGGGCCGCGAAAGAGCGCCATAGCTACCGGCTCCGGGATGGCTTTGCAAGATCGATAAGGCATGGATTTCGAGCCAAAACAGCAGTTTTTCAGGCCCGGGCCCGTGCATCCCGCAGGCTGCGCAGCTCCACGGCCCGGTCCGGAATCGTGATTCGGAACGTGGCTCCGATGGTGCCGTCCACCAGATGGAGCTCGCCGCCGTGCGCCCGAATGAGTTCGGCCGCAATCGCCAGCCCCAGCCCGGTGCCGCCGTCCCGTGACGAGCCCTGAAACGCCTCGAACAAATGCTCGCGGGCCTTTTCCGGGATGCCGGGACCGGTGTCCGAAATCTCGAGGATGGTTACCGCGCCCTCGCGGCGGCCGGTGAAGCGGATCTGCTTGGCGATGCTATCGCCGGACTTGTCGCTCTCGAGGGCCTGCGCGGCATTGCGGGCCAAATTGAGCAGCACCCGGAACAATTGATCGGGATCGGCATCGACGGTCAGCCCGCGCTCGATGGCGTTGATCCATTCGATCGACGTATCGGAGGCAAGTCCGGTCGATTCGCGCACTTCGTTGACCACCGGCTCGATCAGAACGCGGCGGCGGTCAGGAGCCGCCTCCTGTGCCTTGCCGTAGGACAGCGTCGACTGGCAGAACGCGATGGCGCGCTCCAGCGAGCGCATCAGTTTCGGCGCGAATCGCTGCACGCGCGGATCGGGCACGCTCGCAAGCTGATCGGACAAGAGCTGCGACGACGCCAGCAGGTTGCGCAGGTCGTGGTTGATTTTCGAAACCGCGAGCCCGAGCGCTGCAAGATGGCTCTTCTGATGCAGCATCGACACGAGGTCGCGCTGCATGTCCGACAGTTCGCGCTCTGCCAGGCCGATTTCGTCGGTGCGTTTCGACGGCTCGATAATGCGCGCGGTGCTTTCCGGATTCTCGTGGAAGGCAACAAGGTTGGCGGTGACCCGCCGCATCGGCCGCACGAACAGATGATGCAGGGCGTAATAGATCAAGCCGGCGGTGATGCTCGTCATCACCAGCGACAGCAACAACACGTTGCGCGAGAAACGGAACATCGCATCGCGCAGCGGCTTTTCGTCGACCACCACTTCGATGAACTGTCCGCTGCCGGGCGCCGGACCCAGAATACGCACGACCTCGTCGCCGCTGTCGAGCATGACCCGGAACGCATCGACGATGGCCGATCCGACGCCGATCTCGCGCATATCAACGTCATGGTCGATTTTTTGTGGCATATCAGCCGCCGCCAGCAGCCGGCGCTGCGATCCGCTCTTGATGGCCACCGCGCGTGCGCCGATGCTGGCAAGAATCTGCCGCGCCAGCACATCGGGAACCATGCCGCTCGGGGCCGCGTCCAGCACCAGCGCGGCGGTGCTCGCCGCCGCCAGCCGGTCGTTGAGACGGTTCACCCGGAAATTGGCGATGGACGGGACGTAAATCAGGATTTCGACGATCAGGATCAGCGGAATCGTCAGCAGCAACAGCTTTCCCGACAGCCCGAACCGCAGCCCGGACTGGAGCTTTGCCGTCGTCCGATCAGGTTCCTGGCCGGATACTGCCATTGCGTGATCGCCTGCCCATTTTCGTGATTTGCCGCCACAGAATGCGCCTGTCAGCGACCCGGGTCAAACCCCCGGAACTGTTATGGTTTAAGCCTCTGGCCGTACTTCACAACCTGAGCACGGCACAAAACCCCAAGATTGACGAAAACAGACCGCTCCCGTATAAGCCGCGCCAACTGTCCTCGATGGCCCGGCTTGACCGGGCCGGTTCATTTTGGACCGAAATTGGTCCACTTCAGGGCCGGCATCGCAGGATTTCATCTCATTATCGGCGAATTGCCTCCGACAAGCGGTCGGACGAGCACTTCGGTAGCGGAGAACGACCGTGAAGCGGACTTATCAACCCAGCAAACTGGTGCGCAAGCGCCGTCACGGCTTCCGTGCCCGTCTCGCGACCGCCGGCGGCCGCAAGGTTCTCGCTGCCCGCCGTGCCCGCGGCCGCAAGC
>JAFVHU010000158.1 GCA_017474385.1 Afipia sp. | reverse complement strand
GAGGTCGGCGACGAGAACTCCGGCCACGTGATCGAGGTGCACAAGCTGTTCGAGACCGACGGCGCATCGATCCCGCGCATCTTTCAGTCGTTCCTGCCGACATGGGGCCGCTACAGCCGCGCCGCGGTGGTCCACGACTATCTCTACAACGAGCTGCGTCCCGGCACCGAGCCGCACCCGGAAGCACCAACGAGACAACGCGCCGACGCGATCTTTTACGAGGCGATGCAAGTCTCCGGCGTCGGCTTCTTCACCCGATGGATCATGTGGGCGGCGGTGCGCACCTTCGGATTCCTGTCGTTGCAGGCGGCCCGCGCCATGGCCTGGAAGAACGACAAGCCGATGCCCGCCGAGGTCGCGCCCCGGCCGGAGCTGGACATTGTCAGCAAGCGCAAGCGGCAGGCCAACACACCTCCGCCTCCGCCCAAACCACCCGGAAATGAGCCGCCTGCCCCGCGTTAACGCTGGAGCAAAATTTGGCAGCCGTCACATCAGACTGCCAAATTTTCTGCTACAGACCCTTGCCCGGCACCCGCCATGGGCCTATGTCCGTTCCAGTCGTGGTAGCACTCGCTCACCCAGACTGCTAAATACGCAAAAACACAGCCTTATCAATCCATTAGGAGGACTGCATGAAATTCCGTCCGCTTCACGACCGCGTCGTGGTCAAGCGCATCGACGCCGAAGAGAAGACCAAAGGCGGCATCATCATTCCTGACAGTGCCAAAGAGAAGCCCTCCCAGGGCGAAATCCTGTCGGTCGGCCCGGGCGGCCGCGACGAAGCCGGCAAGCTGATCCCGATCGATCTCAAGGTCGGCGACATCGTCCTGTTCGGCAAGTGGTCCGGCACCGAGGTCAAGATCGACGGCCAGGAAGTGCTGATCATGAAGGAAAGCGACATCATGGGCGTCATCACCGAGACCGGCGCCAAGAAGAAGGCCGCTTAAGCCACGAACTTCTCGTCTGTCATGGCCGGATTTAGTCCGGCCATCCCGATAAAGAGGGCACAGCGCCTCGCCTGTCGGGATCACCGGGACAAGCCCGGTGATGACAACCAGTGAAATCATTCGAAGGAAAACCCAACATGTCAGCCAAAGAAGTCAAATTCGGCGTTGAAGCCCGTGACAAGATGTTGCGCGGCGTCGACATTCTCGCCAACGCCGTCAAGGTGACGCTCGGTCCGAAGGGCCGCAACGTCGTCCTCGACAAGTCGTTCGGCGCTCCGCGCATTACCAAGGACGGCGTCACCGTCGCCAAGGACATCGAGCTTGAAGACAAGTTCGAGAACATGGGCGCGCAGATGGTCCGTGAAGTCGCCTCGAAGTCGGCGGACGCCGCCGGCGACGGCACCACCACCGCGACCGTTCTGGCCGCCGCCATCGTCAAGGAAGGCGCCAAGGCGGTTGCCGCCGGCATGAACCCGATGGATCTGAAGCGCGGCATCGACCTCGCGGTCGAGGCGGTCGTCGCAGACCTCGTCAAGAACTCCAAGAAGGTCACGTCGAACGACGAGATCGCCCAGGTCGGCACCATCTCGGCCAACGGCGACAAGGAAATCGGCGATTTCCTCGCAAAAGCCATGGCGAAAGTCGGCAACGAAGGCGTCATCACGGTTGAAGAAGCCAAGTCGCTCGACACCGAACTCGACGTCGTCGAGGGCATGCAGTTCGACCGCGGCTACATCTCCCCCTACTTCGTCACCAACGCCGACAAGATGCGCGTTGAATTCGACGACGCCTACATCCTCATCAACGAGAAGAAGCTCTCTTCGCTGAACGAACTGCTTCCGCTCCTGGAAGCCGTCGTGCAGACCGGCAAGCCGCTCGTCATCGTTGCTGAAGACGTCGAAGGCGAGGCCTTGGCCACGCTCGTTGTGAACCGCCTGCGCGGTGGTCTGAAGGTTGCCGCTGTGAAGGCTCCGGGCTTCGGCGACCGCCGCAAGGCCATGCTGCAGGACATCGCGATCCTGACCGGCGGCCAGGCGATCTCGGAAGACCTCGGCATCAAGCTTGAGAACGTGACCCTGAACATGCTGGGCCGCGCCAAGAAGGTGATGATCGACAAGGAAAACACCACCATCGTCAACGGCGCCGGCAAGAAGGCCGACATCGAGGCACGCGTTCAGCAGATCAAGGCGCAGATCGAAGAAACCACTTCGGACTACGACCGCGAGAAGCTCCAGGAGCGTCTGGCCAAGCTCGCAGGCGGCGTCGCGGTGATCCGCGTCGGCGGCGCGACCGAGGTTGAGGTGAAGGAGCGCAAGGATCGCGTTGATGACGCGATGCATGCGACCCGCGCGGCTGTTGAAGAAGGCATCGTGCCGGGCGGCGGCGTCGCCCTGCTGCGCGCTTCCGAGCAGCTCAAGCGCATCAAGACCGCGAACGACGACCAGAAGACCGGCGTCGAGATCGTCCGCAAGGCGCTCTCCGCTCCGGCCCGCCAGATCGCCATCAACGCAGGCGAAGACGGCTCGGTCATCGTCGGCAAGGTGCTCGAGAAGGAGCAGTATTCCTACGGCTTCGACTCGCAGAACGGCGAATACGGCAACCTCGTCTCCAAGGGCATCATCGACCCGACCAAGGTCGTTCGTGCGGCGATCCAGAACGCAGCTTCGGTTGCGGCGCTGCTGATCACCACCGAAGCGATGATCGCCGAAGTGCCAAAGAAGGGCGGCGCGGCCGGCGGCGGAATGCCTCCGGGCGGCGGCATGGGCGGCATGGATTTCTGATCCAGCTCATCCAATCAGGTATAAAAGGCCCGGAGCAATCCGGGCCTTTTTCTTTCGTCATTGCCGGGCATAGCCCGTCACGACGGGCGTGAACGCCCTTTTGACCCGGCAATCCATCTTTTTGAGAAGATGGCTACGCGGGGCAAGCCCGCGTATGACCAAGCGGAAAACAAAAACTCGCCGCAGCAATGCCTGCGGTTTTTCGAATGCGGCACCAACTCGTTTCGGAAATCACGCCCGTTTAATTGCGCGGCTTCGCAGCTATCTTCGCGAGAATTTCTGCCATGGCCGCTTCAAGCATAGGCATCTCCGCGGACATCTTGCGGGCCAGTTCAATCGCACTCTCCGGCGTCTTGAGTTTCCCTTCCTCTGTATCAATCATCAGCCCCTTGACGAGACCGAGATAGGCCGCAGCCGCCTGATAAGCCGCAAGACCACCTTCCAAAGTCTTGCTCCAATACAGAGCATGCACGCTGGTCACATGGTCTGGAAATGCAACATCGGGGAATATATCGCGCACCCCGGCAAGGCTGGTTTTTTCCAACTCCATCAGAACCGGCTTGCCTTTGCATTCAGCCCGCAGCCGTATCTCGTCTGTTTGTAGCGGTTGCTTGTCCACAAACCGAACGTCGAATCCAAGTGCATCGATGGCCTTTTGCCATGCCTGTATCGTTGGCACTTCTTCGTCGGTCAGCAGATAGATTTCCATACTCATGGCAAGCATCCCCTCCGCAGATAAATCGATTTGCGCGAGATCCCGCGAACGACATTCAATTCAAAAACAGGGGTATTTGGCGAGGCTTTCGTCTTTAGCCGAAGCTCATCTGCCCTGGCACGAGTCAAAGGAGAATCTCCGGTTTTGACGTCGTAGATCGCGATGATATCACCTTGAACATTCCGCAGTGTCACGTCAGTTCGAATACTCCCCGCCATCCCAAAATGAGGATCGGCGTCGTCCAGACTAAACGTTCTCTCGATATCACCAACACCCGGCAAATCACGAAAGCGAACTGCTGCCCCAAAAAGCGCATGAACAAACGTGCCGTAAGCTGACGGGTCCATAAACGGAAGATACTCAAGCCCGTTCATAACGCTCGCCAAAATATCGCTCAGAGCATCTGACGTCTCATCAATGCTTTGAATACCCGTATAAAATCCGGATGACGTCGTGACCGTCACACCGCCTTCGATTGTCCAGCGTCCATTGCTATCTCGCGGCTGCGTTGACTTGTACCCGGCCTTCAAAGCCTGCATGAAACGGCGAAAAGCATAATCCGCCTTCCAGGCGAAGATCCTGTTTTCCAAGTCGGCGATCCTTGCCTGCAAACCTTGTCAAGAACAGTATCTTTGGAGGCGGCATGGACTTCTAAGTCCGCCACTCAGGCGATTACGAAATGCAAAACCCCGGCAGCGATGCCGGGGTTTTTGTTTGCACATTGATCTTGGGTCATTCGTCCTGACGTCTGGCACCGCGAAACTCGTTCGGCGCGGCGCCGAAGCGGCGACGGAAGCAGCGGTGGAAATACGAGACTTCGTTGAAACCACAGGCAAACGCAATATCGTTGATCTTAGTGGTATCGTGACAAGCGCTTGCAAGCATGGAGCGCGCCTTTTGCAACCGTAATTCGAGCACGCGCTCGGCAAACGAGCTTCCGGTTTCGTGGAGCAGGTCGTTGACATAACGCCGCGAGACTCCCGCCGCGCACGCCACCCTTTCCGACGAAAAGGCCGGATCGGCGAAGTTCTTCTTGATAGCTGCGAGAATGCCCTGCAACCGTGCGGAACGCAGTCCTCGCACGCTGGCCACCTCGGCCATATCCCGGCGCGCGCCCAGCACGAGCGCCACGAGATCGAGCAACGTCGTCTCGATGTGTCCCGCGAGCGCCGCATCGTCGCTGGTACAGTTCAAATCGTGAAGAGCGTCGAGGTAGCGGGAGAGATGCCGGAGCGCCAGATCGTTCGGATCGAGTGGCTGAACGAAAAGATCGTCGGGATTGGCCACTAGCTCCAGAACCTTCCGCCGCGGCACCACGACGGATGTCCGGTTAAAATTGTCTTCGCTGTCGAATTTGATCGCTTCGCTGCTGGCGAAGAACATTGCCATGCCCGGCGCACTGACAAGCTCACGGCCGATCTGGGTACATTGCATCAAACCAGGACCGCGATTGATCGACAGCCCAAAGTCGTCGTTCGGATCCTTCGCAATGTGCTGTGCCGTCCGTGCCAGCCCATTGATAGTGCCGGTAAATTGACCTGTTTTCACGCATCCGAATTTTTCAAACTGAAAGCTCGCTGAAAATGTGCGGTCGTCGATGCGCTGCTGGTTGAATGCGCAATAAACGTCGCTGTAAAGCTCCGTCCAGCTCTGGAATCGTGCATGGTCATGAAGCTCTGCTGGCAGATCATCCGTTGAGAAAATAACTTTGCTCATCGCAATTCTCGGGGTCCTGCACTGCGCGGCAGACTTGATTCAAAAATGCACGCCTGAATATAGCATCAGAATACACGGGCTATCGGCCATGAAAAGCCGAAGCTCGACAGCGGGGCCTCGATGTGCGCCCATCTTGTCATCGTTTGTGCTCGCCAGTTCATATCGCTTCTCCGCCACCACCGGTTTTCGTGGCGTTCCGGCAACAGTCCGTCGAATTGTCGGCCGCGTGCCTTGGCGTTCATATCCGGCTCTCCCTAGGAAACGACGGAAAAAGGCAGCCGGGATACGTCACCTTCAAGCGTCATTTCAGGACCGACGGTTCGCGCTGAGGAGGACTTATTCGCGCAGAAACGTTTCTTTGGATTCTCGATTGCTATTGCAGCGCTGGTGCTGCCGGGCGTTGCTTTCGCAGCCGACATCGCGCCGCGCATGTACACGAAAGCGGCAGTTGATCCCGGCTACAACTGGACCGGATTCTATGCCGGCCTCAACGCGGGTGGAGCTTGGGGAAATTTCAAACCGGCTTCGACGATGGCCTCCAGCGGCGCCTCCTATTTTGACCCGGTTACAGCGGCGACCTTTGACGCTGCGGCTGCCCACAGCGTTACCGCGACCGGATTCACCGGCGGCGGTCAAATCGGCTACAACTGGCAACTGGGCAACATGGTTTTCGGCCTCGAAGCTGATTTTGAATCCCTGCGCCTGAGCGGAAAGGCTGCTTCGGTGCTCCCTCCCTTTTCAGGGACGGCCATGACGATCAGTTCGTCGGTTCAAACCGACTGGCTGTTCACCGCGCGCCCGCGGATCGGTATCGCCAGCGGCAATGCGCTGTTCTATGCGACCGGCGGCGTGGCGGTCACGCAACTCAAAGGCAACTTCCACTTTACCGACAGCGGCGGTACGGGCGGACGCGTCGAGGACGCAGCATTCTCAAACACCAAGGTTGGCTGGACCGTTGGCGGCGGCATCGAGGCCGGACTGTCGGGCAACTGGACCGTTCGCGCCGAATATCTCTACGTTGATTTCGGCAAGGTATCGACAACCGGCACGATTACAGGCGGAACGAGTTCAAATGTCTCATTGAATCCGCTGACCCACAGCTCCGGTCTGCAGGCAAGCATTGTACGAAGCGCTCTGAACTATCGTTTCTAACCAAGACCGCTCCCGGTTGCGGCGGTGCGGTCCGCGCACTCCGCTTCACGCTCAGGCAGTACCAAAATGCGAAACCCCGGCAGCGATGCCGGGGTTTCGTTTGAATACATTCAATGGATATTGTGTCACCAGACCTGACGTCTAGTATCGCGAAACTCGTTCGGCGCGGCGCCGAAGCGGCGGCGGAAGCAGCGGTGGAAATATGAGACTTCGTTGAAGCCGCAGGCAAACGCGATATCGTTGATCTTCGTGGTATCGTGACGCGTGCTTGCAAGCATGGCGCGCGCTTTCTGCAACCGTAATTCGAGCACGCGCTCGGCCAAGGTCGCACCGGTCTCATAAAGCAGATCATTGACGTAGCGGCGCGATACGCCGACTGCGGACGCCGCATCATCCGATGAGAAAGCCGGGTCAGCAAAGCCCGTCTTGATTGCCGCAAGCACCTCCTGCAGCCGCGCGGCGCGGAGACCGCGGTTGCTGGCGACATCAGCTTTATCGCGCTGCGTGCCAAGCACGAGCGCAAAAAGATCGAGCAATGTCACCTCAATGTGCATAGCAAGCGCGGGATCATCGCTCACATCATTCGACTCATGAATCATGTCGAGATAGCGCGCGAGATGCCGGAGCGCTGGCGAATTTTGATCGAGCGGTTTGAAAAGAAGGTCTTCTGGGTGGACTATGAATTCCGAGATAAGTTTTCGCGGTATCGAAACGGTCATCAACTCCAGTCTGGTTTCGGCGTCCATCCCGCTGCTGACGCGATTACCCAGGAACGTTGCGCTTCCGGGCGAAACGATTGTCTCCTGGCCATTCTGGAATTGCCGAACCGCACCCCGGCTGCGATTGAACGAAATCGCGAAATCGTCGCGTGTGTCGCCAGCAACATGCCGAGACGATCTCACAGCCTTGTTCACCGTGCCCGCGAATTTGCCGGATAGCAGGTCCCCATATTGGGCGGCTTCGAAGCGCGCCGAAAACGCGCAATCTTCAAGACGGGACTGATCGAACGCGCCGTAAAGGTCGCTGATATGCTCCACCCAGCGGGAGAAACGTGCATGATCGTCGAGTTCGGCAGGTAGTTGATCGGTCGAGAAAACGACTTTGCTCATTCCAGCTTTGCGCCCCTTCGCGCAAACACATTCCCAAACTTCCTGAAATACGCAATCGATATAACGCGCAAGCATAACGGATTGATGGAGAAAATCGAAAACCGGCCCGCCTGTCTGCCGGCATATTCCCGTCAGGTCAGGATTGATGCCTTACAGTTCACATCGATTGCCCGATGTTCATGGCTTCTCGTGTCTCTCCAGCAACAGTCCGTCGAATTGTGAAGCGCGTGCCTTGGCGTTCATATCCGCTTCCCCCCAGGACACGACGGCAGAACGCAAGCGGGATACGCCAACCTCACGCGTCATTTCAGGACCGACGGTTCGCGCTGAGGAGGACTTATTTGTGCAGAAGAATTTCTTGAGATCTTTAGTGGTCGCTGCGGTGCTGGCGTCGCCGGGTTTTGCGTTTGCTGCCGACGTCGCACCGCGCGCTTACACCAAGGCACCGATTGCCGATCCCGTCTATGACTGGTCCGGCCTCTATGTCGGCGCATCTGTTGGCGGTCGCTGGGACGAGAGCGTCTGGACCACCACCAGCCTCGGGTTTCCGGGCGCGCCTGCACAAATTCCGGCAGCCGCCGGCAACAACCCGATGAATTTCAAGAGCGCGTCCGGCCGGTATGGCGGCTACCTTGGCTATAATTGGCAATTCGCGCCACGCTGGGTCGTCGGTATCGAAGGCGATTATGCCTGGGCAAACAACAAATCGCAGTTCATCGGCTCCATTCCGGGCACCGCCGTCCCGAACGCTTTCATCACCGGCGATAACGTCACGCGGAAAGACAAATGGGATGCCGGCGTGCGAGCGCGTCTCGGCTATCTGGTCACCCCGACCACGCTGCTGTTCGGCACCGCCGGCGCGTCCTGGATGGCCACGGAATCGACCGTTGCCTGCGGGACACCTCAACTATGGTGTACCGGGACCAACAATACGACCCAGCGCGTGGACACCGTCAGAAAAACCGTGGTGGGCTGGTCGGTTGGCGGCGGCATTGAATGGATGCTCGCTGCGAATTGGCTGCTCCGCGGTGAGTATCGCTACACCAGCTATGAAGGGCTGAATGGCAGATTTCTGGCTGGGGGCGGCACGTTATTCGGTTCGGACCTTCTCGACGCCAACATCGGCTCCAATCAAACGCACACGGCGCTGTTTGGTGTTGCCTACAAGTTCGGCGGCCCGGTCGTTGCGAAATACTGATTTTCGACTGATCTTACTCCAGTAAACTCCAAGCCCCGGCAGCGATGCCGGGGTTTTTGTTTGCGCGAATAGCCGCGGGGCTAATCGCCGCCGCCTCCACCATCGCCACCCCAGCCGCGCGGCGCATTTACGCGATCAGGTCAAATCCCGAAGGCTGCGTTCCAAGTTGATGCCAGGTATTGATGCCGTTGTTCAGCGTCCAGACGCCGGTGTCCCCGTTCACGGGATTCTTCCACAGAATGTCGGACGTGCCGTCGCCGTTGTAATCTCCGGTGCCGGCGATCTTGAATCCCGAGGGGCCGGTGTCGAGCTGATGCCAGCTATCGCGGCCGTTGTTCATCGCCCAGTATCCGACGATGCCGTTGGTCGGGTTCTGCCAGAGGATGTCGGACGTTCCGTCACCGTTGAAATCGCCGACGCCGGCGATCTTCATGGTCAGCGAGCCCTGATCGATCAACTGGAACGTATCGGACGCTCCGTTCATCGCCCAGAACCCCACGAAGTTGTTGGTCGGGTTCTGCCACAGCACGTCGGATTTTCCGTCGCCGTTGAAGTCACCGATGCCGGCGATCTTCATGGTCGTCGATCCCTGATCGATCTGACGCCAGGTCGCGACGCCGTTATGCATCTCCCATTCGCCGACGAAGTTGTTGGTCGGATTCTGCCAGAGGATGTCGGACGTTCCGTCGCCGTTGAAATCGCCGACGCCGGCGACCTTCATGGTCAGCGAGCCTTGCGCGATCACCTGCCAGGTCGCCGCGCCATTGTACATCATCCACGCACCGACATAACCGTTGGTCGGATTCTGCCACAGGATATCGGACGTTCCGTCGCCATTGACGTCGCCGGTTCCGACCATGTTCACGGTGCTGGATGCAATTCCGATATCGGTCCAGCGGGGCGTGTTGTCGGCAAGTGTCCAGAAGCCGACGTCGTTCGTCACATAGTTTTGCCAGAGCACATCGTATGCGCCCTCCCCGCTGAAGTCGCCGCTCGCCCCGGCTGCGTAGGTAACCGGCGTCCCATAGATGGCCTGGATGCCGTGAATGTCCGAGGCCTGGAGATCATGGATCGACGTATTGAGAAACGCGTTCATGACCGCAGGCGTCGTGTTGTAGTGATCCATCCCGATCGCGTGGCCGATTTCATGCAAGGCGACCATGAAAAAATCGAGGCCGTCGCTGCTGACGACCGAACTGCCGGAATTGTACCAGCCTTCGCCGCTGTCGAATTCGATGTCTGCGGACACAAAGGACGAGCCCGAGTACCAGTACTGGGTCGTGCCCAAAACGTTATCGAGACCGTCGATGGCGCCCACGGTAAAGGCGATGTCGGCATCGACGGAGGCCGCGACCTGCTGGAACTGAATGTTCGCCCAGGAGGCCCAGTCGGCGAATGCCGTCACGATCAGGGCGAGCATGTTCAGCGAGATGGTGGGGTCGATTTCCCAGGTGACGACGCCGCCGGCTGTCCCCAGACCGGAACCACCCCACTTCGGGCCTTCAAGCACATAATCAGCCATGCGAATCCCCAAGGTAGGCAGGCGGCCATGCTACTGAGCGTTGAATTAACGAAAGATTATGCGATTCCATGCGGAGCGCCCAGCGTACCAACATTGCCTTTACCGTTCGTGACGGGCGCCGATGACCGCACCCTAATGAAAGAGGGCCAACATCGTGGGCCCTCGGGTGGATCGGTCTCTTTTTCGGGAAGCTGGACGCCCTGTACACCTATTCGTCCGCGTGCTTGAGAATGGTCTTCAGCAGCCCCGGAAAGCGCGCGTTGATGTCGGCCTCGCGCACGGCGTTGCGATGTTCGACCCCCTGCTTGGTGGTGTGGATCAGGCCCGCCTCGCGCAGCACGCGGAAATGATTCGACAGCGTCGACTTGGCCATGTCGCAAGGCCCCGCCGCCGTGCACGACATGCAATCCTTCTGGCCGATCAGGCCCTTGACGATCATCAGCCGCGCCGGATCGGCCAGCGCGGCGAGCACGCCGGCCAGCGTGATGTCCTGCCTCGCGGGGTGAACGAACTGCACCATAAAAAATAATATAGGCCGCCCCTTGATCTGGTTCAATAGTTCAATACTTCCGAACCATTGGAGCATTCGCCCAATCCAAGAGAAAGACCAAGGGAACAGGACATGACGAAGAAACTTGAAGGCAAGGTCGCGCTGGTCACCGGCGCATCCAAGGGCATCGGCGCGGAAATCGCGCTTCAGCTCGCGGCGGAAGGCGCAAGCGTCGCCGTCAACTACGCGTCGAGCAAGCAAGGCGCGGACGATGTGGTGGCGAAGATCTAGGCCAAGGGCGGCAAGGCCGTGGCCGTCCACGGCAACCTCGCAGACGCGAAGGCCGCGAAGTCCGTGGTCGCGGACACCGTGAAGGCGCTCGGGCCGATCGACATTCTGGTCAATAACGCCGGCGTCTACGAGTTCGCCCCGCTCGGGTCCATCATGCCGGAGCACTTCCACAAGCATTTCGACCTGAACGTGCTGGGCCTGCTGCTGGTCTCGCAGGAAGCCGTGCAGCACTTCAATGCGAACGGCGGCAGCATCGTCAACATCTCGTCAGGCGTCTCGACCGTCACGCCTCCGGGCTCGGCGGTCTACACCGCGACCAAGGCGTCGGTGGACGCTGTCACGTCGGTGCTGTCGAAGGAGTTGGCCGCGCGCAAGATCCGCGTCAACGCGGTCAATCCCGGCATGATCGTGACCGAAGGCGTCACCGCGGCCGGATTCCACGAAGGCGAGATGCGCACCTGGATCGAATCCGTCACCCCGATGGGCCGCGTCGGCAAGGTCGAGGAAATCGCCTCGGTCGTCGCCTTCCTCGCCTCCGAAGGCGCGTCCTACATCACCGGCGAGACGCTGCACGTGACGGGCGGGTTCAGGTAAGCGGCGGCGGGGATTTCCCCGTCATTCCGGGCGCGATGCAGCGCGAAAGCGGTGCATCGCAGACCCGGAATCTCGCTCAGCGATTACGAAATGCAAAACCCCCGGCAACGATGCCGGGGTTTTTGTTTTTCATTGAAGAGTTGCACCACGACCAATTGCTTCACGCGCAATTCTTTCCACTGCTGCAACTTCGTCACCGCGAAACTCGGTCAAAAATTCAAGTCGATTAGTTGCCTGTTGCCTTACCCTCAAACTCAGAGTGCGAGGTTTTTCAACCAGAGCCACGATCGCGCACTCTTCATGGATTTCATGTTGATTGCGCATTTGAACGAACAACGCTTCCAAAACACGGTTATCAGA
Source organism: Afipia sp. (assembly GCA_017474385.1). Lineage (GTDB taxonomy): Bacteria > Pseudomonadota > Alphaproteobacteria > Rhizobiales > Xanthobacteraceae > Afipia. The sequence goes on along the minus strand of JAFVHU010000158.1, from coordinate 1,488 downwards.
AGTTCCTAAAAAAACACCGACCGGGCGGCGTCCTGGGGCGCGCAAGACGAAATCCGCCGGAAAGTCTGACAGCTTTGGCGTGATAGGAACATTCTCTTCGATAGCAGCACGTCCATTTACTGCCTCGCTTAGCAATCTCGCAGCATCCTCGCGGAATGTTGTGGCTACGCGAAACTCCGTCATCAGCATAAAATCGCGCACGCGCAGCGAGAACGCTACAAACTTAAGCGCGGCAGCAGGTATTTGATCTTCTAGCAAATTACCAATGTAAAACTCTTGCGTTTCGTCATCGATCGAAACACCGTATTCAGACTGTAATTCGGCAAGAGCTTCTCCCCTTGTGCCCGATTTGAAATCGAGACCGCTTCCTTCGAGGTAGGGGAGTGTTACGCCGTCGTCCTCAATGCGGTATTTCGTTTTGCTTGTTTCGATAACAAAAAAACCAATGTGGTCGCCGTCTGCCCCGGAGAACGCAGTTGTAACAGCAAGACCCGCCGGCACTTTTTGCACCGAAAGGTCATCGCAAAACGCTTTGCAGAGTTTCTGTTTCATATCATTGCGCCACCAGGAATCATCCTCACTCTGAAGAATCTGAATGAGGTACTAAGTGCCGAAGTCTCAGTAATTTCGAATTTTTCTCTGCGGTGCTTGGCCCTTGCATTTGGCAGCCGAACACTTGGATAAGGCTTCACGACTCCGATTTGGACATTGTGAAGGTCGTCGCAACACGCGTGGCAGTGCAGGCCAGGTTCATGGCCGTGGAACTCAAGGCGTGCGACCATTGTATACGTGTCGCCGCGTCGATACGAAAACCAACCAAGAAAGTTGTTCTTTGACGATTCAAAAGCCGTCAACAATCTACATTCAGTTCCCTCAATCTCAAGAATATCGACCCGCCAAGTCCATCGCACACCCAGTTGAAAATTCCGTGTACGAGATAGGGGAAAGGCGTTCCGAGTCATTTTCCCGGTCTTCCAATCACCAGCCTTGATAAGAACTTTTGGTCGTAAGAGGAGTTGCCTTGCCCGCATAACGAGCATGGTGTCTCAAGTTCCCTGAAACTGCAATCGCCTCGCATCTTATACTATAAGAACAAATAGAGAACAAATGCTAATACTGTTGCCAAAATATTACAAACGTGTGTTTGTGATATCATTGCCACTCACTAAAAGGTATTTTAATACTTCAAACATGAAGCTCATACCAAGAACAGATTAAGGAGTTAGTCTAGCTCCTTAATCTTGCTACAAAAAACACGATTTAGCCATGTAGATGAACAACCTGGGTTGTTCATAATGAAATCGGCAACTTGACATTATTCCTAATAGGACTATATTCCTTATGTCTCGCCCCGTCATGAGGGGCGTTTCGCGATCGTCACGATACGCGGGGCGGGATGCGGTGGCTGCGATCGGTGTTCGATCGCCACGACGCGCACGGGACTTCTTGTCCGGCTGGGTCCGGCAGGATCGTGCGCCGGGGGGCGAT
>JAFVHU010000019.1 GCA_017474385.1 Afipia sp. | reverse complement strand
CTCGGAAATCTCCTCGACCATTGCCGCAGCGGTGGAAGAACAGGGCGCGGCGACGCAGGAGATCGCCCGCAACGTGCAGCAGGCCGCGGCACTGAGCGGCGAGGTCGCCACCAGCATCACCAATGTGAGCCGCGGCGCCGGTGAGACCGGAGCAGCCTCCGGTCAGGTGCTGTCGTCAGCGCAGGTGCTGTCCAGCGACAGCAGCCGCCTCAAGATCGAAGTCGAGAAATTCCTGACTACGGTGCGCGCGGCTTAAACGTCGCCCCATCACATCCGAAACGGCGGCTGGCCTCAGCCGCCGTTTTCATTTGCGGCGGCCGGACAGCAGCTTCTCAAGCGCCATGATGTTCGGCGAACCGGCTCCCTTGCGCCAGATCATCACCGTTTCGACCCGGTTCTCGCCGGGCGGCAGCTTGTGCACCTTCAGGCGCATGTTTTCCGGGAATGTCGCAAGCACACTGCGCGGCAGCAGCGCGATGCCCATGCCGGCCGCGACGCAGCCGAGCATGGCATGATAGGAGCCGAGTTCGATGATCCGCTCCGGCATTTGCCCGCGGCGCTCGTACCACGTCTCCAGCCGCTTGCGGTGCGGACAGCCGTGCTCGAAGGTAATCATGGTGCGCGGCAGTTCGCCGTTGCGGTCGAGCCGCGGCTGCGTGGCCGACGACACGATCACCGGCTCCTCGTCGAACACCGATACTTTCTCAAACGGCGCGTCGGCGATCGGCTCCGCGACCAGAGCCGTATCGAGTTCGCCGGCGAGGATGGCGGCGGCGAGTGTCGGCGGATTGCCGGTGCGCAATTCCAGCGTCACATCCGGATACAGCCGATGATACTCGTTGAGCGTTTCCGGCAACCGCACCGACGCCGTGCTTTCCATCGCGCCGAGGCGCAGCACACCGCGCGGCCGCGGGTCCTGCACCGCCATGCGCGCCTCGTCCGCCAGCGCCAGCAGCCGATCCGTGTAGCCGAGCAGCACCTGTCCCGCCGGAGCCAGGTGCAGCCGTTTGCCCTCGCGAATGAAAAGCTCGACGCCGAGTTCGTCTTCAAGCTGGCGAATCCGCGTGGTGACGTTGGACTGCACGCGATGCAGCCGCTCCGCGGCGCGCGTTATGCCGCCTTCGTGGACAACGGCTGAAAATATCCGAAGCGCGGCCAAATCCATACATCTCTCCTGAAGATCATAAATATCAGTATTATTCATTTTATATGATGACAGGTCCGGCGTAAAGCTTCCCATCGCAACGCCCCACCGGGCCGTCGCAGGAGACTTCGATGAAGACCGATCGCTTCGATATTGGCTCGTTCGACAGAGCGTCGCTGTCGCCCCTGGACTATGCAGCACTCAAGACAAGGATTGCCCGGCAGGCACAGGCCGAGCGTGCAAAGGCCATCAGGGCCGCATTGGTCTGGCTGGTGGCGGGCGTCATCAAGCTTTGCCGCATTGCTGTGAAGCACCCGGCTCCGAAAGCAATGGACAAGCCCTCACGCGAGCGCGCTCGGCAAGCGAGGGCGTCATGAGCAATCTCATCACGAATATCAGTCGGCCGGACAGCGGATGGTACATTGGCGCGTTGCGCGACCTCTGGTCTGCGTATCAGCGCAAGCGGCGCGAAGCCGAAGCCGCCGCCGAACTGATGACATTCAGCGACCAAGCACTGGCCGATCTCGGCATTGGCCGATGTGAGATCGCGGGAAAGGTTCGGTATTCCGAAAGCCTTCCACCGGGAGTGGACGACTGACGTCCACTCCGTTCATCTCAGTGTCGTCTCGCAGCGTCAGCCGCAGACATAGACCCGGCGCCAGGTCCAGCCATAAGGCGTCGGCACCTGCGTCAGTTGATAACAGCCCTCGTCATAACCGGCGTAATAATTGTCGTAGTAATAGTTGTTGTAGTAGTACGGGAAGCCGAACCCGACCCCGAACGGTACGAAGCGGCGGTGATGGTGGTGGCCAAATCTGCCATGACGGAAACCGGCATTGGCAAAGCGGGCGCCTCCGCCCGGCATCGCCGCAAATCTGGCGGCACCTGGTGCCACGGCGAACCGCGGTCCGCCGAATCCGCTACCGCGCATGGCGGCGAAACTGCCGCCTCTGAATCCGCCGCCAGAGAAAGCAGGCCCGCGGAAACCACCGCCGCCAGAGAAAGCCGCGCCGCGGAATCCGCCGCCACCGCCAAATCCTCCGCCGCCATGGAAGCCGCCGCCGTGACCGCCACCGTGACCGCCGCCGTGACCGCCGCGCGCGACGGCATCAAGCGGCGCAAACACAGCAATCGCCGCAACTGTGGCAACACCGATCATGAGTTTTCTGAACATGGCTCACTCCTACCTGAGCGCGCCCCTAACCGATAACGCTTCGCGCAGGATGTTATTTCCATGAACGACGGTTAAATTTACGGAGATGAGGCGCTGGCCGCAGACGCTGGCGAGCCGTTCATCAATGCGGCATCATCCGGCAGGCCGTAGACTCGCTCAGGCGCGGCAAAGCCCGCCACCGAGAACAGGCCCAGATCAGTCCAGCCGGCATCGACATGGCTGGCGAACACGGTGGACGCCAGCACGGTGCGGTTGAGTCGGCTGGTCATCTTCTCGATGCGCGCGGCGAGATTCACCGCAGGACCGATGCAGGTGAAATCGAGCCGGTCGCCGCCGCCGATATTGCCGTACAGAACCTTGCCGATATGCAGCGCGAGGCCGAACCGGAAGTCGCGCAACGTCTCGGACTCGTAGGCGTAAGTCATCGCCGCCACATTGGCGCTGCACTCCCGCGCCGCTTCAAGCACGCGCTTGCAGACCGTTTCGGTATCACCCTCCTTGCCGGTGATGGGAAACACCGCGAGCAGGCCGTCACCCATGAACTTCAGGACTTCGCCGCCGTGGTTCAGGATCGCAGGTACCTGACAGTCGAAGTAGGTGTTGAGAACATCGACCACGGCTTCGGACGACAGCCGGTCCGACAGCGGCGTGAAGCCGCGCAGATCCGACAGCCAGATCGCGGCATGCATGGTCTCGGTATGGCCGCGGCGAATTTGCCCCGCGAGAATGCGCGCGCCGGCGCGCGCGCCGACATAATTGTCGAGCAGCCCGGCTGCGGTCCGCCGCAGCAGCCAGATTTCGATCATGCGCGTCAGGTGCGGCATCATCAGGCGAAGATCGGCGAGTTGAGCCTCGGAGAAACCGCCCGGATGCTGCGTGATCCAGCTCACCGCATGAATCGTTCCATCCGACATCAGGAGCGGAAGTGCGATGTAGTCGGTCGCACCCTCACCGCGGATCTCGGCGAAGAACGGCACATTGCCAGCGCCCGCGTCCAACAGCCGTTTGCGCACTTCCTGTCCCTGCTCGAACACAATCGCCAGCGGACTTGAGAGGTACTGGTCCGATTCCTGCTCGCCGTGGGCCATGGCGCCCATAACAACGCCCTCGCCCTTGCGCCAGACGAAGTTGCGGCCGAGCATGTTGGGATGAAGCGTGCGGACAAAGACGCCGACACGCCAGAGCGGAATGCCGCAAGCGACCACGCGCTCGCAGGTTTCCAACATGAACTGATCCACGCGCGACGCCGACCGCGCCCCGCCGACCAGCCAGTCGATCAAACTTTGAAGGCTGTTGGCTTGCATGAACCCCGTTTTGCGACGGCGGGCGGTCTCCGGTCAAGGCCGGCGACCGGCCGCGCTCACCACAGGTCGCGATAGTTCGGGAATTTCTTCAGCGTCTGGTCGTAGCGCACCGGCAGCAGCCACGGCAGGGTCGCCCTGAACACGGCGTTGACCAGCGGCGAAACATGACGGGCGTAAAGGTCGATCGGATCGAGCCGGTGCCCAAAATGCAGCTTCGGATCGTAGTTGAGGCCGCTGCTGCCGAAGCTTTTGTAACCGTGTTCGATGCCCCAGGAGATCAAGTCCCGGACCACGTAATGATAGAGATGCAGCTCCAGCGCGACCGCATAATCGAAACCGAGGTACTCCGAGACGAGCCGGTCGCCCTGCACCATGGAGAGGCTGAAAGCCACCGGCCGGTTTCCCCGGTGCCAGAGATGGAAGACAACCTTGTCCTTCATTCGCTCGCCAAGCAGGCGGAAGTAGTCCCGGGTCAGTTTCTCGAAATGCAGACTGGAGCGGTGATACACCTGCAGATAGAGCGGATAGATATCGTCGAGCAGACCGGCGACGTCGCTGGCGACGGTCATCCGCAAACGCTTGCCTTCGGTGGCCCTGAGGTTCTTGCGAAAGTGCCTGCGTGCGTTGCCGCTCATAGCTTTCAAGGCATAAGTATCGAAGCTGTCATAGTCGATGTTGAGCACGGTCATCGGCATGCTTGGCACGCGGCAGAAGCCGGTTTTCATGAAGCATGCGAGGGCGCCGCGTTCCGCGGCGGGAAACTCCTTCAGGAGAACGAGGCCTGCGCCGAGCATTTTCGCGTGCGTCATGGTGCCGTGAGCCAGCACCTCCGCGACCACCGACGCAGACAGATCGTCAGCATGGGCAAGGTGGCCCTCGCCCGCCGCACACCCGACCATCAGAGCCCGCATCTTGAGAAATCGCGGCCAGAACCGGCGGATGAACGACGCCCAGCGCCGCCGTTCGGGCTTGATCCCCTCAAGGATATCCTGGTCGATCAGGAAGAACGGCTGGACGGCGCGGATCATGCCGGCCGCGTCGCGGATCGCGAAATACCGGTAGTCGAAGCCTTCGCGAAGGGTGTCCTCAACGATCTCGTAGTAGCGATGATCCTTGCGCTGGCCGGCAAACATCAAGCGCCACGCCGCGCAGGATTCCAGTTCGGCGCGAGTGACAACCTCCACTGAAAACGGCGTTAGGCTCGAGCCGGCACGCGTGTCCATGACCCGTGTCCATCGGCAGCGGCAATACTGGCCAAATATCAACGCCGCAGGCCCGGCTTATTTCCTCCGTCCAGCCCAATTATTTCGCGGCAACAAGCCGGAATATCCGCCGCCTGTCCGGTGCATTCCCTCCGCCGCTAGAGAACGCGCGGGTTGTACTGATACATCCAGTCCTGTCTGTGCGCGAACACCGGCAGCAGCAGCTTGATGGCGATGTCACGCACCAGCGCGCCGGCGCGGCTCATGTCGCCCTTGCTGCCGCCGTTACGGCGCGCCGCGGCGACGATCCGCTCCGCCCGCGGCCGGCGCTCAGCCTCGAACTTCGCGAATGTCACGCCATACTCGTCGCCCCTGCGCAACAGGCGCGACAGCCGGAGCGCATCTTCCAGCGCGACCGATGCGCCCTGACCGGCATGCGGCGTGGTGGCATGCGCGGCATCGCCGATCAGCACCACCCGCCCGCGCGACCATTGCGGCAGCGTTGCGATGTCGAGCGTGTCGGTGACGATGATATCCCGCGCGTGATCGATGATCTCCGGGATCGGATCGTGCCACCCGGCATGAAACGCGCGGATGTGCTGCTTGATCTGCTCCTGGCTCATCGCGCGGAAGGCGCCGGCATCCAGACCGTTGGAGGACTGGGTGTCCCACCACATCGCGCCGTCCTCTTCGTCGTGGCTGCAATAGCCGTAACCGAACGAGCCGCGTTGCCCGAGCGTCATCATGACATGCGGGCCGGCCTTGGCCTTCTCAAGCACCGATCTCGGAATGAAGCCGCCAAAGCCCACCAGTCCGGTATCGAACGGCACCGGCCCGCCGGGATTCACATGCGCGCGCACGATGGAGTGAACACCATCCGCGCCGATCAGCAGATCGCCTTCGGCGGTAGTGCCGTCGGCGAAATACGCGGTGATCGGCCGGTCGGGCAGATCCTCGATCCTGACCAGCCGCTTGCCGAAACCAACCTCGATTCCGGCCCAGCGAACCTGCGCCATGATTGCGTCGTTCAACGCCGCCCGCGAGACATTCACCGCCGGCTGCCCGAAGCGCTCAAGCATGTCCCGGTTGATGCTGCCGAGCAGGCGGCCGTTCTGATTGGTGAACAGCATCGATTCGGAGACCGAGCCGATGCGCACCATTTCATCGGCAAGGCCGAGTTCATCCAGCACATGCATGCCGTTGGGCGCGATCTGCAAACCGCCGCCGATTCCCGTGGCGCGCGGCCATGCCTCGAAGATCTGGGATTCGAAACCCGCGGAGCGGAGAAACATCGCGGTGGCGGGGCCGGCGATTCCGGCTCCGATGATGATAGCCTTGCGCGTGCGTCTGATCATCATGCCTTGCTCCGACGGTTGCCACAGTGCTAAAAAGGTACGGAGACTAATTATCTTAGTCTCTGAGATATTCTCTGGCTAAGATAAAGGATCCGCCTTGTCAAGATCGAAGGCGCGCGCCGCGCTGATACAGGAACTGGAACACGCCGCCCGGCGGTCGTCCGCCATGGGCGTCATTTTCAGTCAGACCGTCGCGAGCCGCGTCGGGATCAGCAGCTCCGATCTGGAATGCATGGACTTTTTGAATCTGGAAAGCCGGGTGACGGCGGGGCGGCTGGCCGAGGTGACCGGTCTGACCACGGGGGCGATCACGGGCGTCATCGATCGCCTTGAGAAGGCGGGTCTCGTGCGCCGCGAGCGCGACGACAGCGACCGCCGCAAGGTTTTTATCACGGTCGTTCCGGAGAGCGAGGCGAAGATCGGGAAGTTCTATGAATCCTTGCAGCAGTCGATCCACAAGGCGTGGTCGAAATATTCCGACGACGAATTGCGATTTCTGATCCGCTTCACGATGCTGGGTTACGAGGTGATGCGCAACGCATCGGAAGGGCTGAAGCAGGCGGAAGCACCGGCCCCAAAGAAAAAGCCGCGGAAGACCGGCAGCTAGCCGCCGACCTGACCGCGATGGCGCAGCAGATGATCGGCGATCACGCAGGCCATCATCGCCTCGCCAACCGGCACCGCGCGAATCCCGACGCAGGGATCGTGACGGCCCTTGGTCATGATGTCAGTATCCGCGCCGGACTTGTCGATGGTGCGGCGTGGGGTCAAGATCGATGACGTCGGCTTCACCGCGAAGCGCGCCACCACCGGCTGCCCGGTGGAGATGCCGCCGAGAATGCCGCCGGCATGGTTCGACAGAAACACCGGACCGTTATTGCCCATGCGCATCTCGTCGGCGTTTTCTTCACCATGTAATTCAGCCGCGCCAAAACCCGCGCCGATCTCAACACCCTTCACCGCATTGATGCTCATCAGCGCCAGCGCGAGGTCGCTGTCGAGCTTGCCGTAAATCGGTGCGCCCAATCCGGCCGGCACGCCTTCGGCAACAACCTCGATCACCGCGCCGATGGATGAACCGCGCTTGCGGATGTCGTCGAGATACTCGGCGAAGAATTCGGCCTTCGCCTTGTCGGGACAGAAGAACGGATTGCGGCCGACCTCATCCCAGTCCCACGCCGCGCGATCGATCTTGTGCGGACCCATCTGCACCAGCGCGCCGCGCACACGCACATCGGGAATGATCTTCCGCGCGACGGCGCCGGCGGCAACGCGTGCCGCGGTCTCGCGCGCGCTGGAGCGCCCGCCGCCGCGATAATCGCGCAGGCCGTACTTCGCTTCATAGGTGAAGTCGGCATGACCGGGACGAAACTTGTCCTTGATCTCGGAATAGTCCTTCGAGCGCTGGTCGGTGTTTTCGATCATCAGCGCGATCGGGGTGCCGGTGGTGACCTGTCCCTTGTCGGTGTCCATTACGCCGGACAGGATCTTCACCTGGTCGGCTTCCTGCCGCTGGGTCGTGAACCGCGACTGGCCGGGGCGGCGGCGATCAAGATCCAGTTGAATCTCTTCAACCGTCAGCGGAATCTGCGGCGGGCAGCCGTCGACCACGCAGCCCAGCGCAGGCCCATGGCTTTCGCCGAAGGTCGTCACGCGAAACATGTGGCCGAAGGTGTTGAAGGACATAGGAAATTACCCGACGGGCCGCTGGGCCCCTATTCGCCGAAATTGACGTAAAGTCGTAACGCGCGGGCCCGTTAGGGTCAAATCTGAGACACTTAAAGTGCCGCGTTAACGAAGCATTAACTATGCTTCGTCACCTGCCCGTCGGCGAAAACATAGACCACGCCCTGCTCCACGGTCAGCTCCGCCGCGCCGACCGGCGTCTCGACATCGAGCGCCACCAGCAGCGCCCGCATCGACCCGCCATGCGACACCGCCACGGTGTCCTGAATCAGCGAGTCGTACCAGTCGCGCATGCGGATGGTCACAGATGCGTAGCTCTCGCCGCCCGGCGGCGGCACGCCCCACTTGTCGATCTGGCGCTCCGCGAAGACTTCGGGATGCGACAGTTCCATCTGCGGCAAGGTCGAGCCTTCCCAGTGGCCGTAGCCGATCTCGCGCAGGCGATCGTCGAGCTCATAGTCATGCGGCGGCACGCCAAGCACACCGCGCAGCAACTCCATCGTGTTGCGCGCGCGCCCGAGCGGCGACGACACGAACGGGACTTTCGCGGGGTTGTGGGAATCGCGGGCGAGGATATCGGTCAGCAATTCGCCGGAGCGGATTGCTTGCTCCTTGCCGAGATCGTTGAGTGGAATGTCCTGCGTGCCCTGAAAGCGGCCCGCGGCATTCCATTCGGTCTGGCCGTGACGGACGAAGTAAACGGTGGGAGATGGCATCGATGCTCTTTTGCTCTTGGCCGTCATCCTGAGGTTCGAGCCGTTCTTGCGGCGAGCCTCGAAGGATGGCGGCACGACCAGAAACCGGACATGTCATCCTTCGAGGCTCGCGACGAACGTCGCTCGCACCTCAGGATGACGCCGCGCGTTTTAGGTAACGCTATTCCTTCCCACCCAGCGAAATATCCGGCGCCTCGGGGCGCTTCATGCCGGTGACGTGATAGCCGGAGTCCACATGGTGCACTTCACCGGTCACGCCGCGCGACAGGTCGGACAACAGATACATCGCGCTGTCGCCGACCTCCTCCTGCGTCACGTTCCGGCGCAGCGGCGCGTTGGCCTCGTTCCACTTCAGGATGTAACGGAAGTCGCCGATGCCGGATGCGGCCAGCGTCTTGATCGGTCCGGCCGAGATGGCGTTGACGCGGATGTTCTTCTCGCCGAGATCGGCCGCGAGATAGCGCACGCTCGCCTCGAGCGCAGCCTTGGCGACGCCCATCACGTTGTAATGCGGCATCCACTTCTCGGCGCCGTAATAGGACAGCGTCAGGATCGAACCGCCGTCGGTCATCAGGTGTTCGGCGCGCTGGGTAATCGCGGTCAGCGAGTAGCACGAGATCAGCATGGAGTTGGTGAAGTTCTCCTGCGTGGTTTCCAGATAGCGGCCGTCGAGCTGGTCCTTGTCGGCGAAGGCGATGGCGTGGACGACGAAGTCGATCTTGCCCCACTGCTTCTTCACCTCGGCGAACACCGCGTCGATGCTCGCAGCATCGGTGACGTCGCAATGGCCGAGGGTGATCGCGCCGAGCTCTTTCGCCAGCGGCTCGACTCGCTTTTTCAGCGCATCGCCCTGCCAGGTGAACGCGAGTTCCGCGCCCTGATCGCGGCACGATTTCGCGATCCCGTAGGCGATTGAGCGGTTGTTCGCCACGCCGAGGATCACGCCGCGCTTGCCGCGCATCAGGCCCATATTTTCAGCCATGAATTCACGTCCAGATTGCCGAAGGAAAGGAGGCCCCTCATGACATAGGCGCCATAGCCGTTCAAGCCGGACAAGCGGCGCATGGCCCCTAACCATAACGGGCAGAAACGGCGGAATACTCCCGCGTTTTCGGTGTTTTTCAGGGTAGAACGGCCTGTGAGCCGCCGGACCGGACGAACTGAATGAGCAACGATTTCCGCCACAGCGTCGAGACCATGATTCCGGCCCTGCGGCGTTACGCGCGGGCGCTGGCGCGGGACGCCGACATCGCGGACGACCTGGTGCAGGATACGCTGGTGCGGGCGCTGCGCTCCGAGAAGCTCTTCCTCGGCGGCGACCTGCGCGCCTGGCTCTACACGATCCTGACCAACCTGAACCGCAACCGCCGCCGCTCACTGGCGCGGCAGCCGGCGATGATGGAACTGCACGACACCACCGCCGACGCCTCCGGCACCGAGGCGGAAGGCCGCGATATTTCCCGCGCGCTCGCGACGCTGGCGGAAGACCAGCGCGCGGTGCTGCTGCTGGTGGTGCTGGAAGGCCTGAGCTACCGCGACGTCGCCGACATTCAAGGCGTGCCGATCGGCACGGTGATGTCACGCCTCGCGCGCGCGCGGGCGCATGTGAAAGCCGCACTCGAAGGGGAGCGGCCGATGCTGAGGCGGGTGAAATGAAACAGCAGGGGACAATGCGAGATGGAATCGATGCGCGACAACTGGGGAGACACGCTTCTTCTCCCTCTTCCTCGTGGAGAGGGTGGCGCGCTGAAAGCCATGCGATCGGCGCGCGGGGTGGAGGTCAACTCTGTATCATGCGTAACCTCCACCCCACTTTCTGCACAAACCTGATGCCATTGCTGCTGCAAGACTTCGAATACGAGAGACAACGCTGATGACCGACCACAACATTCCGGTGACCGAGGACGAGTTCCACGCCTACGTGGACAACGAACTCCCCGTGGAGCGCCGCGCGGCGGTCGAGGCCTGGCTCGCGGCACATCCCGAGGACGCCGAGCGGGTCACGTCGTGGCGGGCGATGAGCGACGCGCTGCATGCGAAATATGACTCCGTCGCGGACGAGCCGGTGCCACCGCGACTCTCGGTCGATCAGTTGTCGCGGACGCCGCGCCGCTGGATGATGGGCGCCATCGCCGCATCGCTGCTGGCGTTCGCCGTCGGCGGCGGTATCGGCTGGGTCGCACGCGGCGCGAACGCAACGCCGTCGACGTTCGCGAGCTTCACCGGCAATGCGCTCGGCGCGCACAAACTCTATGTGGTCGAGGTGCGCCATCCCGTCGAGGTGGCGGGCAGCGAGAAGGCGCATCTGCAACAGTGGCTGAGCAAGCGCTGCGGCTGGGAAGTCCGCGCGCCCGAACTCGACGCCACCGGCCTGAAGCTCGTCGGCGGCCGGCTGCTGCCCGGCCCCACCGGCCCTGCATCGTTCCTGATGTATGAGACGGCGTCGGGCGAGCGCTTCACGATCTTCGCCGCGCGTGCGCAAACCGAGACGACGCAGATGCGGTACGCCGTTAACGACGGCACCGGCGCGCTGTTCTGGGCCGATCGCGGCGTGGGTTACGTCGTCAGCGGCGGCACCGATCGCACCCGCCTCGAACACGTCGCGCGGCTGGTCTACGACCAGAACGAGAAGGCCGGGCTGTAACCGGTAAATAACCTTCAAAAGAAGCCGTCATTGCGAGGAGCACTCGCGACGAAGCAATCCGATTGCTTCGTCGTCATTCCGGGGCGCGCGTCCTCGCGCGAACCCGGAATCCAGGCCAACCATCAGATTTCTCGAATTCTGGATTCCGGGTCTGCGCCAAGCGGCGCATCCCGGAATGACAGATTTGCTCTACGCCCTGCTGGCCAGCACCTTGTCGATGCGCCGCCCGTCGAGATCGACAATCTCAAACCTCCAGCCGTCGGCGCTGATACTTTGTCCCACCGACGGTATCGCGCCGAAGTTCTCGAGCAGATATCCTGCGCATGTCTGGTAAGACCGTGACGCCGGCAACGCGATGTCGAGCAGGCGCGCGAATTCGAGCGCGGGCATCCAGCCTGAAATGAGAAACGATCCGTCGTCGCGCCTGACGAAAGCGGGTTCGGCGGGCCCCTCCTCGGTGTGAAAGCTCCCGACGATGGATTCGAGAATATCGGCGCTGGTGACGACGCCCTGAAACGTGCCGTACTCGTCGTGGACCAGTCCCATGTGCACGGCTGAGTCGCGCAGAATGGCGACGACGTCGCGCGCATCGACGGTTTCGGGAATCACCGGCGCTTCGCGGATCAGCGCGCGGATATCCGGCTCTTCATCGGACAGGTACGCATCCAGCATGTCCTTGGCCTGCACGATGCCGAGGGTTTCCTCGCCGTCGAACACCGGCAGCCGCGAATGCGAGCTGTGCTTGAACGCAAGCCGGATCACCTCCGGCGGGTCCGTCAGATTGATCGTGCTGACCTCATGACGCGGCGTCATCACCGCGCCGACCGGAAGATCGCCGAGCCGCATCACGCCCGCGATCATTTCCTTCTCGCCGGGCTCAAGCACGCCGGCATTCTCGGCTTCCACAACCAGCGTGTGGATTTCCTCTTCGCTCACCTTCTCTTCAGCTCCGCCGCGATGACCGAGCATCCAGAGCAGCGCCTTGCCGGACCGATCCAGAACCCACACCAGCGGCAGCGACACCTTCGCGAGCACGACCATCGCCGGCGCGACCTTCACCGCGACCGCCTCGGGATCGCGCAGCGCGATCTGCTTCGGCACCAGTTCGCCGACAATCAAAGATGCATAGGTGATCAGGGTGACAACCGCGCCGACGCCGACGGCATCGGCGACGGTTTGCGACAACCCGACGCTCACAAGCCACGCGGACAGGCGCGCGCCGAGCGTCGCGCCTGAAAACGCGCCTGACAGCACGCCGACGAGCGTGATTCCGATCTGAACGGTGGAAAGAAATTTTCCGGGATTGGAGGCCAGCACGAGCGCGCGCCGCGAACCACTGACGCCCTTCTCAACCAGACCGGACAATCGCGCGGGACGGGATGAGACGATGGCAAGCTCTGACATCGCGAGCAGGCCATTGATCACGATGAGAACCGTGACGATTCCAAGTTCCAGTAACAAGTGAGTCTTTCTGTGGCGAAACGCCTAACGCGGATGCCGAATTCTATCGGCGTTTACATTGCGACGATAGACGGCCTTGCCATGTGCCGAACTGCTGCGCGTGGTCGCACCGCCGAAATACCGCTGTCATAGTTTGTAGTCGAACGCGCTAAATACTGACAACACGCCGCATCATGGGTAGCCGGATGAAGCGCAGCGATATGCTTCACCCGTCATTCCGGGATGCGCCGCTTGGCGCAGGCCCGGAATCCATGACTGCGAAACCTTCCTGGTGGCTGTGGATTCCGGGCTCGCGCGAAGCGCGCCCCGGAATGACAAAGGAGTATCGAGCTCTTCAATATGGCGCCTGCTTTACTCGCCGCCGACGGCTTCCGCTTCACTCGCTTTGACAACAGCGAGCTTCTTCGGCGCGGCCTTCTTCTTTTTCGGCTCGACCGGCGGCGGGTTGGCGGCCTCTTCGGCTTCCTTCGCCAGCCGAAGCGCCTTCAGGCGTTCCATGTTCTTGCGGACGTCGGCATATTCCTTGTCGACCTCGGCGAGTGCGATTTCGCCCTCGATCTTGGCCAGGCGCTGTCTCTCGACGCGGGCCAGTTGTTCGGGGGTTCGCGGCTTGGTCTGCGATTTGCTGGTCATCATCAATATATGGGTATTCCGGGGCTGGATTGCCACCGGTTGTAAAATATCGTTCCGGCAACGGAACTTTTCTGGTTCTGCGGCACGGATTGACAAATGATCCTTATAGGACTATATTCCTTGTCACCCTGTTCGTGAGGGGCGCTTCTCGAGGGCGCTCATGAAGCGGAGCAGGATGCGGCGCCCGCGCGCATGGTTCGCACCCGTCGCGTCCGGGAGGCGCGATAAACGCAGACGGCGCAAGCTTGTCTGCGGGGTCACCGTCCGGGCCAACTACGTGGCTCTGCCGTTCGCGGCTGGACGCGGTGCGGATGAAGGCGGCGAAAGCCGTCCGGATCAGGGGTCGAGT
>JAFVHU010000157.1 GCA_017474385.1 Afipia sp. | reverse complement strand
CGTTGCGGCCTCGAAGCAACTGGCCGCGAGCTGAAAGCCATCGTTGCGACAGCGGTAGGCGGAGGTCTTCGCCAAAAACAGCGCAGCCCCAGCCGGGCAGCGACAATAGCGTTTTTGTGGTGCGATACAACGGCTTGACCCCGGCCGCAGGTTCGGTCAAGCGCTCCCGGCAGCCGCGTCATTTTCCCTTGGGTTTTTTGCCTTGAGGGCCGCCCGGCTTGTCCTTGAGCGCCTTCAGGGCTGCAAAGGGATGCTCCTCGGGGTCCTCCGGCGTTTCGGGCGGCACGAACGCCACCCCCGGCTTGCGCGGATAGGGATCTATTCCCAGAACAAGGAATTCCGTTGCCAGTTTGCCAAGGTCGATCGCGCCATGGACGATGGGCTCGGGCAGATCGGGAATCTCGGCGTCAGCCCCCTCCTCCTTCTGAACCGACTTTGCGCTGACGGGGATTTGCGAGGGTGGTGCGAAAACAACCGCAAGCTCTTCGTCGATGTCGTTCTCGACAGGATCGAGCGAAACCACACACGTCTGTTCGACCCGGCCCGTGACCTTGCCGGTGACGCTCACCCGGCCTTCGGTTTCAGGCACGACATCGAATGACGCAGTGGCGCGCAGCACCGCATTCACGCCGGCTACCCTTGCGATCAGATCGCGCTGAGCTGCATTGGCTTCCAGAACCTGATGCAGTCCCGCTTCAGGCAACTGGGTGACCATTATCGGGAAGCTCCAGGGGAGATCGCTATCAGTCATTTGACCCTTGCTCATGGCGCGGCTCGCAGCAGATCAGCTTCAACCTTTGGAAATGTCCACGCCCCTGTGCGAACAGCCGCACCGTCCAAGGCCGCCAGACCGGCGCTGACATCGCGGACATAGCCCGCGAGCGCCTTCGCGCTATCGAGGGCCTCTCCGTTGAGGACATTCTTGGACAGCGCCTGCGCCAATTCCGCCTCGCCCGCCTCGAAGGCCAGATCGTAAGCCGTCGAACGCCCGTAGAATGCCTCGCCAAACGCCTGCATTCGCTTCGGGACGGTCAGGTCTCCCACCCCCATTTCACGCAGGTTGTCGTCCATGTCAGCGCAGAAATGGTCGAAAAGCGCCTGGGACAGAACGCTTCCGCCCTCGACCGGCTGTAACCGGCGCAGCACCAGCCACAGGTGCAGGATCAGCATGTCGAATCGGCCATTAACCGTGTCTCGGACGCCGAGGTCCGTGTAAAACGCCGGTTCTCGCGCTTGCGCCACGATCATGCCATAGATGGCTTCAATGGTGCCGCGCGGGACGGTGGGGTTCCTGAAGCGATTGAACGGCCAAAGCATTTTCGGTTCCACGTCGAAGCCGGCGGCGATTCCTGATCGCCCAGTCGGCCTCCGGTATGTTGAAATCGGAAGCTCTGCCCGGTACGTCAACGCTCAAGCTGATGCAAGAGGCAAGAAGGAAGGCCACGCGAGCATGACCGTTTCCAGACAGCCCGGTCCCCAGATTGCCGGAGCGCGACGCTTCGCGACCCGCTTGCGCATGGCGGCGGCGATGATGCTCGTTGGCGCCACTTTGGCCGCCTGTACCGGCGAGCAGTTCCAGAAGGGCTACATTCTGCCTCCCGGCGCGCTTGAACAAATTCCGATCGGCGCCAGCCAGGATCAGGTTCTGATCGTGATGGGAACGCCGTCCACCGTCGCTACCCTGAGCGGCGAAGTTTTCTACTACATCTCCCAACGCTCCGAGCGCAAAGTCGCGTTCATGCAGCAGAGCGTCGTCGACCAGCGCGTGATCGCGATCTACTTCGACAAGAATCGGACGGTCCAGCGCGTCGCGAACTACGGACTCCAGGACGGCAAGATCTTCGATTTCATCAGCCGCACCACGCCGACCAGCGGTCAGGAAATGAGTTACCTGACACCGATCTTCAAGCTGCTGAGCCCGCGCTGATCTGATCACGCACCAGCGCGGCTAAGGGCGTTCCGTCATGCGGAATGTCCCGGCCGCATGGGATCGCGGTCGCGCTTGCCGCCCCCAAACCCGCCCGCTACGTTTCTTTCCAACAATATCTCGAAAACGAGATGTAGCTGGGAGGATACCAATGACGCATTCACTGTCCCGCCGCGCCGTGCTGTCAGGCGCCGCGGCACTCTCCACGAGTCCGCTCTGGCCACGCCCGGCGAAAGCCGCTGAGTGGCGTCCTACCGATACGGTGCGGATTATCGTGCCGGCGGCTCCCGGCGGCAGCACGGACGTGATCGGCCGCTACCTCGCGCAACACTTGCAGCAGGCATGGGGCATATCGGCGGTCGTCGAGAACAAATCCGGCGGCGGCGGCACCATCGGCACTGCGTATTACGTGCAGCAGAAGCCGGACGGCAACACGATCCTCGTGGGCAATCCAGGGCCGAACGCGGTGGCGTTCAGTATCTTCCGGTCCCTGCCCTACAAAGCCGATCAGTTACAGCCGGTCAGCAACGCGATCCGGATTCCCAATATCGTGTCGGCGCATCCCTCGAGCGGGATCAAGTCGATCAAGGAACTGATCACCTACCTCAAGGCCAATCCGGACAAGCTGAACTACGGGACGTCGGGGGTCGGACAAAGCCCGCACCTCACGGCCGTCTGGTTCATGCAATTGACCGGCGTGAAGATGACGCACATCCCGTTCCGCGGCGCCGGTCCGGCATTAACGGGAGCGCTCGGCGGAGACGTGGCGATCCTGTTCGACAATCTTTATCCGTCCCTGCCGCAGACCGAGGATGGAAAGCTCATCGCTCTGGCCGTGACGACGCCGGAGCGCAGTTTCAAGGCGCCCAACATCCCGACCATGCGCGAAAGCGCGCCGGAACTCGTCAACTTCGACATCTCGTCCTGGTTCGGAATGTTCATGCAGGCCGGAACGCCGCGGCCCATCGTCGATGCGTACAATGCAGAGATCAAGAAGATGCTGGAACGTGACGACATCAAGAGGAACATCGCGGCGATGGGCGCGGTGCCCGATTACGGAACGCCCGAGCAATACGCCGCCTTTGTCGATGCCGAGATCAAGAAGTTCGCGGGCATCATCAACAAGGAAGGCCTCAAGATGGACGTCAACTGACGTCGGGTAACGCCTCAAAGCAAACGGCCGCCCTCAAAGGCGGCCGTATCTCGTTTCAACGCGAAGGATCAGACTGACATCAGTCCCTGCTCTACAAACCTGTAGCCCGCCTCCCAGCGCTGATGCTGCTCGGTATCTTCCGGATAAGGATTGTCGTGCGGCTCATTGTTGAATCGTGCGAGCTTCCCCTGCTCGAACGGGTCTCCATCGTCGGCTGCCATGCGTTCGCCTCCCGTGGTGGAACGAGTAACAACGCACAAAGAAGTGTTGGTTTCCCAACCGTTTGAAAAATTTTCAGCGGGGATAACGATCCCACCTGTCATCAAATCGCAACAATCACCTGGGCAAGTCCCGCCCGCTACGGCGCGAGCCGAAGATCCGCCATTGCGTTTCTCGCAGCCGCCTCGTCCATGGGAAAGAAATCGAGCGGTCCAGGATTTTCGTTACCAGAGGTAGCCGCAGCCGCAACAACCGCGCCCGCAAGGCCGCCGACAGCTGCCATCGAGTTAAGGGTCTTTGACCGCTCACTCTGTCTTCCGAGGAAAAAGTAAGTTCGGCCAGACTCAGCGACAAAATCCCGCTGGCTCACGCCCGGGAACAAACTCTCCGTAGCCGAGAGTTGGTGGCGACCGGCGGGGCGATCGACATAGACGTAGGTGCCTGTCTTCAAGTCCGTCAAAGGTGCTCCGTCGAGCTTCACATCCCAGCCCTGATCGATGATGCCGGCATATGCCTTCTCACGAAAAACAACGATCCGCGCGTACCCCGCTTTCGGTGGACCAATCTTTTGGGACATTGCGTTAAAATCAACACCGCTTCGCTCGGTTACGCAGCCAGACAAGCAGACCAAAACAACCAGCAACACAGCCCCGCGCAAACTCATCGTTCCCCCAATGCCGCCCTTGAGCTTTCTCGGTTCTGATCAATCAGAGCCGAGGCAGCAGCCCAATCGTTAATTACCGAACCCGTCATCCAAAACTCGGAGTGGTTCGCATAAACACAACCCCCGCGACGCAAATCGCGGGGGTTGTTATCTTATAAGTGTGACAACGCGTACGACGATCAGTGCGCCAGGATCGCCAGCAGCAGCAGCGCCACGATGTTGGTGATCTTGATCATCGGGTTCACGGCAGGGCCTGCCGTATCCTTGTAGGGATCGCCGACGGTGTCGCCGGTCACGGCTGCCTTGTGGGCATCCGAACCCTTGCCGCCGAAGTGGCCATCCTCGATGTACATCTTGGCGTTGTCCCATGCGCCGCCACCCGAGGTCATCGAGATCGCGACGAACAGACCGGTGACGATCACGCCGAGCAGCATCGCGCCAACTGCCGAGAACGCAGCCGACTTGCCGGCCGCACCGCCGCCCGCGATCGCATAGATCACGAAGTAGACGAAGATCGGCGACAGCACAGGCAGCAGCGACGGAATGATCATTTCCTTGATCGCGGCCCTGGTCAGAAGGTCAACGGCCTTGCCGTAATCCGGCTTGTCGGTTCCTTTCATGATGCCCGGCCTTTCGCGGAACTGGCGGCGAACCTCTTCGACGATCGCGCCGGCAGCACGGCCCACGGCCGTCATGCCCATCGCGCCAAACAGGTACGGCAGCAGGCCGCCGAACAGCAGGCCGACCACGACGTAAGGATTGTTCAGCGAGAAGTCAGGAATGACACCCTGGAAGTACGGATACTTCGCAGCGTTGGCGATGAAGAACTTGAGGTCTTCATTGTACGCCGCAAACAGCACCAGCGCGCCAAGACCGGCAGAACCGATGGCATAGCCCTTGGTGACGGCTTTGGTGGTGTTGCCGACCGCGTCGAGCGCGTCGGTCGCCTTGCGCACTTCCTTCGGAAGTCCGGCCATTTCAGCAATGCCGCCGGCATTGTCGGTGACGGGTCCGAAAGCGTCGAGCGCGACGATCATGCCGGCCAGCGCCAGCATCGTCGTGGTCGCGATCGCGATACCGAACAGGCCTGCGAGGCTGTAGGTGACGAGGATGCCGGCGATGATGACGATCGCCGGAGCCGCCGTCGATTCCATCGAGATCGCGAGACCTTGGATGACGTTGGTGCCGTGACCGGTCACCGACGACTGTGCGATCGACTTCACCGGCCGGAAATCGGTGCCGGTGTAGTATTCGGTGATCCAGATGATGAGACCCGTCACCACCAGACCGACGATGCCGCATTCGAACAGCGCGAGGCCGGTGTACTTCACGCCAGCAAGCGGACCGAAGCCGATCAACTGATGGATCACGAAGGCCACGCCAAACAGAGACAGAACGCCGGTGGCGATCAGGCCCTTGTAGAGCGCGCCCATGATTGACTGGCTAGCGCCGAGCTTGACGAAGAAGGTGCCGATGATCGAGGTGATGATGCAGATGCCGCCGATAGCAAGCGGCAGCGTCATCATGTTCACCAGCAGCGGCGACGTGGCGAAGAAGATCGCCGCGAGCACCATGGTCGCGACCGCGGTCACGGCATAGGTTTCGAACAGGTCAGCCGCCATGCCGGCGCAGTCGCCGACGTTGTCACCGACGTTGTCGGCGATGGTGGCCGGGTTGCGCGGATCGTCTTCCGGGATACCGGCTTCGACCTTGCCCACCAGATCGCCGCCGACGTCCGCACCCTTGGTGAAGATGCCGCCGCCGAGACGCGCGAAGATCGAGATCAGCGAAGCGCCAAAGCCGAGCGCCACCAGTGCGTCGACAACGGTGCGGCTGTTGGCAGGGAGACCTGCGCCCTTGGTGAGGTACATGAAGTACAGCGTCACGCCGAGCAGCGCGAGACCCGCGACCAGCAGGCCCGTGATCGCGCCCGCCTTGAAGGCGAGTTCAAGACCACCGGCCAGCGACTTGGTCGCCGCCTGTGCGGTGCGGACGTTGGCACGCACCGAGACGTTCATGCCGATGAAGCCGGCAGCGCCGGAGAGCACCGCACCGATCAGGAAGCCGATCGCCACGAGAAGGCCGAGGAAGTAAGCCAGCAGCGCGAAGATCACGATGCCAACGATACCGATCGTCATGTACTGGCGCTTGAGATAAGCCTGCGCGCCTTCGCGCACCGCCGCTGCGATTTCCTGCATGCGGGCGTTGCCCGCATCAGCCGCGAGCACCGACGAAGTTGCCCACGCGGCGTAGACGATGGAAAGCGCTCCCGCGAGCACGATCAACCATAATGCTGTCATTGATTTTGCCTCAGATCCCTGCTGTTTCCCCAGTAACGCCCCGCAGGCCGTACAGGATGGCCGGGCGCGCAAAAAAGAAGGCATGCTTTCGTCAAAAGGCGAAAAGCTGCCTCAATTCGGCGCGGACAATGCCAAAATCGTACCCATGACGCAACGCCGCCAACGGCCCGTGTGACCGTTTTCGGGTGATTCAACAAATCCACGGAAGACGTTTTGGTTGCAGTGCGAAAGCGTCAGAAATGGCTGTAGGACAGCCGTTTCAGCGTTATCGGCTGGCCCGTCGCATCGAGAAACCGGGGAGCGGCGGTCCCCGCCTCGACCTTGCCGATGCTGGTGATATCCACATTCGCATGCCGTGCAGCGGCGGCGAACGATTCCCACCGATTCTCCGGAACAGTGCACAAGACCTCGTAGTCATCGCCGCCTGACACAACGGTCTCGATGTCTGCATTCCTGTTGGCGACCAACACGCGTGCGGCGGCAGAGAGCGGAACAGCCGCGAGATCAATCGCAGCCGAAACGCCGGACGCCGCGCAGAGTTTGGCGAGATCACCAGCCAATCCGTCCGACACATCCATCGCAGCATTCGCGTGATCCCGGATCGCAAGAGCAAGCGCGCTGCGCGGCTGCGGCACGCGATAACGCTGAATGAGAAATTCACGTGCGGATGTATCAAGCCCCTCGCCTGCAATCTTTCCTTTCAGAACGCGCAAGCCCAGCGCCGCATCGCCGACGGTCCCGGTGACCGCGATCCGGTCGCCCGGCCTCGCACCCGCTCGGCGAACCATCTTGCCCGGCGGCACACGGCCGAACGCGGTGATCGAGATCATCAACGGTCCGGGCGTCGAGACCGTGTCGCCGCCCAGCACCGGACATCCGAACGCCGAAGCGTCCTCGCCGAGCGCGCGGGCAAACGGCGCCAGCCATTCGTCCTTCGCTTCACGCAGCGCAAGTGTCAGCACAAAGCCCGCGGGCGCAGCACCCTTGGCCGCCAGATCCGACAGGTTCACCCGCAGCGCCTTGCGCGCGATGGTGCCCGGTGGATCGTCGGGAAGGAAATGAACGCCTTCGACAATCGCGTCCGTCGTTACGACAAGATCATCGCCCGACGATTTCAGGAGGGCGGCATCATCGACCAGGCCGAACGCGCCGGGATCGGTCGCGAGCGGACGGAAATAGCGCGCGATCAGATCGTCTTCGCCCGATGCTCCGGCACCCGGCGCCGTCATGCTCAGTGCCCCGTCCGTACGAATTCGCTCGCGCGGAACTGCCGGGCGATCTGGTCGAGCACAGCGTTCACCATGCCGGTTTCGTCCTTGTCGACGAAGGCATGCGCGACATCGACATATTCCGACACCACGACGCGCGCCGGAATGTCCTTGCGGTGTTCGAGTTCGTAGGCTCCCGCCCGCAACGTCGCGCGCAGGATCGCGTCAATGCGCTTGAGGGGCCAGCCGCTTTCGAGCGCCTTGTCGATCAGCGGATCGAGCTTGCTTTGGTCGCGCACCACACCGGACACCACGTCCTTGAAGAACGCCGCCTCGGCCGGCAGGTAGGTGTCGCCTTCGACCTCGCTGCCGAGCCAGTGGCTCTCAAACTCCGCGAAGATGTCCTCGATGCCGGCGCCTGCAATGTCCATCTGGTACAGCGCCTGCACGGCGGCGAGACGCGCCGCGCCGCGGCGGTTGGCTTTCCTGTCGCCCGGTCCCTTGTCGCTGGCTTTCTTGGCGTCGCTCATAGCGGTTTCGCCAGACGTTTCTTGATCCGCATCATGGTGAGCGCCGCGCGTGCTGCGTCGCCGCCCTTGTTCAGCTTGTCGGCGCGGGCGCGTTCCCACGCCTGCTCCGAAGTGTTGACGGTAATGATGCCGTTGCCGAGCGGCAGGCTGCGTGCAACAGCGAGGTCCATCAGAGCGCGCGACGATTCCATCGACACGATCTCGAAGTGAATGGTGTCGCCGCGCACGACGCAGCCGAGCGCAATGGCGCCGTCGTACTGCCGGCCGTTCTTCTTCGATGCATCCATGGCAATGGCAATCGCTGCCGGAATTTCGAGAGCACCCGGCACGCTGATCACGTCGTAGCCGACGCCCGCGGCCTCAAGCTCCTTGATCGCCCCCTGAAGCAGCGCTTCCTGAATATCGTCGTAAAAGCGGGCTTCGATGATGACGACGGTCGCGCCGCTGATATCGGTTTGGTCCTTGAGCTCTGCGCGCCGCGGTTCAGCCATCATTCCATCCAGTCAAAGGGGTTCCGTGTTTGCGCGTTTGTAGTCGCTGAGCGCTACAAAGCCAAGCACAACGGTCCCCTTTCAAGGCAGGGATGCAGCTCAGAAACAGGTTCAGACGGCCTGCGCGACCTTGTAGTCGAACAAATAGCCGTCCAGCGCCTTTTCGACCGCGGCCTGCTGGCCCGCCATCGCAGGAGGCAAGACGACTTTGACGTCGATGCCGCGCTTGCCGCCGGCTGCCACATCGATCACGGCATCGGCTGCCCCGGTGGCTTCCGCAACCACCTGCGCCACCAGCCGCTGCACGGCATCGGTGCGCAACTGCGGCTTGAAGATCTTGCCGACGCTGGTCACTGGAATGGCGTCGATGACAATGATCTGCTTGGGCCATGCCGGACGTTCCGCAATCAGGGGCTCGGCGAAGGCCCTGAGTTCATCGGCGGTCGCCTGTGCACCCGGCTTGAGCGCCACGTAGCACACCGGCAGTTCACCGGCATGTTTGTCCGGCTGGCCGACGGCTGCGGCCAATGCAACCGCGGGATGTGATTGCAGCGCGTCCTCGATCAAAACGGGGTCGATGTTGTGCCCGCTGCGGATGATGAGATCCTTCGAGCGTCCGGCGATGAACAGCCGCCCCTGTTCGTCGGTGTAGGCCAGGTCGCCGCTGTCGAGATAACCATCGCGCAGCGCGCTGCCGTTCTGGCTCTGGTCCTTGTAGCCCGGCGTGACGTTTGGGCCGGACACGGTCATCACGCCGACCTCGTGCGGAGCACAGGCTTCGCCGAGCGAACCGTCGGCGGCGAGCTTGCGGACGACGACCCTGGTGTACGGCAAGCGAATTCCGACCGAACCCAGCACGGGATCGGCAGGCGCGGGATCGATCGACACCAGCCCGCCGGTTTCAGTCATGCCGAGAATTTCGTGGATCGCCGTTCCCGTCATCTTCTGATACTGCAAGGCAACTGCACGCGGCAGCAGGGACGCGCCCGAAATGCTGTAGCGCGCCGATGAAATGTCGGCATCGACAGGAACGTTGAGCAACGCGGCCAACGCCGTCGGCACACCGCCGATCACAGTCGCGCGATAGCGCTCAATGATCTTCCAGAAATTCTTGATGATGACCGGATTGCGCATCCCCGCAGGTGAAAGAACGATGACATTCGCGCCTGCGATGAAGAACGACAGCCCGCAGGAAATCGTCGCGGCCACATGAAACAGCGGCAGACCGTTGGTAATGGCATCGGTCTCGCTCAGATCCTGCAACACCGTGCCGCCGAACCCCGCTGCGATCTGCATGCGATGGGTATGGGTGACGAGTTTCGGCGAACCGGTGGTGCCGCCGGTGTGGAAATAAGCCGCGACGTCGTCGCCGCTCCTCGCCTGCCCAAACGTCAGCGCATTGCCGTCCTGCGCCTTCAGGCCGGGTCCAAATCCGAACACGCCTTCAGGCAACGGCGCGTCCGACAGCGAGACCTGCACCAGCTTGACGTCCGGCAGCAATTTTCCGACCTCAACCGCCTTCTGCCAGATGTCGAGTTGCGGATGCGGACCCAGCGCCACCAAAATCTTCGCGTCTGCTGCGCGAACGAGATCGGCGATGTTCTGCGGCTGAAGCAGAAAATTGATCGGCACAGCGTAGCCCTGCGCTTCTGCTCCCCATAGCGTGAAATGCGTCTCCACCAGACTCGGCAGGATGTAGGCAACCCCCGCGCCCGGCCCGCCAAGGCTTGCGAAGAAATTCGCCGCGCGGGTGACGCCATCGAGCATCTGCCGGTACGTGACAACACGCGGCGTCTCGTCGTCGGCGCCGGTCATCAGCATTGTCAGCGCAGTGCGGTCAGGATGACGTGACGCGCTCTTGGCGAAAATATCGTAGACGCTGCGCGCATTGTAGCGCTGCTCCAGCGTCTTCTCGGTTTCGAACCGGACGACATCCTTGAGTGTTGCGACCGAGTACTCGCTGAAAAGCGGCATGCGACTCCCCCGTTTGACTGTTTCTTAGTCGACCGCGCTGGAGCGCGTTCTGATTTTGGGCGGCACGCTATTTAATTAAATTAACACCGTCAAGTTTTGCGGGTTACGCGCCCCGCAGCGGCAATCCTGAGCGGCTTTTTCCCACGGGCTTGCGAAACATCCGACATACCCGCCCCCCTGGCGATGAGGCGCATGGAGGCAAGATGCTGGTCATCCCGCTCGCGGACCGTCCGCAACAGGCCGCTCATATGCATCATGACGATACCGTGCGCGGCAGAGAAGAACGTCTCGCCCAATGTCCGGACGTCACCCTCGATATATCCGGCATCGACAAGTGCCTGCACGTAGGTGGTCATGGTGGCGCGGAAGCGCGTTATCGTCGCGGGGAACTGCGGCGCAATGGTTTCCTCAAGATTTTCCGTGAAAAAAATCAGCCGATAGGTGTCGGGATGCTTCAGCGCGAAATCGAGAAAGGCCTGCCCGACAGCGCGCGCATTCTTGCGTGCGTCCCTTGCCGGATCGAGCGCCGCTTCAAGGTGTCCGGAGAAGCGGTCGAGCGCCGCCGCTCGCATCGCGGCGAGAATTTCATCCTTGTTGGCGAAATAGCGATAGGCCGCAGTCTGACTGTAGCCGAGTGCCTGAGCGATCTGGCGCATTGAGACACCCGCAACTCCGCGCTTGGCAAAGAGCTTCTCAGCCACGCGAAGCAGGCGCTCCCGGAAGACTTCGACTTGCTCATCGGTGAGTTGCTTACGCATGCCGATCCCGTCGCACTGTCTCGCCTGCCTGCGCCGCCGGGCGCTTTCTATTTCATCTCGATCAATCGCGCAGCATAACGCGCCATCAGATCGATTTCGAGATTGACTTCCGACCCCAAACGCCAGTCGCTCAGCGTCGTTACCTGGAGCGTATGCGGAATGATGAGAACGGAGAACGTATCGTCAACCGCGGTATTGACCGTCAGTGAGGCGCCGTCGAGCACCACCGACCCTTTCGCCGCGATGAACTTTGCAAGATCGCGCGGCGCGCGTAGTTCAAATCGCGCCATGTCCGGCAGATCTTCTCGTACGATAATCGTCGCAATGCCGTCGACATGCCCGGCAACGATGTGTCCGCCGAGTTCGTCGCCGATCTTGAGCGCGCGTTCGAGATTGAGACGCGTGCCCTTGCCCCAGCCCTTCGCAGTCGTCAGCCGCAGCGTTTCAGCGGCGGCATCGACATCGAACCATGTCCTGCCCTGATCGACGCCGGACTGAACCACCGTGAGGCACACGCCGTTGCAGGCGATCGACGCGCCGTCCGCGATGGTCGCCTGATCATAGCGGCATGCAATGCGCAGCCGGTGCAGTTGCCCTTGCGCCGTCGGCGTAATGCTGGTGATTTCGCCAAGGTCCGTGATGATGCCGGTGAACATCTAGGTCTCTTCTTAATTGATCATGATCTGATCGGAAAACCGGTTCCCACTTTTTCGGATCATGATCGTTCGTAAACTGTAAGAGTGTCTTTATCCAAGGCCTCGGTAGCACGCGCGCGCCAGCGAGGCGACTGGGTGACCACCGACAACGGCTGCGTATCGAGCGCCGGAATACCATCCATGCCGATGACGCCCTGCCCGCGTAGCAACCAGACCTCATCGACCAGGCCCGCGCTCAGGAATGACGAAGCCACGCGCGCGCCGCCCTCCACCATCAGCCGCGTGACGCCGCGCTCGGCCAGCGCGTTCAAAACGGCCCTGAGATCGAGGCCCGGCGTTGGTTCATTCGCCACAGGCACGCGGATGACCTGCGCACCGGCCGCGCCAAGCTTCATCGCGGCGGGAGCTTCGGACAGACCGGATGTCATGACCCATAGCGGGGTCTGGCGCGCGGAGTGCACCAGCTTGCTGACCCCCGGCAATCGCAGTGCACGATCGAGCACCACGCGCACCGGCGATTGTACTTCCAGCCCCGGCAGCCGCACCGTGAGCAGCGGATCGTCGGCAAGCACCGTGCCGATGCCGACGAGGATCGCGTCGCTCTGCGCGCGCAGCAGATGTACGCGCGCCTTGGCCGCTTCGCCCGTAATCGCGACTGGCCG
The DNA here is from genome assembly GCA_017474385.1 of Afipia sp. Classification (GTDB taxonomy): domain Bacteria; phylum Pseudomonadota; class Alphaproteobacteria; order Rhizobiales; family Xanthobacteraceae; genus Afipia. The sequence continues at coordinate 26,959 of JAFVHU010000157.1, read as the reverse complement.
ATGACCAGCCGCCGCAATCTTGTCGTCGGCCGAGACGGCAAGCTTTAAAATGACGAACGGGCGTTTCTCGCCAACCCGCAGGAAGTGCCCGGCATGATCGCGCGCGGCCTCTTCCTTGCAAAGACCGACATCCACCTCGATCCCCGCAGCCCGCAGCCGCGCGTGGCCCTGCCCGCCGACTTCGGGATTGGGGTCTTCGATGGCTGCGACGACCCGCGCGATACCCGCGGCGATGATCGCATCCGCGCACGGAGGCGATTTCCCGAAATGCGAACACGGCTCCAGCGTGACGTAGAGCGTCGCGCCGCGTGCCGCTTCGCCCGCGCGCTTCAGCGCCTCCGGTTCGGCATGAGGCCGCCCGCCGGGCTGGGTCCAGCCACGCCCGACAATGATCCCGTCCTTGACGATGACGGCGCCGACGGCGGGATTCGGCCAGGTGCGGCCCTGCCCGCGCCGGCCGAGCGCCAGCGCAAGCCGCATGTAACGCAAATCTTCAGACATTGGGTCAGAGGTATCCGGCACAGCGATCAAGCTAGCGGATTAGCGGACGCTGCGCCGTGAAAAAATCACTTGCGCACGACCACCGGCCGCGGCGGTTCGTCCTCGCCCGACAGTTCGCCGAGCACAGCCTCGAAATCCTTGGCCTCGCGGAAATTACGATAGACCGAGGCGAAGCGGACATAGGCCACGTCGTCGAGCTGGCGCAGATGCTCCATCACGGTCTCGCCAATGACCTCCGAGGAAATCTCCGCCTCGCCGCCGCTTTCCAACTCGCGCACGATGGCCGACACCATCTTCTCGACGCGCTCGGGATCGACCGGACGCTTGCGCAGGCTGATCTGGAGCGAGCGCACCAGTTTGTCGCGGTCGAACGGAACGCGGCGGCTGTTGCGCTTGATGACGGTCAGTTCGCGAAGCTGCACGCGCTCGAACGTTGTGAAGCGGAAGTTGCACGCCATGCAGACGCGCCGCCGCCGGATCACGGCCGAGTCTTCCGTCGGCCGTGAATCCTTTACCTGCGTATCGAGACTGTTACAGCTTGGGCAGCGCATAGGCCCGCCTTACTGGTAGATCGGGAAACGGCTGGTGAGTTCCTTCACCTTCTCCTTGACCGACGCTTCAACCAGAGGCGCCGAACCTTCGCCCGACTGGGCGACGGCGTTGAGCACTTCTGAAATCAGCGCGCCGACCTGCTTGAACTCGGCGACGCCGAAACCGCGCGTGGTCGCAGCCGGGGTGCCGAGGCGCAGGCCAGAGGTGACGAACGGCTTTTCGGGGTCGAACGGGATGCCGTTCTTGTTGCAGGTCAGACCGGCGCGGACCAGCGCCTTCTCCGACACGTTGCCCTTGAGACCCTTCGGCCGCAGGTCGACCAGCATCAGGTGATTGTCGGTGCCGCCGGACACAATTTCGAAACCGTTGGAGCGCAGCGTTTCTGCGAGCGCCTTGGCATTCTCGACCACGTTCTTGGCGTAGATCTTGAAGTCCGGCTGCAACGCTTCCTTGAACGCGACGGCCTTGGCCGCGATCACATGCATCAGCGGCCCGCCCTGCAGGCCGGGGAAGATCGCAGAGTTCAGCTTCTTCGCGATCACCTCGTCGTTGCTGAGGATCAAACCACCGCGCGGACCGCGCAGCGACTTGTGCGTCGTCGTCGTGGTGACGTGCGCATACGGCACCGGTGACGCATGGACGCCGCCCGCGACGAGACCGGCGAAGTGCGCCATGTCGACCAGCAGATACGCGCCGACGCTGTCGGCGATTTCGCGGAAGCGCTTGAAGTCCCAGGCGCGCGAATAAGCCGAGCCGCCGGCAATGATCAGCTTCGGCTTGATCTCTTCCGCCTGCTTCGCCACAGCATCCATATTGATGATCTGGTCTTCGCGGCGCACGGTGTAGTGCACCGGCTTGAACCACTTGCCGGACATGTTGACCGGCGCGCCGTGCGTCAGATGTCCGCCCGCGGCAAGATCGAGACCCATGAACGTATCGCCCGGCTGCAACAGAGCCAGGAAAGCCGCCTGGTTCATCTGGCTGCCGGAGTTCGGCTGCACATTGGCGAAGTTCGCGCCGAACAGTTTCTTGGCGCGCTCGATGGCCAGCGTCTCGGCGACATCGACGAACTCGCAGCCGCCGTAGTAACGCGCGCCCGGATAGCCTTCCGCATATTTGTTGGTCATCACCGAGCCCTGTGCCTCGAGTACGGCGCGGCTGACGATGTTCTCGGATGCGATCAGCTCGATCTCATGCTGCTGACGACCGAGTTCACCCTTGATCGCATTCGCGATCTCAGGATCGGCCTGCGCAAGCGAGGCCGTGAAAAACGAGTCGGGAGCGGAAGAGGTCTTGGCAGATGAGCTCATTGCAGAATGTCTCCACCGCCGCAGCTTTCAAGGTCGGCTACGGGCGGTCTGATTGGGAGCATTTTCGGACGAAAACCCGGTTCGGGCTTCCCAAAAACTGCTCCGGTGTCATCTAAGGGCGGCAGGCGCGAGATACCATATCTGGCGGGGGCGGCCAAGTTCCAAGCCCGTGGGCCGCTATTTATGCGGGACATGACCGTCTGGGGCCGGCCCTGTGGGCTGCATACCACCGGCCCAGTGCCAAATGCTCCGAAATGGCTGTTTTGGCGGTTTCAGCCCGATCCGGCCTCCCGCAGCCGTCGTTTTTGCCCACATTCCGGGTTCCGGATCGCCGCTGTTGGGCAATTTACCCGCCTTAGGAGAGCGCAAAAGCGCAAGCCGGTTTTCGGAACTGGTCCCCGGCCGGGTCGGCCTACAGCCGCGCGCAGAGAAACATCACGTTCAGCGAGCACGCGGCCAGCAGCACGAGCATCAGCGCGACCTGCAAGCGGTCGCCGGCGAATTTGAGAATCGGCCTCATGATGAGAGGATGATGGAAAGAGTCCGGGCAAGAGTCTCGGACGATATTTTTGGCTCTCGATGCCAGAGATTCAGGACTCGTTTACGAGTCGATTCTCTGAATCCAAAACGCGAAAAGGTACCCGAAGGCGCCCAGGCTTTCGTCACGTCGACGTTCGGCGTTTTCGTCCCACACCAGGGGAAACTCGTGCGGAATTCTTCCGCGTGCGTCTGTTTCATGTATCCTCCGAACGGGGGATTTCATGGACAAAGAATTTTGGACGAATAAGGGTTTGGAAGTAGTTCGAATTCTGGTGGGCAACATCTGGAATCGCACCGGTGCGGTGATCGCGGTCGCCGGCGTAGGTGTGTTGACGGGTTGGATTGACAAATTCGTCATGGCCTACACTCAGCTGCGCTGGGAAGAGCCCGCGCAGTGGGTCGGCTGGACTTTTTTGGTAATTGGCCTCGCGATGCTTATTTACGGCGGCTGGAAAGCCCGCCCCCCAAACGCTCACGACATCCAGCTCATCGGAGATTTTCGTAAACTTTTCGGACGCGCTGATATTGATTTTCTCAAAAATCACAATTTTGCTCAGAACTGGCACGTCACGCAAACATCTTCGATGGAAGATATTTCGGACGATTGGATCGGGGCGCGCTACGAGTTTGTGGACAGGAAGCTCAACAAGCGATTGGCGGTGGTAAAGAGGCTTTCCGCAGAATTGGCCAACGCTGAGCAGTATGGCTTTTCCATCGGCCCCAATCTTCAAGTAAGGACGATGCGAAACAACGCAGACCGAAATGGATTGACCAAAGAAACTCAGGCCAAGGTCGATAATTTAAACCGCATCGCACGCGAATTAGCCGAAGCAATCGACGACTTGGAGCGCATTGCAAAGGTTCGACTGCCGGCAGCATAGTCACGCTCGGCGTTTCGTGACGACGGCCAAGAGCACCACGATGATAACGGCTGCAGCGATTGCGACGATCCCTTCCGCGCTGATGCTGGCCCCCCAAAGGCTCAACGATAACTTGTCTGACATGGCAACAGTCTCCCGTGGCGCGAAGCGACATCGCGCGAGTGATTGACAAACGTGCGTGGGGAGAGCGAGAACCACCGTGTTCGGAGGGAGATTCTGCGTGACTCTCTTTCCAAGCGTCGGGCGGTGCCCTTGGAAGCACCGTCCGACTCCGCCTTATAAGTGATTCACCGAATCGCCTAGGGGCAACGACCGAGTTGTCCCCGTTTATCCCGAAAAAATGTGTGGACCCGCTGTGGACAACTTCTACGCGGGACTAAAAACGTTGAGGACACAATGTCCTGCCCTGGGGAAAATTTGCCCCGCGAGAATGGGCTAATATGTTGACAATCAACATATCATTACAATGACCACCAATCTCATCACGACAGTCATGGCTCATTGCATCGCAATGATGACCACGCAAACCATCATCATCCATCAATTACTGACGCTCGTCCGCCTTCGGCGAACCCTCCCCACAGGGGCATTATGGGCCGTCTGCTTGAAAGAGACCGGGCGGATGGAGGGATTGTGCCGGGAGGGTGCCTGCGCCATCCGGAAGGTACTGGTAGTCCAAACGCGAAAAGGCGCCTGAAGGCGCCTAGTCGCATATCCCACACCAGGGGAAACTCGTGCGGAATTCTTCCGCGTGCGTCTTGTGCGCACTTCGGTAACAGCCGGAGGGCACCGGCGAAATTTCGAGAGTGGTCACGGGTCGCCGGTCTTGTGCCGGCTAACCCGAATTGTGTGAGACCCGAATTCTCAGAGCCGATACAGGATCTGATCGGTCCAGAAGCGCTCGAGACGATGCAGCGACTTGTTCAGCGTCGCGAACTCGGCGTTCGAGATGCCGCCCACCTGCTCCACCGTCTTGACGTGCTTCTGATACAGCGCGTCGACGATGTGGCGGATTTCCTGGCCCTGCGCGGTCAGACGAATGCGGACCGAGCGGCGATCAACGCGCGAACGCTGGTGATCGAGGAAACCCATCTCGACAAGCTTCTTCAGATTGTACGAGACGTTGGAGCCGAGGTAATAGCCGCGCGTGCGCAGCTCACCGGCGGTCAATTCCTTGTCGCCGATATTATAGAGCAGCAGAGCCTGCACCGAATTGATGTCGGCGCGGCCGCGGCGATCGAATTCGTCCTTGATCACGTCGAGCAGACGGCGATGCAGACGTTCAACGAGCGTAAGCGCTTCGAGATAGAGCGGCTGCACCGGTGCAGCGGCATTGTCGCGTGCGGGCTCAATGGCCGTAGCGGCTGTTTTGATCATGACACTTCCCCTGTCGTCGTTTTTACGACTTATTCGACGAAACTTTTGTCTCGCCTGATAGGTGCAAACTAAGGGAGGCGTTTGAAGATCAGCTTAAATAACAGCATAAAGAGTTGGTTTATTTAAAACGGTGAATCGTATGTTACATCGATAAAATAAGGGCTTTTTGTTAGTTTTGATTCACCCAAAAGGCCCGATGTTCACGCTTCGTCACGTGTCCTGTCGCGTTCCGGAACACCCTTCGTTCAAATTTGAAAGACTTCGTAAAACATCAAGGCGGGCGCCCGCCGCGAAGAAATTACGCGTCCCGCTACGGCGGCCGTTCCCGCGCCGAAAACCACGCCAGAACGAGATAGGCCGCGAGCAGGATCAGGGAAACGAGAACCGCGAACAGGTTGCCACCATAGATCGTGGGAAACATCAGCTCGATCACGGCAGTCGAAACAATGGTCGTGAGCCACACCACGGCGCCCCACGGCGTCGCGAGCCACAGCCCCACCGCCGCGACCAGTTCGATCACCGCGAAATAAACGGTGGCCGTCTGCCATTGCGTGGTCTGAGCCTCGAACGCGCTCTCCTCGCCGCCGATGAAGCCGGTGATCTGCGCCCAGTGATAGAGTCCCTTGATCATCGACAGCACGGCCATGACGCGCAGGAACAACACGAGCCGTGTGGTCCATGTGCTCTCGCCCGTCTCAGCGTCCGTCATCGCGGTGACCAGGTTGACCTGATCGCGCGGCACGTCGTCATTCGCGCCTCTAGCCATGCGCGCGGCCATCGATTGCCGGGAGTCTTTGTTCATGCCGTGTGTTTGGCGCTTTATGCCGGTAAAATCAATCCGCCGATGACGCCCCCGTGCGGTGACGGGCGGCCTGGCAGATGCTACATGTAGGACAATCTTTTCTGCGCGGGAGTGGCATCAAGATGGCGATCAAATTCGGGCGTCCGATCGAATTGCGGGACACGCCGCACCGGGACACGGCCGCCGCCCCTTCCCTCGATCTGACCACGCGCATGCGCCGCAACCGCAAGTCCGAATGGGCGCGGCGGCTGGTGCGCGAGAACGTGCTCACCACCGACGATCTCATCTGGCCGCTGTTCGTCGTTGACGGCAGCAACCTGCGCGCGCCGATCGCTTCGATGCCGGGCGTCGATCGTCTGAGCGTGGATCAATGCGTTCGAGACGCCGAGCGCGCCATGAAGCTCGACATTCCCTGCATCGCGCTATTTCCGTATACCGAGCCATCGCTGCGCGACGAGACCGGCTCCGAAGCGCTGAACGCCAACAATCTGGTCTGTCAGTCGGTGCGCGCGATCAAGCGGGAGTTCCCCGATCTCGGCATCCTCTGCGACGTGGCGCTCGATCCGTTCACCAGCCACGGCCATGACGGGCTGTTGCAGGACGGCAGGATCCTGAACGACGAGACCGTCGCCATTTTGGTGCAGCAGGCGCTGGTGCAGGCGGAGGCCGGCTGCGACATCATCGCGCCATCGGACATGATGGACGGCCGTGTCGCCGCAATCCGTGAGGGTCTCGACCGCGCCGGTTTCGGCGACGTGCAGATCATGGCCTATGCCGCGAAATACGCTTCCGCATTCTACGGCCCGTTCCGCGATGCCATCGGCTCGGCGAAAACGCTGACCGGCGACAAGCGCACCTATCAGATGGACTCGGCGAATTCAGATGAAGCACTGCGCGAAGTCGAGCTCGACATCGCGGAAGGCGCCGACATGGTGATGGTCAAGCCCGGCCTGCCCTATCTCGACATCGTGCGGCGCGTGAAGGACACCTTCGCGATGCCGACCTTCGCCTATCAGGTCTCCGGTGAGTACGCGATGATCGCAGCCGCCGCCAACAACGGCTGGATCGACGGCGAGCGCGCGATGATGGAAAGCCTGGTTGCGTTCAAGCGCGCCGGCGCCGACGGCGTCCTGACCTACTTTGCGGCGCAGGCGGCGGAAAAGCTGAAGGCCGGGCGCTGATACCGTTCCGCAACCCGCCGGATAACTTTTTCTCCATGTGAGCCTAAGCCGCCTTGCGCCGGCCATATGGCGGGGCCATGTGCGCAGCGAGCGGCCCGGGCAAATGGCCGCTGAGGAGGGTTTCCATGTCTGACACGAGAAACACCGGCGGCACGACATCAGGTGCGACCTGGCGCAACAATCCATCAGCCAGCGCGGCTTATGATCCTTGGTTGCACCCCGAACTGTTTCGCGGCGTGCTGACCAAGCGGTCCTTCGCGTTTCTGATCGACCTCGTGATCCTGTCGATCCCGATCATCCTCGCGGTCATCTTCGTCACCCTGTTCGGCATCGTCACGCTGGGGCTGGGCTGGTTCCTGTTCTGGCTGATCTCGCCGTTCTCGGTGATCTGGGCGCTGCTCTATTACGGCATGTCGCTTGGCGGTCCGAATGGCGCCACCGTGGGCATGCGCATGATGGACATCGAGATGCGGACCTGGAGCGGCGAGCGGCCTTACTTCATCCTCGGTGCGGTTCACGCCGTCCTCTACTGGGTGTCGGTCTCTTTCCTCAGCCCGCTGATCCTGCTGGTGGGGCTGTTCAACGGCCGCCGCCGGCTGCTGCATGACGTCGTGCTCGGCACGGTCTTCATCAACAGCAACGTCCAGCCTTCGACGGTCCAGACGACCCGCGTCTAAAAAACTTCCAATCCGGGCAGATCACATCCATGTGGTCTGCCCGTGTGCTGCACAATGCAGCCTGAAATCCGCGTCATACTTGTCGCGACGCGTTCAAATCTGTTGACCCCCGGGCCTCCCCGGCGCGATGCTGTGGAGGGAATCGCGCAGACCGGAGACACACGGCCACACGTGACACAACACTCGCGCAATACGCCGCAATTTTACCTGACGGCGCCCTCACCCTGCCCCTACCTCGAAGGGAAGCAGGAACGCAAAGTGTTCACGCATCTTGTCGGCGACAAAGCTGGCGAGTTGAACGATCTCCTCACCCATGGCGGGTTCCGCCGCAGCCAGTCCATCGCCTACCGCCCGGCCTGCGACCAGTGCCGCGCCTGCGTTTCGGTGCGCGTCATCGCCAACGAATTCCGTCCGTCGCGCAACTTCCGCAAAATCCAGATGCGCAACGCCGACATCGTCAGCGAACTGCGCACGGCAGTGCCGACCTCAGAACAGTATTCGGTGTTCCGTGCCTATCTCGACGCTCGCCATCGCGACGGCGGCATGGCGGACATGACCGTGCTCGACTACGCGATGATGGTCGAGGACAGCCACGTCTCGACCCGCATCATCGAATACCGACGGCGCACTGCCGACAGCGGCATTACCGGCAAGGGCGGCGACCTGATCGCCGTCGCGCTGACCGACATCCTCAGCGACGGATTGTCGATGGTCTATTCGTTCTTCGAGCCCGGCGAGGAAAACCGTTCGATGGGCACCTTCATGATCCTCGACCACATTGCCCGCGCCCGGCGGCTCGGTCTTCCATACGTTTATCTCGGCTACTGGATCGAAGGGTCGCGGAAGATGGACTACAAGGCCCGCTTCCTGCCGCAGCAGCGGCTGGCGCCCAGCGGCTGGCTCCGCGTCGACGCCACCGGCTCCCAGGCGCTTGAGCCGCAGGACTGAAGCACCTTCACGTCTCCTGAATCATCATCGCCATGCCCGGCATAACACCGGGCACGACGGATGATAGCTCACGCAGCCCGCTGGCCTGTTGCCGCCTGCAATGCGCCAGCTGCTGCAAGCGCGCCGGCAAGCGACTTCTCGCGCTGCTCGGGGCTAATCTGAACGCCTTCTGCGGTGATGATTTCGGGGGTGACGCCGATAAATCCGAACACGCTGCGCAAATAGGTTTCAAGATGCTCGAATCCAGCGCTCGGAGAATCCGCGCCATAGAACCCGCCGCGTGAGACGACGATGATCACGCGCTTGCCGGTCACGAGCCCCTGCACTCCGGCTTCCGAATACTTGAACGTCTTCCCGGCAACTGCGATTCGATCGATCCAGGCCTTGAGCTGGCTGGGTGCGGCGAAATTGTACATGGGCGCGCCGATGACGACGATATCGGCGGCGAGGAATTCGTCGAGGGCTGCTGTACCCGCGGCAACGTCTTCGCGAACGGTTGCGGATTCAGGCGTCGCACCTTGGGCAGCCGCCAGATGCTCACCCGACAGATGGGATAGCGGCTTTGCCGCGAGGTCGCGGTAGGTCACCGTAAGATCGGTGGACGTCGCGCGCAGTTGTTGAACCACCGCGGCCGACACCTGGCGGGACACGGAGTTACCGCCAAGGATGCTGGCGTCGATATGGAGCAGTTTCATGGGTTCTCCTTTAGCTCTAGTATCAGATTGATACCTGGACACTAATGGTGACCTCTGATAAGACGCACAAGACGGCACATTTTTTGAACTTGAGCACATCCATGCAACCCGAGCACATCGATGTAACCGCCCCGCCCGACCGGCACCTGCCGGGCGATTGCCAGGCCGTCGGGTCCATTCTCTCGCGCATTGGCGACAAATGGAGCGTGCTGGTCATTATGCTGCTCAGCGACGGCCCGCGCCGTTTCAACGAGATCAAGCGCATGGTGGGCGGCATCTCGCAGCGGATGCTGACGCTGACGCTGCGTGGACTCGAGCGCGACGGCCTCGTCACGCGCACGATCTATCCGACCATCCCGCCGCGGGTCGATTACGAACTGACGCAGCTTGGCCACTCGCTCAAGGCCCCCGTGCTGCACCTCGGCTCATGGGCGTTCGATCATCTGCCGCAGATCCAGTCCGCGCGCGAAAAATTCGACACCAAAGGCGACTGATCTCTTCGAGCCCCGCCAGCAATCGCACGAACGCATCAGCCCGTCACCGGGCCGCCAGCAATCTCAATTTCAACAGTATGGCAACGCGTCGTGATGGACGCGCGGACTCTTAAGATATTTTTTGTGATCAATCGATAAACAAGCAGCGGCTCTTTCGCCAAGACGCTCGCGCCGATGGCGCAGTCCCCAGAAGGCAGACACCGCATGCGCATCCGGCAGGTTTTTCTGTTGTCCATCGCCCTTGGTTCGGCCGTCGGCCTGTTTGCGACGGTTCTTTTTGCCGTTCAGCAGTGGTCGGCGTTACAAACAGCACGGAACGTCAATCAGGATACGCATCTTCTGATCAGCGCGCTTCGCCTGCCCGAGGCGCTGAATCTGGAACGCGCCTTCATCAATCCTCCGCTGGTGACGCCGACACCCATCACCGCCGAGCAGATGGTACCGGTGAAGCGCCAGACCAGCATGTTTGACGGCATTCTGGCCAATGCCCGCAGTCAGGCGACACTCGCAAGCGACTTGGCAGCCCTCCAGCAACTGGAAGACAGCCTGATGAAGGTGCGCAAGAGCGCACTGGCCGCTGTCGAGGTGCCGTTGACCGAGCGCCCGAAAGAATTGGTGACCACTTACCTCACGCAGATGTTCGCCATTCAGGAAACCGCCCGTGCCTTCGGCGCGACGGTTCAGCGCCGCATCAATGCAGGCAATCCTGACATCGGTCTGGCCACGCGATTGGCGCAACTGTCCTGGGACATGCGGGACTGGGCCGGACGGCAATCAAGCACCCTCATACGCTACATGACGTTGCGTCTGCCGATGGACGGCGATCAAGCCGAAGTCCTTTCCGGCTTCAAAGGCCGCATCGATCAGCTCTGGTCAGCGGTTCGCTCCGCTGCCGCGGAGGTGAACCGTCCCGCAGTGACAGCCGCGCTGGAAGACGTTGAGCGCAATTTCTGGGGCAAAGGCGGCGAGGCTTTCGCAACCTATGTCGTGCCTAATCGGGGCAAGGTGCTTGATCTCGAGCCGACGAAGTTCCTGCCCTACATCATTCCGATCCTGAACAATATCCTCCCGCTCCGCGAAGTCGCGATGGCGGAAGCCTTGAAACAGAGCGACGCCGAGATCAGCACGCTGTGGGTCCGTTTCGCGCTGGCGCTCGGTCTTGTGGCGCTCACCATCTGCGCCGCGGCGGCAGGCACGTGGTGGTTCAATCGCCGGGTCGTCGCCCCGACGGGACAAATCACGACGACCATTCTCGCGTTGGCTGAAGGCAACCGCGACGTACAGGTGCCGTTGCAGGATCGCACCGACGAACTGGGCCAAATGGCGCAGGCTATCGACACCCTCCGCCGCAACGCGATTCAGGCCGACGCCACCGGACAAGGCGCGCTGGCGGAGCAACAGGCGCGCGCCGCACGCGGCTCGGCGCTGGAAAAATCCGCACGCGACTTTGAGACCCAGATCAACACCGCCCTGAGCGCCGTGGCTAACGCAACGGCGCAACTCGAAAGCGCTGGCACAACGCTGACCGGCGCTGCCGAGGACGGCAACGCACAGGCCGACGCGGTCGCCTCCGCAACCTCCGTTGCGCTGGAAAACGTCCGAGTGGTTGCCACCGCGATTACGCAACTCGCCGCCAGCATCGCTGATGTGGATGGACGCGTCGCCGATGCAGCGCAAATCGCGCAGAGCGCCGCAAGCGCTGCACGCGACACCGATGCCTCGGTGCAGGAACTCTCCAGCACCGCACAGAAGATCGGAGATGTGGTTCAGCTCATTCGTAACATCGCGAGCCAGACCAACCTGCTCGCGTTGAACGCCACCATCGAGGCCGCTCGCGCCGGTGAAATGGGCCGTGGGTTCGCGGTCGTCGCCGGCGAGGTTAAAGCGCTCGCCAGCCAGACCGCGACGGCCACCGAGGAAATCGTGCGCCAGATCGGCGCCATGCAAGGCGCCACTGACGCGGCTGTCCTGGCGATCCGAGACATCACCGAGACCATTGCCCGGCTCGAAGGCATGACCGCGGCGGTCTCCAACGCCGCCAGCGAGCAGAGCCAGGCGACTCAGAATATTGCCGACGCCGTGAAACGTGCCACGGCGGGTGTCGAGGATGCATCGCGTCACGCGGAATCGGTTCGACAGGGTGCAGGCCGCACACGCGCGACTGCCGATGCCGTCAGCGAGGCCACCGAAGCCCTCACCCGGCGTGGCAACGCCATGCAGGAACAGGTCGGCGTGTTCCTCGGTTCGCTGCGGGTCGCCTGATTTTTCTTTGATCCCTGAGCGCGCGCTTTGTCGCCCGCTCAGCAGTTGCAGCCGCGCCGTTCTATCCGGTCACAAAATCGAACAGCAGCTTCACATTGAGTGTGATCACGACTACTGCGATGATCGCCGCGAAGAACGAAAGCCATCGCGGGGCAACAAACGTTCCCATCTTCGCCTTGCTCGCCGTGAACATCACCAACGGCACGATGGCGAACGGCAATTGCAGGCTGAGCACCACCTGACTGAGAATAAGCAATTGCGCGGTGCCCTTCTCGCCGTACCAGATCGTGACAATGGCGGCGGGTATGATGGCGATGGCGCGCGTCACCAATCGCCGCATCCATGGGGCGATCCTGATGTTGATGAAACCTTCCATCACGATCTGGCCGGACAGCGTCGCGGTCACCGTGGAATTCAGGCCGCAGCAGAGCAGCGCGATGCCGAACAGCGTCGGAGCAATCGACGAGCCGAGCATCGGCGACAGCAGCGTGTGCGCCTGATCGAGTTCGGCGACATCGGTTTTGCCCGCCCTGTGGAAGGTCGCGGCTGCAAGAATGAGGATCGACGCGTTAATCAGCAGCGCAAGACACAGCGCGATAGTGGAATCGATGGTCGCGAGGGTGATCGCTTCCTTCTTCTCGGGAACGGTGTCGCCATAGCCGCGCGTCTGCACCAGACCGGAATGCAGGTAGAGATTGTGCGGCATCACCGTCGCGCCGAGGATTCCGAGCGCGAGGTAAAGCATGTCGCGATTGGCGACGATATCAACGGTCGGCGCGAACCCCCGGATCACCGCGCCCCAGTCGGGATCGGCCATTGCGATCTGCACGGCGAAGCACGCCGCGATGACGCCAAGCAATGCGACCACAAAGGCTTCGACCCAGCGGAAGCCGATAGCCTGCAACGCCAGAATAAGAAACACGTCGGCCGCCGTGATCAGCACACCGATTTCGAGCGGAATTCCGAACAGCAGATTGAGGCCAATCGCAGTCCCGATGATTTCCGCGAGGTCGGTCGCGCTGATCGCGATTTCGGCCAATAGCCACAGCGGCCACGACACCCACTTCGGGTAGGCGTCGCGGCAGGCCTGCGCCAGATCGCGGCCCGAACCGACGCCAAGCCGTGCGCACAACGCCTGCAACACGATGGCCATGATGTTGGAGATCAGCGCAACGGCGAGCAGCGCGTAGCCGAATTTGGAACCGCCAGCGAGCGAGGTCGCCCAGTTGCCGGGGTCCATGTAGCCGACGGCCACCAGATAGCCCGGCCCCAGAAAGGCGGCGAGCTTGCGCCAGAACGAGCCACCCCTGACGATCCGGATCGAAGCGAACACGTTCGCGAGGGACGGCTCGCCGCGCGGCGTCCGCCACGCTCCCGGCACAGGCGGGGTGGCAGCCTGGTCAGGCAACAGTGACGGAGATCGTGCGTCCATACCACCAATATGCACGGCGCAAGAGCTAGTTGCAAGTGATTTGCAACAGCGATTACGTGACGCAACGCCGGATTGCGACGACAAAAAATTGCCATTCAGGGGTCAACGCGGTCCTGTAATCTTGCCCGGAAAAACGGAGGTAACCACCGAATGGGAAAGCTTGAACATCCGCACCCAGCAGGGCTTTTGAAGAACGCGGCCTTCTCACAGGTTGTCGTGGCCTCGGGAGCGCGGACGATTTACGTCGCCGGCCAGGTCGCACTTGATGAACATGGCGTGCTTGTCGGTGCTGGCGATCTCTCTGCGCAAACAACCCAGGTGATGAAAAATATCGGTCTGGCGCTCGCCGCGGCCAATGCAAGTTTCGCGGACGTGGTGAAAATCACGACGTATGTCGTCGACTATCGGCCCGAACATCGCGCCATCATTGGAAAGGCGCGCTCGCCGTTTTTCCCGGAACAGGAGCCGCCTGCCAGCACTCTTATCGGCGTGAACGCTCTTGCGGCACCTGAATGGTTGATCGAGATCGAAGCGATCGCGGTCGCCGGCTAGGACACCAGAACGTCAGCAGCGCGCCGTCGAGACAGTCCCGTCCGCGCTCCTCTAACTCTTACCGTCTGCCGCGCTCAAGACGATCAGCCGCTGCCGCAGCCTCATCAGCGGAAGCTCTGATCGCACCCAGGTTGGAAATGGCGGCCGCGGTCAAAGCAGGCCGGACCCGCGCCGTATCGAAAGCGCGGCGCTCGAGCGCGGAGGCAACCCGCTCGTTCACCGTCACGAGATACATATTTTTGATCGCGGGATTGTCAGCCGGCTTCTTTTCGTTGGGGCCACTTGTCTCCTTCAATTCCACGCTCACGCGGGTCGACCCTGACTCTCTTCCTTCAGGGACGCAATATATCGCGCGACTTCCCGGCCATCTTTGCGGGCGATCAAAACGATGTCCGAACCGCCAGCGGCGTTCACATGCCAATCCGGTGTTTGGCTGCCGAAGATATAGGATGGGAATGTGGTTGCGAGGAGGATACGACGCGCTTCGGCAATCGGCACCTGATACACTGTGCCACTCTTCGTGCAGGCAGCGGCTAACGAGGCGACCAATGCAATGGCAGTGAAGTGTCGGTACTTCATGGTCAATATCCTTCGATAGTATTGCTGTCTCGATGGCGCGCCTTCTCGCAGGCCGCACTTTGACGCGCCTCCCATAACGGAAAGCCTCGAAGAATTAAGACCGGGTATAGGTGCGGTTCGCGCCAGCGCTCATCGTGGCGCCTTGAAGAAATTCACAACCTATCGCTGAAAATTAGCCGAACCTGCCGAGCGCCCGAGATGCCCCTTCGGGATCGACGCAGGGCTTGCTGCGCATCTGCTTGCTTCAATCGCCGGCTTCAAAATCCCCCGGCTGCGGCGGAGCGATCGGTGTGAACTGGCAGCGGTCGGGCTTGAGATCGACCAGCGGCGTGCCGTCGAGACAATCGAGCCCGCGCACCAGAACGGTGTTGCCTTCGATGCCGACGAGTTTGGCCACTGACGTGCCGAGCGGATTGGGGCGTACCGGGGATCGCAAGGCGAATGTACCGTGCGTATTGGTGTCACTCGCCGGACTTTGCAGAACGAGGTCGCGGCGTGACTCGTGCAGCCAGTAGATCACTTCGACCTGAGTAAACTTCTCGAGACCCTTCAGCGCCGGCACCCATGGATCGAAAATCTCAATCTTGCAGATCGGGCCGTCGTGCTTGCCCTGACGCGGCGTCATCAGCCTGTCAGTCCATGGCGTCCGTATCCGGCCGATGAACACAAGCCCCGCGTCAGTCGGTGGCGGCGGTTCGACGGCGACCTCGCCGTCGCGGATTTCATTGTAGCGGACCATAGAACATTCCTTAGACGGCGAAGCGCGCACATCGGGCGGGAATGTACTCCCTCTCCCCGCCTGCGGGGAGAGGGTTGGGGTGAGGGGCGAATCCTGATTGCTCGCAATGCCCCCTCACCCGGATTGCTCCGCAATCCGACCTCTCCCCGTAAACGGAGAGAGGTAAGGAAAATTACTCGATCACCTTACCGAACTTGTTCGACTTCGGGAAACCGTGCGCCAGGCGGCCGGCGTCGGCGCGGTTGCCGCGCCAATCGGTGAGCTCTTTCCAGGTCGAACTCTGGTCGCGGCCCGCGGAATCCTTCCAGCTCATGCCGTCCTTGGCGGTGAAGGTCATCACGTCGGACAGCTTGCCGCCGCTGTACTTCTGCAAGCGCACGCCACGGCCGCGCGCCATTTCAGGCACCTGCTCGAGCGGGAAGATCACCATCTTGTGGTTGCTGCCGATCACCGCGACGGTGTCGCCGCTCACGGTCGCGATCGCCACCGCCTCGTTCGGCGCGGTCACATTGAGAACCTGTTTGCCCTTGCGGGTGTTGGCGACGCAATCGTCCTCGTTGACGACAAAGCCCTGCCCGTCGCCGCTGGCCACAAGGAATTTCCGGCCGCCCTTCTGCACGAACATGGAAACGATGTTGGCATCGCCCTCCATGTCGATGGTCATGCGGATCGGATCGCCGTGGCCGCGTCCGCCCGGCAGCTTCTGTGCGTCGAGCGTGTAGAAGCGGCCGTTAGTCGCGAATAGCGTCAGCTTCGATGTGCTTTCGGCGAAGAACGAAAAGCCCATGCTGTCATCGGTCTTGAAGGCGAGATTTGAAAGATCCTCGACATGACCTTTCATCGTGCGCACCCAGCCCTTGTCGGACACGACCACCGTGATCGGCTCGCGCTCAATCAGCGCTTCCTCGATGGCGGCGAGATCATGTTCCGGCGCGTCGGCGAAGTGTGTGCGGCGCTTGCCGAGCGGGGTCTTGGGGCCGAAGGTGTCGCGCACCTTCTTCACCTGCTCGCCGACCTTCTTCCACTGCTCTTCCTCGGACGCCAGAACGCCCTTGATGCCCTTCAACTCGTTGCGAAGATCCTTGTCCTCGCCGCGGATTTCCATTTCCTCGAGCTTGCGCAAGTTGCGCAGACGCATGTTGAGAATGGAGTCGGCCTGAAGATCGGTCAGCTTGAAAGTCTTGATCAGCACCGGCTTCGGTTCGTCCTCGGTGCGGATGATCTTGATCACCTTGTCGAGGTTCAGGTAGGCGATCAGGTAACCGCCGAGCACCTCAAGGCGATGCTCGATCTGGCTCTTGCGATAATTCGCGCGCCGAACGAGCACGTCGCGCAGATGGTCGAGCCATTCGCGCAGGCACTCGGCGAGGCCCAGCACCTTCGGCACCCGGCCCTTCACCAGCACGTTGAGGTTCAGCGGAATCTTGCTTTCAAGCTCGGTCTGCTTGAATAGCGTCTCCATCAGCACTTCGGGATCGACGTTCTTCGACTTCGGCTCGATAACGATGCGCACGTCTTCCGCCGACTCGTCGCGGATGTCGCCGACCAGCAGCAGCTTCTTCTCGTTGAGCAGTTCGGCGATACGTTCAATCAGACGCGACTTCTGCACCAGCCAAGGGATTTCCGTAACGACGATATTCCACGTGCCCCGTGCGCCCTCTTCCTGGGCCCACTTCGCACGCACGCGGAATGAGCCGCGGCCGGTCGCGTAGGCTTCCGCGATGCTCTCGTGGGAATCGACCACGATGCCGCCGGTCGGAAAGTCCGGACCCTTCACATACTTGAGCAGCCCACGCGATTTGGTGGCGGGCTTGTCGATCAGATGCAGCGCCGCGTCGCAAAGCTCGGCCGCATTGTGCGGCGGGATCGAGGTCGCCATGCCGACCGCGATGCCCTGCGCGCCATTGGCGAGCAGATTCGGAAACGCACCCGGCAATACAAACGGCTCTTTCGACTGGCCATCGTAGTTCGGACGAAACTCGACCGCGTCCTCGTCGATGCCTTCCAGCAGCAGCCGCGCGACTTCTGTCATGCGCGCTTCGGTGTAGCGATACGCGGCCGGATTATCGCCGTCGATGTTGCCGAAATTGCCTTGCCCGTCCACCAGCGGATAGCGCGAGGAGAAATCCTGCGCGAGACGCACCAGCGCGTCGTAGATCGACTGGTCGCCGTGCGGATGGAACGAGCCCATCACGTCGCCGACGATCTTGGCGGATTTCTTGAACGGCGTGCCGGGGTCGAGCCGCAGCAGCCGCATGCCGTACAGGATACGGCGATGAACCGGCTTCAGACCGTCACGTGCGTCCGGCAGCGCACGATGCATGATGGTGGAGAGCGCATAGGCGAGGTAGCGCTCCTCGAGCGCCTCGCGGAGTGCGACCTCCTGAATGTCCATTGGCTCCGGTGGAATCAGTCTTTTGCCCATGGCAAGGGGTTAACGTCCCCGGGCAAATTGAACAACAAATGAATTAGTTGGACATCACCTGTTCGTAATTGTTCCGCCATATTTTACCCCGCTACATCATGCGGATAGGTCCGGGTATGGGTCTGCCTGGGTCTCCCCCAAGTCGGACGGCGCGCCGAACGGGCAAGCCGGCAACAGGCCCCGGAGGAAACTGGAATGCGTCGTTTTGTTTTGGCGGCTGTGGCCGCGTTGGCGCTCATTGGCGCCGGTTTGACTGCCGGAAGCCGGGCCGAGGCCATGCCGCTTGCCGGCGGTTTGGCCGGGGTCGCCACCGGGCAGGCTGAAACCGTCGCTGTGGTCTGCAATCCGGTCTGGAATGGCTATGCGTGGGTACGCACCTGCTATCGGACCGCTCCGCGTTACTACGCGCCTCGCCCCTACTACGGTTATGGCTACGGTGGATACTACCGTCCTCGTCCGCGTTATTATCGCTACTACTGATTTTGGATTTGCCGATAAGCAGCAAACGGGCCGGAGCAATCCGGCCCGTTTTGTTTATTCGGCAACCGCTCGTGCGCGCGGCTCTAGCACATTGCGCATTTGCTGCGCTCGAATCTCAACGGCTACTGTCGAGTTCAGTCTTTTGGCTGTCGAGA
The DNA here is from genome assembly GCA_017474385.1 of Afipia sp. GTDB lineage: Bacteria > Pseudomonadota > Alphaproteobacteria > Rhizobiales > Xanthobacteraceae > Afipia. The sequence continues at coordinate 8,377 of JAFVHU010000157.1, read as the reverse complement.
AAGTCACCGAACGTCGCATCGAGAGGCAATTTCCTTTGCCCCAACAATTTGCCGCCGGCCCGGTAGCCCATCCACAGGCCTCCAATAACCCAGAAGGTTACCTCAAACCATGATCGCCCCAGCATCATCCATATGGACCCAAGCCCAATTCCCATGACTAGTGCAAATATGCTCGTAAACTTGATGGCATTTAACGATTTCATCTGCACGTCTCCGACTTTTTCCACTGAATCGTAGTGTCGCTTAATGAATCGAACGTTGCAGTCTTTGCTCAATTGCGGGCGAACCATCTTTTGCAGAATTGCTAAATCTACAGAGCGGCTCTGGCACGCGGCCGTGTCACCGCTGCGATAAAACCGTCGCGTGCATCCGAATGACCCTGCCCGCGCGGCTCGAGCACATTGCGCAACAGGAAAAGCCCGGTCAGCCGGAATCCGTCCTCGATGTCCTGGCCGGACCAGCCGTTGGTTCCGTCATCGCTCTCGCGCAGGAACGGCGGCAACCGCAACAGCCGGTCGCGCCACGGCTCACCCGCCTGCCGCGAGACCGCCGCGCCTGATTTCGGCGAGACATAAACCAGATCGTTCACCGCGCCGCTCGCGGCACAGGACGACAGGTCGAGGCCGAAGCCAAGCTCGGTCAGCATCGCCAGCTCGAACTTCACCAGTTGCACGCCCGCCGTACCCACATCGTCGAAATCGTTGAGAATGGATTCCAGCATCTCGTAGATGTCTTCGTGCGGATCCCGCTCGGGCAGCAGCCGCACCAGCGACGCCATATGGGTCACGCCGTAGACCGCATGGGGCGATCCGAACATCGTGGCCGCACGCAGCCGTGTGCCCTCGACCGCGTAGTATCCGAGATGCTCATCGAGCCGCGCGCGCCAGACCGCGCTCACCGTGTTTCCGGGCTGAAGCAGCGGACGCATCCGCGAACCCGCGCCTCCGCGCACCAGTCCCAGATGACGGCCATGACTGCGCGTCAGCAGTTCGACGATGGCGCTGGATTCGCCATGCCGCCGCACGCCCAGAACAATGCCTTCGTCAGTCCATTCCATGGCTGAAGCTTACAGGATTCTGGGCTCATCCGCAGCAGCATGGGTGCGGATAGTGCGCCTATTCCGGCTGCCGGAACCAGTCCTTGGCATCGCCGGTGAATGAGAACGACAGGCCGAGCGCCGTCAGTGCCGTCGAAATCACGTCCACGAATGTGCCGAATTGCAGTCCGATTTCGCCGATCGTCGTGACGATGGAGGCCACCGACAGAATCAGCGCCACCACCAGGATCATCCGCGCCCAGCTCTTGCGCCGGTGCGCCGTGAGCCAGACGAGCTGGACAAACCCGAGCGTCATCATGACTGCGATGAAATTGACGGCCAGCTTCGTCGACTCGGTGACATCGTCGGGCATCCGATCAAGAAACGCAGCCGACAGCACGTCGATGAGCAGCGACAGATACAGCAGCACCTCAAAATAGAAGATGTTGGTCGGCACCTTGACGTCGGGTCCGGTCATTCCTTGATCATTCTTTAGGAAACTCCAGCCCCATTTCCCGATAACGCTCCGGATCGTCACCCCAGCCGTCGCGCACCTTCACGAACAGAAACAGATGCACCGGCTGGCCGACGATCTCCGCGATCTCCTTGCGGGAATCCGCGCCAATCGCCTTGATCGTCGCCCCGCCCTTGCCGAGCACGATCTTGCGCTGACTGTCGCGCTCCACATAGATCGTCTGCTCGATCCGCACCGACTTGTCCTTGCGGTCGGTCCATGAGTCGGTTTCGACCGTGGACTGATACGGCAGTTCCTGATGCAGATGGCGGTAGATTTTCTCGCGCGTGATTTCCGCCGCGAGATGCCGTAGCGGTGCGTCCGACATCTGGTCTTCGGGATAGTGGAACGGACCCGGGGGCACATCCTTGGCCAAGGTACGGCGCAGATCGTCAACGCCGTCGCCCGACAGCGCCGAGACCATGAAGGTCTGGGTGAATTCGAGCCGCTCATTGGCCTTCTGCGCCAGCGCAAGAAGCTTTTCACGCGGTACCAGGTCGATCTTGTTCAGCACCAGAATTTTGGGGTGATTGACTGCCGACAGTTTGGTCAGGATCACGTCCGCCTCGTCGTCGATACCGGCGCGGGCATCCAGCAGCACGCAGACGAGATCGGCGTCATGTGCGCCGCTCCACGCGGTCGAGACCATGGCACGGTCGAGCCGTCGCTTCGGCGCAAAGATTCCGGGCGTATCGACGAGAATGATCTGTGCATTGTCTTCGATCACGATGCCGCGGATCAGCGCGCGCGTCGTCTGCACCTTCTTCGAGACGATGGTGACCTTCGATCCGACCAGCGCGTTGACCAGCGTCGACTTGCCGACATTCGGCGCACCGATCAGCGCGACGAAGCCGCAGCGCGTCTCGCGGGATGAATTCTCTTGCAGTTCGTCAGGCATCATTGCCGCCCGTTACGCCTTCCCGCTTCAGCAGCGCTGTCGCCGCAAGCTTCTCTGCGGCGCGCTTGCTGCCGCCAACACCTTCCGCCGGGGTCAATCCCGGCAATTCCACCGCGACGCGAAACTGCGGATCGTGGTGCGGTCCGGTCCGTTCGACCTCGCGATAGACCGGCGTCGGCAGTCCCTTGCCTTGCGCCCATTCCTGCAAAATCGTTTTCGGATCGCGCAGCGGGCGCACCGGCTTGCGCATCCGCTCGGTCCAGTTGCGTTCGACGAATTGCGCCGCCGCCGCATAGCCGCCGTCGAGGAACACGGCGCCGATCACTGCTTCGCAGATATCCCCCAGCACCGAATTGCGCAACCGCGCGCCGGCACCCGCGCCCACCGATCCGAGCTTGATGCCTTCATCCAGCCCGAGCGACTTGGCGACGTCGGCGCAGGCTTCGCGGCGGACCAGATCGGCGAGACGCTTCGACAATTCGCCTTCATCTGCTTTCGGAAATGCCCGATACAGCATGTCCGAAACGATCAGACCCAAGACGTGGTCGCCGAGAAACTCGAGCCGCTGATAGCTGTCGCCGCGGCGAACGGACTTCAATGCAGAGACATGGGTGAAAGCGGTCGCCAGCAGCGCGGGATCGGCGAAGGTATGGCCGATGCGCTCTTCGATGATCTTTGCGGCAGCCTTCGCACTCGGCCTGCGTGCTTTTTTCTTCGCAGGCTTGACCTCTGCGACACCTGCATCCGCAGCGTCGTCCGTAGTCGGAGGAGTTTTGACGATTGCGGGTTCGCCGCTCATCGCACGATGGAGAAAATGCGATTCCAGCGCACCGAAACCGGCCAGCGCCAGAACTGCCAGGCCTGTTCGCCTTCGGCAATGGAGAAGAAGATCATCTGCGCACGGCCGATCAGGTTTTCGGACGGCACATAACCCACCGCCGACAGGACGCGGCTGTCGGTTGAGTTGTCGCGGTTGTCGCCCATCATGAAGAAGTGGCCGGGCGGCACCGTGTAGACATTGGTGTTGTCGTAGAAACCATTATCGACGCAATCGAGCGACTTGTAGCTCACGCCGTTCGGCAGCGTTTCCTTCCACTGCTTGACGCGCGCCGTGGCATCCGACCCGCAAGGATCCTCACCAACGAAATCCGGCAGCCGTTCACGCTCCACCGGCTTGTCGTTGATATAGAGCAAGCCTTCCTTCATCTGGATGCGGTCGCCCGGCAATCCGATGACGCGCTTGATATAGTCAGTGGTGTCATCCTTCGGCAGACGGAACACGACGATGTCGCCGCGCGCCGGATCGGAACCAAAGATGCGGCCGGTGAACAGCCGCGGCGACAGGGGGATCGAGTAGTGGCTATAGCCGTATGAATACTTCGAGACGAACAGGTAGTCGCCGACCAGCAGCGTCGCCTTCATCGATCCCGACGGAATGTTAAAGGGCTGAAACAGGAAGGTCCGGATCACCAGCGCAATAATGAGCGCGTGAATGACGACGCGGACGGTCTCGCCGACGCCGCCTTCGGATTTGGCCGGTGTTGTCACGCTCATCTGCTCTTTCGAATCCTGGTTTTTCATGCCTCGGAACTGGACCTTTGTGCCCATCAGAGGCAAAGACGCCGCCCAAATCACCCGCGCGGGTTTTAGACCGTTGTCGCAGGGGGTGCAATCAACGGGCTCATGAAAACTTGCTAATCATCTGACCGTTCAGTGAATTTTAGATTTTTCGGCAGTTCGGAACCGCGCTCCGGGGTGGCTCAGACCTTCACCGCGGGGACAGCCGAAATGATGACAAACGCCTGCGCCAGCGGCCAGTCATCCGTAATTGTAAGGTCAATCCGCGCTTCATGGCCCGGAGGGGTCAGGGATTCGAGCCGCGCCAGCGCGCCGCCGGTCAGTTTCATGGTGGGCCGCCCCCCGGCCAGATTGACCACCCCCATGTCGCGCCACCAGACGCCCTGCCGGATGCCGGTACCCAGCGCCTTCGAGCAAGCCTCCTTGGCGGCGAACCGCTTGGCGTAGGTTGCCCACACCAATTTCGGCATCTTGGAACGGCGCTCGGCCTTGGCCCGCTCGGCGACCGTGAAAATGCGATCGATAAACCGGTCGCCGTGACGACCGATCACCTTCTCGATGCGTGTAATGTCGATGATGTCCGACCCGATGCCGATGATCATGGCTTAGTGTCCTGAATCCGAAGTTCGCTCCATTTTGCAGCACTTTCCTTCGCGAACTTCGGATTCGAAAGGACACTAGAAAACATGATTCTAGTGTGGCTTTGGTGCGCAAGTCCGCATCGGAGCATGCGGTAGCGACCGCGCGGACTTGCGAACCGCCACACTAGCGATGACCCCGGAGCGACTTCCGTCCACGATCCATCGCCGCACGCATATCGCGAATGGTCTGGGACAAACCGACGAACATCGCCTCACCCATCATGAAATGACCGATGTTCAACTCAACGATCTGCGGCAGCGCAGAGATGGTTTCCGCCGTCACATAATCGAGGCCATGCCCGGCATGAACTTCAAGCCCGGCGGACTGCGCAAGCTTGGCGCCGGCGACGATGCGCTGCCATTCGGCGTCGGCCTTTTGCTTTTGCCCCTCCATCACGGCGTCGCACCAGGCGCCGACGTGAATCTCGATCACGGGCGATTTCAGTTTGGCCGCCATCTCGATCTGGGCCGGATCGGCCGCGATGAACAACGAGACGCGAATACCGGCGTCGTTCAGCCTCGCAATGAAGGGCCCGAGCGCATCGCGCTGCCCGATCACATCCAGCCCACCCTCGGTCGTCACTTCAGTACGCCGCTCCGGCACGAGGCAGGCTGCATGCGGCTTGGTCGCGAGCGCGATTTGCAGCATCTCAGCTGTCGCCGCCATTTCAAAGTTCAGCGGCTTGGAGATTTCGGCTTTCAGCCGCACCATATCGTCGTCGCGGATATGGCGGCGATCTTCGCGCAGATGCGCAGTGATACCGTCTGCCCCCGCTTCGATCGCGAGCAAGGCAGCGCGCACCGGATCGGGCGCGCGCCCGCCGCGCGCGTTGCGCAGGGTCGCAACGTGATCGACATTGACCCCGAGACGCAGCGGCGGAATTGCGGGCATGGAAAACCTAGAGTGACGTGATTAACGGGTGATGCGACTAGCCGTTGATGCGATCGACACTGGCGACGACCGCCTTGGCGCGAAGCTGAGCGATAATACCGTTCAAATGCTTCAGGTCATAGACCTCAAGATCGATGGTGAGCTCTGTGAAATCCGGAGAGCGGCGGCTCATGCTGATGTTGTCGATGTTGCCGTCATGTTCCGCGATCACCGACGCGACCTGCGCAAGGCTGCCCGGCTCGTTGACGTTCTGCACATGCAGCCGCGCCGGGAAACGCCGCGGCGTTGCTTCATCGGTGTCCCACCGGACGTCGAGCCAGCGTTCCGGCTCCTCCTCGAAATCCTTCAGCGCCGGCGACTGGATCGGATAGATCGTGATGCCCTCGCCCGGCGTCACGATGCCGACGATGCGGTCACCCGGCACGGCGCCGCCGTTCGGCGCGAACTTCACCGGCAGATCGCTGTTGATGCCGCGGATCGGAATCGCATTCGACGCCTTGGCGTCGCCTGACGGTTTGGGCTTGGCGCCGGCGGCCTTTTTGCCGCTGAGACGCGCCTCCTCCTTGTAGTCCGGATACATCGCGCGTGCGACGTCCGACGCTTTCATCTCGCCGCGCCCCACCGCCGCCATCACGTCGTCGATGGATGCCCGCGCAAGACGCGGAAGCGCGCCCTTCAGCTTGTCGTCGGCGTAAACGATCTTGGCCCGCATGAACAAGCGTTCGACGATGCGCCGTCCGAGACCGGCATATTGATCGCGCACCGCGGTGCGGGTGGCGCGGCGGATCGCGGCCTTGGCCTTGCCGGTGACCGCGAGCGATTCCCACGCCGTCGGCGGCGCCGACTGCGCCTGCGACGTGAGGACTTCAACCTCGTCGCCATTCTGCAATTCGGATGACAGCGGCGCGAACTTGCCGTTGATCTTGCAGCCGACGGCGCTGTTGCCGACGTCGGTGTGCACAGCGTACGCGAAATCGATCACATTGGCATGACGCGGCAGCGCGATCAGCTTTCCCTTCGGCGTGAAGCAGAACACCTGATCGTGGAACAGCTCCATCTTGGTGTGTTCGAGGAATTCTTCCGGATTGGCGCTCTCCGACAAAACCTCGACGGTGTGGCGCAGCCACGCGAACGCATTCGATTCCAGCTTGAGCCGCTCGGTGGGCGAGCCGACTCCGTCCTTGTAGATGGCATGAGCCGCGATGCCGTACTCGTTGACCCGGTCCATCTCCTCGGTGCGGATTTGCAGTTCGACGCGCTGCTTGCCGGGGCCGATCACCGTGGTGTGGATCGAACGATAATCGTTCTGCTTGGGCGTCGAGATGTAATCCTTGAACCGTCCGGGCACCACCGGCCACGTCGTGTGCACGATGCCGACCGTGCGATAGACCTCGGCGATGCTGTTGACGACGATGCGGAATCCGAAGATGTCGGACAGTTGCTCGAAGCCGACCGACTTTCGCTCCATCTTCATCCAGATCGAGAACGGCTGCTTGCGGCGGCCTTTCACGTGCGCGTTCACACCGTTCTTGGCGAGCTTGGCGGAAAGCTGGGCTTCAATTTCGCCGATCAGATTGCGATCGCGCTCTTCGAGCGCATCCAGACGCTGCACCACGACGGCGTGCGCCTCCGGATCGATCACCTTGAACGACAGGTCTTCCAGCTCTTCGCGCATTTCTTGCATACCCATGCGGCCGGCGAGCGGCGCATAGATGTCGAGGGTCTCTTCCGCGATCCGGTGACGCGACGCCGGTGGCACAAATTCCAGCGTCCGCATGTTGTGCAACCGGTCGGCGAGCTTGATGAGCAATACGCGCACATCGTCGGCGATCGCCAGCAGCAGCTTGCGCAGGTTCTCGGCCTGCTTTGCTTCGCGCGACACCAGCTCAAGCCGCTTCAGCTTGGTCAGCCCCTCCACCAGCGCACCGATTTCCTGACCGAACATCTGATCGATTTCGGAGCGGGTCGATTCGGTGTCCTCGATGGTGTCGTGAAGCAACGCGGCGACAATTGTGGCGTCGTCCAGCTTCAGGTTGGTGAGGATCGCGGCAACCTCGAGGGGGTGCGAAAAGTACGGATCGCCGGAAGCGCGCTTCTGCTCGCCATGGGCCATCATGGCGTAGACATAGGCCCGGTTGAGCAGGTCTTCGTCGGTATTGGGATTATAGGCCCGGACCCGGTCCACCAGGTCGTACTGGCGCATCATTTTGGTCCGAACGGGCTTCTTGGCCGGCAGCGGCGGGGGCGCAGCTGGAGCCGCTGCCACCGCTTCGGTCGCCGCTTGCATTTGGGGCTGATTTCGCCTCCAGATCGCCATTCCGCTTGCCTGCCTTATTGGCGGCCCTCGAAAAGGAACCGCCATTCACAATATCGCCCGTTCGCCGATAATCGCAAGGAAGACACTAAAAATGTCAATAAATGCAAAGGCCCGGACGATCCGCCCGGGCCTTTGCGTAAAAACGGCGTGAGACGCCGGAAAAGTCCGCGGCGAACGCTTTATTCGTCTTCCTCGGGCTGCTCCTCGGGAGGAGCAAGGCCTTCCAGACCCTTCAAAAGCTCTTCTTCCGTCATGCGCTCGACAGCCACTTCGGTGTCGTCGGCGTCAACAGAGGCGCCCGCGGAGCCGATCAGCGGCACAGTATCGGGTTCCGGCTCGTCCACTTCGACGAACTTCTGGAGGGAATGGACCAGTTCTTCCCGCAAATCCTCGGGAGAAATGGTCGTATCAGCGATTTCACGTAGCGAAACCACTGGATTCTTGTCATTATCCCGGTCGATGGTCAGGGGCGACCCTGAGGAAATCATCCGCGCACGGTGT
>JAFVHU010000156.1 GCA_017474385.1 Afipia sp. | reverse complement strand
CGGCGCGCGTCGGGGACTTCTGCTGAAGGGCGGCGCGGTCCTTGAACAAATCGGCAAGGTCACCGTGGCATGTTTCGACAAGACCGGCACGCTCACCGCCGGCAAGCCCCAGGTGACGGACATTATCGGCTTCGCACGCAGCGAGGCCGATGTCCTGCGTTTCGCCGCGGCGCTCGAGTCCGGTTCAAGTCATCCGCTCGCTACTGCGATTTTGGCGAAGGCGGCAGAACAGAGTATCTCGTTGCCGGCGGTCTCCGGCTCGAATGCGATCGGCGGGAAGGGAATTCGGGCCAATGTCGAATGCATGGAAGTATTCTTGGGATCGCCAAGGGCCGTTGCGGAGACCTGTACTCTGACAAATGAGCAAGAAAGCAAGATCGCAGCGCTGAACGACGAAGGCAAAACGGTTTCGCTCGTTGCAATCGACGGGCAGATCGCGGGTGCGATCGCGATGCGTGACGAACCCCGTCCCGACGCGAAAAGCGGGCTCAAGCTTTTGACGGATGCCGGCATCCGGACCGTGATGCTGACGGGTGACAATCGCCGCACGGCGGATGCGATCGGAAAGCAGCTAGGAATAGAAGTCGAAGCGGAGTTATTGCCGGAGGACAAGCAGCGCATTGTCGGCAACTTTCAAAGGGCGGGTTGGTCGGTCGCCAAGGTCGGCGACGGTATCAATGACGCGCCGGCGCTGGCGGCCGCCGATGTCGGCATCGCGATGGGCGGCGGCACCGATGTCGCGCTTGAAACAGCCGACGCCGCCGTGCTGCACGGGCGGGTCGCGGATGTCGCGGCCATGATCGACCTGTCAAAGCGGACGATGGTCAACATTCGGCAGAACATTTTCGTCGCGATTGGACTGAAGGCGGTCTTTCTTATCACCACGGTCGTCGGTTTGACCGGCTTATGGCCCGCCATCCTCGCTGACACCGGCGCGACGGTTTTGGTGACAATGAACGCGCTCCGTTTACTTCGCCTTCCGGCAACCGGATCTCTTGAACCTGAAGTCGCCAGAAAACCATAGCTCAACAATGCCTCGCACTCAGAGAAACCATTCGATACTTCATCGATCATGCGTGTTTTCGCTGCCCAAGAGATTCCTTATTCCGGTCTTACCGCTTCTATTCGCCGCCGTCATTCTTGGGTTAATAATGGATGCTGCATTCGCAGCTCCAGGCGAAGCGGGCGGAACGACAAGGTTCGATCTGGCGCTTCTCGTCCGAATCGGCGTTGCCGTCGCGCTGGCCTTCCCCATTGGATGGGAGCGTGAATTTCGCGGTTCGGAAGCCGGAGACCGAACGTTTATGCTAGTCAGTCTGGGAGCGGCTGCATTCACCGCCGTCGGCGTCGAGAACTTCCCGGCGACCGCTGAAAAGGTAATGGCGGGCGTGGTCACCGGCGTAGGATTTCTAGGCGGAGGCATGATCCTCAAAGATGGCGGCAACGTCCGTGGCTTGACCACTGCGGCCGCCATCTGGGCGACGGCGGCTGTCGGGATGCTCGCAGGGGTTGGCGAACTTCTCATAGCCGGGCTGGTGACGGCGATGGTGATCCTTATTCTAGAGTTTGAGTTTTTGCCCGTGTTCGGCCGTCTCGACGCGCGACGCTGGAGACCGACTAAAATTGATCAGGAAAAAAATGGACGTGAATTTTGATAGTTTTTCCATTGTGCGTAGGCTGGGTGCGGGTCCTGCCATGGCGTCTAACGCACCTATCGCAGGCTGAGGGGCGATTATGGTCGGCGGCGGCGGAAACTTTTCGTTTCTTCTTAATTTGTCGAGGAGCCCAAAGGTTAGCCTTCGAGGCAATACGTGTATAATTGAATCGATCATCCGCGCGACTTGCTTGTAACATTGACTGTCCCCCTGAAATACAACTGGCGTCTCGAACTCAGTGTCATCTTAATAGGAGGAGATCAAAATGGGCTTCGATCAATATCACGAACCGCCGGAAGAGCTCTCGCAGGAAACGCGTACCTTTGCGCGAATGATCACGTCGCTGATCGAGGAGGCGGAGGCAATCAGCTGGTACGAACAGCGGATGTCGCTCGAAAAGGACAAGCAAGCCAAGGCCATCATGGCGAACGCGCAAAAGGAAGAGTTCAAGCATTTTGGCATGAATCTCGAATTTCTTCTTCGCCGCAACAAGGATTGGCGAACCGAGCTTCAAGGAATTCTATTCACGAAAGGTGACATCGTTAAACGAGGTGAAGCTGCGGAGAAAAAAGTCGACTGATTCACCGCCTGAGGTGGTTGCCATGGTCGATAAGAGGTCGGTCCCACGGAAGAAAGTTTTCAAGGCTGGAAAGATCGCATTCGGCGGTGCCGTTATCGATTGCACTGTTCGAAATCAAACAGTGTACGGGGCTCTACTTGAAGTGGAGAGCCCTCTTGGAATTCCCCGGCACTTTGTACTGGATATTGCGGTCGATCATTTTCGGCGCGAATGCGAAGTCGCATGGATGAAGGAAAAGCGGCTGGGGGTCGTTTTTCGAGGAGGTTGATCGGTAAGATTGATGAAATGGGAGGAGAGATTCCGATGATGAAACTAGCCCTCGCGTTGGCGTTTTGTCTTGCCGCTGCGGACGCTCAAGGCAGAGCTTCCGGCGTCGCTCAAGGCGGCTGGTCGAAACTTTCGGCTGCGCAACTGCATCGTCTTCCGGGATCTGTCCGTCTGGCACTTCATCAAGCACAAGCCGGCTGTGGGGCAGATGCGATCAGGGTCAGGAGCGGTTTTGCAAGATATTTGCCGATCTCTGATGGGCTACAGTTTATAGCGATTCACTTCGAACATGTTGAATGCGGCACCGGTCAGCTTTGCACGCCTGAAGGATGCCTTCACCGCGTGCTCTTTTCAAGCGCGGACGGCAAGGTTCAGCGCGAAATCTGGCGGGGAAAAGTCCGTGAAATCGACACGGCGTTTTTCGCTGGCAATCTGCTCATCGAAGTCGATTGCAGCCAAGCAGGCGGCACTTGCAAGCGCCAGTTGAAGTGGAACGGCAAAAGCCTGCAGATCTCGACAAGCAGTGGGGCTATTCGGGCACGTTAGCAAGTTTGCTTATTTCATTGATGTCCTGCGAGTCTTTCAGCAGCTTGCTTGCGACTTCGTAGGATCGGTTGAGCTCGGCCAAGCGGCTCATCTCGATCGTCGGCTGAACATTTGATTGTTCCAGCATGGCTTGCAGTACCGTCGCCGAGCCCGCAGTCGCCTTTGGCGGTTGATCGGACCGCAGCAAATTGCCTCCTGCCGCCTCTAGTCTTGCGCCAGCAGCAAAGCTGACAAGCTTCACCTTTCCAAGTTCCACTTGTTGCGTTGTGACACGGCCGGAGCTGTCGATCGCGATCTCACCCGATCGAGGAGGAACTGTTATAACCCCCTTATCGCCAAGAACGGGCAGACCTTCTAATGTCACCAGCCGCCCGTTGGCATCCAAACCAAAGGAACCGTCCCGGGTGTATCGTTCCCCCTGGTTGGTCTGGATTGCAAAATACGCTTGTCCGTTGATTGCCAAGTCTAACGGATTGCCGGTAGACCGGAAAGCGCCGGACGCAGCGGATGTAAACGGCAGGGCCGCATCGACCAGCGACAACGGGCGTTCGGGCTTTTCACCTATTTCGGGGGGCTTTTCGGGCTTGAGATATTCTTGAAACGCGAGCTGCTTGGCACGATAACCTGTCGTTTGGCTGTTCGCCACGTTGTTCGCGGCAACGTCCAGCCGGCGCTGGAGCGCCATCAATCGCGAGAGACTGATGAGCGTAGTTTCTCCGACCAACCGAACCTCTTTTTCGCCGAATCAAAGAAATTCTAGTCGAAATTGTGCTTTGCGCCAAGATCAGAACTGACGCACCGAGCGCAAGCGTCCAGACCGGGGGAATTTGGCCAATGCATGAAGATGAGGTAAGCCGGGTCCAACAGGAACAATGGCAGGAGATATTCGATGGCTGGCCCTAAACACACCAAGCCGTCTGCTGACCCTTTCAGCTACGAGGATTTGGGCACCGCGCCGTTTATCTATTTTGACATTGTGCCTGTCCACGGCACGATGGGCGGATGCTTGCAGATCGAAGTTGCCGCCCGCGTTCTGACCCCGGCACCGGGCGGAAAAGTTGAAGTCAAATTCCTGACGACCGGACGGTTGAGGTGTACCAAAGCTGCTGCAGCCAATCTTCGCGACGCGATAGATTTGGGATTGCGCATGATCGATCAAGCCGAACAAGGTCCCGCCGTCGCTGCAAAATTGAATTGAAGAGGAGGCTTTACAGACTACCGCTTACGATGACGCAAGCCAGTTCAACCGGCGGTAACACGACGCCCCGGTGGACCAAATAAGACGGGTGGGGTCGCTGGAGCCCAATGCAACCATTCGCCGCCACCACCGCTGTGGCACCGGTAGCGGCAGCAAATAGCGCCCGAGATAGATAAGATTTTTGAGGTCATACTTGAGTCCGACTCTCGCCGCTGCGTATCTGCAGACTTTTTCGCAATCTTCCGACGATAATTCGACCGATCGGCATATGCGAGTATGAAATTTGGAATACTTTTATAGCGCGACGCAAGTGATGCCATCATCGAGATTTGAACTGGTCCCGGTCGTCTGAACAAAAATTCCGCGTCGATAAGTGGAGCCTCTGCGAGGTTAGGCCGCCGCGCGGAGCGGAGGAAGATCGAAGTAGGCTTGATCTGTGGTGCGGTCGTCAAGGCTCGAATGTGGGCGACGGCGATTGTACAACGAGGTTTGAGAACGCCCACAGGACCGTTCTTCGCGAGGTTCTTTATCGGCATCATCCTTGGTTTGGTCGCCGAGTTTGCGTTCATGGGGCCGTCGACAAGGCTGGTTATGTCGTTTTTCGCTGCACGCTGG
>JAFVHU010000155.1 GCA_017474385.1 Afipia sp. | reverse complement strand
TAGACCGAGTCGGCGCCGGACTTGGCGCGGATCTCGAGCATCTTGTCGCCGATCTCGTTGATGGCCTGATCCCATTCGATCTTCTGCCACTCGCCGTTGACCAGCTTCATCGGGTACTTCAGGCGGCGATCGCCGTGCACCAGTTCACGTACCGAAGCGCCCTTTGCGCAGTGCGATCCGCGATTGATCGGACTGTCCCAAGCCGGTTCCTGACCGACCCAAACGCCGTTCTGCACTTCGGCGATGACCGTGCATCCGACCGAACAATGCGTGCAGATGTTCTTTTTGATTTCCGTCGGCGCACCGACGATTTTCGGCCCGGCCTGCGCCTTGCGCACCGATCCGAGCGGCATCAATCCAATAGCCGCGCCAGCGCCCGCAACGAGGCCTGAGCGGCGCAGGAAGGTTCGGCGATCGAGAACGCCGGATGCGAGGCTCGCGGCAACGCCCTGCAAGCGCGCGCGGCCGGCGATTCCTTCTTTTCTCTTGATCAACATGTGCGTGCTTCCATCAATAGCGGTTGACGCGATAGTAGTTTTTGACGTCTGGCGAATCCGCCTTGTAGCGAGCCTTGACGCGCTCTGCCTGCGACTCGTCCGCTTCCGCCTCGGTTGCCAGCGGCACAGCAGTCGCGGCCGCAGCGACGGCCGATCCGCCCATTATGAAGAACCGGCGACGATCCAGGCCCTTCGCATCCTGCGGCTTCTCTGGAGATGCCTTGCTCTTTGACGGCTTGCTCATCGCGGTCTCCTTCCAGTCATTTTTCCAGTTCGGCTTTCACGTCACTCGGACAGCGTGAAAGCCTCTGATTCCAATTCCATGAAGATGCGGCCGACGCGCCCGACAGCGCGATAGAACTTGACCGATTGCGAAATTTCGAGGTCGGCGAACATCCGCGCAGCCCATGGCTTCAGATGCCGCTCGAAGAACCGCGCCTGCGCCGCGAAGTCCGTGTCGAAGTCGCCGCGCGCAAGACCAACCATCACCTCGAGCAGAATTGCGATGTGATCTTCCGGCTCACGCGCCGGTCCGGCTCGCTCGATTCCCAGGACATCGAAATCTTCACGGACGCGTGCGAGCGGCCGCTCGTGCAGGAAGCCCGTGAGATAATACGAGGCATAGGGTAACAGCTCCCCTCGCCCCAGTCCGATGAACAGATCGAAAAATTCCTTGGCGACCGCGCGCTCGTCGAACTCCGTCGCCGCTGTAGCGAGTTCGACATGCGCCATGCCGAGATCGGACGCGTCGCCTTTTAGCATCGCGACCTTGGACAACGTGTCCGCCGTCGGCGCCTTGCCCAGCAGCAACGACAACAAGCCGTACTCCGCGGCGCGAAGCTGATCGATTTCGTCGATGTCTGATTTCGCTGACATATGATCCCCGGCTGATCCGTAGAGGTCGGGGCGGAGAACGAAACGGGGGACCTGTGTCAAAGTCTCAACGGCGAGAACTCTCTCAGCCGGAATACGTGACCATGCCGAAACCGAAGGCTGTGCAATTCCAATGGCTCTCGCCAGGGAAGCGACGCCGCCTGCTGCCTTGATTGCCTGCTCTAGTCCTGAGTCCCGCATGATACGAACCGAGTTCCCCCACCCGTGCCTTCAAATCAGGCATCTGATTAACTGGAATTATTCTAGTTCCAATTAGTACCATAGGTTCGTCCTATGCCTCAAAGACTTTTGTCTAAATCCTTGGTTTTGCAGAACCATGTCGCCGCATCTGGTGTTGCGACGCACTAGACTTGTTTTCGTCGACGGCCTGTCCGCTCTCGATCCGAGCCTGCTCTGCTTGCCTGAAATCAGTGGCAACAGGCGTTGCGATCGTCGATGCGTCGGACAATCTCACCTGCTGGAGTGGCAGATTCGCTGCCAAATTTTGCGGCGCATCAATACCGGAACCACCTGTTGCCGTATCGGCTGCGTCACTATGCGGCAGGGCGTCGGGCGATTGCGGAGCGCCGGACGATTCGCCGCCCATGATCTGCAAAACCATTTTCGCAATATCAGTGCCGGCCGCGATCTCGCTGTTCCCCGGCACACCCCCCGGCGTGTTCCAGTCATACGCATAGTCCAGCGCCGGATTGACATAGTTGCGGATCGCGGGATCGAGCGCCCAGGACTTCCGCAAGGCTGCATTCCGCAAACTTTCGGGCACACCCGTGCGCAGGAAGCCGGTTATATCGGTAGTTTCCGTGATCTCTTCCAGCTTCGGCAGGCTTGAGAGATCAAACTGCTCGTCGGCATCGCTTTCAACAACAGGCGCGGGAGCAGCTTCGGCCTCTTCAGCCGATCTTTCAGCCGTGCTGTCGGCCTCTGACTGCTTCGCATCCTGTTTGCGCTGCGACCAGCGTGAGAGGAAACTCTTCTCGTCCTTCTCGTCCCCGCTCATACGTCATCCTTTCGTCCGCCGGATGGGTCGTAGTCGGGCTTACGATCGACATTCGCACGATCGCGTTTGCGCTTGTGGAACACCTGCTCGACGTGAAACTCATCAACGAAAGCCGCGATCCATGCCGCGATCTCCGATGGCATCGGCACGGCGCCGATGACGTCGGTGCCGCTTTCAAACATCGCCTCACCTTCGGTCGGATCGGCGGTGACCTTGGTCAGTTCAAGTTCCGGTCCACCGTCCTGACGCCGCAGCGCGATCCATATTTGCGGCGAACCGTCGACAAGATTGTCGCGGTAATTGGCCGTCTCGGCGCTGAACAGATCGATGAACGCAGCGCCAGCGTAATACAGCGTCGCATCGGCCTCCTGCGACAACACCGTCCAGGGCGCGGTTGCGGGCACAGTCTCAAGGATCGTGACAGGCGACCACATGTGGTCGATCCATGGATTGTCGATCGCGCGGCGACGCAATACCACGCCGACTTCACGGGACGCTTCGGTCATGTCTGAACCTCCCGTTACCGGTAAATCACGCAACGTTCGCCGCTGACGCAAGCGGCAAGCCCGCGACAAGATTCTGCGGCTTCAGGCGCACCACCTTGTCCGCGCCCATCGCCAGAATGAGATAAACGGGCTTGTTGCCGACGCGTTCATCCACGAAACGCGAATCTTCGAACGTCATGCGCATCAGCGCAACGATCCGCTCGGCTGCATCTGCGCCTGGCGTATCTCCATTCCAGAGCGCGTTACCGATCCGCGTTCCTTCGCTGTCGAGGCCGACGAACCACCGCCAGTCGCGATCCTCGATCGACGCGACGGGCTCCACCTTCACAGCGACACCCAGAAGATGGGCGATCCAGCGTTCGATCACCCGGCACAGCGCATTGCGTGCTTTCGGATTGCCGCCGAGATTCATGACCATCGCGTGCGCGTCGGATCGCGACCAATAGGTCCAGGCATTCTCGTCGTCCATCACGTCCATTTCGCCGAAGGCCTGCGGCTGGAGCATGGCGGTCAGCGGAGCGGTATGAAGATCATGCTGTGCATGATGCTGCGCCTCGACGATTTCGGCATCGGCAAGCAGCAGCGCGCCGTCGTGAATCGTGGCTTTCTGGCTCCGATAGAACAATTCGGCCGCGCGCAACACATACGGATCGTCGCAGCCTTCAAGTGCGTTGCGCAGGATCAGATGACACAGCTGCGAGAGAAAGATCGGCGGCAGATCGCCGGCGCCCTTGCGCGCCAAAGCCACGTACACGGCCTCCAGCGATGGCGCCGCCATCAACCGATCGCGAAACGCCGTCATGAACGTCCAGTTTTCGCGCGCGTCAGCGTCGGCCAGCGTCGCAATGTCGGCCTTGGATACCGGACGAAGCGGGTCCGCCAGCAGACTCGCATGCAGATCCCGCTCAGCGTCGCATGCATCATCGGGCGGCATCAGTTCCGGCCGCGCTAGGTAAGCCATGATCAGCTCCGGCGTCGCAATCAGCCCGCCGTGATCGGCCCGGCGCGTAAGATGATGACCTGAAGCAACCCAGAATTCTCTCATGTCCGATCCGTCTTTGTGAGCCCAAGAAGATCGACTTCCTCGGCCGGTTCGTCGCCTTCGACCTCATGAAAGGTAAAGGCGCGTGCATGGGTGTGCAATCGATCCCCGCCCGGTTCGATCGCGCGCGGCTTCAACGTCCGGAAGCGCTCGCGGATTTCTCCATTCTCGACGCTCCGGGCGACCGCCAGCAACGTTTGTGGCTCGTGATCGCACAGCGAAGCCGCAAACGCGACTTCTTCCTCCGCCGCAGCGCGCGCGGCTTCGATATCCGGCGCTCCGAACTTCGCCAATAATTGCGCAGCCAGCCGATCGATCACGCTTTGCCGCTCGGCCTCGGATGCCTCGGTTACGACAGCAAGCGTCGACCAGCCGAGACTGTCGATTCCAAGAAAACCGGACCGCAGCGCGACCCGCTGTTTCTGTCCAAGCGTCGCGGTATCGCTGTCCCAGAACACAAACGCACCGGACACCGCCCATTCGCCGGGCTCGGCAGCGCGCTCGAACACGAATGTGTCCGATGGATCAAGCCTGATGGTGCGCGGCAGTTTCAGCATCTCCGCCTCACCCAAGTTTCGGGGCGCGGTATTCGGGATCATACCATGCAACCTTGGCCAGCCCGTCGAGCAAGCTGTTCCGCTCCGGCGGCCCCTTCGCCGCACTGACGAGCAGATCGCCGTTGACGTCGATTCCGCGCCGCTGGCTGGCCATCTGCTTCGTGAGTCGCTCCAGATAATCGCGCGCGATCGGCTCGAAACCTCGCTCGTTCCACCGATCGAACGCCGCCATGAAATGACGGGCGAAACTGCCGATGATCGCCTCGGTCTCGACCATTTCGAACCCTTCGTTGAGCAGGGCGACGCCGCCCGCCGCAACGGTTTCCTCGACATGCGCCATGTCCGCGGCGCGCAGAATGACGCCGAACACCAACCAATCCGGAACTTCATCCTCGCGGCAGTCCTTCGGCCAGCCAAGCCGCCCGCCACCCAGCACACCGCCGTCGAACAGAATCGTATCCGGCCACGTGAACTGCACCTCCCGCTCCGGCGGGCAATGCACCGCGATAGCGTCCCCGATGGCAGTCATGCCCGCAAAGAAGGCGCGGCGCGCCGACGCGAGCGGCTCGTCCGGCTCGAGTACAACGGCGAACTCGACCAGATCGTAGCGCCGGACCCAGACCAGTGTTCCCGCACCGGCTTCGGCTGCAATGCTGCAGCCGTGCGCAAACGCATCGCCATACTCGCGAAGCGATACGAGCGTGTACCCCGGAGGCAGATCGAGCGGCTGTTCCGCTTGCGCCGTACGCGAAACCATCATCGTAGAAAATTTCCCTAAGCTCTTTGTATTTGGGCAGTCTATGCTATCCCGGTCAAGGCGGCGGGGTGCTTGCGCAAGCCGTTGCCGCCGCACCATATAATTGAAATAGCCACTCTGAGCAGACGCCAAGGGTCAAGGTTGCAGGTCATGAACAGCGCAAAATCCCGCCTTCTGGTTTGCAGTTGCGAAAAGACCATGCCGCTCGATGCGCAGGCAATCGGGCGCGGGTGCGCGGCTCATATGACGCAGGCCAACCAGCTTTGCGGTCTGGATCTCGCCCAATTCAAGGCTGCGCTCACTGAGGGCGAACCGATCACGGTGGCGTGTACGCAGGAAGCGCCGCTATTCAAGGAAGTCGCCGAGGAATTTCCCGACGTCCCTCTCACCTTCGTGAACATTCGCGAAACCGGCGGATGGTCGAAGGATGCAGCGGCAGCTGGCCCGAAAGCCGCGGCGCTGATAGCCGCAGCCTCGGAAGAGATGCCGCCGATCTCCCTGGTCACGCTGGAAAGCGGCGGTGTCGCGCTGATCTATGGCCATGACGATGTTGCCATCGACGCGGCCAAGCGCGTCGCCGATCGCCTCGACATTACCGTCATTCTCACCAAGCCCGGCGACATCACACCGCGGGCGGTCAATGAATTTCCCGTGCTGAAAGGCACGATCCGCAATGCGCGCGGATATCTCGGAAATTTCGAACTCGCGATCGACGACTACGCTTTGCCGGCGCCCTCCTCGCGGAGCAAGCTCGTGTTCGGTGCTTCGCGCGATGGCGCGACTTCGACCTGCGATCTCATCCTCGATCTCAGCGGCGGCCTGCCGTTGTTTCCGGCGCACGAATTGCGGCCCGGCTATCTGCGCGCCGATCCGCGCGACCGCGCCGCCGTCGAGCGCGCGATTGCGGAAGCCGGCAACCTCGTCGGCACGTTCGACAAACCGCGCTTCATTCATTTCGAAGAATCGCTCTGCGCGCATTCGCGCTCGAACATTACCGGCTGCACGCGCTGTCTCGATCTGTGCCCAACCGGTGCGATCACGCCGAACGGCAATGCCGTCGCGATCGATCCCAACATATGCGCCGGCTGCGGCTCATGCGCATCGGTCTGCCCGACCGGCGCGGCATCCTATTCGCTGCCGAGTGCGGACGCGCTGATGCGCCGTCTGCGGACATTGCTGCAAACCTATCGCAAGGCCGGCGGCGAACAGGCGGTTGTCCTGTTTCATGACGGCGACCATGGCGAACCATTGATCGATGCACTGGCACGGTTTGGTGACGGCTTGCCCGCCAACGTGCTTCCGGTTCGCGTCAACGAAGTCACGCAGCTCGGACCGGAATCTCTCGCGGCGGTCTTTGCCTATGGCGGTACAGGTGTCGCGCTTCTGCTGCGCGCGCAGCCCCGGCACGAAACGGCCGGATTGCGCCGCGCCGCCGATATGTCAGGGACGATCGCCGCAGCGCTCGGCTTCGGCGATGGCCTCGTCCGCGTTCTGGAAACCGACGATCCAGATCAGCTGCGCGCGATGCTCGACGCCATGCCGTCCGGGGTTGCTTCATCGAATCCGGCGAGCCTGGTCCCGCGTGGCGCCAAGCGCGGCGTGCTGGAGACCATGTTCCGCGAACTGCATCTTGCGGCCCCTGCTCCTGTCGATGTCGTTCCACTGATGGCCGGCGCGCCGTTCGGCACTGTTCAGGTGAACGTCGAAGGCTGCACGCTCTGCCATGCGTGCGTTACCGCCTGTCCCACGAACGCGCTCTCCGACAATCCCGACCGGGCGATGTTGCGATTCACCGAAAGCCTCTGCGTTCAATGCGGGCTTTGCGAAGCAACCTGCCCTGAAGATGTCATCACATTGGAACCTCGGCTCGACTTCCGGGCGTGGAATGCACCGCTGCGCGTGCTGAAGGAAGAAGAACCAGTCCATTGCATCGCCTGCGGCACGCCGTTCGGGACCAGAAGCTCGATCGAGCGCGTGCTGTCGAAGTTGCAGGAAAAGCACTGGATGTTCGAAGGCGCCAACGCACGGCGGCTTGACGTTATCAAGATGTGTGCGGACTGCCGTGTCGAGGCCGTCGTCAATGAGAGTTTCGATCCTCACGCTGCGCCTCAACGACCGCCCGTGATGTCCACCGAGGATTATCTGCGCGCGCGGGAAATCAAGAAGAACGATCCTTTCGGATCGCAATGAGCCGGCGCGCTGTGAGCGCGATCGGTCGGGAGATCGAATTTGTCAGTTACCCATGCCACCCCGAACGCTCCCGCGACATCGAAGGCCGCAGGCATTCCAGGCGTGAAGCACGTCATTGCCGTGGCCTCCGGCAAAGGCGGCGTCGGCAAATCGACGACCTCGTGCAACCTCGCACTCGGGTTCGCGGCGCTGGGACTGAAAGTCGGCATTCTCGATGCGGATATCTATGGCCCGTCGCAGCAGAAACTGTTCGGTCTGCGCGGCAAGCCCCGCCTGCTCGGGCCACGCATGCTGGAGCCGCTGGAGCGCTTCGGCGTCAAGGTCATGTCGATCGGATTTCTGGTCGAGGAAGACAACGCCATGGTCTGGCGCGGGCCGATGGTGATTTCGGCCATCACGCAGATGCTTCGCGAGGTCGCGTGGAATGATCTCGACATTCTCGTCGTCGATCTTCCGCCGGGCACCGGCGACGCACAACTCACAATGGCGCAGCAGACACCACTGGCAGGCGCGGTTATCGTCTCGACGCCGCAGGATATCGCTTTGATCGACGCGCGCCGCGGTATCGAGATGTTCAAGAAGGTCAACATTCCGATACTGGGCCTGATCGAGAACATGGCGAGTTTCTGCTGCCCGGCCTGCAACCATGTCACGCCGATCTTCGGCCACGGCGGCGCGCGGCTTGACGCGGAAAAGCGCGGCATCCCGTTTCTCGGCGAAGTCCCGCTGGATATGGCGATACGCCAAACATCCGATGACGGCCGCCCGATCGTCGCCACTGATCCTGAAGGCGTTCATGCGAAGCACTATATCGGCATCGCGCGCCAGCTCTGGACGTCCATCACCACCGGCGCCGCGGCCAGACCCGCGCCGCGTATCGTGATCGAGTGAGCCATGACGGAAACAATTCAAACCAGGTCGAAAACTGCGAAGAGCGATCAGCTCGCACCGCGCGTAATGCCGTATCCGAAGAACCCACGCCTCACCGAGCGCGTCATGGGGATCGACCAGACCGGCGCTCCGGTCGAGATCAGCGTACCGGTCGAGCGTCCGCTGACCCTCTATCTGAACTCGCAAGAGATCGTCACCATGATGACGATCAACGACTATCCGGAATATCTCGCGCTCGGCTATCTCCTTAACCAGAATATGCTGAAGCTCGACGATATCGTGACCGAGGTGGTCTACGACGACGATCTCCAGGTCGTGGTCGTCTACACCGAGCGCGGCACCAACTTTGAAGAGAAGCTGAAGAAGAAAACGCTCACCTCCGGCTGCGCACAAGGCACAGCCTTCGGCGACCTTATGGAGGCGATCGAAGGTGTGACCCTGCCCAAGGCGGAGTTACGCACATCGTGGCTTTATCAGATGACCCATGCCGTCAACACAGCGCCCTCGCTCTATCTCGAAGCCGGTGCCATCCATGGCTGTGTGCTTTGCAAGGAGGGCGAACCGGTCTGCTACATGGAAGACGTCGGACGGCATAATGCGGTCGACAAGATCGCGGGCTGGGCCTGGCGGCACAAGGTCGATGTCGCCGACAAGATCATGTACACCACCGGACGCCTCACCTCCGAAATGGTAATCAAGACAGTACGAATGGGCATTCCCATTCTGGTGTCGCGCTCCGGCTTCACCGCGTGGGGCGTTGAGTTAGCGCGGCAAGTGGGCCTGACGCTGATCGGCCGGACCAAAGGCAAGCGGTTCATTGCGCTGTCAGGTCAGGAACGGATCGTCTTCGACCAAAGTCTGGAGTTTGTCGCTGAGGAATCCGCGCGGCATCGGCGCAAGGGCAGCGACGATGACTGAGGACCGGCCATCGACACTCGGTGTTCTCCTCGCAGGCGGACTGGCACGCCGCATGGGCGGCGGCGACAAGCCGATGAAAACCATCGGCGGGCGCACCATCCTCGAGCGCGTGATTGCGCGGCTTGCGCCGCAATGCGACGGGCTCATTCTCAATGCGAATGGCGACCCTGCGCGGTTCGCTTCTTTCGGGCTTCCAGTCGTCGCAGACACTGTCGAAGGATTTGCAGGTCCCCTCGCCGGCGTGCTCGCAGCTCTCGACTGGGCGGCCGCACACAGGCCTGATGTCGAATGGGTCCTCAGCGCGGCGACGGACTGCCCGTTCCTGCCGCGCGATCTGGTTGCGCGATTGCAGCGCGCGCGGATCGAAGAAGGCGCACAACTCGCGGTCGCAGCTTCCGGCGATCAGACCCATCCGGTGATCGGACTTTGGAACGTCGCGCTGCGCGGCGAACTGCGGCACGCACTGGTCGTGGAAGACATGCGCAAGATCGACCGCTGGACCGCGCGATACAAACTGGCGACGGTGACGTGGCCGGACAAACGGGTCGATCCGTTCTTCAACGCCAACACCGTCGAGGACGTTGCAGAGGCCGAGCAACTCGCAGCGCTCGATGGCGCCTGAGTCGGAGCGATTATGCCGGGCGGAATCCTGCCCGCTCCAGTGCAGCACGCGTTTCCGGTGACGTTAGCGAGTCCAGAAAAGCCTGCACGGCGGGACGCTGCTTTCGCGCGGTCACGAGCGCAAAATCATAGTGCTCTTCAGCGAACGGAATGAAGCCCAGCCCGGCTGCACGCGCCACCGGTGCGATGGTCATGCCCCAATCGGCGCGGTTCTGCGCAACGGCAGCCGCGACGGCATTGTGCGAGCGCGGCTGGTTCCAGTAACCGTCGGGCCGTGCTTCTCCAAGCAAACGGTCGATCAGAATGCGCGTGCCCGCGCCCTGATTGCGGTTGACCATCAGACATGAAGGATCTTTCAGCGCCGCACGCACAGCATCTTCGGCACTGAGACCCTCGAAGCGCTTGTCGCCTGCACGAAAGACGATCCCCTGCATGCGCCGATATCCCGGCACGAGTTCAAGACCCGAGACAAGAAACGGCGTGTTGTACGTATCGGTCTTTTCATCAAAGAGATGGATTGGTGCGAGATCGCATTCGCCGCGCCGGGCCGCGGCCAGTCCGCCAAGGCTTCCCACCGAGATCGAACGGACGGACAAGCCAGTTCGCGCCAGCGGCGCAGTGACAACATCGAGTCCCGTGCAATGGCTGCCGACAATCACCAGATCAGGCACGCGGACATGCGGTGTAAACAGCGTAACCTCTGCGTCCGTGCCTGCCGGCATCTGGTCCGCGAGCGCATCGATCTTCAGAAATCCGTCGGCCTGAGCGAACGACGTGATCGCACCGGGGCCCTTGCCCGATGGATAGGCAATCAATCCATCATCGCCTTCCACCAGCGACACCATGACGAATTCGGTACGGCCAAGCTCCGATGCAATGCGCACCGGCACCTTCGCTGTCACGCGCGCGTCGTTGCGCGGCGGCAATCCCGCGAGGCGGCGCAACACCGGCACGATCATATCGTGAAACGTGAACATCGCCGAAGTGGGAAACCCCGGCAGGATAACGACAGGCTTGCCATCGCACACCGCGAGGCACAGCGGCTTTCCCGGCTTCAGCGCAACACCATGCGCGACGATACCCGGTTTGCCGAGCCGCGCCACAATGCGATGGGAAACGTCACCCTCACCCTTCGATGTGCCGCCGGACAGGAGAAGCATGTCGCTGGTTGCCAGCGCCTCGCGCATCACAGCTTCGAGCTTGTCCTCCTCGTCCGGGAACGCACCGAGAAAGACGGCCTCGCCGCCGTTTTCGGAGACAGCAGCCGCGACGATCGCGCCGTTGGTGTCATAGATCGCAGCCGGACGCAGTGGCAAGCCGGGTTGAACAAGCTCGTCGCCGGTTGAGATGATCGCAACGCGCGGTTTCTTCGTCACCGGAACGCGCGCGATACCCGATGCGGCAAGCATGCCGATTTCACGCGAGCCGACCAGCGTGCCCGCGCGCAGCAGAATCTCCCCCCGCGCGATATCCGAGCCCGCATATGAGACGAACTGGCCCGGCGAGACAGCACGTCTGATCTCGATCGCGTCGTTACTTATTGGCTGCGTGTGCTCGATCATCACCACGGCATCTGCGCCGCGCGGAATCGGACCTCCGGTCGCGATCGGCGTCGCCGAGCCCTGCACCACCGGCAATTCCGGCGCAGTGCCGCAGGCGATTGTCTCGTCATTCAAGCGCAGTTGAACCGGCGATGCTTCGCCCGCAGTCGCCAGATCTGCGGAGCGAACGGCAAACCCGTCAACGTTGGAACGGTCGAATGGCGGCACATCCATCGCCGCCACGACATCATTCGCCAAAGCCAGACCGAGCGCGTCTGAAAGTGCGCGTTCCTCAACCGCCAGATCGCGAGGAAAAAGCGCAGCCTCGAATCGCGCGAGCGCTTCCTCGCGCGATTGGATCGTCAGAAACTGATCCTGATCCGCGCCATCGCGATTTGAAGTTGGGTCCGACTTGTTCATTTCACAGAACTCATGACATCTCGCGAAGGGGGAAAGCGCCCACAGGCGTTCCGGCGGCATAGCCCTCGCTGTTTCCCGGCACGGCAAGCCAGGCGTCGGCGCTGACAATGGCATCGAGCGAAAGCTGTCCTGTCGCAAGCGGCATCCAGGCCTGATCCGACATTTTCAGCAGCGCGATTTCGGCAACACCGATAGCGGAAGAAATCTTGCGCGCAAGGGGGCGGATCATTTCCTGCCGCGGCAGTCGCGCTGTGAGCTGGTCCAGCACCGGTTGAACCAGCGCCAGACAAGCGCTTAACGCCTGATCGGGCAAGCCGGGCACCGCGACCACCGGCGTCGCGCCGATTTTGCCGACACCCGCCGTGCGCCCCGGCTGTAGCGCAAGTCCGTGTGCCAACAGCATGCCGCGCTCCTTGATCGCGTGTATCGTCGCATCCATCCGGCCGCCACCCGTGCCACCGACGGTCACCAGCAAATCGCACGCCTCCGCGCCTAAGACAGAAGATATGGATGCGACGTCGCGCCCGCTCGTTTGAGACATCGTTACGCGAGCGCCCGCGGCCTTCGCGAAGTCGAAAGTGAACTGTGACGTTGCCGCGCTGCCGTCCGCGGCGCGCACATCAATCACGCGAACATGCGGCAATCGAACCGCCACGCGCTCAACTCCAGCCGCGCGAATAGCAAGCGCATCGACCGCATCGATCCGCCGCCCCGCTTCAACGATTGAGCATCCCGCAGCGATGTCATCCCCCGCCCTATGGATTCCCTGACCGGGAACTGCTTCCGCCAGAACCTGAAACAACGGCCCCGCCTGTTCGACCAAATCGGCGTCCAGCACGCAGTCACAATCGTCTGGAAGACGCTCGCCCGCCTCGACCCAACGCAGCGATTTCGCAAGCTGAAGCGGCGAATAGGACGATGCACCCACAATGTCGTACGCTCGCAGCGCCCATCCGTCAGTCGTTGCCGTGTTGAAAGCGGGCAACGCCGCTTTCAACGGAGAAGTCTCGGCTGCGACACGACCGATCGCCTCCGCCAGCGACACTTCAATGGCATCGACTGGTTTCAGGTCGCCGCACAGCAACCTGAGCGCAACATCGAGCGGTGTGAGCGCCGCCGTCAAACGCTGTGTCTGAATCATGCCTGATGGTGGACCATCTGGCGGCAGCTTAGCAACCGCCGGATGGCCAGCCCGAAAGCTCGTCAGGACGCCTTCTTTTCGGCGTTGGGGAAGAACAGTTGCTTGCCGTTGACCTGGTAGGCCGCGATGGCTGCTTGACCCTCGGATGAAATCAGCCAGTCGATGAAACTCTGGCCGAGGTCCTTTTTCACCGTGGGGTGTTTTTCAGGGTTCACGAGGATAACGCCGTACTGGTTGAAAAGCCGCCTGTCGCCTTCGACCACGATTGCGAGGTCGCCAGGATTCTTGAACGACAGCCAGGTGCCCCGATCGGAAACGACATAGGCATTCATCGCGCCCGCGGTGTTGAGTGCGGCGCCCATGCCCTGCCCGATCTCGCGGTACCATGGGCCCTTGGCGGTTTCGAGATCGACCCCGGCCTGCTTCCACAAGGCAAGCTCAGCCGAGTGGGTGCCGGACTTGTCGCCGCGTGAGACGAACGGAGCGGTCTTTTCCTGAATCGTCTTCAGCGCAACGACGATGTCCTTGCCCTTGACGCCTGCGGGATCGGTTTTGGGGCCGATCAGGACAAAATCATTGTACATGACATCGAAACGTTTCACGCCTTGACCTTCACTGACGAACTTTTCTTCCTGCGCCTTGGCATGCACGAAGACGACGTCGGCATCGCCGCGCCGCGCGGTATCGAGCGCCTGCCCGGTGCCCTGCGCAATCACTTTCACATCGATGCCGGTTTTGGCCTTGAACAGCGGCAGGATGTAACCGAACAAGCCGGAATCCTGCGTCGATGTCGTCGAGGCGACAACGATGGACTTGTCCTGGGCGGAGACTGGCGTCGCGAACGCCGCCGCAAGCAGCGAGACGACGAGAGCATAAGCATATCGATGTGTCATGACATGTCCTTGTGAGTGTTCAAACGACGAGATCGCCGCGCACGAAGGCCGCAGCCTCCGGCGTCGACGGGTTCTTGAGGAAGTCTTCGGCAGGCGTCTGTTCGCGAACGGTGCCGCGCACCATGAAAACAACGTCGCCGGCAAGCCGCCGCACCTGGCCTAGATCGTGCGATGACATGACGATCTTGATCCCGGACTGCGCGGCAGCGCGCACTATTTCCTCGACGCTGCGCGTGGCCGCCGGATCGAGACTGGCGGTTGGCTCGTCGAGCAGAAGCAATTCCGGGTCCCGCGCCAGCGCCCGCGCCAAGGCGAGCCGCTGCTGTTCGCCGCCGGACAAACGACGGGCGGGACGCATGCCGAGTTCAGCGAGACCGACGCGTTCGAGCAATTCCGCGGTACGTGCGGCGATCTTCTCGTGCGGGTAGTCCGCATGCGTCAATCCATACGCAATGTTAGCGGCAGCGGTCCGGCGCAGCATGACAGGGCGCTGGAACACGAATGCACGCCGTGTTGGTTTGACATCCGCGCGTCCGCCCCAGGTGATCGCGCCTTCGGTTTGCACCGAGAGCCCCATGCAGAGGCGCAGCAGCGTGCTCTTGCCCGCTCCGTTCGGCCCGACCACCACGGTCGGCGCACCGGATGCGAGCGTCAGACTCAAACGGTCGATAATTGTCATCGCGCCCGCGCGAACGGAAACACGATCGAGCACCACGGGAAGATCGGTGACCGGCGCCCGCATGATCACCCCGCCTGCCGTTCCGACCAGATACGCGCGCCCCATGCGGCGGCGTTGATCGCAAAAACCAGAGCGACGAGAATCAAGCCGAGTCCCAATGCGAGCGGCAGATTGCCTTTCGAAGTCTCAAGCGCAATCGCCGTGGTCATGGTCCGGGTGAAGCCATCGATGTTGCCGCCGACGATCATGACGGCGCCGACTTCCGCCGCGGCCCGGCCGAAACCGGCAAGCAACGCTGTCAGCAGACTGAAACGCGCATCCCACAACAGCGTCGCCATACGGCCAAGCGGACCGACGTCCATCGCCGACAGTTCGTCGCGATACTCGGCCCAAAGGTCTTCGATGGTCTGGCGTGTGAGTGCGGCGATGATCGGCACGATCAGGATGGCCTGCGCGATCACCATGGCGGATGGCGTGAACAGGATGCCGAGATCGCCGAGCGGCCCCGAGCGGGAAAGAAGAAGATAGACCGCGAGACCGACAACAACCGGCGGCAATCCCATGAAGGCGTTGAGGACGACGACGATGATATTGCGTCCGGGAAAGTGGGTGAGCGCCAGGACAGCTCCGAGTGGCAAGCCAATGCAGGCCGCTAGCACAACCGCTGCAAGGCTGACGGCCAGCGATAATTTGACGATGGCAAACAGCGTCGCATCGCCGCTCACGATCAGTTGCCAGGCATTGAGCCCGTCCAGCATTCCGTTTTCCTCCTCATGCGTTGTCCTGCATACTTTTCGACAGTGTCAATGAATTGAAAATATGCAGAATTATGCATATAAATGCAGGATGGAGATGCTGACGACCAGTGAGGCAGCCGATTACCTTCGTCTCGGCGAACGCAAGCTCTATGAGCTGGTCGCCGAGGGCGCGATCCCCTGCACCAAGGTCACCGGCAAGTGGCTTTTCCCGCGTGATGAACTCGACCGCTGGATGCTGTCAGGCCTGATGCGACCGTCCGGAATGATGACGGCCGATCCGCCGTTAATCGTTGGCGGAAGCCAAGATGCCCTGCTCGAATGGTGCCTGCGCGAATCCGGCTCCGGACTCGCGACCCTTGTTGAAGGGACCGAAAGCGGCGTCGGCCGCGTCTTGCGCGGCGAAGCCATCGCCGCTGCGATTCATTTTCACACTGATAATGAGGTGAATGGCTCAGGCGAGGATGCCAATGTCGCCGCGGTGCGCGCCATGGCCGGTCTGCACGATGCCGCGCTGATCGGCTTCGTGCGGCGCGAACAGGGCCTCCTGCTCGCGCCGGGAAATCCGAAAAACCTCACCGGGCTCGCCGATGTGCTCACGCGCGGCGCAACCATGGCCGTGCGGCAGCCCGGTGCAGGTGCTCAAATGCTGCTGGACGTTCTTCTGAAACAGCATGGCGCGAAACCGAAAGATCTCCGGCGGCTCGATCCACCCTGTTTAACCGGACCCGATCTCGCAGCGGCCATACGCGCCGGCGAAGCCGATTGCGGCATTGCGACGCGGGCTGCCGCAAAGGCAGCGGGTCTCGATTTCGTACCGCTGCTTTGGGAAAATTTCGATCTGGTGATGCGGCAGCGCTCTTACTTCAAACCAGCGCTGCAAGCCTTGATGGGGTTCATTTCGAAAAAGCGGCTCAGACAGCGCGCAACCGACCTTACCGGTTACGACGTTTCGCCCGCCGGGACGGTTCGCTTTTTTGGGTGATGAGCTGAACCGTTATTTCGTTTTGGTGTCCGGCGGACAATCCGGGCTCACCTGCATCGGCTTGCCGTCGCTTTGAACAGTTGGCGCCGCCGAATTTGCGTGACCTCCTGCCGACGGTAGAATGGCGCTCTTTTCCATCGCCATGGAGTTCGTCGAGGGTGAAGCTGCTTTGCCCGTCGTCGCGCCGGGAGACGTGTTGCAACTGGTTTCCGGCTTGTCAGCCGACGGTGCCGCGGTCTGTGCGAAGACTGGCGTGGTTGTGAATACGCCCACAAGAATCGCTGCTGTGAAACGATTAATCATTTTGAGGCTCCTGTAGGCGGAAAATATCAAGCATCCGAACGTGGCAAACGCCCTGGTACCGCTATTGTTCCGTCGCAACCGCCGCGGCGCACTGACGCGATGCCTTTATTGAGCATAAGTTTCATGCTTCGCTGCCCTTCGGAGATGAATGCATTCAGAGGAAGCCGCGGTGCGAGGCGTTGAGTATCGCAATATAAGGTACCGGTTGCGCCTGTTGCTCGCAGTCGGTGTGCTCACCGCGGCAATTGGTGCAGTTCCTGCCATCGCTCAGTTGCGCGGCCATGGCGGGCCGGTTCGGGCGCTCGCGATATCATCTGACGGACAAACGCTGCTCTCGGGAAGCTTCGATGGCAGCGCGATTCGCTGGTCGCTTGGCCGCGACGCCGCCGAGCAAGTTCTGCGATTTCACGCCGATGCCGTTAATGCAATCGCACTGCTCAAGGACAATCGCGTTGCGACCGCGGGCGCTGACGGCCGCATCGCGATCTGGAGTCCGGGCAAGCAACAGCCCGACACCGTACTTGAAGGCCACACTGCACCGATCGCAGCGCTGGCGCTGTCCCCGGATGGCGCAACCCTCGCCTCAGCAGCATGGGACCATACTGTGCGGCTCTGGCCGCTCGCCGGCGGCACGGCGCGCGTGCTGGAAGGTCATACACAGAACGTGAATGGTGTCGCGTTCAGCCCCGATGGCAAATTTCTCGTCAGTGTCAGCTATGACCTGACGGTTCGCATCTGGCCGCTCGACAGCACCGCTTCGCCAGCCATCGTTACCCTGCCCGCGCCGCTAAATGCGGTGATCGTGTCCAATGACGGCGAGATCGCCACTGCCGGCGCAGATGGCAATGTCTATTTCCTCAACGGCGCAGGCAAACCGGATGGCGAAGCTGCCGCAGGACCGATCCCGGTGATCGCAATGGCAGCATCGAAGGACGGTGCATTGCTCGCGGCTGCGGATGTTCGGGGCTCGGTCGCGATCATCGATCGCAAGGCACGTACGCTCGCCCGCAGGCTGGTTGGACCGGGACTTCCGGTGTGGTCGGTGGCATTCATGCCGGACAACGGCACACTTCTGACTGGGGGCGCCGACAGCGTGATCCGGCGCTGGAACGCAAACACCGGGGAGCCGGTCGGAGCGACGATTCAGGAGAATCCGAACGACCCGCTCGCCGCCTTTGCAGGTGATCGTGGCGCCGAAATTTTTCGGGCCTGCGTGGCGTGTCACACGCTTACACCCGACCAAGGCAACAAGGCCGGTCCGACGCTGTCGGGAATTTTCGGACGCAAGATCGCAACGTTACCGGGCTACAATTTCTCCGAGCCGCTGAAGAAGCTCGATATCGTCTGGACACCGGAAACAGTATCGAAACTTTTCGAGGTGGGCCCGGCGGCCTACACGCCGGGCACGAAAATGCCGGAGCAACTGATCGGCTCGCCTGAAGACCGCAATGCGCTGGTGCAGTTCCTGGCGCGTGCGACGAAGAAGTAAGCCAGACCGTTTCTGCCCGGTTCAGCTTCGCAGGCCAGGCGCCTCGTGCCCTGTCCGCGCCACATACTCCGTGTAGCCGCCGCCATACTGGTGAATACCCTCAGGTGTCAGCTCAAGCACCCGGTTGGACAACGCGGCGAGGAAATGCCGGTCATGCGAGACGAACAGCATGGTGCCTTCATATTGCGACAGCGCTTCGATAAGCATTTCCTTCGTCGCCATGTCGAGATGGTTCGTGGGCTCGTCCAGCACCAGAAAGTTCGGCGGATCGAACAGCATCTTCGCCATCACCAGCCGCGCCTTCTCGCCGCCTGACAGAACCCGGCATTTCTTCTCGACATCGTCGCCGGAGAATCCAAAGCATCCGGCCAGCGCACGCAAAGAGCCCTGCCCTGCCTGAGGAAACGAATACTCCAGTTCTTCGAACACGGTGCGTTCGCCGTCGAGCAGATCCATGGCGTGCTGCGCGAAGTAACCCATCTTCACGCTGCCACCCAGGTTCACCATGCCATTGTCCGGCTCTGTGGAGCCCGCGACCAACTTCAGCAGCGTGGACTTGCCCGCGCCATTGATGCCCATGACACACCAGCGTTCCCTGCGCCGCACCGAGAAATCCAGCCCTTCGTAAATGCTGCGGCTGCCGTACCCCTTGTGTACGTTCTTCAAGCTCACGACGTCTTCGCCGGAACGCGGCGCCGGCAGAAACTCGAACGCCACGGTCTGGCGGCGCTTGGGCGGCTCGACACGTTCGATCTTGTCCAGCTTCTTGACGCGGCTCTGCACCTGCGCAGCATGCGAGGCACGCGCCTTGAACCGCTCAATGAACTTGATCTCCTTGGCCAGCATCGCCTGCTGGCGTTCGAACTGCGCCTGCTGCTGCTTTTCGCTCAGCGCACGCTGCTGCTCGTAGAATTCGTAGTTGCCCGAGTACGACGTCAACGAGCCGCCGTCGATCTCCACCACCTTGGTCACGATGCGGTTCATGAACTCGCGATCATGCGAAGTCATCAGCAGCATGCCCTCATAACCTTTCAGGAATTCCTCCAGCCAGATGAGACTCTCGAGATCCAGATGGTTGCTCGGTTCGTCTAGCAGCATCGCGTCAGGCCGCATGAGCAGGATACGGGCAAGCGCCACGCGCATTTTCCAGCCGCCCGACAGCGCGCCGACATCACCGTCCATCATTTCCTGACTGAAGCTCAGACCCGCGAGGACTTCGCGCGCGCGACCCTCCAGTGCGTAGCCGTCCAGTTCCTCGAAGCGGTGCTGCACCTCTCCATAGCGCTCGATGATGGCATCCATCTCGTCCGCCTTGTCCGGATCCGCCATTGCGGCCTCGAGTTCCTTCAACTCGGCAGCCACGGAGCTTACCGGCCCGGCGCCGTCCATCACCTCGGACACAGCGCTGCGGCCCGACATCTCACCGACGTCCTGACTGAAGTAGCCGATGGTCACACCGCGATCGACGGCCACCTGCCCCTCATCGGGAAGTTCCTGGCCGGTGATCATCCGGAACAGTGTCGTCTTGCCCGACCCGTTAGGACCGACGAGACCAACCTTTTCCCCCCTTTGAAGCGCCGCGGAGGCTTCGATGAAGAGAATCTGATGGCCATTCTGCTTGCTGATATTGTCGAGACGGATCATTTGCACACGAGTCAGGGGAAAAGTTGCGCCGTCTTATGCCATGTGGCGCGGCCACGGAAGGGTGCGTATCAGCACCAGACCACGTGATTACGACCCCAGAAACTTAGAGTTTCGCACGGCGGCTATAACTCATTTATATCAATGGCTTATGCGGAATTATTAGAGCAATATGGACGCCAGCCAAACAGCATCGTAGCAATGCGTTCATACGCCCTCGCTGGCTGGCTGCCTCCGGTTTAGGGTGATCCAACAACAGCCGGAGTTATCGACCGTGACCGAACATCTGCCGACAGCTTCAATTGAGGCCGTCGAAAAAAGCCTCGCTTCGGCCGGCTATATCGCCAGCCGCCAGATTGCGACCGCGGTCTTTCTCGCGCAGCGAATTGAAAAGCCCATCCTCGTCGAAGGCCCGGCGGGCGTCGGCAAAACCGAGCTTGCCAAAGCTATCGCCGCCTCGCGCAACCTCTCGATGATCCGCTTGCAGTGTTATGAGGGCCTTGATGAGGCAAAGGCGCTCTACGAGTGGAAATACGCCAAGCAGCTTCTCTATACGCAGATACTGAAAGACAAGGTCGGCGAAGTTCTCGGCGGGGCTGAAACACTTCCCGCCGCCTTGAGCCGCCTGCACGATTTTGGCGACGTCTTCTTCTCCCGCGAGTTCGTCGAGCCGCGCCCCCTGTTGCAGGCGCTGCAACAGACCAACGGCTGCGTGTTGCTGATCGACGAAATCGACAAGGCCGACGCCGAATTCGAGGCACTTATTTTGGAGATTCTGTCTGATTTCCAGATCAGCATTCCCGAGCTTGGGACGATCTCCGCTATCGTGCCGCCGACCGTCATTCTGACATCCAACGGCGAGCGTGACCTTGGCGACGCACTCAAGCGGCGCTGCCTTCATCTTCACATCGGATTTCCCGATCAGAAGCTCGAAGAGCGCATTATCGAAGGCCGCGTTCCAGGAATCTCGCAATCCCTGCGCAAGCAGATCGTTAGTTTCATCAATGAAGTCCGCACGCTCGATCTGAAAAAGCTGCCCTCGGTCAGCGAGACCATCGACTGGGCACGGGTCCTCGTCCTTCTGGAATCATCGGAACTCGACAGCGAGACCGTCAAGGAAACGCTGAATGTTCTCCTGAAGTACGAAGCCGACATCGAGACCACGCTGCCGCAAGTCAGCGCTTTCGTGGCCAAGGCTGGCCGTCAAAACGTCTTCGGATAATTAAATGAGGGAAAACCTTCATCGCTTCTTTCGTGCTGCTCGGGGCGCTGGTGTTCGCATCTCGCCGTCCGAGAGCATGGATGCGATGAGGGCTGTGGCTGATATCGGCTTTTACGACCGGTCCGTTCTGCGCGACACCTTCCTTGTGACGCTCGCCAAGAGCCAGGAAGAAAAGCGGCTGCTCAGCGACTGCTTTGATGTGTTCTTCGATCATCCCGAGTTGAGCCAACCCCTGGCCGATGACGATTCGAGTGCATCGAGCAATCCGGAAGAAGCTTCAGAGTCTGGGCAGGCCGAATCCGCAACCGGCGCGCCTTCCGCGGGTCTCGGCCAACTGGCGCAAACGCTTCTCTCGCAGGATCGCGCCGAGATGGAAGCGGCCATTGCCAATGCTGCCAACGCCGCTTCCCTGTCCGACATCCGGTTTTTCACTCAACGCGGCGTTTTCTCCAGCAGGATTCTCGACCTTCTCGGAATTCAGCAATTGCGCGACGATCTGGAGCAACTGGCCCAGACCAATCCTTCCGAAGCCGAGCGGCTGGCCGCGGCGACTGAGGCCTTGCGCGAAAACGTTCGCGATCGCGTCTCACAGGCACTCCTTCTTTATGGGCGCGAAGAAACCGAGAATCTGCGCAACGAAATCCTGAAGAACGCGCCCCTCTCCCAGCTCGACCGGCGGCAGGCCGACCAGATGCGCACGCTCATCCGCACCATGGCGCGGCGGCTTCGCGAGCGCTACAGCAGGCCCCGCAAGCGCCAGCGGCGTGGGCATCTCGACGTGCGCCGGACCATTCGGCGCAATGCCGCGTGGGGTGGCGTTCCTTTCCTGACGACATGGAAACGCCGCCACCGCGACAAACCCAAGATTGTAGCCATCTGTGACGTCAGCGGCTCCGTCGCCAAGGTGTCCGACTTCTTCCTGCTGCTTATCTACAGCCTGAACGAAGTCGTGTCCGACGTCCGGTCGTTCGCGTTCTCAGGTCACCTGGTCGAGGTCAGCGACATTCTGGATTCGAAATCGCCCGAAGCCGCGATGGCGGATATCATGTCGCTGGTTGGCTTGGGATCGTCCGACTACGGAAAATCGCTGGCGGATTTCGAAGCGCAATGGATGCGGCATGTGACACCGCAAACCACAGTCATCGTGCTAGGTGACGCACGCACGAACAATCTCAACCCGCGTGCGGACATCCTGCGCCGTATCTCGGAGAGGTCGAAGCGGGTTGTTTGGCTCAATCCCGAAGGGCGCATGATCTGGGGCATGGGCGATTCCGAGATGCCGCGATACGCAACGTATTGCAGCGTCGTGCGCCAATGCTCTACGGCACGGCAACTCGAACGCGCCATTTCGGACATCGTAGCGTCTTACCAGTAGAACACGAGCTGACAGCCCTGCCCTCGCAAGGGACAGGGCTCTCGCCTTACCAGGTATCGACGCATGGCCGCTTGCGATGCTCGCGCTTGGCAGGCTTCGGCACCGAGCGCAGCCCGGCCATGATCCAGCTTCGCGTTGCCGCCGGATCGATCACATTGTCGATCTCGAACACCGACGCGATCGAGGTGGCCTTGCCGTTGGCGTAGAGTTCGGCGACCTTGGCTTTGTAATATTTCTCCCGCTCGACCGGATCCGGGATCGCTTCCATCTCCTTGCGGAATCCGAGCCGGACATAACCTTCCAGCCCCATGCCGCCGAATTCGCCGGTCGGCCACGCTGCCGTGAAGAACGACGCATGGAAACCGCCGCCGATCATCGATTGCGCGCCGAGGCCATAACCCTTGCGCAGCACGATACCGAACAGCGGGACCGTGATGCTTGCGCCGGTCACGAACATTCGCGCGACGTGACGCACGATCGCGGTCTTCTCTGCCTCCGGCCCGACCATGAAGCCCGGTGTGTCGCACAGTGACACGATCGGAATGTCGTATGCGTCGCACAGCTGCAGGAATCGCGCCGCCTTGTCGCCGGCGTCGGCGTCGATGGCGCCGCCGAGATGCTTCGGATTGTTCGCGATCAGGCCGAACGGCTTGCCCTCGACGCGGATGAACGCCGTGATCATGCCGACGCCGAAATCGCGCCGTATCTCAAGCACCGACCCCTCGTCCGCCACCAGATCGATCACCGAGCGGATGTCGTAGACCCGCAACCGGTTTTCAGGAATCGCGCGGCGTAACAGCCGCTGGTCAGGCGCTTTCCAGTCCGAGATCGCGCCCTGAAAATATGACAGATATTTTTGCGCGGCAGCCGTCGCGGCCTCTTCGTCCGCGACCAGAATATCGACGACGCCATTCGGCGACTGGAACGACACAGGTCCCACTTCCGCCGGATGATAGACGCCGAGGCCGCCGCCTTCGATCATCGCCGGTCCGCCCATGCCGATCGACGCATTCTCGGTGGCAATGATGACGTCACAGCAGCCGAGCATCGCGGCGTTGCCCGCGAAGCAATAGCCGGAGACCACGCCGACCACCGGCACGAGTCCGGACAGACGCGCGAACTGCACAAAGGACGGCCCGTCGAGGCCGGTCATGCCAAGCCGATCGGTGTCGCCCGGCCGCCCGCCCCCACCTTCCGCATAAAACACCAGCGGCATGCGCCATTGCTCGGCAAGGCTGAGCATGCGATCGATCTTCTTGTGATTCATATGGCCCTGAGTGCCGGCCAGAACGGTGTAATCGTAAGAGATCACCATGCAGCGCGCATCCTGCTCGCCGAGTTTCGCCGCATTCACGGTGGCGACGCCGGCCACGAGACCATCCGCTGGCGTGTTCTTGATCAGATCATCGAGCGCCCGCCGGCGGCGCTGGCCCGCGATCGCCAGCGAGCCGTATTCCATGAACGATCCGTCGTCAACGAGTTGCGCGATATTCTCCCGCGCTGTCCTCTGGTTCGTCTTGCGGCGGCGCTCCACCGACTGCGGCCGGTTTTCGTCCAGCGTGTTGCCCTGGCGTGCGATCATCTCGGCGAGATCGGGACGAATGAAATCGAGATCGACCTCCGCTTCCTCCACCATCTCCTGCCCGGCCATCTCCTGCGGCTCGATATAGAGAATGGCTTCGCCCTGCATCAGCGTGACGCCGTCAGCGGCAACGATTCTGGTGATCTTTCCGCCCTGCTGGGCGGTCACCAGATGCTCCATCTTCATGGATTCGATGATCGCGAGTTGTTGCCCGGGATGAACCACATCGCCCTCGGCCACCGGGATCGCAACCACCGTGCCTTGCAGTGGCGCGGCCACCGCGACGGATCCGGCCGGTCCGCTTGTCGCGCCATCGCTCTTGGCGGCCGTACCCGCTTTATCTTCTCCAGTGCTTGTAAAGAACAGTGGCGGCGCGGCTTCCTTCGTGGCGCCAACAAGCGCGGCGACATTGGTATCGACAAAATTCGTGCTGATCCGGTTGGCGACGAAATCGGGATTTGCCAACAATGCCTGGATGAACGGGATGTTGGTCGCAACACCATCGATACGAAACTCGCGCAGCGCGCGCGCAGCCTTCGCAACCGCATCGGGCCAGCGTGCCGATGGCGTGTGAACGATCACCTTGGCCAGCAGCGAGTCGAAGGCAGCACTCGTCTTGTAGCCCGCATAACCGAACGTATCGACGCGCACGCCGGGCCCGGATGGGGGCTCGAACACCGCCAGCACCCCGCCGGTTGGTTTTGTCGCTCCGCTCTCGTCCATCACTTCCATGTTGATGCGCGATTGAATCGCAAAGCCGCGCGGCGACGGGATATCGGATTGCGCGAGCCCGAGCGAACCCAGCGTCGCGCCGTCTGCGACTGCCAACTGGGACTTCACGAGATCGACGCCCAGCACTTCTTCGGTAACCGTATGCTCGACCTGAAGCCTCGGATTGGCCTCGATGAAGGCAAAAGCCCCATCGCCCTCGCCGGCTTCCCCATCTACGAGAAACTCAAAGGTGCCGAGACTGTCGTATTTCGCCGCTGCGGCCAATTGTTTTGCCGCTTCAACGATGCGCGTACGAAGGCCATCGCTGAGCGAGGGGCTTGGCGCAACCTCGATCAGCTTCTGATTGCGGCGCTGAATCGTGCACTCGCGCTCCCACAGATGGCTGATCGCGCCGTGCCGGTCGCCAATGATTTGCACTTCGATATGACGTGCTTTGCGAATGAGCCGCTCGATATAAACGCCGTCGCTGCCGAATGCCGCTTTCGCCTCGGACTGGCAGCGCGCATAAGCCTCCTCCAGATCGGGTGCTCTTTCGACAGCGCGCATGCCGCGGCCGCCACCCCCGGCCATCGCCTTGA
This sequence comes from Afipia sp., assembly GCA_017474385.1. Classification (GTDB taxonomy): domain Bacteria; phylum Pseudomonadota; class Alphaproteobacteria; order Rhizobiales; family Xanthobacteraceae; genus Afipia. The sequence continues at coordinate 119,850 of JAFVHU010000155.1, read as the reverse complement.
CCATGACCGCACCGCCCTTGCCGAGCGATGCGAAGAAGGTTTTGGCTTCCTCCAGCGTGGTTGGCCCGACAGTGCCCTCGATTACGGGCACGTTGCAGCGTTTGGCCAGCGCCTTTGCCGCGACCTTGTCACCGAACAGATCGAGCGCCTCAGGCGACGGCCCGACGAACACGATCCCTTCTTCGGCGCAGCGCCGCGCCAGCACGGCGTTCTCGCTGAGAAATCCGTAACCCGGATGCAACGCATCACACCCGGTGGACTTCGCCGCCGAGATCACACCTTCAATATCGAGATAGGCGCGCGCGCCGCGTCCCGGAATTTCGCAGGCCTTGTCCGCCGCGCGGACATGAAGCGACAACGCGTCGTCAGCCGGGTAGATCGCAACCGTTGCGAGCCCGGCGTCTGCGGCGGCGCGCGCGATACGAATGGCGATCTCGCCGCGGTTGGCGATCAGCAGCTTGCGAAATGACATAACTCTCTCCGTCGCGAAACAACGTCACTCCGGCGCGGATATTTGTGACACCGCACCGGATGAAAATTCGGCGATCAACTCACGAAGCGGCGGGCGTCTTCACGTCCAGCTCCTGCTTCTTGACCTTGCCGGTCGCGGTCATAGGCAATGCCGTGATGATCCGCACTTCCGGCACCTTGTAGACGGCCATCCGCTCGGCGCACCACGCACGGATGTCTTCCGGCTTGGTTCCGATCGCTTCGGGCTTTAGTTGAATGAACGCCACCGGCACTTGCCCCTTGTCGGGATCGTCACGTCCGACAACACCCGATCCCAGCACAGCCGGATGTTGCCCCAGCAGCGCCTCGATCTCCGGCGGGAATACGCTCATCCCCTTGACCTTCAGCATCTCCTTGCGGCGGCCGAGAAAATGCAGAAATCCGTCCGTGTCGATGCTTCCGATATCCCCGGTGCGCAGCCAGCCATCGACCAGCAATTCCGCCGTCGCTTCAGGCTTGTTCCAGTAGCTCTTGAGCAGCGACGGCGTCCGGACGCGGATTTCGCCCTCGCTTCCGAACGGCACCAATTCGCCGGTCTCGAAGTCGGTAATCTTGAACTCAGCGCCCGGCACCGGAAGCCCGACGAAGATCGGCTGCGAGATCAGATCGAAATCGCCGTCCTGAAAGCCTGCCGTGAAAGTGTTCGACGTATGAGTTTCGGTCATTCCATACGACGCCTCGGTCAGGATCGTTCCCGTGAGGTCCTTCCAGCGCTTGCGGTAATCCGGATTGAGCTTCTTGACGAATGAAACCACGCGCACCTGGGTGAGCGACGACAGATCGAACTCCTTGAATCGCGGATGATCCATCAGCTCGACAGCGCCATCGACCGGCATCGCCGTGATGTTCACTTTATACTTGTCGATGGCCGCAAGCGTGCTCACCGCATCCCACCGCGCCAGCAACACCAGCGCTGCGCCCGCAAACAACGGGAAGATCAGTCCAAAGTTTTCGCCCGCGATCCAGAATTCCGGGAAGAACGACAGAAAGATGCTGTCCTCGTCGGCCGCGACCGAAATGCCGTGGTTGGCTGCCGCCGTATAGACCATGTCGCCCTGCGTATGGACGCAGCCTTTCGGCATGCCGGTAGTGCCGCCGGTGTAGTTGAGCGCCGCAATGTCATTAGGATTCGCGGGCGGCAGCGGGACAGGTACAGGCATCGCTGCAAGAGCGGGCAACAAATCGGTCGCGCCAGGAACCGCCAGACGCGGCGTCCTGATCGAATCCGGAGTCGGAATGGATGGCTCCGCCGGAATGACGTCCGCAAAGCTTGTGACAATGACCTCGCGCAGCTTGGTTTCGCCGCGCACCTGATCGACCGTCGCAGCGAGCTGGTCGAGCGCAACGATGACCTCGGCGTCGGTATCGTTCAATTCATAGGCAAGCTCGAAAGCCCGCGACAGCGGACTGACCGGCACATGGATCGCACCGAGCTTGAGAATGCCAAAGAACACGATGTGGAACTGCGGACAATTCGGAAGGAACACCGCAACGCGATCGCCTTTGCGCACGCCCTTGGCCTGCAACAAAGCCGCGAAACGATCGCTCTGCTGATCGAGATCGGCATAGGTGGTGACATGGCCGTAGAAAATCACCGCTGGCCGCTGCGGCCGCTGCTTTGCCCAGGCACGCAGATATTCGGTCAGCGCGACCTCGCCGTGCGGGTACTGTGGCGTGCGCGCGATCCCTTTTGGCCACGTCTTGTTCCACAGCGCGTGCAACTGCTCCATGTATTCTTTTTCACTGAGGCGCGCGGCCATTCCCGTCTTCCTTCCTATTCTTCAGAAACCAAACGTCAGCGGCGCTTCATGGTCGGATCGAGCGCGACGCGCATCGATTCGCCCAGCGTGTTGAACGCGAGCGCCGTGAACAAAATCGCAAGTCCCGGCGGATACATCTGCTCGGGCGCGATCTCCATGTTCTGGTAGGCGCGCGCCAGCATCGCGCCCCAGCTCGGGTCCGGCGGCTGGATGCCGAGACCGAGAAAGCTGAGGCTCGCTTCGGCGAGCAGCGCGGCTGCCAGCAACAGCGTGACCTGCACGATCACCGGCTGGATCGCATTCGGCAGAACGTGACGCCACAGAATGCGGCCGGTGGTCACACCGAAACAGCGTGCAGCGTCGACATAGAGCTCGTTGCGCACCACTAACGTCCGCGCCCGGACCAGTCGCGCCAATTGCGGGGCAAATACAATGCCGACGGAAATCATGCCGTTGGTCAGGCCGATGCCGAGCGCGCCGGTCACCGCGATCGCCAGCACAATCGCGGGAAACGACAAAAAGCTGTCGACGACGCGGCTGATCGCTTCATCGACCCATCCGCCGAGATAGCCGGCCAGCACACCGACCGGAACGCCGATCGCAACAGCGATAGCGACCGCCAGAAAACTTGCATAGAGCGACGCCATGCCGCCGTAGATCAACCGGCTCAGCGTATCGCGCCCAAGATCGTCAGCGCCGAGCCAATGCTTCGCCGTCATCGGCGACAGCGCGGCATCGAGATCCTGCTGTGTCGGCGAGTAAGGAGAAATCCATGGGCCCAGGACCGAAATCAGGATGAGGATCACCAGAAACGAAAGACTCAAGGCGCCCCGCAGATCGGAACGGAACCAGCGGCCGAAACCGGCGAACCAGCTTGGCCTGCGCTCCGCGATGACAACTGTGTCCGCCATCTCAGGAAATCCTCGGGTCGAGAACGCTGTAGAGAATGTCGGTCAGCAGGTTGAGCGTGACCACGATCAGAACCATCGCGAAGACCACGCCCTGCACCACCGGAAAATCCCGGTTCATTGCGGCGTTGACGATGAGACTACCCATTCCGGGAATGGCAAACACAGCCTCCACGACGACCGTTGCGGCCAGCATACGATTGGCGAGCAGGCTCACCACGGTCAGGAGATTTACGCTGACATTCTTCAGTCCGTGCCGCCACAGGATCGACGACGGCGGCAGACCCTTGGCGTGCAGCGTGCGTACCTGCTGCGAGGACAGGATTTCGACCAGCGATGAGCGCAACTGCCGTGCGACCTCGGCGATCCCGCCCGAAGCCAGCGCGACGGCTGGCAGGATCGCGTGACGTAAGGCGCCCCATGGATCCTGCGAGAATGCCACCGCTCCCGTGGCCGGCAGCCAGTTCATTTCCAGCGCGAAGAATGCCACCAGCAACATGCCGAGCCAGAAGTTCGGCACCGCCACACCGAGCGATGCGATGGCCATCACGAAACTGTCGATCCACGATCCGGGTCTGCTGGCTGCCGCAATGCCGAGCGGGATTCCGACGAGCAACGCCAGCAGCAACGCGAGGGCTACGATCAGGAGCGTGTGCGGAAGACATCGCTTGATCGAGGTGAGAACCGCTTCGCTCGAAACCAGCGAGTTTGAAAGATCACCGTGCGCGGCCTTCCACAGCCACTTGCCGTATTGCACGAAGAACGGCCGGTCGAGACCGTAGATTTCGCGAATTTCTGTGATCCGCTGCTCCGACGCATTGTCGCCTGCCAGCGTCACCGCAACATCACCCGGCACCAGCTTGAGCAAGCCGAAGACGATGAAGGTCGACAGCACAATGACCGGCACCGTCTGAAGCAGACGGCGGCCGATGATGCTGAGTTTGGCGGCAGTGATCATGAACGAACCAGGCCTTCGATGGCCGGCGCCGCGCTCATTGCACGACGCCGGGGTTTGGCGTTATCCAAGCGAGATGTTTTCGAACTTCGGCTTGCCGAGCAGGTTCGGCTTGAAGCCCTTGACCTTCTCGGACAGCGCATCGAGTTCGAACTGGAATGCGAGCGGAGCCGACAGCGCATTTTCCATCGTGAGACGCTGAATTTTCGCGAACACGGCAGCACGCTTGGTCAGGTCTTCGCTTTCGCGGCTTTCCTGTATCAACGCGGACAATTCGGGGGACGCGAGACGGCTGGCGTTGTAGTAAGCGCCCTTATCGAAACCGAGCGCGTAGGTCATGCTCGGGTCTGGCCGCCCTGTCCATGCCGACACCAGCAGGTCGAACTTTTTCTCCGTCGCGAAGAACTGTGCGCTGATTTCGGCGATGGTGCCGCGCGTGAACTTGAGCCGGATGCCGGCCTTGCCGAGCTGATCTTGAATCACCTCGCCGCGGCGAACCGAATCCTGATCTACATAGCCGCCGATGGTCAGTTCGAGGCCATCCTTGAAGCCCGCTTCCGCCAACAGCTTGCGCGCCTTGTCAGGATCATGCGGATAAAGATTGGCGATGGATTTGTCGTAAGCCCAGTGCGTGCTGGGTAATGTCATTCTCGCCGGTTCGCCGAGTCCATTCATCGTCGCCTTGACGAAGGCATCGCGGTCCAGCGCGAAATTGATCGCCTGCCGGACCTTGACGTTGTCGAGCGGCGCACGGCCATGGTTGATGTAGAGTTGCACGCAATACAATGTTGGCGATGTCACGTTTGTCAGATTCTTCGCGCGGTCGATGACCGGCTTCAGGCGCGCGGGCAGCGCGAATGACATGTCGTTCTGGCCTGCAACCACCGAACGCAGCGCGGTCGCCAGTTCCGGGATGATGTTGAATTCAATGCCGTCGAGATACGGCCGACCCGGACGCCAGTAGTTTTCGTGGCGGGTCACCACGATGATTTCGTTGTCGGCCCATCGCACGAATTTCCATGGCCCGGCGCCCACCGGCTTGCGGTCGGTTTCGTTGCCGAGCGCCTTGATGTTGGTCGGCGACACCATCATGCCGGCACGATCGGAGAAAATCGCCGGCAATGCGCTATCCGCGTTTTTCAGCTTCAGCGTCACCTGCAACGGGCCGGTCACATCGACCGCCTCGACGCTGGTAAGGTCCGCCTTCACGTTCGAACGCTGGTCCTGACGGCAGCGATCGATGTTGAACTTGACGGCTTCAGCATCGAGCGGCGTGCCATCGTGAAACTTGATGCCGCTCTGGATATCAAACACCAGAGTCTTGGGATCAGGATAGGTCCATTTGGCGAGGCCGGGCTTCGGCTTGAGCGTCTCATAGTCCCATTCGACCAGAGTGTCGTACATGGTCCACAGAATGCTGTGGTCGGAACCCGCGCCGCCCGTGGCCGGATCGAGCGAGGACGGATTGGCCGGAGCCGCAACCTTCAGGATGCCGCCTTTCTTCTGGGCCTCAGCGAAAGCCGGCAGGCCAAATGCTCCGGCGGCGGCTACGCCTCCCATCAGCGCCAACATCTCGCGACGGTGCAATGCGCCTATCATGTGATCGAACTTCCGCATTCTCGTTCCCTTCCGTTGTTATGGCGCGGCCGGCGCTTTTTGATTGTTTGGTGGTGGCCCGTCAGGAGTGGCGAAATGGCAGGCAACCGCGTGTCCTGGTTTCAGTTCGCGCCACGCGGGCACTTCGGCTGCGCAGCGCGGCTGCACCGATGGACAGCGGGTGCGAAACCGGCAGCCTGACGGCGGCGCGACCGGGCTTGGGATTTCACCCTCAAGAATGATCCGCTTGTCGACGCGCATCGTGGACGGCAGCGGGATCGGCTCCGCCGACAACAATGCTCGCGTGTAGGGATGGAGCGGCTGCTCGATGACGTCTTCGGTCGGGCCAAGCTCCATCAGCTTGCCGAGATAGGTCACGGCGACGCGATCGGACACATGGGAAACGACGGAAATGTCGTGGGTGATGAAAACGTAGGTTAGTCCGAATTCGCGTTGCAGGTCAGTGAAGAGATTGAGCACATCGCCACGGATCGACACGTCGAGCGCGGCCACAACTTCGTCGCACACGATCACTTTGGGACGCAGCGTCAGAACGCGTGCAATGTTGACGCGCTGTTTCTGGCCGCCTGAGAGCTGGTGAGGATACCGGCCGGCGGTTTCGGGCGAGAGCCCGACCCGCTCCAGCGCCTCGACTCCGCGCTTGCGGCGCGACGCATCGTTGCCTTCGCGCATGACCTCCAGCGGCTCGATCACACTGTCGATAATGGTCATGCGCGGATTGAGCGCGGCGTTCGGATCCTGAAAGATGATCTGATAGTCGCGCCGGTGTTTCCTGAACTGGCCAGTGCTGAGCGACGCCGGATCGGTTCCGTCGTGCAGGATGTTTCCGTGCGTGGGCGCGATCAGTGACACCAGCGCGCGGCCCAGCGTCGTCTTGCCCGATCCGGATTCACCGATCACACCGAAGGTCTCGCCGGCGCGGACCTCAAAATCCATTCCGTCGATGGCCTTCACCGTGTCGCGGCCATCGCGGGTCGGAAACAGGATGCGCAGATCGCGCACCGCCAGAATGCTTTTCGCCGCGGCCATCAATTCACTGCTCCCGGCAAGATCAGATCGGGCGAGCGCCAGCAGCGCGCGCGGCGCCCGGGCTCGACGTCGATCATCGGCTGTTCGCGCTCGCAGCCGGCGACTGCATGACTACAGCGCGGACGAAAACGACAACCCGCAGGCATGCCGTTCGGCGGCGGAACGCGGCCTGGAATCGACGGCAGCACGCCGCGGCGCTGACTGAGACCGGGCAACGAGCGCAGAAGCCCTGACGTATAGGGATGGCGCGGACGCATCAGCGCGTCATCGACCGGCGCGTCTTCCACCACTTCACCTGCATACATGGTGATCATGCGGGTGCAGATTTCGGCGACCACACCGAGATCGTGCGTGATGAAAATGAGCGCCGTCCCGGTCCGCTCGCTCAGCGAGCGCAGGAGATCGGTGATCTGGGCCTGCACCGTGACGTCGAGCGCTGTGGTCGGCTCGTCCGCGATCAATAGCTTCGGCTTGCAGATCAGCGCCATCGCGATCATCACGCGCTGGCGCATACCGCCGGACAGTTGGTGCGGATATTCGTCGCAGCGCCGCTCCGGCGCCGGAATGCCGACTTCTGCAAGAGCGGCAATGGCGCGTTCGCGCCCTTCCGCGCGGCTGACCGGAAAGTGCGCGCGATAAGCCTCGCTGATCTGATCGCCAACGGTAAAAACCGGATCGAGCGCGCTCATCGGCTCCTGAAAGATCATCGCGATGTCGCGGCCGCGCACGGCTCGCATCCGTCGCGGCGAGAGCCCCGCCAGATCGACGCCCTCGAACAGGATTTCGCCCTTCACGCGCGCGGATTGCGGTGGCAGCAGCCGAAGCAGCGAAAGCCCCGTCACCGTCTTGCCACAGCCGCTCTCGCCGACAATGCCGACGCGCTCGCCCGGCGCGATCGAGAAGTTCACATTCTTGGTGATCGGCAACTCGCCGTCGCCGGTAACGAAGGACAGCGAAAGGCCGCGCACGTCGAGCAACCGCTGCGCGGGTACAGCCTGCAGGCGCGTCGTAGTGGGGGCGGACAAGTCCGTCATGGTGACCATCACGCGGTCACGTCAAGCGAACGGCAGGATCGAGCGAGACTTCGAGAGCAGCGGCACGGCGGCGGCCGACGCGCGCCGGTCAATACGACAAAAACGTCCTGTCGCTAAATCAGGCAGGATTAACGTCGCGCGCGGCGCCTTCATCACTCTGCTCCCTTGCTGCCCTTGCCCGGTCTTGCTGCCGGGGATGGCGATCGTCCGCTCTTGTTTTGCTCAAACCGGTCGAATCCGCGCTCGAGCAAGGCGTTTTTCCCGCAAAACGAGCGGTTGCTCGCGTTTCGGGGTGACGTGCGGCTCATAAAAGGTTATCAGTTGTCAATTGTCAACAATTGACTTTAACGGTAAAACGGATGGAAGGCATCGATTTGCGAATGCCTGACCAGGAGCAAATGCCATGGCCGAGCCTCTTCGGAAGCCGAAGGCAACGAGCGACACCGACCTCGAGAGAAAGTTCGCGCCGAGAACAATTCCGGATCAGGTCGCCGAAGAGCTCGGCGCCGAGATCGTTGCCGGCCGCCGCAAGGCCGGCGACCGCCTGGTCGAACTTGATCTCGCGCGGGATTTCGGTGTCAGCCGCGGCCCGATCCGCGAGGCCATTCGCATTCTCGAACGACGGCGCCTCGTCGAACTGCTGCCGCGGCGTGGCGCCTATGTTCGACCGCTGTCGTTGAAATCTATCGCCGATCTGTTCAATGTCCGCATGGCGCTTTCGATGCTGGCGGTGCGCGCGATGGCGACCGCACCGATCGAGAGCTATGTCGAGACGCTTGCACGGCGCTGCGCGGAATTGGAGGAGTTGGTCGAGACCGGTGATCCGATCGCATTCGCACGTGTCACGACGCGCGCGGTAAAGACTGTCGCGCGCGGCTCCGGCAACGAACTTCTGGTCGAACTCCTGACCGACCTCGCCAATCAGACCGTCTGGGCCACGATCTGGAAATCGCCGCTCGACTATCAGACGCGCGACCTGCGACGGATGGCGACCGATCTGATGATGTCGACACTGGAGTCCATCAAGCGGAGAGACCCCGAGGCAGCGGCGGCGAGCCACGGGAAGCTGCTTGAGGAAGATCGCGACCGGGCGCTGGAATCCCTGTCTCAGTTGCGCGGAGAGGCATTCGATCTGAGCGCGATCTCACAATCGGCGCGGCCGGCACCAAGCGAGTTTGAGCAAGCAGATTGAGGATCAGAGCGCCGGCCCTCTATCGGTAAAGGCTTTCGATCTCGGTCTCGTACTTTTTGTGCACGTTTGCCCGGCGGACCTTCATTGTCGCCGTGACTTCGTCATCGTCGTGGTCCAGTTCCTTGGTGAGCAGGTAGAAACGCCGGATCTGTGAGACCTGCGCAAGTTTCGCGTTGGCGCTGTCGATCTCGGACTGAATCAATTCACGCAAGCTTGCGTTCTCGGTCAGATTCTTGAAATTCGTATAGGCAATGCCTTCTTCTTCGGCCCACTTCCCTGCGAGATCGTAGTCGATCTGAATCAAGGCCGAGACGAATTTGCGGGCTTCGCCGATAACGATGCATTCCTTGATGAACGGACTCGACTTGACGGTGTTCTCGATCTCGGACGGGCTGAGGTTCTTTCCGCCGGCCGTGATCATGATGTCCTTGAGACGATCGACGATACGGAAGTGACCATCCGTAAATTCGGCGACATCGCCGGTGTGCAGCCAGCCGTCGCGGATTGCGGCCTTGGTTGCTTCCTCGTTGCGGTAGTAACCCGCAAACACCGTGTCGCCGCGAATGAGAAGCTCGTTTGAGTCACCGAGCTTCACCTCCATGCGGGCGATGCCGGGCCCCACCGTTCCGACACGGCGGTCGGACAGCATCTGTCCGAGGGCGATCCCCGAACTTTCCGTCAGCCCATAGACTTCAATGAGCGGCACGCCGAGTGTGCGAAAGAAATGAACGATCGAGCCGGAAATCGGCGCCGCACCTGTCATCGCGATACGGGTTTTCCGCAGCCCGATGAAATTCTGCAGGGCGCGAAAGATCAGCCAATAGCAAACCGTGAACGTGACGCGTTCCGAGAGTGTGCGGCTGTCGGCGCTCTTCTCGGCAAACGGCTCACATGCGGCATAAGCCCGGTTGAAGAGTGCGCGGCGAATGCGCCCTGCCTCGAGCAACTTGATGTGGATCGCCGAATGAAGCTTTTCCCAGATGCGCGGCACGCCGAGAAACATGCTCGGTGCGACCTCCCGGAGGTCCTCCTGCACGGTTCGGATCGATTCCCCGAAGTTGACCAGTGAGCCCAGATAAACCGGCACCATCACCGTCGTCATTTGCTCCGCAACGTGGCACAGCGGCAGATAGGACAGAAGACTTTCCGAGGCATCGAGATTCAGCCGGTCCGCCGACGCGATCGCCTGCGCGCGGATGTTCTTGTAGCTGAGCATCGCGCCCTTGTGCTTCCCTGTCGAGCCGGAGGTGTAGATCACCAGTCCGATCTGCGAGAGCTGCTGCCGGTCCACGGTGCCGTCGGTGAGTCCGGCATGGCTTGCCTCGAACTCGACGCCGAGCGCTTCGAGGGCCTCGAACGACATGACCTGATCCGGCGGGTAATCCCTGAGGCCCTTGGTTTCGAGGACAATGATGCTCCGCAGCTTCGGCAACTCATCGCGCCGCTCCAGAACCTTGTCGACCTGTTCCTGATCCTCGCACACGATGATCTCGGATTCGGAATGCGCCAGCACATAGGCGACTTCGTTGGCCGGGCTGGTTGGATAAACGCCGACGGCGACGCCATCGACAATATTCGCGCCGAGCTGCGCAAGAACCCATTCGATCCGGTTCTCGGACAGAATGGCGACGTGTCCGCCTGCGCTCAGCCCCAGCGCGCGAAAGCCGAGTCCGACATGGCAGGCACGGGCATAATAGTTCTTCCAGGTACACGGATTCCAGATTCCGTATTCCTTCTGCCGGATCGCGACACGATCGGGATGGCGGCGCGCGTTCTCTCGCAGCGCCTGCGGCAACGTCATCTGGGGAAATCTGTCGGTCATGCCCGCCTCACATCGCCTCGATCAGGACAGCCAGCGCTTGCGGCGCTTGTAGTGCTTGATGCCGCGAAAGCCTTTTGTCTCAGCATTGGCCGCGCCGACGCCCAGATAGAATTCGCGGACATCCTGATCGCGGATCAATTGTTCTGTCGGCCCGTCGGTCACGATCTTTCCCGACTCCATGATGTATCCATAGGTCGAGACCGCGAAGGCGACCGCCGCGTTCTGCTCCACCAGCAGCATCGAGACGCCCTGCTCGCGGTTGATGCGGGCAATAATAGTGAAAATCTCTTCCACCAGTTTCGGTGACAGGCCCAGCGACGGCTCATCCAGCAGCATCAGTTCGGGCTGCGCGATCAGCGCGCGCCCGATTGCCAGCATTTGCTGCTCGCCTCCTGACAGATATCCGGCACGTCCCGTGCGCCGCTCGAACAGGCGCGGGAAGTAAGTGTAGACGAGATCGAACGGCGTCTTGCCGCCTGCCCGGCCCGTCATTGCGTAGGTCGCAGCAGTGAGATTTTCCTCGACCGTCAGGTCTTCAAAAATCCTGCGTCCCTCCATCACATGGAAAAGGCCGCTCCGCACCAGTTGATGCGGAGCGAAGCGTGAGATGGCGTCGCCCTTGAACAGGATTTCGCCGGTCGTGACCTTGCCGTCTTCCAGTTCGAGAAGATTGGAGACGGCCTTGAGCGTGGTCGATTTGCCGGCGCCGTTCGAGCCAAGCAACGCGACCACCGCTCCCTTGTCGACTTTCAGCGACAGGCCGCGGAGCACCTGGACCGTCTTGTTATAGACGACCTCGATGTTATTGACTGAGAGAAGTGCTTCCGCGGTCATTGTCGTTACTTCGCGATCTTGATCCAGTCGGATACCGGCTTCATGGTCTTGTTCGCGCCGTCATATTGATAGACGCGGCCGACAGGAACGGTGTTGCCGGGAATCGAGATCGGCACGCCGATGATGCCGCCGGTGTCGAAATCCTTGATCGAATTCAGCGAAGCCTTCATGTTGGCCGCGGTGAGTTCCTTCTTGGCGTCAAGCGTGCGTTTGGCGGCTTCGGTCATGAGCATCGCGGTCAGGAAACCCTGCATGTAGCCGGTCGACTGATACTCCGGACGGATCTGCCGGATCTTCTCCAGCATCGGCGATTTGCCTTCCGTGTCGAAATAGTAGCGGTACGGCATCACGCCCATGAAACCATCGGCGACATCGGCAGACTTCGCCCAGATGGCATTGTCCATCGACCAGAACGTGCCCATGAACTTGGTCTTGAGGCCGAGCTGCTTCGCCTGGGTCATGAATTCCGGCAGCGGCGCCAGAATGTAGCCGTGGAAGATCGTGTAATCGGGATCGGCGCGGCGCAGCTTGAGAACTTCGGTGGAGACGTCGACGCTGGTCGGCGGCGTGGCGATTTTCTCAACCACCTTGAGGCCAAGCTCTGCTGCCCGCTTCTCGGTCGGCGCAATCGGATCGCGTCCGAATTCGGTATCGGAGTTGACCAGAGCGATCTTGGCGCCCGGCTTCGTCTTGGCGATGTACTCCAGCAGAATGCCGATCATTTCCGAGTAATCCGGACCGGCGATAAACTGATTTGGGAAGTTCTTCGGGTCGTTCAGTTCCGTCGCGAAGGATGCTCCCGCCAGCATGATATCGCCGCGGCGATTGAGCTCGGCGTTGATGGTCTTGGAGAACGCCGTGGAGTCTCCGTAATAGAGGCTCACCTTCTCCTGACTGGTGATGCGGTTGAACACCGCCACTGAGTTATCGACCTTGTAGCCGGTGTCTTCCGCGACATACTTGACCTTGCGGCCATTGATGCCGCCGGCATCGTTCACGATCTTGACGTAATCCTGGAACGCGTTGTTCAGTGCGATGCCTGCGAAGGCGAACACGCCGGTCATCGGCATCGATGCACCGATCACGATGTCATCGGCGGCGCGCGCCGATGTCTGGATTCCGAGAGCGAGACAGCCGGCGGCTGCGTACGACAGCAGCTTCCGCCGCGTTGGAAAGATACTCATTGTTGTTTCTCCCTGCATATTACTTTTTGAACGGCCACAGATGGAAGAAGCGCCGCACGCGACGCCAGATTTCGGCAAGGCCCTGCGGCTCGAACAGCAGGAACCCGATGATGAGCAAGCCGAAAACGATTGTCCGGATCGGTGACAGTTGCGCCACCGCATTCGGAATGAAGGTCATGTAGGAAACCGCGATCTTCAGGAATTCCGGCACCATGGTCATGAAGATCGCGCCGAGGATCGCACCGAGAATGGTGCCCATCCCGCCGACGATCACGGCGGCGAGGAAAAACACCGAATAGATCAGCGGGAAGCTTTCCGGCGTGACGACGCGGAAGAAGTACGCCCACATCCCGCCGGCGACGCCCGCATAGAACGACGACAGCGCAAACGAGAGCAGCTTGTACTTCAGCAGCGGAATGCCCAGCACTTCCGCGGAAATATCGCGGTCGCGGATCGCGATGAAGGCGCGGCCGATGCGGGTCCGGAACAGGTTGGCGGCCGCGAGGACCGACAGCGCCGTGAGCGGCATGAACAACCAGTACAACTGGAACGGACGCGCGAGGTCGTACCCGAACAGCCGCGCCGGCGGCATGTTGAGCCCCTGCGTTCCGCCGAGAATGGCAGGCCCGTTGGCGAACAGGAAGTGCAGGATAAAGGATGCTGCGATGGTGGCGATCGCGAGGTAAAGCCCCTTCACGCGCAAGCTCGGAATGCCGACAACCATGCCGACGCCTGCCGCTACAAATCCCGCGACGATGAGATTGATGATGAACGGCGTGCCGACGCGTATTTCCAGAATGGCGACGGTGTAGGCGCCGACCGACATGAAGGCCGCCTGACCAAGACTGACGAGACCGGTATAGCCGGTGAGAATGTTGAGCCCGGTCGTGCTGACGATATGGATCAGGACAAGACAGGCCAGATAGATCCAGTACTGATCGGCGAAGAACGGAAACAGCACCAGCCCCGCGAACAGCACCAGCAGCATGAACCGCTGCACGCTGGTGTCGAACAGCGCTTCTGCCTGTGCGTAGGTTTGATGGACGGCGCCGATACGCATCAGAGTCGCTCGATTTCAACGGTGCCGAACAATCCGTATGGACGGATCATGAGCGCAACCACAAGAATGATGAAAGTGACGAGCAGCTTGAACTCGCCGCCCAGATAAGTGCCGACCAGCGCCTCGACAACGCCGATCGCCAGACCCGCAACAAGCGCGCCGGCAATCGAGTCCAGACCGCCGACAATGACGGCGACCAGCACCGACAGGCCGAACACCCCCATGGTCGGCGAGATGCCACCGATCGAACCGATCAGAATGCCGGACCCCGCGGCCGCCATGCCCGCGACGATCCACGAGACGGAGAACACAGCCGGGACATTGATGCCGCAGGAAAATGCGGCGCCCTGATCGGTGGCGGTGGCGCGCAGCGCAACGCCGCCACGCCATGTCCGGAAGACCAGCAGGAAGGCAGCAATCAGAACCGTCGCCACGGCGAAACTGACAGCGATTTTTGGCGAGACGTACGCACTGCCGATAAACACGGGCTTCGATGGAAGGAAATTCGGCAGCGTTGCGGGATCGCTTCCCCAGACGAATTCGACGAATCCGATCAGAACGGAGCTCAGGCCGACCGTCACCATGAACACCGAGATCGGACTCTCGCCGAGCATCGGCCGGATCAGAATACGCTCGATGACGCCGCCGAGAATGCCGCCGCCGATCACCGTCAGGATAATCGCGAGCCAGACCGGCAGCGCGAACGCGGCTGTCAGCCCGAAGAAGAAATACGCGCACAGCATCAGCATTTCGCCGACCGCGAGATTCAACACTTTTGTCGCTTTGTAGATCAGCACGAAGGCGATGCCGGTCAGCGCCAGCAATGCGCCAGATCCGAGGCCCGACAGCACGATCTCGGTGAGAAAGAGCCAATCCATCACGCTGCCTTCTCGCCCGCGATGCGCCGCGACAGTTCGCCGACATCGCCCGACCCCAGATAGGCGGAGATGACATCGGGGTTGTTCTGGATCTCCGCCGGCTTGCCGGCCGCGATCACCTGTCCGAAATTCAGCACCACGACATGGTCCGAAATATCCATGACCAAGCCCATGTCGTGCTCGACCATCAGGATGGTGACGCCCCACTCCTCCTTCACGTCGAGAATGAAGCGGGCCATATCCTCGGTCTCTTCGCGGTTCATGCCTGCGACCGGCTCATCGAGCATCAGGATGCGCGGACGCATGGCGAGCGCGCGCGCCAGTTCGACGCGCTTGCGCAGGCCGTAGGACAACGAAGCGACCGGCTGATCGCGGATATGTTCCATTTCAAGGAAGTCGAGAACCCGCCGCTCGATCTCGGAGCGCAGTTCAAGTTCTTCGCGCCTCGCCCGGCCGAAATACCAGAGCGCGTCGAATACATTCGTCTCCATGTGGGCGTGGCGGCCGAGCTTGATGTTGTCGAGCACGGTCATGCCGCGAAACAGCGCAATGTTCTGGAACGTACGCGCCAGGCCAAGCTTGGCCCGCGCCGGCGGATGCAGCTTGCTGATGTCCTCGCCGCCGAATGCAATGATGCCGGTGGACGGTCTGTAGAAGCCCGAGATGCAATTGAACAGGGATGTCTTGCCCGCGCCGTTCGGCCCGATCACCGCCGTGATCGATCCCGGCGCGACTGAAAACGAAACATTCGTCAGCGCCTTCAGGCCGCCGAAAGCCAATGACAGATTGCTGACGTTCAGCTCGGCCGACGACAGTGGATCACGATCCCGCATCGTCATGCCGCGCACCACGCGATCAACCCATCGATATCCGGACGCACCGGATTCCCCAACCCTGTCACCACAACCTCCCCTTTTATTGCCCGGCGCATTCAGCGCTCTTGTGGCGAATTGTTTTAAGCCACTGTCCTCATCGTTTCTGTTGCGCCATCAGCGCGTGTTCCATGTACATCCGCTCAACAGGCCGATCGAGCGAGTTGCCTGCCCGCTCGAAGCCGCGACGCCAGTCTTCGACATGCCGCCGCATCCAGATCATCCCCTCTTGCTTGTCGCGCTTTCGGATCGCGTCGAGCAGATGATGGTGTGCGGCGATGAGACGCGGCATGCCTTCTGCAACATTGCGCACGACCATTTCGGTGGTCGGAAAGAACAGCAGACCGGCCGGTTCGCGCGCGAGTTGCAGCACCCGGTTGTGTGACGCTTTTGCAATCAGGATATGAAACTCGGCGTCGAGTTCGGCGAATGCTGCCGGATTGTGAACGGCCTGCTCGGTCTTCTCGATATTGAGTGCAACCTCGGCGATGTCCTCATCGGTTGCGTGGTCCACCGCATATTCGATGGCTGCAACCTCGAGGATCATCGCGGTCTCATACAATTCCCGGAACGTGACTTCGTGCAGCACAAGCGCGCGGCTCAACCGGCTTGCCAGCTTGTTGTAACGCGGCAGGCACGCATAAAGGCGGCGGCTTGAATCCCGCCGGATCAATCCGCTTTCCTCGAGAACCCTGATCCCCTCGCGAACCGTCGAACGATTGACGCCGAATTGCTGAACCAGCTCGGACTCGGTGCCGATCGGATCATCGGGCTTGATCCGGCCGTTGACGATCTCACGCTCGATCGCGTCAGCCACCTTTTGATAGGCGGGCGCGACCTCGATGCGTTTGAAATTCGGGGAAGTCGACGACATGGACGCTCAATGTTGTTTGTCGGACAATTGCTAGGGCGACAAAACGAGGTCGTCAATAGCCTTTAAACAGCTTAACTTATGCTGCATTGCGCAAATTTTATGAGACGAATTTCTCTTGTCACCTTGTCCGACAATGGAAGCTATCGGGTCGAATGCGTCGACCAGATCGGCTCAATCCCATTGCAGTTGCTGCTGAATGTGGCGTCCGGATTTCACAGCGCCCGCCGCAAAACGAGCGAGCGCGCTGCGATCTGCCCTCCGCAAAAATTGATGCGGGCAAATCGGAATCCAGTTGGCACCTTTGCACCCGCGCAAATTGACAAAGCACGTGACGTCAACACAATCGGCAGCCGAACGCGGCAAGGTTAGAACCCGCCCGTTACTTTGCCCCATCGCCCGATCAGCAGAGCGGATAACCCATGGCCAGCCACCGACTCCGTGCTCTGGACGGATTGCGCGGCGTGGCGATCCTGCTGGTGATGGGCTTTCATTATTTTTATCACCTCGAGTCGTTCTACTATAAATCGACGCTGTACCCGTACGGCGAGACGTTCAGCAACGTCCTGATCTTCAAGTACGGCTACATGGGCGTCGAACTTTTCTTCATCATCTCGGGCTTCGTGATCGCGATGACATTGGAATCGTCGCGATCGGTGCTGGATTTCGTGATCCGCAGGTTCGTCCGCATCTGGCCAGCGCTGATCGTCTCCGCAGTCCTCACGTTCTTCCTGCTGAACTGGTCCGACTCGCCGTTCGCCCTCACCCGCCGCCAGTTCTGGCCGAACTTCCTGCCATCATTGACGCTGACGCCGCCATCGCTGTGGTCCGGCTGGTTTCCCAAGGTGGATTACGTTACCGGCGTCTACTGGTCGCTGGTGGTCGAGATCCGGTTCTACATGATCGCAGTAATCCTGTTCTGGCTGTTCTCGCGGGAGAAACTCGCGCGCAATCTCGTCATCTTCACGCTCGTCATCTACATCGGCCGCGCGCTGCTGCGGCGCGCGATGCCAGGATACAACGGCGTCTATGACGCGCTGTTCATTCCCGACTACATGCCGTGGTTCGCGGCGGGCGCGATATTCTATGAGCTTTACAAGGATCGGCTTGCGAAAAGCGCGGCGCTGGTGATGCTCGCCGTCATGTATGTGCTGATCGCGCGAGTCAGTACAAACTACGCGATGATCGGGCGCGACCCGGTCTTCGCCAGCACCACTGCGCTGGTTTTTCTGACGCTGTTCTGGTTCCTGGCGACAAAACCGACACCGATGAGAATCTTTGAAGTCCGCCCGCTGGTCTGGATCGGCGAGTGCAGTTACTCGATCTACCTTTACCATTACGCGATCGGGATGATCTTCATCTCGCAGGTCTCGAAGACCATCGGCCTCATACCGCAGCTTTTGCTGGTGGCTGCGATTTCGCTGCTGGTGCTTGCTGTGGGCCGCGTATCCTACGCAACGGTTGAGAATCCGGCCCGGCGCTGGCTGACGAAGCTGCTGATCGGACCGCCGCAGAAACCCGCAGTGGCTGCATCGCCGGCGGCGTAGCGGTTAAGCGACAGCCGCCGCCTTCACTGGGTGGATAAACCTGAAGCTGACCGCGATCCGGTTCCACGCGTTGATGGTCGCCACCAGCATGGTCAGCTTGACGATCTCCTCATCCGAGAAGCTGCCGCGAACCTGCTCGTAAACATCGTCGGGAACGTTGGTCTGTGAGATCAGCGTCACGGATTCAGTCCAGACAAGCGCCGCCCGTTCGCGATCGGTATAGAGCGGCGATTCACGCCAGGCGCTGAGCAGATAGAGCCGCTCCTCTGTTTCTCCGAGCGCACGCGCATCCTTGGTGTGCATGTGAACGCAAAAAGCACAGCCGTTGATCTGCGACGCGCGGGTCTTGACCAGTTCGATCAGGGATTTCTCCAGCCCGCTGGCCACAACGGCGGCTTCAAGCGCGCCCATCGCCTTCATGAGGTCAGGTGCAATCTTGTAAGGAGCCAGTCTCTGTTTCATCAGTTCTCTCCCTAGTCACTTGCCGATAAACGTCGGCTGGCGTTTGGCGAGAAACGCGCTGACACCCTCGGCAAAATCCTTGGTGCCGATGCACGCGCCGAAACCCGCGGCCTCGGCGGCGAGCTGATCATGCAACGAATTGTCCAGCGATCCGCGCAGCAGCGCCTTGGTCCTGCCGAAAGCGAAGGTTGGCCCGTCCGCGAGACGGCGTGCGAGCGTGTCGGTTTCACTCGCCAGATCAGCCGCTGGCACGATGCGATTAATGAGACCGAGCCGTAGTGCTTCGGGCGCATCGTAAACATCCGACAGCAGCGCGATCTCCATTGCCTTGCGCAGGCCCACCAGCCGCGGGAGCGTCCATGATGACGATCCGTCCGGGCTGGTGCCGAGTTTCGAATAAGCCAGTGTGAAAATCGCGTTGTCGGCAGCAATCGCGAGATCAGTCGAGAGCGCTATGCTCATGCCCGCTCCGGCGACAGCGCCTTGCAGACTCGCGATCACCGGCTGCGGCAGCCCTGCCAGAATTTCAAGCCCCTCATGCAGCGGCTCCATGATCGTCGGCACACGCAGTTTTACTTCGGCAGCCGGCCCCTCGAACGCGGAAATGTCGCCACCGGCCATAAAGGCGCGGCCCTCGCCCGCGATAATGACGACGCGATTTCCTTTATCCGCAGCGACGCTTTTGCAGGCGCCAAGAAACGCGTCCGCGGCTTCGACGCTCAGCGCGTTCAGGACTTTGGGACGATTGAAAACGATGCGCGCAATCGGTCCATCGACTTTCAGAAGCACCGGCTGATCTGACACTGACATCTCCCTTAACGATTATTTCTTTGAACAATCGGTAAGCCGGAAAATTCAGAGCGTCAACGTACAGTGAGGCGCAGGAAACTCATGATGCAGCCAAGCGCACCGAAACCAGCGCCCAGCGCCAGCGCGAAGGTCGCGCCCTGATGGCCAGCGAGTGCGAAACATAGCGCAGCCAATGCCGCTCCCAGAGTCTGCCCGATCAGGCGTGCGGTCGCGACGATGCCACTCGCGCCACCACTGCGCCCGGCCGGTGCGCTGTTCATGATGGCCTTCATGTTTGGGGATTGGAAGAAGCCGAAACCGCAGCCGCAGATCGCCATGCGCCAGACAATATCGGCGACGCTGGGCGAAGCCGGTAACATGGCAAGCAGCGCCATTCCGATTCCAAGCATAAGAAGTCCCAGTCCGCCCAGCACACCGGCGGGATGGCGATCCGACAGCCGCCCCGCGATGGGCGCCATGATGGCGACCACAATCGACCACGGCGTCATGAAGAATCCGGTCTCGACCTGAGTGCGGTGGAGAACATCCTCGAAGTAGAACGGGAGCGAAACGAACGCGAGCCCCTGCACTGCGAACGAGCAGACCGCGGTCGCAACCGACAGGGAGAACATCGGCCTGCGAAACAAATCGATCGGCAGCATTGGAGCCGGATGATCCGCCTGCCTGCGCAGCAGCCACGCGCCGAAGATCACCGCCCCGACAAGCTCAACAGCGACAATGCCCACTGGCGCCTTGTGGGCGGCGCTGCCGATTCCGAGAATAAAGAGACAGAGGCTGATCGACGTCAGCAGCGCACCGGGAAAGTCGAAGGCGTGGGCCGCGCGCGGCGTCTCCGGCAGCGTCTTGATGCCGATCAGCATCGCAGCCACACCGAATGGAATGTTGATCGCGAACAGCCACGGCCACGATGCGACCGACAGGATGCCCGAAGCGAGCGCCGGGCCGAGCGTGAACGCTGTTGCGACCACCAGCGCATTGTTGCCGAAGCCGCGTCCATGAAGCCTTGAGGGATAAACGAACCGGACGAGAGCCGTGTTGACGCTCATCACACCGGCGGCTCCCAAACCTTGCAGCACGCGCGCGATCAGCAGCGTGGGCAATGACCACGCCAGGGCGCAGGCCAGCGACGCGATCGTGAACAGCAGCAGTCCGCCGAGGTAGATGCGTTGGTGGCCGACGATTTCGCCGAGCGCCGCCAGCGGCAGCAGTGTCGCGACCATGGCAATCTGATAAACATTCACGACCCAGATTACGTCGGCGGGCGTCGTGTGCAGGTCAGCCGCGATTGCGGGAAGCGCGATATTGGCGATGGCTGTGTCGAGCGCCGACATCGCAAGCGCGGTGAAGATCGCAAGCACCGCCCAACGTCTGGTTTCCGGTGGAAGACCATCGGTCACGGGAGGCAGCTTCGCCGAAATAGCGTCCATTTCGCGAAGTGTCCTGAGGCGGTTCGCGCGTTGTGAGGTGGGTATGTAGCCGGAATAGGTGCCAACCTGCACTGGCGGCACTGCATGCGGCATATGCACGCCGTGTGAAATTTTCGCGAAGAATTGCGCTACGGCCCGAAACAAGCGGCTAGGGATGCATTTCTGCTCAAGCGGCCGTGATCGGGCGAGGGTTGTGCGGACAGCGCCACCCGATTAAAAGCGGTTGTTTCCTCTTGCTCCAAGGGAGAAACATCTTGGGTGAACTTAGTACGTGGCTTTCGAGCCAGCATCCCGGCCTTCATACTTACAAGGCCTTCCGCACCAAAACCCTCCAGCTTTCCGCCTCGGATTCAGAACATCGCGCGCTGTACCAGTTGCTCGCGGCGATGGCCGGCCGGTACATCGAATCCTTCGACGAAGCGCCGCTGCCGGTGGACACCGCCGAGCGTGCGTACAGAAAGCTCAGGGATATCGTCGCGGAAGCGGAGAATTCAAAGCAAGCCCCGGCCCCGCAGCAAATCCAGGCTCTGAATCGCGTCGCTTCGGTCGAGTTGTTCTGAAACGCCCTCAGGGCGAACTCAGCGAGTCCTCACCGAGATAGCGGATTCGCGCCTCGGTCCATGTCTCTTTCTGTATCGCGTCGAGAATTGCGATCGACAGCGATTTCCGCAGCGGGCTGTCGGGCGGCAACGCGAACGCGTAGTTCTGCGCCTCGATGGAAATGTCGAGCACCTTGAGCCGCGATGCAAAGCCCTGGCGAATGGCCCATGTCAGCAGCGGCTTGTCGTAAACGAACGCATCGATGCGGCCTGCGCGCAAAGCCTTCAGTCCGTCGCTGAGCGTTTCATAGGGCTGAAACGTGAGCTTGCGCCGCAGAAGGTCGCCTTCGGATGATGTCCCTTTGACGGTGCCGACGCGCACCGATCCCAAATCGGAGGCGCTGTAGATCGTGCCCTGGATCTGCGAGGTGGTCAGCACCGAGGTCACGCCGGCGGTGAAAACAGCGATGGTAATGACCGACACCACCAGCCAGATGGTCGCGACGCTTCGGCCCAGAATGGTCTGCGGCCCCTTCTCCGCTGACGAACGCTGCGTCATCGCCAGCGTCGACCACCATACGCTGGAGCTGATGCCCTTGGTGATGCTGCCGCCGAAATATTCGTTCTGCCGCCGCTCCAGCAACCAGACAAGAACGCCGGCCACCAGCGTCAGTCCGATCAGCGCAGCGACGGCCTGTATGAAATTGAATGACGTCATCGCACGGCGGAGTGTTGCCCAGTTCATCACGCTGACGACGGGAACGGCGATGCCCGTGCCTGTCGAATAATAGGACTGCGTGAAGTCGAGAGCCTTCTCGCGCTCAACGGTGACGGTGATGGCGCCGACGGCGACATCGAGATTTCCGGCAGCGGTTTCCTGGATCAACTCGGGCACGTCCCGGATTTCAACGAAACGAAACGTCCGGTTCGTCGCCTTCGCGACTTGCCGCCAAAGCTCGATGCTGAGACCAGACCACGCGCCGTCGGATCCTTTCATCGCAAACGGCGGCGCGTTGTTGACGCCGACCACAAGCTCGCGCTTCACAGGCACCGCCTTCTGCGCGTGTGCCAACGGCACGACGAACAACCACATGAGCGCCAGACAGGCTATTCGAAGAATCATCATCTCTTCCGCAAGGCCGCTAATTCGGGTGACTAAGCTGTGACAGAATTTGATGAGCACGGCGTTACCAGAACGCCCGCTCTTGATCGCTAATCACATCCCCACCGGCTGCTTTGTGAGCCGATATAACTACTGCTATACCTGAGAACCTTATTCCAGCCCGCATGATCGAAAGAACAATGTCATGAAAGCCTATGTCTACGGCGCGAACGGCGCCGCGATCACCGATGTCCCGAAGCCCGCCCCAAAGGGCCCGCAGGTTCTGGTGAAGGTTCGCGCCTGCGGCATGAACCGGGCCGATCTCGGCATGATCAAGGGCCATGTCCACGGCGCGGCCGGCGGCATCGGCACCGTGCTCGGCATGGAATGGGCCGGCGAGATCGTCGAACTCGGCCCTGAGGCAAAGGGTGTGAAGGTTGGCGACCGCGTGATGGGCTCCGGTCCCGGCGGTTACGCCGAGTATGCAGTCACCGATTACGGCCGCCTGTTTCCCATTCCGACATCGATGGATTTCGAACGGGCCGCATCGCTGACGCTGGCGTTGACCACCATGCACAACGCGGTCGTGACCAACGGCGCGCTTCAGCCCGGCCAGAACCTGCTCGTACAGGGCGCGAGTTCAGGCGTCGGGCTGATGGCGCAGCAGATCGCCAAGCTCAAAGGTGCGAAGCTTGTGATCGGCTCGTCCACCGATCCGAAGCGCCGCGCACAGCTCCCCGATTGGGGTGCTGATCTCGCGATCGACTCGAACGATCCGGCATGGGTCGATCAGGTGTTGAAGGCCACCGGCGGCGCGGGCATCGACATCATCATCGATCAGGTGTCCGGCAAGCTTGTAAACCAGAATCTCGCCGCGACCAAAGTACTCGGGCGCATCATCAACTTGGGGCGGCTTGGCGGCACCCACGGCGAATTCGATTTCGATCTGCATGCCGCGCGCCGCATCCATTATATCGGCGTGACATTCCGTTCGCGTTCGATCGAGGAAATCCGCGACATCTTCGCAGCCGTAAAACAGGACATCTGGCCCGCCGTGGAATCCGGCGAGCTCAAACTGCCAATCGACCGCGTATTCCCGTTCGGCGACATTGCGCAGGCTGTGGACTACATGTCCGCGAACAGGCATTTCGGCAAGATTGTCCTCAAGCTCTGACCTACACTCCTTCCTGCGAATGATACGCATTTTGAATCGCGAACTCATGCATTGACGTTCGCTGCAAAGGGCGTGACAAGACGCGCGCATTGAGGAACCGATGAGCGCAGTCAAGCAACGAGTAGCCGCGATATCGATCGCCGCCAGCGCCAGCATGGCCGCGATCAAATTCGTCGTGGGCGTGGCCATCGGCAGTATCGCGCTGATCTCCGAGGCGCTGCATTCCTCCGTGGATCTCGTCGCCACCGTCATCACATGGATCGTGGTGCGGATTGCCGACAAGCCCGCTGACGCGGAGCATCATTACGGTCACGGCAAGATCGAAAGCCTTTCGGCGCTAGGCATCATTGCCCTGCTCTACATTCTCGCCGGCGGCATCCTCGTCGAATCTTACGGCCGGCTGCGAGAGGGCGCACCGCCGCCGACGCTGTCCGCGCTCCCCTTTGTTGTCCTTGTGGTGGACATTATCGTGAATTTCTGGCGCGCACGGGCGCTTCATCGAACGGCGATGGAGACCAAAAGCCACGCGCTCGAGGCCGATGCCCTGCATTTCGCGTCAGACGTGCTCGGCTCCTCCGCAGTCATCGTCGGCCTTGGGCTGATCGCCCTCGGATATGCATGGGGCGATGCAGCCGCGGCGATCGCGGTCGCGGTTCTGATTTCCATCCTGGGATTGCGGCTCGGAAAATCCACCATCGAGACGCTGCTGGATCGCGCGCCCGAAGGCGCGTCTGAGAAGGCCGAGGAAGCGATCCGCGCCATTCCCGGCGTGGTCGATGTCGAGCGGCTGCGCGTGCGGATGGTCGGCGCGCGGCATTTTGTCGACGCGACCGTGCAGGTGCCCCGCACCTATCCCATCGACCGTATCGACGGCATCAAGCGCAAGGCGCAGGACGCGGTGACCACAGCGCTTCACGACGCGGATCTGACCTTCACTGCAGTACCCGTGGCCCGCAGCAATGAAAGCGTGCGCGAGCGGATCATGGTGATCGCGCGCAACTCAGGTCTGGCGATTCACCATGTGACCGTGCACGATCTCGGCGGGAAACTGACCGTCAGCATCGACCTCGAAGTCGATGGCGACATGCCGCTGAACGAGGCCCATGACATCGCGCACCGGCTTGAACATGCCATCCGCGATGAATTCGGCGCCGATGTCGAGGTCGATACCCATATCGAGCCGCTCGAACCTGAGCTTCCCCACGGCACCGACGCCAGCGCGGACCGCGTCGAGGCTATCCAGAAGGCGCTGTCGCGCTATGCAGCGGACAGCGGTGCGATCCATGACGTGCATAATGTGCGGGTGCGCGATACCGATGCCGGCGAGATCGTGAACTTCCACTGCCGCGCGGTGCCGTCGATGAGCGTCATCTACGTTCATGAGAAGGTCGACGAGATCGAACGCACCCTGCGCAGTGCTTTTCCGTCGGTGAAGCGCGTCATCAGCCACGCCGAGCCCGCGCGCTGAGGATCAGCTCCTTCGTTCTCGTTTCGGACTCAACTTTCATCGTCGAGACGAGTCCGATTCTCTTTGGGACAAGATTTATTTTGCGTTAACGATTCGTTGACTCTCGACAGCCCCCGAAAACTGGATTCAAATCGCATTGATTCGGAGGGTTGGGGAAAACCTCCCGAACGGGGTGGAGACAAGAAAATTCGAGGGGCAAGGAATGGCGCGTTCGCACGCAGCGGCTACGTGTGTCCAATCCGATTCTATCAAGGGATTGGCACAGTCGATCGCGAAGCCGGCATATCACCGGCTGCTGATCGCGGAGCCGACGCTGCGGCGCGCCGTTCCCACCCTGATCATCGCCTTTCTCATCACTATCTGCATCGGCGCCTTCGTCCAGGTCCTCGACCAGACCCGGCAAAAGCGCGCTTCGGTCAAACGCGACATCTCAGCGCTGGCAGATGTGCTGGCGGAACGTCTCGACCGCATTGTCCTGACGCGTCAGGACCGTGCGGCATCGGCCGAGCGGCTTCAGAGCCTGTTGCCCGGCTTGGTGCCTTCATGGGGCACCGCCGCCGGCCGCCATATCATCGTGACCAGCCCCGACCAGCGCATCATCGCGCGGGTGTCCATCGATGTGGCTAACGACGACACCAGCCGCCTGATCGACGTTCTCAGCGCCACGCAACTGCTGACCTTGCAGGGAACGCAAACCGGCGTTGTCGAAGTCAACCTTCCGAACACCTCACGCGCCCTCGCCGCCCAGCGCATCGTCAAATCGATGCCCGGTCAGGTCGTTGTGGTTCAGGAACAGATCGAATCCCCATGGCGCTCGGATGCCGCCTTGCAGATCACGCTGTCCGCCACTACCGGTTTCGTCGTGCTGATCCTCGGCTTCGCGTTCCATTGGCAATCGACCCGCGCTCGTGAAGGCGACCTGATCAACGACGCCGTGCGTGCGCGGATCGACACCGCGCTGAACCGCGGCCGTTGCGGATTGTGGGACTGGGACCTGTCGCGCGGGCGGATCTTCTGGTCGCAGTCGATGTTCGAACTGCTTGGCCTCGAAAGCCGCAGCGACCTGCTGACGTTCGGCGAAATCAATGCGCTGGTCAAAACCGACGACATCGACCTCTTCCATATCGCCGACCAGCTCGTCTCCGGCAAACTCGATCACATCGACCAGACCTTCCGCATGCGCCATGCCAACGGCCACTGGATCTGGCTGCGCGTGCGCTGCGAACTCAGCCAGGGCCAGAACGACAGCGGCTGCCACCTGATCGGCATCGCGGTCGACATCACCGAGCAGAAGAGCCTCGCCGAGAAGACCGTCGAAGCCGACCTGCGGCTGCGCGACGCTATCGAGACAATTCCGGAAGCCTTCGTGCTGTGGGACGCCGACAACCGTCTGGTGCTCTGCAATTCGCACTTCAAGCGTCTGCACAAGCTTCCCGACTCCGCCGTCAAGCAAGGCACCTCCTACGAGACCGTGATCGAAGTCGGCAGCATGCCGGAAATCCGCACCCGGCTGCCGAACTCCCTCGCCCCCGGCGCCCGCACCTTCGAGGCCCAACTGGAAGACGGAAGCTGGCTCAACATCAGCGAGCGCCGCACCAAGGATGGCGGCTACGTTTCGGTCGGCACCGACATTACCCAGATCAAGCTGCACGAACAGAAGCTGATCGACAACGACCTTCGCCTCACCGCCAATGTGATCGATCTCAAGCGCTCGCAGGCGGAGCTTGAACGGCAGGCCCAGTTGCTCGCGGAACTCGCGCAGAAATATGCCGAGGAAAAGACGCGGGCCGAGGAAGCCAACCAGACCAAGTCGAAATTCCTTGCCAACATGAGCCACGAACTGCGCACCCCGCTGAATGCCATCATCGGGTTCTCGGAAGTGATGGGCAGCGGCATGTTCGGCGCGCTCGGCTCCGAAAAATATCAGGAATACTGCACCGACATCATGACCAGCGGAAACTACCTGCTGGACGTCATCAACGACATTCTCGACATGTCGAAGATCGAAGCCGGACGCATGAAGCTCGATTACGAGCCACTCGACCTGGCGCAGACCCTCACCGAGTCCCTGCGCGTCGTCTCCGGCCGGGCCGAGAACAAGAACCTGACCGTGAATGCGGATATCCGCGGTGCGATCCCGATCGTTGCCGACCGCCGCGCCATGAAGCAGATCGCGGTCAATCTTCTGTCCAACGCGGTGAAGTTCACTCCCGACAACGGCAAGATCACGGTGCGCAGCCGGATGCGCAACGGTTCGATCGTGCTCACCATCGCCGACAGCGGCATCGGAATCGCGCGCCAGTCGCTGGCGAAACTCGGCCGGCCGTTCGAGCAGGTCGAAAGCCAGCTCACCAAGAGCTATCACGGCTCCGGCCTTGGACTTGCCATCGCAAAGTCGCTTGCCAACCTGCACGGCGGCTCGATGAAGCTGCGCTCGAAACTTGGCGTGGGCACCATCGTCTGCGTGACGCTGCCCTGCGGACACAGCGAACAGCCCGCCCCCAGCATTATTGCCGAGGCGACCCCTCAAGCAGCTTCAGGAAAACCTCGCGCACCTCGTTCTGCGTCTCGCGCACCCGCGCCTCAAGCGCCGAAAAATCCGGCGCGTCCCCAGCCCGCGTCAGCACCCGCAGGAGATCCTCCCCAGCTGTCTCTGGTTTGAACTTCCCGATCACGCAAAGCCGGATGATCTGCGTGAGATCATGATAGAGCCGTGATGCCGCGCGCAGAATATCGGCATCGGACTGCGGCAACACCCCGAGCCGCGCGGCGTTGTCCAGCACCTGCACCGTGCTGACGTTCAGAATTTCGGGCTTGGCCGCCGCGTGGATGAGCTGAAGATACTGCGCGACGAACTCGATATCCACCATGCCGCCGGCGGCATTCTTCAGATCCCAGATGTCGCTCTCGCCTTTTTCCTCGGCGATAGCGCGGCGCATTTCGAGAACGTCGTTGGCAATGATGCCGGTCTCGCGCTTGCGCGTCAGCACATCGCGAATGACGGCCTCGATCTTGGCCTGAAACGCCGGCGACGCTGAAATGACGCGGGCGCGCGTCAGCGCCATGTGCTCCCATGTCCAGGCTTCGTGTTCCTGATACTCGGCGAAGGAATCGATGCGCGAGGCCAGCGGCCCGGCGCGGCCCGACGGCCGCAGCCGCATATCGACTTCATAGAGTACGCCGTAGTTGGTGCGCGTGGTGAAGGCGCTGATCAGGCGCTGGGTCAGCCGCGCAAAATACTGCGATCCCTCCAGCGGGCGGTTGCCATCGGACTCCGGAGCCTCGTGATCGAAATCGTAGATCAGGATCAGATCGAGATCGGAGGACGCCGTCATCTCGCGGCTGCCGAGCTTGCCCATCGCAACGATGGCGGTTTCCTGATCCTTGATCCGGCCGTGCTGCTCCGCGAACTGGTCCGTCACGAGGCCGTGCACCGTATGCGCGATGCCCTCGGCCACATCGGCAAAGGCGACGCTGGCGTGCTGCGCCGACACCGTACCGGACAGGATACGCGTGCCGATCAGGAACAGGCTTTCCTGTCCGAACAGCCGCAGTCGATCCAGAAATTCTTCGTATGAATTCGCGTCGGACAATGTGGATTCGAGCCGTGCCGACAATTCATTCTGGTCCGGCATCGCGCCGAAGAAGCGCGGATCGATCAGGCCGTCCATGATCTGCGGCTGCCGTGCCAGCATGTCGCTCAGGCGTGGCGCAGCGCCAAGCACCAGTGCGACCAGCGCAACCAGATCCTTGTTCTGGCTGAGCAGCGAAATCAGCCGCCCGCCCCGCTGCAAGGCCTGAAGGAAACGGTCGAACGCCGTCACCGCGTCGTCCGGCTCCTCGGCGCGCGACAGCCCGCGCATCAGATCGGGAACGAATTCGTTGAAGGCCTGGCGCGTCGCCTCGACCTTGAACACGCGATACTCGCCGTTCATCCAGCGCTGGACGGTTTCCGCCACCATCTTCGGCTTCTTGAAACCCAGCGTCAGAAGATGTTCGAGCAGCCGGTTGTCGTCGGCGCCCTTGCTGTAGTCGATGTCCGGCAACTTCTCTGTGCCGGTCGGATCGCCCTCGAACAGCCGGCTGTAGTGGTTTTGCACGCAGTTCAGATGCGCCAGCAGATCCTTCGCGAAAGCAGCACGATCATCGTATCCGAAGAACCGCGCGAAGCGTTCGACGGCCTCCGCTTCGGTCGGCAACGTGTGGGTCTGCTCATCGGCGATCATTTGCAGGCGATGCTCGACCCGCCGCAGGAAGTCATAGGCCGAGGTCAGCTCATCACGCGCCTCGATGGTGATCCAGTTGCTGGCGGCGAGAATGTTCAGCGCTTCCAGCGTCGGACGCACACGCAATTCGGGATGCCGGCCGCCCGCGATCAGTTGCTGGGTCTGGGCGAAGAATTCGATCTCGCGAATGCCGCCGCGGCCGACCTTGACGTTATGGCCTTCGACGGAAATCTCGTTCTGGCCGCGAAACGTCTGCATCTGCCGCTTCATATCGTGGACGTCGGCGAGTGCCGCGAAATCCAGATGCTTGCGCCAGACGAACGGGGCAATCTCGCCGAGCAATGCGTTGCCGGCGTCCTGGTCGCCCGCGCAAGGCAGCGCCTTGATCATCGCGGCCCGCTCCCAGGTGCGGCCCTCGCGCTCATAGTAATGCAGCGCCGCCGCAGTCGAGATCGCCACCGGCGTCGAGGCTGGATCGGGCCGCAGCCGCAGATCGACGCGAAACACGTAGCCATCGGCGGTGCGCTGTTGCAGCAGGCGCGACAGCCCCTGCGCGATCTTGACGAAGAACGGCGACGGCTCGATGCCCTCGGCCAGCGTCGGCGCTTCCAGTTCGTAGAACACGATCAGGTCGATATCGCTGGAGTAGTTCAGCTCGCCCGCGCCCATCTTGCCCATGGCGAGCACGACGAGGCCGCTGCCGATTTCGGGATGTTCGGCATCGGGCGGCAGCAGGCGTCCACGCGCCGCTTCCTGCTTGAGCAGAAAACGGATGGCGCATTGAACGGATGTCACCGCAATGTCGGTCAGGGCCCGTGTCACACGCATCACCGGCCAGACGCCGCCGATGTCGCACAGCGCGATCATCAATGCGGCTTCGGATTTCATCCGGCGAAGCACCGTCATGACGTCGGCTTCGCTCGCAGCGGCGGCGACATCGGCCACCGCCTTGTCGATCAGCGCCGCAAGATGGCTGTCGGGATCACGCTGAAAGAGCCGCACGACACGGACAGCGTCCGCGCGCATCAGGTCGAACAGATAGGGCGACGCTTCCGCGATGCCCTCAAGAATCGCTTTCGCATGCTGGAAGGAACCGGACACCTCCCTGAGCGCGTTCGCGGCCTCAGGCGGCAGGTCGCCCAGCCAGTCGGCGAGCCGCCGCTCGGCGTCCTGCGGTGAAAACAATTTCGGTCCGGCCACGAAGCGGGCCGCCAGGGTGGGCCGGTCAACGCGGCCCATCTCAGGTGAACTCATACAGTCTTCTGTTCCACACCCCGGCTCGGGATCACAAGCGTCACGCACAGCCCCGGCTGGCCGTCGGCGAGTCGCAGGTCGCCACCATGCAACGTTGCGACAGCCGATGCCAGACTCAAACCGAGCCCGGAGCCGGGCTGGGTGCGGCTGGCTTCCAGCCGGACAAACCGCTCGACCGCGCGCTGACGGTCGGCCTCTGGAATGCCAGGCCCGTGGTCTGTGACACTGAGAAGAACATTGTCCCCGTGCCGTCGCGCCTCGATCAGGATATCGGGGGATTTTGCGGCGGCATTGGCGTCCGCAGATGCGGATACAGCAACCGGCTGGCCATACTTGATGGCGTTCTCGACCAGATTGGCCAGCGCCTGGCTGATGAGTTCGCGGTTGCCGTGAATTGTGGCGGGGTCGGCTGCGACCTCAAGGGTCAGGCCTTTGTCTTCCGCCAGCGGCTCATACAGTTCGTGGATGCCGTGAGCGACTTCGGCCGCGTCAAAATCAGTCATGTTGTCGCGCGCCTGGCCGGATTCTGCGCGCGCGATCATCAGCAGCGCATTGAAGGTCCGGATCAGACCGTCGGATTCCTCGATGGTGCGTTCCAGCGCCGCGCGGTATTCGCCTTCATTGCTGGATTTCGCCAGTGCGTCCTCGGCGCGGTTGCGAAGCCGCGTCAACGGCGTCTTGAGATCGTGGGCGATATTGTCGGACACCTCCTTGAGCCCGACCATCAGCGCCTCGATGCGCTCCAGCATGGCGTTGAGATTTTCCGCGAGCCGGTCGATCTCGTCGCCGCTTCGCCCCACCGGCAATCGCTCGGACAGGTCGCCGGCCATGATGCGCTGGGTGGTGCCGGTCATGGCGTCGATCCGGCGCAGCACACGGCGCGCAACGAACACGCCGCCACCGAGACCGAGCACGACCACGATCAACACCGACCATTGCGCGGCCTTGGCGACGATGCCGAACAGCCGCCGCCGCTCTTCAAGGTCTCGCCCGACCAGTATCCGGAAGCCGCCGGACAACTGCGACACGCGCACCAGCGCGAAATGGTTCTTGGTGTCAGTCTCTTCCAGCCGTTTGTAAAAGGTCTCGGCCCAGCCTGGATGATCCATCACACCCGGTTCGAGCGAGGCGACGTTGCCCGCAACGCCCTGCCCCTGCGGCGTGGTGACAAGATAGAGATTGGCGCCCGGACGCAACGCGCGACCCTCGACCGCGGCGACAAGCCCGCGCAGGCCGCCCTTTGTGTATTGTTCGGTCAGCTCGCTCAGTTCGGAATTGACGGTGTCGGTGATCTGTTCGGTGATCATGCGCCGCGTGTTCCAGGCGAAGTAGCCCAGCAGCGACGCCGCAAACAGCGCAAACAGAAGCAGGTAAACCAGCGTCAGCCGGAACGCTGTCGTTCGTATCAGTTTACCGAATGCCGTCACGGACCATGTATCCGGCACCACGAATGGTGTGCAGCAGCGGCTTGTCGTGCCCCTTGTCGATCTTGGAGCGCAGCCGCGAGATATGCACATCGATCACGTTGGTCTGCGGATCGAAGTGATAGTCCCACACGTTTTCGAGCAGCATGGTGCGGGTGACGACCTGCCCGGCATGCTTCATCAAATATTCCAGCAGCCGGAATTCACGCGGCTGCAATGTAATCTCGGTGGCGCCGCGCTTGACCTGATGCGAGAGCCGGTCGAGTTCGAGATCGCCGACGCGATAGGTCGTTTCTTCGGACGGGCCGCCGTGACGCCGCGACAGAACTTCGACGCGAGCCAGCAGTTCCGCGAATGAATATGGCTTCGGCAGATAGTCGTCGCCGCCGGCACGAAGTCCCTTGATGCGGTCATCGACCTGGCCGAGCGCCGACAGGATCAGCGCCGGTGTGTGATTGCCCTTGCCGCGCAGGGTCCCGATGATCGACAGCCCGTCGCGCTTCGGCAGCATGCGGTCGATCACGAGTACGTCGTAGTCACCGGACTCGGCCAGCGCGAGGCCTTCTTCGCCGTCGCTGGCATGGTCGGCAATATGGCCGACCTCGCGAAATGCCTTCACGAGATAGTCCGCCGACTCGCGGTCGTCTTCAACGATAAGCAGTCGCATCTGTGATTCGGTCTGGGTCTGAGCAGCGGAGCTTTGTGTCACCATGGCGCGATGATCGTCCTCATGCAAGGCAGCGAATGACGTGCCCGCGGCGGCCAGCCCCCTAGTGGTCCGATTCTAACATTCGCACCCCATTTCAGCGGGCGTCTTTGCGAATGTTAGAATCGACGGACCACTAGCAAATATAAGTTTCTAGTGGAGTTTTGGATTTGACATTCGCTTTGCGGACTCGCTGTTCGTTGCGCAGCGAATGTCAAATCCACTCCACTAGCAAGAGAACGGGCGGCGAAGCTGGGGGACTTCACCGCCCGCATTGCACGACCGACTGGAGTGCGATCGTGCCGCTTTCGACGGAGGGGGGCGTTTTCCATCGAAAGCATTCCTGCATGATGCAGAAAGTCACATCATGCCTTGATTACAAGGGACGGGCTTTTGGCCCGTCCCCGGGAAGGAGCCGTCGGCGGGGGCTACTTTGCCGGCGACAACTCCCCATTCCTCATCCGCTTGCGCGGATGGTTAGCTATCTAAGTGGGCTGATCTGATCCGAAAACCGGTACCCACTTTTCGGGATCAGCCCTTGGCGATCGGCATCGCGACGAAGCGCGACGAGTCTCCGGACTTCACGCGAACCAGAACGCTGTTCTTGTTCTCGTTGCGCGCGGTGTTGATCGCCTCGCGGACTTCAGCCGGGTTCGAAACCAGCTTGCCGGCGACTTCGAGAATGACGTCGCCTTCCTTGAAGCCGCGCTCAGCCGACGGGCTGTTCGGATCGACGTCGGTCACGACCACGCCTTCCTTGCCCGCACCGGCAACGCTGTTCGCCGGCGCCAGCGTCAGACCGAGGTTCGGCACGGTGACGTTGCCGCGGCTCGACTTGCCGCTGTCCTTCTGGTCGGTATCGGCACTTGCAGCCTTGGCGTTCGGCAATTCGCCGAGCGTCATGCTGAGGATCTTGTCCTGGCCCTTGTGGACCACGACCAGCTTGACCGTCTGGCCCGGCGCCATGCTGCCGATGGTGCGGGCGAGTTCGCGCGCATCCTTCACCGGCTGGTCGTTGACCCGCGTGATGACGTCACCGGATTCAACGCCCGCCTTTGCGGCCGGACCATTGGCCTGCGGCTCTGCAACCAGCGCACCTTCGGTCTTCTTCAGGCCGAGGCTCTCTGCGATCTCGGGCGTCACCTGCTGGATCTGAACGCCGATCCAGCCGCGGCTGACCGTGCCCTTGTCCTTGAGCTGCTGCACAACGCTCTTCACGGTCGAGGCCGGGATCGCGAAGGCAATGCCGACACTGCCGCCCGACGGCGAATAAATCGCAGTGTTCACGCCGACAACATCGCCTTCGGTGTTGAAGGTCGGACCACCCGAGTTGCCCTTGTTCACTGGCGCGTCGATCTGGATGAAGTCGTCATACGGACCGTTGCCGATGTCACGGCCGCGGGCCGAAACGATGCCAGCGGTCACGGTGCCGCCGAGGCCGAACGGATTGCCGACCGCAAGCACCCAGTCGCCGATCCGCGGCTGACCGTCAGACAATTTAGCGAACGGCATGTTGCTGACGCCATCGACCTTGATCAGCGCGAGATCGGTGCGCGGATCGGTTCCGATCACCTTCGCCGTGTGAACCTTGCCGTCGTCTGCGGTGACTTCGACCTTGTCGGCGCCATCGACCACGTGATTGTTGGTCACGGCGAAACCGTCAGCCGAGATGAAGAAGCCCGAGCCCTGCCCGGTCATCTGACCACCGCCACGACCACCGCGGCCACCACGGCCACCGGGGAATCCATCCGGACCGCCGAAGCGGCGGAAGAAGCGCTCCATCGGCGAGTTCGGCGGGAACGGATTGTCTTCCGGGCTCGCGTTTTCACCAGTGGTTGCCTTCTCAGCGATCTTGACGCGCACCGAAACCACCGACGGCTTCACGCGCTCAACGATGTCGGCAAAGCCGATCGGCTGCTGAACCTGACGGACTTCCTTGTTGACCTGCGCATGCGCGGTCGTGGTGAGCAGGTCGAAGTTGTTCGAGGGGCTGAAGCCATAGGCGGCGACGCCGAAACCCGCGACCACCGAGGCCATCAGCGCGAACTTGCGCGCGGAGAAAACGGAACGGCGGGGAGCGACGTAGGATGGAAGTTTGGAAAGATCGGTGGGGCGGTCGGTCATGAACAATCTCCAAGAGGGCGCGAAAACGGGGGGCGAATCTCGCGGTGCAAGTGTGCACCTGTGCTCTGGAAGATGGGGGACGCGGCCTTACCGCGCTCTGACGGGGGAATTAATGTTTTGTAATAAAAACAGGGCCCAAGCGGCCCCTGAAACCGGCGCGAAATACCGACCGGAACCGCCTCTCGAAACGCCCGCTAAACGGGCTTTTTCGGCGGTTCCTCACTGGCAATCAGCTTCTCCAGCCGGGCCTCTTCCTCGGGGGTGAGTTGGAATGACGCACCCTCCTCGTTCAAAGCGGCGCGGTTGCGGCGGCGGTTGCCGAACCAGAGCGCCAGCCCGCCTCCGGCCAGGACCAGCGGGGGAATCAGCCACAGCAACAGCGTCCGGCTTTCCACGCGCGGCTTGAGCAGTACGAACTCGCCGTAGCGCGCGACGAGAAAGTCCATCACCTGCTGATCGGTGTTACCGGCCGCGATGCGCTCGCGCACCAGCAGGCGCAGATCGCGCGCCAGCGGCGCATCGGAATCGTCGATCGATTGGTTCTGACAGACCATGCAGCGCAACTCGCGCGACAGGTTGCGCGCCCTCGCCTCCTGCGCGGGGTCGGACATGATCTCGTCGGGCTGCACGGCATAAGTGGGCGATGTGAATGCGAGACCGAGCCAGAGGACTGTTATGGCGGCACGCAGCCGTTCACCCCATATCCAATGTCGTCCCCGCGAAAGCGGGGACCCATACTCCCTGTCGCTCGATTTGATTCGAGGCTGCGCAACCACTTCCGCCGAGAGTTCGGTGGTTATGGGTCCCCGCTTTCGCGGGGACGACGATCTTTGTGTGCTTTCCAGCATAACGATCGCCCTACTCCGCCGCCTGCAATGCGCCGGATGCCTTGTTCGCCTTGGCAGGCTTCGGCGCGCCGACGCGCAGCCGCCGGTCGGTCAGCGACAGCAACCCGCCGAATGCCATCAGCACCGGCCCGAACCAGATCAGCAGCACCAGCGGTTTGTGATAGATGCGCACCGCAATCGATCCGTCGGCGTGAGCATCGCCGAGCGAGATGTAGATCTGGCTCGCGCCGCGCGTCAGCAGTGCAGCCTCCGTGGTCGACATGTTGCGCGTCGCGAAGTTGCGCTTCGACGGCGACAGGATGCCGACCGTCTTGCCGTCGAGCATCACCGTGAAATGCGAAATCGCCTCGCGGTAATTCGGGCCCTGCTGTTGCGTCACGTCATCGAGTCGCACCTGATAACCGCCGACGGTGACAACATCCTTCGGCTGCATCGACGCGATGCTCTCGCTGTTCCACGTCGTCTCGCAAACAATCCCGATAAGCGCGATGCCAAGTCCGGCATGCGCGAACGCCGACCCCCAGGTCGAACGCGGCAATCCACGTGCACGGCTGAGCGATGTCGGCAGCGGAGCGCGGAACAGTTGCGTGCGCTCGACAATGTCGGTGAGCGCGCCCAGCACCACGAACGCTGCGACGCCGATCATCAATGGCGCAAACGCGCCACCGCCCTTGGTCCACGCCCACAGCACCGCCATGGTCACCAGCGCAACGATACCCGCCGCGGTCAGGCGCTGCGATGCGCCGACGATGTCGCCGCGCTTCCACGCCAGCAGCGGGCCGAACGGCACCGCCAGCAGCAATGGCAAGAACAGCGGCGCGAATGTCAGATTGAAGAACGGCGCGCCGACCGAAATCTTGTCGCCGGTGAGTACTTCAAGCGCCAGCGGATACAGCGTGCCGACGAACACGGTGGCGCAGGCCGTGGTGAGCAGTAGGTTGTTCAGCACCAGAGCACCCTCGCGCGAGATTGGCGCGAACAAACCGCCCTGTTTCAATGCCGAGGCGCGCCACGCATAAAGGCCGAGACTTCCGCCGATGAACAGGCACAGGATCATCAGAATGAACACGCCGCGCGCCGGATCGCTGGCGAAGGTGTGCACTGAGGTCAGCACGCCGGAGCGCACCAGGAAGGTGCCGAGCAGCGACAGCGAGAATGTCAGGATCGCAAGCAGGATGGTCCAGACCTTCAGCGCATCACGCTTTTCCATCACCACCGCGGAATGAAGCAGCGCGGTGCCGGCGAGCCATGGCATCAGCGAGGCATTCTCCACCGGGTCCCAGAACCACCAGCCGCCCCAGCCGAGTTCGTAATAGGCCCAGTATGAACCCATCGCGATGCCGAGCGTCAGGAATATCCACGCCATCAGCGTCCATGGCCGCACCCATCGCGCCCACGCGGCATCGATGCGGCCTTCGATCAGCGCGGCGACGGCGAACGAAAACGAAATCGAGAATCCGACATAGCCGAGGTAGAGCATCGGCGGATGGATCGCGAGGCCGATGTCCTGCAAGATCGGATTGAGGTCGCGGCCTTCGATCGGCGGATTGGCGATCCGCGCGAACGGATTCGAGGTCGCGAGAATGAACAGATAGAACGCCGCGCCGATCCACGCCTGCACCGCCAATACGAGCGCACGCAACGTGCGCGGCAGGTTGTTGCCGAAGGCCGCCACCAGCGCGCCGAACAGCGCCAGGATCAGCACCCACAGCAGCATCGAGCCTTCGTGGTTTCCCCAGACGCCGGTGATCTTGTAGATCATCGGTTTGAGCGAATGGGAGTTCTCATAGACGTTCGCGACCGAGAAATCCGACGTGACATGCAGCCAGGTCAACGCCGCGAACGACAGCGCGGCAAACACGAACTGCGTCAGCGCCGTGGAGCGCGCGACATTCATCAGCGCCGGATCGCGCAGACGCGTGCCGATCACCGGCACCACCGACTGGATCAGCGCCAGAACCAGCGCCAGCACCAGCGCGTAATGTCCCGCCTCGGCGATCACTTCCGAATTCCTTCCGAAACACTACCCTGCACACCAGGCGTCTTTTGCGGCTTCTTGTCGTAGTCGTCCTTCCAGTGGCCGGTCTTTTTCAACTCGTCCGCGACGGCCTTGGGCATGTAGGTTTCGTCGTGCTTGGCGAGCACCGTGTCGGCCTTGAACACGCCCTGCGCGTCGAGTGCACCCTCGGAAATGATGCCCTGCCCCTCGCGGAACAGGTCTGGAAGAATGCCCTGATAAGTCACCGGCAGAATTGCGTTTCCATCGGTGACCTCAAATTTCACTTTAAGCTGCTCGCCGCGCACCAGCGAACCTTCGCGCACCATGCCGCCAAGGCGGAAGCGCTGGCCGGGCTGGATATGCTTTTCGGCGGCCATGGTCGGCGTCGAGAAGAACAGGATGGAATCGCGCAGCGCGTTGAGAACGAGCGCCGCCGCAATCGCCAGCACCGCCAGCGAACACCCGATCAATGTCAATCGCCGCTGCTTACGTGTCATGCGGATTGTTCCAGTTGGAGCGCGGTTGCCGCCACGAAACAGATGAGCTCCCTCTCCCCGTTGGGGAGAGGGTTGGGGTGAGGGGGTGCGGTATCAAACGCTGAAATCGATCCCCCTCACCCGGATTGCTTCGCAATCCGACCTCTCCCCAACGGGGAGAGGTGATGAAAGACGATTCATGTGAAACAGCGAGCATCGTATCGCCTATCCGTCCAACCCAAGGCTCTTAAGACCGTCGTTCAACTGCTGCAATCGTCCGGCATCATTGCCGACAGCGCCTCGCGCATCGATCAGCGCGGCTTGCGCCTTGTCGCGTTCGCCGAGAACCATATATGCCCGCACCAGCCGCAACCAGCCCTCGACATCGTTGCCATTGTCCTTCAGCCGCGTTGCGAGACGATCCACCATGCCGCGGATCATGGTGTTGCGATCGCCCTCGGTCATATCCTTGGCGGCTGCGATGGTGTCGTCGGACAGTTTGGGCGCAACGACCCCGACGCGCGCCAGCGCGCCCTGTACCAGCGGACGCCACGGCGCATCGGCGGGCGCCGACGCCAGCATCGCGCGCCAGATGGTAACGGCATCGTCCTTGCGGCCGTCCTGCTCGGCAGCGACGCCGGAGAAATAGCGCGCCTTCACTTCATTCGGATCGAGCGCGATGGCGCGGTCGAATTCGGCCTTGGCTTCGGCGGTCACGACGCCGCCGCTCGATGCAGCGATCGCTTCGCCAAGATCGGCGCGGCGCGCTGCGCTCTCGCCGTTGTAGGTGATGGAATTGCGCCAGGCGCGCACCGCATCGTCGTAGCGCCCGATCCGCGCCAGCACCGGCGCGAGCACTTCCCAGCCGCGGCCATCGGTCGGATTTTTCTCAAGATGGGTTTCAACCTGCGCCACCAGCTTGTCCATCGACGCGGTTGCGACTGCGGCACGGCTGCGCTCCGCAAGCGGGAAGTCGCCGAGCGAAGGCGAGCCGAATTGCGCGTAGAGCGCTACCGCCATCAGCGGCAGGCCGGCAAGCGCGATCACGGCAACGGCGCGGCGGAACGATAGGCTTGACGACGCTGGTGTGCCCGCATCGGCGTCCGATGCTGCGAGCAGCCGGCGGCTGATCTCGACGCGCGCGGCTTCCGCCTCTTTCTCGCCGATCATACCGGCGGCGGCATCGCGCTGAACCTCGGCGAGCTGATCCTTGTAGACCACCACTTCGCTGCCCTCGCGCGCCGAGGTGTTGCCGCGCCCGAGCGGCCACAGCACGGCAAATACCGCTGCGGCAGTCATCAGCGCGAACACGAACCAGAGCGTCATTTCAAAGGGTTCCCGGCAAAGTAGAACCGTTATAAGCGGCTATTCCGTGCCGGGTTACACCATGGCTGGCGGATGGGCGCAATTGACATTTCCGGCAGAAATTCAACGGGTTTTTCAACCCGTTGCGGCGGTATTCTGGGAATAAACCGCAGAGCGCCAGATCAACCGGCGCGCGGCTGCTTGGCGGGCTTTGCGGTCTCGGCCGCCTTGCGCTCGACCGGCCGCGCCATTTCGGCGGCCTTGCTCATGAGCGACGCGTAATCCGGGCCGAACATCACCTCGCAGAACCGGATCGCGGCCTTCATCTGCATCAGGCGGAAGGCGCGGACCCGCTGGTCGTTGGTGCGCAGCGATTCCACCAGCGTCTCGGTGGCTTTCTCGACATAGTGCTGCAATTCGGTGTGGGCGCGCAGCGACACTTCGTTGATCGCAAGCTCGCTGGCGTAGTTGCGGCACATCGCGACGAAATCGATCAGCGCCGCCGTCTCCTCGATATCTACAGGATCGATCCGGTTCGCCGTGGTGACGTCCTTGTCCGGCCCCTGCCGCAACAACCGGCGCACGCGGCCCGGCACGCTGTCGATTTCCGATTGCAGCGAATTGGAAATTTCGGAGCGGATCGCAGCGAGCTGCTTGCCCCACGCGGAGTCCGAGCGAATGTCGAGTTCGGTGCGCAGGCCGCGGACGCCGTCGTGCAGCGTCTTGAGATGGTTGGAGGTGTCCTGGAACTGGCCGCGCTTGATGTCGTTGCGCAGTTCGGCTGCGACTCGCGACAGATCGTGGATCGCCATCGTCACGGTGACACCGAACGGCGTGCCCGCCACGCGGATCTCGTCGTCGGATGCGGCGACCGTGACGCCGAGACGAACGATCTGCCAGGGTGACGCGAGCCGCTGCATCACCAGCGAGATCGCGAACGGCAGCACCTGCGGGGTTTGCAGCGAGGGAAGGTTGAGCGCGGCCATCGTGGAGGTGATGTGGGAATCGGCGAACACCCGGATATGCCCGGTCAGCTTGTTGTTGAATTTTTCCAGTGAATCACTGGCGGCGAGAACCGCGCCGACCGGCACGATATCCTCGACCACGCTCTGGGCACCGAGGCGTCCGAGTGTGCGCTGGCGTTCGCCGCTGGACAGCGCGCCGGCGATACTGGCAATCGCTTCGGATGCGGCGACCTGCATGGTGCGGACAGCGGCGTTGATGTCGGGCGCGGCGGAGGCCTGCGCCAGCGCGGCCTCGAAGGCTTGAACGGCGTCGGGCGCGCCCTCGCGGCCGAGCCATATCCAGATCGGAGCCAGCGACGAACGCCTGATCTGGCCGGGCCTGACATGGGGAATGTTCTCGACCAGAAACGGCTCGAGCGGACGAAACACCCGCCGCATCGAATCGTCGGTCCGGGGCGTCATGTCCTCGGTGGGCGCGCGCACGATCATGCGCAGTTGCTCGAGCACGAAGCTCGCGACGGCGACCTCCTCGCCGCGCTCGATCGCACGCTCGAACTCGCGCATCAGCAGCGCCTGCGCTTTCGGCGGAAGCTGCCCGAGATACTCTCTCAATCGCTCGATCGACGATTGGCTCATGCGCCCCAACGCTCACCTTCCGCGACACCCGGCAGGTGTCCACTGGGTGTCATAGCCGGGGCGTCGTTAATTTGGCGTTGAGGAATGGATCTGGGCAGATTTTGGGGGCGGCGCGGCCCGTTTCGGGGCCTAACCCACCGCCGTCCAGGTGCCGTCCGGATTGCGGCAGGCCGTTCCGCGCTCGGCGGTCGGCTGGCCGTTGATATAGACGGTGTGGGTGAAGGCGCGGCAGCGGGTCCCGCGCTTCGTATAAGCCGGGCCCGGCACGATGTTGCCGTAGCGGCCGGACTCCGGATTTCGCCAGTCCACCGGCGCGCCGGGCGCACCCCGGTCGAGGGCGTTCATCTCGGCCTCATAGGCGTACTGGCGGTCCTGATCGTCCATCGAGGCGCCGACCCGGTTACCGATCAGACCGCCGATGGCGGCGCCAGCCATCGCGGCGCCGACTCGCTCACCCGTGCCGCCGCCGATGGCCGAGCCGATCAGCGCACCGCTCAGCGCGCCGATGACGGTCCCGGAATTTTCCTTCGGCCCGCTGTCGGCGGCACAGCCGCCGAGCGTCAGCACGGCTGCGAACAGAATGGCTGCTTTCGGATGATGCATGTGGTCGTCCCCAAATTCACTGCGGACATGGATCGTCCGGCGGCGCTTTGGAACGGACGAATGGGGCGAGAGAGCGGCGGGTCGGAATGCACCGCAGGGCAAATTCAGCGATGCGTCAGTGCCAGTATGTCAGAAGTGCTTGGGGAGACCGGCTTGCTTCAGGACAGCGTTAGCCGTGTGGCGTGATTTGATGTTGTTGTCGACCGTGAAGCGGATGCCTGAAATCGGACTTTCCCAGATTTCGTGATCGCCCCGGCCCTGCCGGACAAAAAAGCAATTCGCTTCAACCAGAAGTTTCTTCAACTCTGGAGTGAAGCTGTTCATGCAGCTTTGGCGCCGATCCTGATCCGTCGCGAGAAACTGGCGATCACTTCGACAGGAACATCGAACTCGTCATCTGCTTCGTTCACATCCAAAAGATCGCGAATGAGGCCGGGCAGTTTTGCGTCCAGTTCATCAAGGCTGGAAGCTTCCGTCACGAGGCCGGGCAGATCGCTGCTTTCCGCCGTCCACACGTCGGCTTCATTATCCCAAGTCGCTCGAACGACGATGAGATGTCCCATTTTGACAGTGCCCTCTGGAGGAGTACGGGTCATCAAAGCAGTCCTGCCGAGTCTAGACAAGTATCTGGCGGAGCATGCGCGACAACGCATTAAGCCTTAGTTAGGCATCGAAAATAAGATGAGTCACCTTTAACACGTTGATTTGAAGAGATTTTCACACCCCCGGCAACACCAGTTCCGCCCGCAGGCCGCCGATCGGGGCAGCGCCAAGCGTGAGGCTGCCGCCATAGAGTGCGGCCAGATCGGTCACAATGGACAGACCGAGGCCGGAGCCCGGCTTGGTCTCATCCAGCCGCTGGCCGCGACGCGCCACTTGCGTTCGTTCGGCCGGTGACAATCCCGGACCATCGTCGTCAACGATGATGCGCAGGGTCGGATCGAGCGCGCCGCCGGGCGTCAGTTCCAGAAGCACCTCGATGAAGACTTTCTGCGTCGCCCATTTGCAGGCGTTGTCGACAAGATTGCCGACCATCTCCTCGAGATCCTGCTTCTCGCCGCGGAACTTCGCGCCGGCATTGACCTCGGCATCGATGAGAATGTCGCGAGCGCGGTGGATTTTTTCCATCGTCCGCCCCAGCGCCTCGATCACCGGCGCAACTTCGGTGACCGTGCCGATGGTGGTGACGCGGGCGGCGATGCGCGCGCGCTCCAGATGATGCGCGACCTGATCGCGCATCACGTCGGCCTGCTCCAGAACCTTCGCAGCCAGCGGATCGTCCCGGTTGGCGCCCGCTTCATTGACGATCACCGACAACGGCGTCTTGATGGCATGGGCAAGATTGCCGACATGGGTGCGCGAGCGCTCGACGATGGCGCGGTTGGCGTCGAGTAGCGCGTTGGTTTCGCGCGCGAGCGGCGCGATCTCTTCGGGAAACTCGCCCTCCAGCCGTTCGGCCTGGCCCGAGCGAATGGCGGCCAGCGAATTGGAAATGCGCTTGAGGGGCGCGAGGCCGTAACGGACCTGAAAGATCGTGGTCAGCAGCAGCCCGACAGTCAGCGCCGCAAACGTGACCGCCAGATAGGTGTTGAACGCCCAGGTCTCTTCCTCGATCTCGGTGGCGTCGCCCGCCACCGTCGCGAGGAATTTTCCCTCGGTGCCGAGATCGACCGGCCGCTCCACCATGCGCAGATGCTGGTTTTCCGGGCCGGTGACGTAGCCGAGCCGCACGCCGGACTGATCCAGCTCGATGCCCTTGTCTTCAAGCTTGGGCAACGAGGCGTCCCACAGCGAACGTGACGCGCGCACCTCCGGCTTGTCGCCGTCGGTCCGCGCCATGCGCCAGTACCAGCCCGACAGCGGCAGTTCGAACAGCGGCTCGCCGAGCGACTGCACCGACCTTTCGGACTTGTCGCTCT
The DNA here is from genome assembly GCA_017474385.1 of Afipia sp. Lineage (GTDB taxonomy): Bacteria > Pseudomonadota > Alphaproteobacteria > Rhizobiales > Xanthobacteraceae > Afipia. The sequence continues at coordinate 76,310 of JAFVHU010000155.1, read as the reverse complement.
TGTCGTTCGGATCGTCAGGCTGCGCCGCTTCGGCGATCAGGGTGCGGAGATAGAAATTGAGCCGGCGGTCGAACGCGCGCTCGGTCGAACGCTTGTAGACCGTCGACAGCACGATCCCGGTGATGACAAGGATCAGCACCACCCACGCCGTCGCCGACAGGAACAGTCGTGTTGCGAGGGATTTAGCATGCATCGCGTAATGACCTAACCAATGAAAACGAACGCTGGCGCATCATTCGCGGCATGGAATCACACGGGAAATCCGAACTCTCCAATGCTAGTGCAAAACTGCATACAAAAGAATTCCCAGTACGATCCAGAACGCCATTCCGGCAAACATCAAAATTATTTCGGGCGGCTTCTGGCCGAAGAGGTTGAACAGCCGGCGTCCTGTTCCTGTAAAAAACACTTCAAATATCGTGCTGAACAGCGCGTCGATCATTGTCGCACGTCTCTACTTCAGCCTTTGCACAACGCTAGTGCGCATTGGCCGCGGGCGGCGGCGTCAGCAGATAGCCGAGGCCTCGCACGGTCTGGATAATGTCGACTTCGAGCTTCTTGCGGATGCGCCCGACGAACACTTCAATCGTGTTGGAGTCGCGATCGAAGTCCTGATCGTACAGATGCTCGACCAGTTCGGTGCGAGACACCACACGGCCGGAGTGATGCATCAGATACGCCAGCAGGCGATATTCGTGCGACGTCATCTTGATGGGATTGCCGTTGACGCTGACGCGGTTGGTGCGCGTATCCAGCATCACCGGCCCGCAGGTCAGTTCGGACTGGGCATGGCCTGCCGTCCGGCGCAGCAGCGCGCGAATGCGGGCGAGAACCTCTTCGAGATGAAACGGCTTGGCGACATAATCGTCGGCGCCGGCATCGAAGCCCTGCACCTTGTCGCTCCAGCGGTCCCGCGCGGTCAGGATCAGCACCGGCATGGTGCGCTTGTTGCGCCGCCACGCCTCCAGCACCGAAATGCCGTCCATCTTGGGAAGCCCGATGTCGAGCACCACGGCGTCGTAGGGCTCGCTGTCGCCGAGGAAGTGCCCCTCCTCCCCATCGAATGCGCGGTCTACGACATAGCCTGCGTCGGACAAGGCCGTCGTGAGCTGGCGGTTGAGATCGGGATCGTCTTCAACAACAAGAAGGCGCAACGTCGTCTCCAGTGGCAAGCTTGCGATAGCCTAACATGAACGCTGCGGGGGTGAATGCTCGATGAACGGAAGCCGTGCCGGAGGTTACTTTTTCTCCATACTCACTTCTTCTTCGCCACCGCCCTGACCAGCTTGTCGAGCACGCCGGGGGTCTCCTGGCCGGTCGCGAGGCTGAGTTTTTCGCGGGTCCGGCCACTGACGTAAACGCCTAACACGCCGAAGCGGAACCCCCAATAGCTCACCAAGAGGCCGGTGGCGCCGATCAGGGCGTTGATCGCGGTCATGTCGCCGGTCCAGAATTCGTGGACCAGAACCACCCACAAAGCCCCGCATTCCAGAGTTAATTCGGCCCGGCTCATCCCCTCGATCAGAAACCGGCGCTGCGCCTTCGACCAGCCCTTCCAGGCGTCGCGAAAGCTCGCGGCGGAATTCATCGAGATCTCGGGGAACGGCGTCGTCATCGGCGGCCTTCGCGTTGTCGTCTCCTGCCCCGCGCTCCTGCTCGCGCAGCCGCATCACTTCCTTCAGGGTGCGCGCGAGCGAGGCCAGCACGCGGGCGCGGCTTTCGGTCTCGATACGCTGCGCCGGATAGAGCCGCGACGGGTTACCCACGATACGCTCGATCTTCGACAGTTCACGCTCGATCGCGTCGCTGACGCGCGCCACCATCGATGCCACCGGGGCTTCGCTAGGTGACGGATCGGCGACAAGATTGCCGGGATGTTCATTGATGACTTTTGCGCGGGAGCGTTTTGCGTTGTCAGGCTTCGCCACAACCGGCGGTTTCGATGCCGTCTTTTTGGCCGCGACTTTCTCGACTGATTTCTTGACGGCTTTCTTCGGAACGGCCTTGGCGCGCTTCACACCCTTCGCCTTCGCCGGTTTGCGGTCCGGTTTCGGCGAAGAAGCGATCGGCATGGGGGCGTTGACTCTCAGTCAGCAAAAAGCCGCCGCCCTTCGAAGCGCGCGATGCGCGCACCTCAGGGTGACGGCCCGAGATATTGAGAACGTCATCCTGAGGTGCAAGCGCTCTTGCGCGAGCCTCGAAGGATGGCGTGTTACGTCTTACGTCCTGAAGAAGACAAACCAGATGATCGCCAGCACGAAGATCGCGGCGACGGTGCTGACGGCCAGCAGCGCCAGGACGGACGGCCCCGGCTCCGCCTGCCGTGCTTCAGTGGGCGTTTCGACAATCCGGCGATGGCCTTCTGCGTGTTCGACTTTTGCCATTGCGTCCTCATTCCATCGACTGCGCGAACGTTTCGCGCAACATATGAAGGGCAACGTCCGATGGCAGACGATGTTCCTGATCGGAAAGCCGCTATCTCCGCGGCGGCTGTTCGCTCCGATTTGCTCTCAAGCACAACTCTGGAGCATGCCGAAACCATAACTCGGCAGCGTTACGGTGTCAAGGATTATTTTCCTAGAGAATCTTCGATCATGAAATCCTGGATCAATGCACCATGTGCCGCTGGCGCGATATCTCCGCTTGCCGCAAAATTTCAAGCGGCAGCCATGGCTTCTGCATGAACAGGGCATTGTCCGGAACATCCTCAATGGCCTGCTCCGATGTCACGATGACGTCGATATGCGGAAAGCGCTCCATCGCGATCCAGGCCAGTTCGATTCCCGACATCTCGCCATGAAGATCAGCGTCGGTGAACATCAGCGTCAGATCCCCGCCGGCTTGTTCAAGCACGGCAGCGGCGGCCTCAGCGCTCATGCACTGAATGACGTTGAGATCGCTTTCCTCGAAAATCAGGCTGACGAGTTCCCGCTGGAGCTGATCGTCTTCGACAACCAGCACAGTCTGTTTCAGAGCGTGTCCCATGAGCCCTCCCTTTTCAATGAAGAAACCGGCTACGAAGAAAGGCAATGCATAAAGGCGGGAGAAGTTCGCCTGGTGCTGAGGAACCAAATTAGCAGTGTCACGTTTTCATCCGCGAAACGAGCTACACCATTGAGGTACATCGTGAAGCAATCCGTCGACCACGTGACGAAGGCGTTCGCACAAAAGCACAGGAAAATGACGCCGGATCAGGAGCGCCGCGTTCGCGACGAGGTTTCCGATTTCGTTGCGAAACTTCTGGAGAAGCGCGCGGCGCAACTCACCAAGTTCGGCGATGCGCGGCTGCGGGAGAGCCGCGAATTTAAGTTTCATTCAACAGACATGACCCGCAAAACTGCATGACCTGCCTCACCGAGGTGGATTTTTCACGGCCGGGCGGAACCGCCGGGGAACCCGACACCTGCGAGGCCGTTTCCATCCCAATGTGGAGACCCGATCATGACAGCTCAAGAGCATGTTCTCGACGCGGTTGTGCGGGCACAGGGCGTTCTGGCCGACTATATCGAACCGGGCCCCCGCGACTGTGCCCAGACGCTCAGCAGGCTTTACGCGATCTTCGCTGACGACAGGCTGACCAACGCCGTCAACATTCTGAATCTGGAAGCGGTTCACGCGGCGATGGCATCGGCAGATACGCCTATACGCCTACCCGCTTCGCCTCCGTGTAGCCGAACCAGCGGCTGAAGCGTTTGCCATCACATATTGCAGGTGCCGCTCCTGCACGGGCAACGTCACGCTCGCTTCGATAGCTTAACCGCCTTTGAGTACGCGCGTGACGGCATCGGCCGTATCTTCAGGTCGCGTATTAAAAGCGATGGATGCGCCCGGGGCAGCTTTGTGCACCACGTTGATCAGCGCTTCGAACAGCATCAGGCTTTTGGGCGGCACGCGAATCCCGGCGCCGATCGCGACGCAGTCATAGGGATTGGCCGCAAGTTTGCTTTCAAGCGTCGCACCCGCGGTGTCCGGCCGGACCAGACAAAGCTCCGCGTCCCATCCCCGCTCCGTCATTTGCCGCATGGCAACTGCGATCCCGGCGTGAATCTTTTCCGGGCTAAGGCCGGGCGGCAGCGTCGGATCGGAGAGATCGACAGTGTCCGGTTCCTGCCCAACGTACAAAATTTTCGGCATCGCGTTATCTCCAAGCCGGGATGATCCGGCCTGAAGGTAGTGGCTCGCAGGACGATTGGTAGCGCTAAGACGCGCTCACCCACCTCTCCTCCTTGTAATCGAACCAGCGGCTGAAGCGCCTGCCGTCCCATTCGTATTGCAGGTGCCGCTCCTGCATGGGCACACCCGCGACATCCGGCCAGAACGCGGCGATGCATAAGCCGCCCTCATCCCGCAAGCTCGGATAGACAATGCCGTCGCTGCCGCCGTCGCGGAGCTTCAAGGCGAACGGCCGGCTGTACGCGTAGCTCTTGCTATCCAGGATCAGCCGCTTCGCCCTGTCATTGAGCTTCGCCACATCGTGCAGCGTCGCGTTGATGTGGCCGAGCAGTACGCGCATGTCCTCGCGGCGCGGCGGGTCGTTCGAATCCGCTGCGAAGCGCGCGAAGTGATAGCCGGTTTCCTTCACCGCGGTCTGCAAACTGCGCGCGGCGTAATAGACGCCGTAGCTGCCGTCCGAAAAACGCGAGCCGTTCCGGTTCACATGGGTGAACGGCGCCATCACCCACGACGCGTTCGGCCCGGTCACGCGCCGCTCCGGCGGCACCAGCGCGATCTCGCCCGCCTCGTCGCGCATACGCGGATTGGTCGCCTGTTCGAGTTCGATCAGCACATCCCACACCGCGGGATCATCCGAGACGCGCTCGAACAGCGCGATCGGCGGATAGCGCGAGGCGATGATGCGCCACGCCTCCCGCCAGCGCACGCGCGTTGTGTCAGATGCTTTTGCCGTCACGACCACGGCGCGCGGGCAGCATCGACATAGGCGCGCACCGCGGCGAGATCCGTGACGTCGCCTGCGGTCATGCGCGCCAGCGGTGTTTGTCCCGCGAAGGAGCGATTCGGACGCAGCACCCAGCCGTCGGCCAGCGCGGCATCGGAATAGACGATCTGCAGCGCTTTCCAGATGCCGGCGACATAACCGATCCGGCGCAGCGTATCGTCCGGCAGACGTGCGGCCTTGCCGCTCTTCCATTGAAAGAACGTGCGCTCCGCGGGGTTGCCGAGGATGCGCCGGGCGTCGCCATTGCCGACGCCCCAGCGGGCCATGATGCGGAAGAAACCTTCCAGCGCGAGGCCATGGCGGTTGGCAGGAACAAGTTCCGGGGTTGTCTGCGATTTTGCAGGCATTAGCCTATCCTCTGCAATATTGCATAAGATAGGAGCCTTGCCTGCAAACGTCAACGGCCCCTTCAGGGGCCGGAAACGCTTTTCTGGGGGCATACCGGGACCCTATCCCGGCAGCGTCACGCTGACAAGGATTTATTTCCTAGAAAATGGGCGGCGCGGACGGCCTAGTCCTCATCCAGCGAGACGGCCTCTATTTTCGTGTAGCCACACAGGTCGCAGAAATAGAGGGCACGATCTGTTGCGGTGGGCCTGCTCGACCGAAGCGCCAAGCCCTGAATTGCCATCGGATAGCCTTTGCAATTGGGGCAACCCACCACTGGAGGTAGCGCTGGCTTTGTTTCGAGGTGACGATCTGTTTTCATCCCATCAACGTCCTTTGGCAGTAGCCGTGGGAATTCTCGATCGCTCAACTTGGCTGGCGGAATTTTGTTCCTTGGTTGCCAAACACTTCTCGCCTTCGGAACACACATCCCTTGAAGTCGTTTTTCCTGCCGTAGCGGCGTTGCGGACATCGCACGCTCATCCACGGAGACATGTCATGACAGACCCGTCCGATCTGATACGGCGGGCTTCGGAACTGACCGAACGTGCCGACCATGAAGATGACATTGAAACGCGGGACCGGCTGCTCAGGATGGCCGCCTATTATGTGCAAATAGCTGAAAGCGAAGAATGGCTGGCGGCTCACCCGGCGTCGATCGCATCCTTCGGTGACGTCCTGACCAAGAAGTAGCCGCAGGAGTTTACAGCCTAACGCAGACCCCCACGGCAATCCGTTGCCGGATCCGCGCGTCGCAATAGCTGTTGCAGATAGTCCCGTTGAGCCTTGTGCATTTCGCCATGCACGCCTGATAGGTGCAGCTCACACCCACAGACTGGGAGGCAGCAGCCGTCCCCGGCAACGATGTTGCGCTTGCGATCAGATGAACGATCAACCACGCGGCGTTCAGCATGCCACTGCTCCGTTCCGCAGAGTGCAGCACGATCGGATGTCCCGCGCAACGCGGCCGAACACCTTGTTGCCGTTCCGCCTTATGCGCCGAAGTTCGTGACCGTTTCGCCTTTTCGCGCGAGACGGCAGGATCGCGCCTATTCGGCCATCTCGGCGGGGGCCTGTTGCGGCCCGGCCAGCGGGCGCTCTTCCATCAGCATCACCAGTGTTGCGGCGGTCGTCAGCAGAACCGCGGCGGCGAACACATAACGGAACGCGACGATCATATCGCTCGCGGCGATCGCATGCTTCGAGCCGATCTGATGTTCGGCGCCGATGGTGAGATTGCCTCCGAGCACCATCAGCAGGATCGCGGTGAACACCGCGACCGTGAACGACGCCATCAGCGAGCGGAAGAAATTCATCGCGCCGGTCGCCGTGCCGACCTGCATGCGCGGCACGGCATTCTGGATCGACACAACGCTGACCGGAAACACCGTGCCGAGACCCACCGCCATGAACGACAGGGCCGCGAGCAGTTGCCACAGCGGCAGCGGCGTCGCCCATGCGAGCGTAAAAGCGGCACAGGCCGCGATGGTCACGCCGCCGATCGCCGCGCGCTTGTAGTGCTTGGTGAACATCATTGCGCGGCCCGCGGCCCATGCGCCGAGCACCGACACCGCGACCAGCGGAATCAAAGCGAGGCCCGCTTCACTCGCGGAGAGGCCGTACACCACTTCGTAGTACAGCGGCATGTGCACCGTCAGCCCGATCATCGTGCCGATCGCGCAGCCGCCCGCAGCCATCGCGAACGGCACCACCGGTCCTGATAGCAATGGAATCGGCAGGAACGGTTCACTGGTGCGCTTCGCGTGCCAGACGAAGGCGACACCGAGAAACAGCGCGGAGCCGATCATCGCAATGATCGCAGGCGACGCCCATGCGAAGCGGTTGCCGCCCCATGTCAGCACCAGCATCACGATCACGGCGGAGGCCATCAGCAGCACGCCGCCGAGCCAGTCAACCTTGCGCCTGCGGTGGAACACCGGAATCTTTTTCATCTTCGGCAGCAGCAGCGCCAGCGACAGCGCGCCCAGCGGCAGGTTGATCCAGAAGATCACCGACCAGTGCAGATGTTCGGCGAACAATCCGCCGAGCACCGGACCACCGATGCCGGCCGCGACCCACACCGACGAGAAATAGGCCTGATACTGGCCGCGTTCGCGCGGCGTCACCACGTCGGAGATCACGGTCTGCACCAGCGGCAGGATGCCGCCGCCGCCAATGCCCTGAAGGGCGCGCGCGAGAATCAGCGTCAGAATGTTCGGCGCGATCGCGCACAGCACCGAGCCCAGCAGGAACAGCGCCAGCGAAACAATGATCATCGCGCGGCGGCCATAGATGTCGCTCAGCGTGCCATAGACCGGCGCGACCGCTGTCCCCGACAACAGATAAGCGGTGATGACCCAGGACAGATTGCTGACGTCGCCAAACTGGCGGCCGATGGTCGGCAGCGCAGTCGCAACGATGGTCTGGTCGAGTGCGGTGAGGAACATCGTGAGCATCAGGCTCAGCAGGATGGTCCGCACTTCGCTCTTTGAGAGCGGTGGCGCCGGCACGATCGGCGGCGCCTCGGAGAGATCGATCACTTCGGTGGCGATGTTCGCAACGTCGTCCGGAGTGTCCAGTGCCTGCGCCTCATCGGCCGAATCACTGGCCATGTCGCCGGGCTGTCGATGTGTCTCGGTCATAAGTCTGGACGTGGTCCGGAAAATGTTTCTGAAGAAGGATCAAGCCGCAACTGACTTGAACTCGAAATGTACGGGATGACACCAGTTCTATCCTGTTTCGCAGCGCTTCATAACCGGCGCAGGCGCATGGGTGCACCGCGCGGAAGGACCATCACGCGGGCGTTATCCGTCGACTGATATACTTTGGATAGGTTACTTGGACGGCGGACGCTTCTTCAGCCGCGCGCGCTTGGGAATCACGCCCGGCCACTGCACGATGTGGTCTTCAAGGTCCGCTTCCTCGACCTCGTCCTCACTGCCCCAAACCCTGCCCTGCACCGACACACCAGCCTCATGGACGGTGTTGGGATCGCCGGAAATCAGCGGATGCCACCAATACAGATCGCGGCCCTCGGCCACGAGCTTGTAGCCGCAACTCGGCGGCAGCCAGTTCAACGTCCGGACGTTCTCCGGGGTCAGCCGCACGCAATCGGACACCTTGGCCGACCGGTTGGGATAGTCCTTGCAGGCACAAAGGCCAGCATCGAGCAGCGTGCAGGAAATATGGGTGAAGTAGATCTTGCCCGTATCCTCGTCTTCGAGCTTTTCCAGGCAGCAGCGCGCGCAGCCATCGCACAGGCTTTCCCACTCGCTGTCGGACATCTCCTCCAACGTCTTGGTTTTCCAGAAAAATTCGCTTTGGGTCGAGGGCGGCCGAGGCCGGGCTGTCATGGCTTTGAACCTGTTCGGATCTTAAAACGTCCTTACGCTATATGGTGCTTTATGAGCCTTGGCGGCGGCTGCGCAAGCGCCAAGATGAGGGTCAATGTTCCCCGCGCTAAAAACCGTGGGCTGCGTTCACTCTCATCATTAAAAAACCAACGCGACCATTGGTTTATGGTTCATGGTCGGCTAGAAGATTGCGGATTCCCGCTGGCAAAATCGGCCCTCCGAACGCCTTGGGGATGCCGCAAATTGATCAGCATCGTCTAACCAGCGCTTTTCATCCGGCGACTCGTGATCAAGTTTCGCCGCATCATTTTCAAGGGTTCCGGTGCGCCAGATCGTACCCAGCGAGTGGAAAAGACGGTTCCGGCATTTCCTGCTGGATCTCGACGCGCGCATCGACTCGACGCTGTTCTCCTCGGCCGTGGGCTTGCGGGAGTTGTGGGAGCGCTATTCGACCTTCATGGATCGCTTCTATGTCGGCCGCTGGAAGCGCTGGGTTTTCGTTGAGCCGCTTTCCGAGGGTGCAACCATCGGCCTTGCCGGCCTGGTGCTGATGCTCGCGCTGGCCATTCCCGCTTTTCGCGAAACCTCCGATGACGACTGGCTGAAGAAATCCGATCTCGCGGTGTCATTCCTGGATCGCTACGGCAATCCGATCGGAAACCGGGGCATCAAGCATAACGACTCGATCCCGCTCGAAGAGTTTCCCGACAACCTGATCAAGGCGACGCTGGCCACCGAAGACCGCCGCTTCTACGATCACTTCGGCATCGACGTTGCCGGCACCGCGCGCGCGCTGATGACCAACGCGCAGGTGGGTGGCGTGCGGCAAGGCGGCTCGTCGATCACGCAGCAACTCGCCAAGAACCTCTTCCTCAACAACGAGCGCACCATCGAGCGCAAGGTGAAGGAAGCGTTCCTCGCCATCTGGCTGGAAACGCGGCTGACCAAGAACGAAATTCTGAAACTCTATCTCGACCGCGCCTATATGGGCGGCGGCACCTTCGGCGTCGACGGCGCCGCGCACTTCTATTTCAACAAGTCCGCGCGCGACGTGAACCTCGCGGAAGCTGCGATGCTCGCCGGCCTGTTCAAGGCGCCGACCAAATACGCGCCGCACATCAACCTGCCCGCGGCGCGCGCCCGCGCCAACGTCGTGCTCGACAATCTGGTGGATGCCGGCTTCATGACTGAAGGCCAGGTGTTCGGCGCCCGGCGCAATCCCGCCAACGCCGTCGACCGGCGCGACGAGAATTCGCCCAACTACTATCTCGATTATGCCTTCGACGAGATGCGCAAGCTCGTCCTGACGTTCCCGAAGTCCTATACCGAGCGCGTGTTCGTGGTTCGCACCGCGATCGACATGAATGTGCAGCACGCCGCGGAATCCGCCGTCGAAAACCAGTTGCGCCAGTTCGGCCGCGACTATCACGCGACCCAGGCCGCCGTGGTTCTCGCCGATCTCGACGGCGGCGTGCGCGCCATGGTCGGTGGCCGCGATTACGGCGCGAGCCAGTTCAATCGCGCCGTCGATGCGATGCGCCAGCCCGGCTCCTCGTTCAAGCCTTACGTCTACGCCACCGCGCTGATGAACGGCTTCACGCCGAAGTCCATTGTGGTGGACGGCCCGGTCTGCATCGGCAACTGGTGCCCGCAGAATTACGGTCGTTCGTATTCGGGTTCAGTGACGCTGACGCAGGCGATCACGCGCTCCATCAACGTCGTGCCCGTCAAGCTGTCGATTACCATGGGCGGCAAGGGTGGCCCCCGTGCCGGCCGCGCAAAGATCGTCGAGACGGCGCGCAAGATGGGCATCACGGCTCCTCTGGTGGATACGCCGTCATTGCCGATCGGCTCAACCGAAGTGAGCGTTGTCGAGCATGCGGTGGCTTACGCCACGTTCCCGAACAAGGGACGCGCAGTGAAGCCCCATGCGGTGCTCGAGGTCCGAACCGGCGCAGGCGATCCGGTCTGGCGGTGGGACCGCGACGGCAGGAAGCCAACACAAGCCATCCCCGCATCGGTGGCTGCCGACATGGCCGAAATGATGAGCCACGTGGTCGATGAAGGCACCGCGCGGCGCGCTCAGCTCGATGGCATTCCCGCGGCCGGCAAGACCGGCACGACCAACGCGTTTCGCGACGCATGGTTCGTCGGTTACACCGGCAACTTCACGGCGGCGGTGTGGTACGGCAACGACGATTATTCATCGACCAACCGCATGACCGGCGGCTCGCTGCCGGCGCAGACATGGCACGACGTCATGGTCGTCGCGCACCAGGGCGTTGAAATCAAGGATCTCCCCGGCGTCGGTGCCGGCAAGAAGCGGCCTGACGCAGTTGCTTCGGCAAACGCCAACGCAAAAGCCTCTGAGGTCAATCCCGGTCCTCCGCCGATTCTGACCCGGCGTGGTGCGAATATCCTGGTACGCGTCGAGAAGCTGTTCGATGACGCCGCAAAGACCGTGGCCGTGCCCGGCAAGACGTCCTCGAATGACAGCGGCAAGCCGCCGCCGGCTTCCAGCGTGGCTTTCCCGGACAGTTTCGCATCGGCAACCGATCAGCCTGCGGCGGCCCTGCCGCCGCGCAAGAACTAACCGCGTCATGAGTGCGCTTCGATCGTGCGGCTGATCCTTATCACCCTCGTTACGCTGATTATCGCAACCATCGTCGGCCTTGGCGCCACATGGATGACGGCGACGCGCGGCGTCAACGTCGGCACCATCACCATCGGCGCGTGGACCGCCCGGCCCCGAACCGGGACCAGCAGCATCGATCCCTACTCGCGCGCCTCCGTCGCTCGCAGCGGCGAACTGCCGGTCGGCACCGGTGACGGCGTCATGTTCACCGCGACCAAGGATGATTCGGGCCGCGCGCTCGACGGACGATGTGATGTGGTCGTGAAAGGCGTGACGCCCGCGGCGCGTTTCTGGACCCTGACGTTCTACGATTCCAAGGGCCAGCTCGTCGCCAATTCGCTCCAGCGTTACGGATTCACCAGCCAGGAAATCGTGCGCGGCTCGGACGGCGGCTTCGAGGTGCGGATCACGTCGCGCTCGCGCGCCGGCAACTGGCTGCCGACCGGCGGCCTTGACCGGTACATGCTGGTGCTGCGGCTCTACGATACGCCGGTCGGCGTCGGAACGCGCACGCAAAAGGACGCGCCGATGCCATCGGTCAGCACGGTGAGTTGCCCATGATCCGCTGGGTGTTCGCAATTCTCGGGGGCGCGCTGCTGGGCGGCGTGGTTCATCTCGTGAGCGTGCTGGTGCTTCCGCGCGTCGCGACCCTCGATGCTTATTCCCGTCTTGCTCCGATCACGAAACTGAATGCTGTGACGGCGTTGCCGGCGGCCGCGCCGAGCAGCGCTCCAATGCCCTTCATGGACCCGGCCTTCGCCAGTGCCGCCTGCCGCTATGATCTTTCCAGCGGCCCGCTCAAACTGACCGTGCCGGTGAGTCAGGCCTACACATCGGTGTCGTTCTATACGCGCAACGACGTCGCCTACTACGCGATCAACGATCGCTCGGCCGGGCGGCGCGTCATCGAGCTCGACCTGATGACGGCGGCACAGCACGCCGAATTGCCGGAAGACGAAGAAGTCACCGCAGCCGACCGCCTCATCATCGACTCGCCGACCACGACCGGCCTTATCGTGCTCAAAGCGCTCGCCGCGGAGCCTGGCCTGATGCCGCAAGCGCAGGCGTCACTGGCGGCTGCGACTTGCCGCCTGCAAACCGAGACGCCGCCAGCCAAGCGCTGATCGATCAGCTCGGCTTCTTCGGCATTGATCTTGGGTCGCTCGCCGTTGGCGGAAAACTTGTCCAGTTTCCTGGCGGTCCGCTGCCGGTGCACAATCTGGTCAAGGTCGCCTGAACGCACGACAGCGCCGCCCGCAAATGCTGCGGGCGGCGCTATCAACACGACTCACTTCAGGCGTGGCCAGATCTCCAGCGCACCGCGATAGACCATCTCGCCGGCGACATAGAGAATAACCGCGAGGCCGACATAGGCGATCCAGCGATGCTTCTGAAGCAGCTTCGCAATGAACGACGCGGCAACACCCATCATTGCGATCGACAGAGCCAGTCCGAAAACCAGCACCATGGGATGCTCACGCGCCGCACCGGCGACCGCGAGCACGTTGTCGAGCGACATCGACACGTCGGCGACAATGATCTGCCATGTAGCCTGGGCCAGCGTCTTGGTCGGGGCACATTTCGCCTCGCCGTCAGAAGCCACGACATGTTGTTCATGCCCGGCGCTCAGCTCACGCCACATCTTCCAGCAGACCCACAGCAGCAGGAGGCCGCCCGCGAGCAACAGTCCGACAATGGCCAAAAGCTGGGTTGTAAGAGCCGCGAAGATAATTCGCAGAAGTGTCGCGGCGCCAACGCCGATCAAGATTGCCTTGTTGCGTTGCCCTTTTGGCAGACCCGCAGCGGCAAGACCGATGACAATCGCATTGTCACCGGCAAGAACAAGGTCGATGAGGATGACCTGAACGAGTGCAGTTAAAGCTTCTGGAGTGAACAATTCAAACATGAGCCGGGCTTCCCTATTTTGTGGAAGAGCGGCCCCTGTCACAGGCGAATACGACGTGTCACAACAAGCATCACGCACCGACTTTTAGTCAGTGAATCACGCTGCTGGACAACTGCCGCATAGTCTAAAGGGCCACTCCAATTGGAATTCCAGTCCGACATCGCAACCTCACGGCTGCCAGAGGGGCCCGGCCTGGTCGTCTAACTTCTAAAACTTCTCCTGTTACTGCGTGTTAGTTCCGCGTTCGAACAGATGCTCGAACAGTTGTGCGACCTGCTCCGGTTCACCCAGCACTGATGCTGCGCAACCGGTGATGACAAGGCCGCCGGCGACATCCCAGAGATTCAAATTCTCCGTGTTTTTGTTGGTCTTGACCGAAAGCGCTGTGATAGCGGCGAGAGCTGCTGCCGCAAAAAACAGCACACTGAGCGCGGGAAGTACCAGATGCGGTTCCAGCGTGTAGACAATGAAAAACGCAGGCACAGCAACGGCGATACTCAGCGCAATCAGAGTTCCAAAAGATCTCCCGAGAAGAAACAATCTTTCGACTGGGGAACCTGTCATTCCATCCCCCATTCATCTCATGACAAATCAGTTGGTTCGATGTCTTGAAAAAGCAAACAACCGATTGCTGACGGACTCAACGCGACGTTCCGCCGCGTGTCGGAACGTCGCGTGTCCGAAGGTCGCAGAGATTCGGAACTTTGATTTATCCGCCGACGCGCAGCGCGCGGCCGACAACAGGCGTCGCCTTGATCCACACGTCCGATGCGCGCTGGGACAATTGAACGATCAAACGATCGGCATCCGCGGCCATGGTATCGGGCGCGTGAATCACCAGCCGGTCCAGCGCCCAACGATACGACGCGACGCGCTGTTGCAGACACTGCTGCACCCACTGCACGACCAGAACGTTTTCACGCATGCGCGCCTGCGCATCGTCGTATTCGCGCGGCGAAAGCTCGGCGACAATTCCGAGCGCCTTGTTGCGCTTGATATCGAGATCGTTGACCTTCACGGCGACCGGAATGAACTGGTCGAGCATGATGCCGTCGTTGCGCACATCTTCGATCAACCCTGCATAGGCAGCGGTCTGTGACCGGTGCGGCTCGTCGATCATGCGCCGGCCATAAAGCGTCCGGTCGAAGACGACCGACTGCCGCCACGGCGCGGGTATCTTTTCGTAATCGCCGAACACCGCTTTCCAGGCCGGATGCGAATGCGGCGGCTCGATGAAGTAGTAGGCAAGATCGCGCAGCGACCGTTCCAGATCGGTCAACTGGAATTGCGACGGCTGGCCGCCCAGACTCTTGGTGGCCTCCGCGCCGACCCACCTGTGCATGTCCTCATGATAGAACGTCGAGCGGGTGCGGCCGAAATCATCGCTCGGGCAAGCGAGGCTCGCAACGAATGGCAAAAGATAGAGCGGATTACACATCGCGGTCCGGTCTGAAAGCGTTGCCGATCCGGCGCGTCTTTCGCCGGGAGAACCTGTTCAGGAACGCGCCCTGCGCTTGCGACGGCGTCCCGGAGCCGTTCCCTCTCCCGGTCCGACTCCATCGCTGGTTTCGTCAGCGTAGCGCTCGATCCGGATAGCAGGGAGAATCAGGATCGTTGCCGTTCCCTCGCGCGGGACCATGTTCATGTCCGGCCCGGCGCGCCGCGCCGCTTCCGCCGGAAATTCAACAATGATGCCCATATCGATCTCTCCTGACCGCCCTGCTTCCTGCGCCGGCGGCACCGGGTCATTAAGAGTGAGCATGGTTAATGGCTTGTTAACAGGCGCCCGATAACGTCAGGCCGTGACCTAAACCCCGCGTATCCGGCATGACGACACCTCCGATGTTTCACGGCTTCGATGGCCTGATGACACTGTCCCGGCGCGAGGGCGTCGACATTCGCCCGACGCTGCTTCGCGTGCTGACAGATCTCTATGTCCAGACCAGCGACCACACCCTCGACGAGGAACGGCAATTCGCCGAACTGGCCACGCGCCTGATCGACGAGGTCGACGATGCCACGCGCGCTGCCGTGCGTGCGCGTCTTGCGATCTATCCGAACACGCCGCGCGAAATCGCCTGGAAACTGCAACTGAAGTACACGGCGAACAAACAGCCGGCCGTCCTTGAAGATGATGAACATGTCCTGCTGGATGACACGTTCATCGATCCCGCTGCGGATATTGAGATCGTGTCAGAGCCCGAAGCGCCTATGGCTCCCGCCATGCCTGCGCCGACCCTGTCGATGCAGCCGGACGATGCGGCGAAACTGATCGAGATGTTTCTGGCTGCCGACAAAAGCCACCGCGCCCAGATGCTGCGCGGCCTGACGGATACGCCGCTGAAGCCGTCCACACCGGTCGATCCGCGCCGCGCCGCGCGCGCGGTGACAGCCCTCGAGCAGGCCGCGCTGGCGGTCGATTCCGCCGGCTTCGCGGCCGAGCTCGCCGACGCGCTGATCCTGACCTCAAAGGTCGCGACCCAGATCGTCAACGAACCGGGCGGCGAGCCGCTCGCCTGCGCGCTCAAGGCGCTCGGCATGCCGGGCGAATCGTATCAGCGCGTGCTGCTGTTCCTGAATCCGTCGCTCGGCGCATCGGTGATGGATGTCTACCGGCTGGCGCGGCTCTATGAGGTCATCGAACTGCGGACCGCCCTGATCATGCTCGCCGCGTGGCGCGGCTCGGCACTCGCCGCCACGCGGGCAAAATACCGTCCTGCTCTCTACGATGACGAGCGCCAGCGCGCCCGTTCAACGTCCGTGCAATCGCGCCCCGCAGCCCAGCCCGGCACGCACGTCGCAACCCGCAACACGTCGCGCGGTTAAGTCTTAGCCAGATCGAGGAAGTGACGCCCTTCCCTGTCCTCGACTTCGACAATCCAGACATCCGGATCGAAACCGATTTCCTTCGCAAGGCGCGCTTCGACAACCTGCTCTTCAACAGCTTGCGGCGGCGACTGGATGAAGACTCGCTCGACAGGCCGGCTGTCGTCATAGGCGGTTTGCGGCGCCGGAACGAACAGTATCGCCGTGCCGTCCATCAAGGCGATCTTGACGAATACCGCGCCCGCCTCTTCCGCGCCGCGCCGCCGGACCGCGCCGAACATGCCGGCGCCCTGGCATCGCCGCAGATAACCCGCGACCCAGATGGATGATTTCAGGCGAGACATGGAGATTGAACCGATCGGGCGAAATGGAAAGACAGGGAGGTGCTACCACAGTCGGAGCCGACGATGTTAGCAGCCCATCTATCCACTAGCGGTAGAGGCCGCCTATTCGATCGGCCGCCCCGTCAGGACGGTCAGATCGCGGATCAGGCGGTCGGACAACTGGCCCGTAACCGGCATCTTGCGATCGCGCTCGAATTTCTGGATCGCGGCCTGCGTGTCGGTGCCGACAACGCCGGTCGGCTTGAGCTGGCCATAGCCATATTCGGTCAGAGCGCGCTGGACGGCGGCGATGCGCCGCGTCGACACGATCAGATCGCCAACCGGGTCGCTTTTTGCTGCGTGAACGGGGGCCGGAGGCCGCGGCACGGCAGGCGTTACAGCCTGCTTCGCCGGCGCAAGCGCCGCCGATTCCAAAGGCTTCTCGACAACACGCGCTTCGGCTTCAGGCGGGCGGACCCGCGGCAATGGTGCGGGAACCGAAGCCGCAACCGGCGATGACGAAACGGCGGCAGTGCTGAACATCGGCGATGGATGACGCCCGGCCTGCAGGAACATCGCATTGGTGACAATGGCGATCACAGCCGCGAGTGCCGCCGTTGCCGCCAGTGTATCCTTCGGGCTGTGCAGCAGGACGCGCATGATCAGGCCTCGCTCCGGCTCAACCGCCGCAACCGCAGCGGCGCGACGGCGGCGGCGTGGTTTCTCGTCATCTTCTGCGATCTGTCTAGGCACTTTTCTTCACCTGATAATCTTGAGGTTCCGCGCGCACGGGCGCGAGTTTTGCGATGTTGCTGGATTTCTCGGCCGGCGGCGTAAACACCATCGGCAGCGCCACGGTAACCGTCGTGCCTTCATCGATCTGGCTTTGCACAGTCATCTCGCCGCCATGCATCGCGACCAGGCTCTTGACGATGGAGAGCCCAAGTCCGGTGCCTTCGTGGCGGCGCTGATAGGTTTTCCCGGCCTGAAAGAATGGATCGCCAATCCGCTTCAGATCCTCGGCTCCGATCCCGACGCCGCTGTCGATCACGCGAACCAGCAAGCGCGATCCTTCGACGCCCGCGGCGACGGTGACCGTGCCGCCGCGCTCGGAAAACTTGATCGCATTTGAGAGCAAGTTCAGAATCATCTGCTTGAAGGCGCGCGGATCTCCGGTGATCTGCGGCAGGTCCGCCGGCGCACGCGTCACGACATCGATGCCGTTTTCGCGTGCTTTCAGAACCATCAGGTTGCAGCAACTGATGAGGGATTCGCGCGGCGAGAACAATTCGGGGAGAATCTCGAAGTTGCCGCTTTCCATCTTCGACATGTCGAGAATGCCATTGACCACCGACAGCAGGTGCAGGCCGGATTCGTTGATCAGCTTGGCGTATTCCTGCCGCCGAGCGGCGTCGATCATCATCTCGTTCTCGCGGACGATCATCTCAGAAAATCCGATGATGGCATTCAGCGGGGTACGCAGCTCATGGCTCATCGTGGCAAGGAAGCGCGACTTGGACGCACCTGCGCGCTCCGCTTCCATGTGAGCGTCTTCCAGCGCCTGCTCCTGAAGCTTGCGCTCGGTCACATCGCGCATCACCGCAACCACTTCGACGCCCGGATCGCCCAGCGACCGCGACGTCGCATCGATCGGCCGGCAACGCATTTCGATCCAGATGAATTCGGCAGCCGGTGTACGTTCGTATTCGGAGCCGCGCGCGGCATCCCGCTTCACGCGAAACTCGACGCTGCGCTCGTCGCCGCTGCGCGCGGCCTCAGAGAGCGCAGTCAGATAGGCCGGCCGGTCGGCCACATGAACGCGGTCGAACAGACCGTGCTCCTGAAGCAATGCGGCCGGCGTGCCCAGAAGGGCTTCCGCCGCCGGCGAAATGAACCGGATTGCGCCGTTGCGGCTATGCCGCGAAATCACGTCGCTGATGTTGTGCGCGAGCAGCCGGTAGCGCTCTTCTTCGACCATCAGCAGTTTTCTGCTCATCCGGGCCAGCGATTCCGCGCTGAACGCGAGAGCCGACGCATAGATCGTCGCGGAGGCAATGCCGAGCGCCTCGAACAGCGAACTGTAGGACGCAGGCACCCTCGAAACCGGAAGCGCGCCGAAAGCGTCGATCATGACAAGACCCAGCGCGCAACCGAGCGCCAGCACGACGGCGATGATAACGGCACGCCGCGACGCGGACAGCGCCGCATCGAGCGGAACGGCCACCAGCCAGATCGCCGCGAACGATGAAATTCCTCCGGTATTGATACAGACCGCCATGACCACCGCCGCCAGCGCGGTCGACGACAGAATGTGTGCGCGCTCATAGTGACCTGTGCGCGACAGGTAATAAGAGACGAGAATGGGCGCGATCAGCCACGCGAACACCATGACCTCGACTTCCTGCGGAGCGCCGCGAACCGCAAGATAAAGCGGAAGCGAAGCAAGCGCCGCAAGGCCGCCGAGCAGCCGCGGCCCGATGAAGGCGCGGTGACGGGCTTTCGTCATCAAATCCCCTCGCGCCGATGGATGCAGCAGCGAGTCCAGATGATCGCGTATGATGCCGGACAATCTCACGTTGTTCTCACCGTTCGGCCGGTCGTCATGTCGACGGCCGGAACGCCCCCGTTTTTCGTTTGGCTGATGGTGTCAGAGTGAACTTAAGCGAACGCTAAGGCACGCATCCGATTGCAAGTTACGCCGGTCGAATGCGCTGTTTTCGCGGACAATCGGCGATTTCATTCGGCCGAATGGTGAACGCGAAGTTTCCATGCCGCGCCGTTATGGTTTCGAAATCGTGCACGGCTGGCGGCCACCGCCGCGTCATTCGCAGCGAAATATCGCTCTTATCAATCGAAAATTTACGCCAAATCAAACCATTCAAATTTTAGACAGCGCAAGAACCGGAGATTTATCCGCGTCTGATACGACACGGGATGATTGCGAGATCAATCGCAACGGGGCGGAGTGCTTCATCGCGTGAAGTCATTCCGGTGAAAGCGACTAACGGGGTGTGAGATGTTTTTCCTCCTTCGCATGGCGTTCTGGCTGGGGCTGGTGCTTGTGCTGCTCCCGACCGACAAGACGCCCGATTCGGACAAGGGTCCGCAGATCGGCGCGTCGGAAGCTATTTCGGCAGCCACCGCAGCCGTGTCCGACATGAGCCAGTTCTGCAATCGTCAGCCAACGGCGTGCGTCGTGGGCGGACAGGCGGCGACTGTGATCGGCGAGCGCGCGCAGTCCGGCGCCAAGAAGGTTTATCAGTTCATCACGGACAAGGCCGAGAAGAACGAAAAGAACGAGAAGAAGGCGGTTGAGCCTGCCGAGAAGGCCGGCAAGAAGGCACCGGATCACACCGGCTCCATCGGGACGCCGGATGACCGCGCGACCGAACCGGAAATCGCTGTGGTCGTCCGTCAGACGTTGACGCAGGACGACCTTGCGATCGACTGGCAGCCACCGGCCGGGGAAACGACAGCGGGGCCATAAACACGTCCAGAACGAGCGATATTTCGGGCCGAAAAGGCCCGGAACTTATGGCTATCGATGCCCCGCGATCTCATATAAGGCTCGGATGAGACCTTTGGATATGAGTATACGGGCCACTATGACGACCATCGACGAAATCAGGGACAATTTCGAACTGCTCGAGGAGTGGGACGACCGCTACCGCTATGTCATCGAGCTTGGCCGTACGCTGGCCCCGATGTCCGATGCCGAACATTCCGCCCAAAACAAGGTTCAAGGCTGCGCCAGTCAGGTCTGGCTGTCGCGCGCCATCGATCGCAACGGCGGCGAGCCCGTGCTGAATTTCAAGGGCGACAGCGACGCCCATATCGTGCGCGGGCTGATCGCGATCCTGCTGACAATCCAGTCCGGCAAGACGGCGCGCGAAATCCTGGCCGCCGATCCGATCTCGATCTTCGACGAGTTCGGATTTCGCGAACACCTGACGCCGCAGCGTTCCAACGGCCTGCGGGCCATGGCGGAGCGGATCAAGAACGACGCCCGCGAAACGCTGGCGTCGGCATCCTGAATTCTTACGGCGTAAAGGCCGCATCGTCCGCAAGCCAGGTCCTGATCGCCCCGCCGCCACCGCGCGCATCGCTGCGCAAGCCGTAATGACGTGCCAGCCGATCAAGCGCCAGTTGCAGCACGACTTTGGCCGAACGTGACGGCCAGCCGCGCTCGCGCTCGACGTCTTCCAGACCCCGCAAAAAACAGCAGACATCGAGCAGAAGCCCGGAAAATTCGGGACCGCAGGCCTCCAGCGCCAGGCGCACGCGCTGGCGTGACGCAACGATCAGATCCGTCATGTCACCGCCACCGCCGCTGCCGCGCGTTCGGCCGATACCGGACCAACTCGAGGTCACTCGCGGCGTCATGTGTCCGCGGGTGAAATCCGCACGCAGGCGTTCACCCGCGATGAACTGATCCGGTCCGATCATGGCGCGGCCGTCGCGTCCTTTGCGGCGCGCCAGCCACGCCAGCGGACTTTCGCTATCGTTCACAACCACCTGCATCACACCGGTTTCCGTCATGAGATCGCGCGTTGCAAGATCGAGATGCTGTGCGCGGAATGCGTCGACCGCGTCGGCGGGAATCTGCGTGGCCGGTTGCCGGGTCTTGCTGTCCTGCCGCTTCATCGGACGTCTCCACCGGCTGCCGCCCGGCAGATCAGTTCAAGCGTCGCGACACGGCAGTCGAACCAGATGTCGTCGCGGCCATCTTCCACGACACGGCACGCATGGGCGACAGTGGTCCGGTCGCGTCCGAAGGCGTGTCCGATGATCTCAAAACTGAGCCCAAAACCGACATGGGCAAGGTACATCGCGATCTGCCGCGCGAAGGCCATGCGCTGCGAACCGCGCAGACCGGTTTCAAGAGCGGCTGCGTCGAGACCAAAATCGAACGCGACACAGCCAGCAACCAGACGGCAGATCTCATCCGGATGCGGTTCAGTGGTGCTGGATTGCGACGGGGAAAAAACGGGAGCAGGCGGCTGGACTTCAAGCATCGAAACCTCACTAGGAATTTATACCTATATCCTAGAGGCGATGCAAACAACGGGGATAGCGATCCCCGAAAAAATATAGAGGCCGTCCGGACTTGACTCCGGAAGCCCCCAATGTGGAATTATTCCTAAGTCACGGCAAGTCCGTTATTTTCAGACCTGTTTCCAGACCGGTTATTTCCGGCGCCGGCGCTGCTGGCCAAGGCCCATCTTCTTGGCCAACTGGGAGCGCGCCACGGCATAGTTCGGCGCGACCATCGGATAGTCGGCCGGAAGACCCCATTTCTCGCGGTACTGCTCGGGGCTCATATTGTACTGCGAGCGCAGATGCCGCTTCAGAGACTTGAAGCGTTTTCCGTCTTCCAGACATACAAGATAGTCCGAGGTCATCGACTTTTTGACGGAAACCGCCGGCTTGGCCGGCTCCGCCGCAGCTTCGGTGCCGCCGGTTGAGACCCGCACAAGCGCCGCGTGAATCTGACTGATGAGAGCCGGGATTTCAGCAGCGGTCGTCGCGTTGTTGCTGACATAGGCGGAAACGATCGACGCGGTCAGGTCGACGAATCCCTTGTGAGTGGTTTCGCTCATCGTGAGGTCTTTCAAAGCCGCAATCAGATTCCAGTCGAAACAGGCGGCGAACCAAGCAAATGGGCCGCCGGCGACAGTTTCGACGCCATCTATACTTGCGAGTATGAGAGAAGTGCTGCCGGACTGACAAGCAAAACAAGAATACCGGCGTATATTTATTTAAACTTGGAAACGACCCGACCCGACTTGAAAGCAGGTCGGGCCGGGATCAGCCGCGCTGATCCAGATGCGCGCGCAGTTCGTCAATCGACGCAAACCGCACCATGCCTTCAGGCATCTGCGCCTCGATCGATCCGTCGGAATACAGCGAATACGCCATCGAATCGACGACCCCGGACTTCACGATGGTGACCGACGAAGCATCCGACCGGCGCGGCGGAAACCGTTCGCGGACAGGCTCGGGGGCGTCATGATCGGAGGCAGACGATGGCGCGCTCCGCTCATTTCGAGGCAAGGGAGAATCCTGCCGCCCCTTGTTGGATTCAGGCCGCGAGCTGGGCCACGCGCTGTCGAATGTGCCCCGGGGCTCCGGTTCAGGCTCGCGATGTCCGAAATCCTCCGCCGCAGGCCGGTCAGTGCTGTCGCTCAGTGGCGGATCGCGCGGCGGCAACTCGCGGGCCTTGTCGCGGCGGTGCGACGAAAACATGATGTTGCGCCGCTGGCGTTCAGCGGGTTCTGCGGGAGGCTCGAATGATTCCGTGGCAGGCGCAGGGTTGCGCGCGCGGGTGACCGGATGTTCCGGCCAGGGAGCCGGCTCTGATGTGCTCAACGGGCCCCGACCACGATCGTCTCGGGCGTCGGCGGCGAAATCGTCCCGGTCCTGCTCCAAATCTTGCGGCTGATCGCGGGTGAACAGCGTGTCTTCGCGGCCCGGCCTTGGAGGAATCGGACGCGGCGCCAGCGGCGTTTCAGGCAGGGTTCGCGCCGGACGAATTGGCGGCGGGGCCTCAGCCGCAAGCTCACGCGGCGATGGCTCATGCGGCAATCCGACTGGCGCCGGCAGACCGGTTTCCAGACGGCGCGCCAGGTTCCGAAATTCCCGGCCGACGAAATACAGCCCGATCAGGATCAGCCCGGTGCAGGACACCACGGCTCCGGCCAGGATCATCGTGTTGCCGAAACTGAATTCCTTGATCGGGATCCCGAACACGACCGTCAGAAGGCCAATGCAGAGGACAACCGTTCCGCCGATCAATAGCGCAATCATTACAAGCTCCAAACCCGCGCCAGCGGACTCAACAGGGTGAGTTCCATAATAGTTTCAAGTCAGCCCATTACCAATTGGTAATTGGCGCTTTTTCGATGAAAGATGCCCCGTTGGTCAGACGCCGTTCAGATTCCGAGGCCTAATCTACCCAGCGTGCAAACGGCGTTCGGAGCGTGGTTGTAATTTTACCCTGACCGCAATGTTGCATTGCAATTAGAGAAAATGCGCCACATTTGGCAATTACCTGAACACCGAACTGGGATACAAAGTTCCCGGGAACGCCTGCCGGAAGACACGCAGGCGCGGGAACGGCTGGGTTCATTAGCTGAGATGTCATCGATTACAACATCGGCGCTCGACACGCCGGCCGGGCGCTCGATCGAACAGACTTGTGACGATCTTGCGCTTGCCGTGCTGGCAGTTGTCACGGTCGTCGCGGGCCTGACCTTCAAGGACTACGGTCTCGGCTGGGATGACTACACTCACGCGGAATACGCCGATCTGCTGCTGAAGATGTTCGGCAGCGGCTTCACCGACACCAGCGCGCTGTCGTTCGCCAACCTCTACATGTATGGCGGCGGCTTCGACATGGCGGCCGCGCTGCTGCACAAGATCATTCCGCTCGAACTGTTCGAGACGCGACGCCTTCTCGGCGCCATCGTGGGCCTGATCGGCATCGGCGTGACATGGCGGCTCGCACGGCGCGTCGGCGGACCGGTGGCCGGTCTTGCGGCGATCGTGCTGCTCGCACTGTGTCCGACGTTCTACGGACACATGTTCATGAACCCGAAGGATGCGCCTTTTGCCGTGGCGATGGTGATCCTGATGCTCGGGCTGGTGAGGCTGGCGCAGGAATATCCCTCGCCAAAACCACACACGATCCTGATCATCGGTCTCGGTGCGGGTCTGTCGATCGGTTGCCGTATCCTTGGCGGACTGGCGCTGATCTACGCCGCGGTCGGATTTCTGCCGATCTGGATTTCCGACATCCGCACCCATGGCCTGCGCGAGGCCGCGCATCGGCTCGGTCATGTCGTTTACGTTCTGCTGCCCGGCGTGCTGCTGGGCTATCTGATCATGGGCCTGGTGTGGCCCTGGTCGATCATCAATCCCGCCAATCCGTTCCACGCGCTGACGTATTTCTCGCATTTCTTCGAGAAGCCGTGGAAGGAATTGTTCAACGGCGCGATCGTCTCCGTGCCGGACATGCCGTGGTCGTATCTGCCGACGCTGTTCGCATTGCAGCTTCCGGAAGTCATGCTCGGCCTGCTCGGCGCAGGCGTCGCCGGCACGTTCGTTGCGCTGATGCGCTCGAATGTCGACACCAGGCGCAAAAGCATTCTGCTGATGCTGACGCTGGCTGCGACGCTTCCGCTTGTCATCGCGATGGTGAAGCGCCCGGCGCTTTACAACGGCATTCGCCATTTCATCTTCGTCATCCCGCCGATGGCCGTTCTCGCGGGCGCTGCCTTTGCAGCGATCATTGGCTGGCTCAAGGAACGCAGCCGCCCCGCGCAGGCCGTGTTTGCCGCGATATTTCTGCTGGGGCTGATGCTGCCGCTTAATGAAATGATCCGGCTGCATCCCTATCAGTACACGCACTTCAACCATATCGCCGGGACAGTCCGCGCCGCCGACGACCGCTACATGCTCGACTACTGGGGGCTCGCGCTCAAACAGGCGTCCGAAGGGCTGCGGCAGGAGATCGAGGAACGTCAGGAGCCTGCGCCCCGGAACCGCAAGTGGCGTGTCGCGGTGTGCGGTCCGCAGCGCCCGGCGCAAGTCGCACTCGGCCCCGATTTCACCATCGGCTGGGACAGCCAGGCTGCGGACTTCGCCATGACGCTCGGCGAGTTCTACTGCAAGGGCTTGAACGCGCCGGTTGTGGTCGAGATCAAGCGTGACGACGTGGTGTTCGCACGGGTCTACGACATCCGCGGCAAGAGCATCGCCAGCCTGCTCGCCATTCCGGCACCCTGATCCCTCCCCCCTTTTAGGTTCGCGGCATGGCGCCTCTGCGGACGCCGCATGTTGCGATAGCGGTATCGCGGGACTAGGCTTCTGCCCGAGCAAGATCAAAATAAATCGCGGGAGAAAATCGCCATGTCGCCAGCCGAAGCACGCCTCAAGGAAGTTCAATCCAACATGGTTCCCGGAGAATGGGAGCAGCGGGTCAATCTCGCAGCCGCCTATCGTCTTGTTGCGTATTATGGCTGGGACGATCTGGTCGATACCCACATCTCGGCGCGGGTGCCCGGCCCCGAGCATCACTTCCTGATCAATCCCTACGGCCTGATGTTCGACGAGATCACCGCATCGAGCCTCGTGAAGGTCGATCTCGCCGGCAACCAGTTGACCGAGAGCGAATACAGCATCAACCCGGCCGGCTTCACCATCCATTCGGCCATCCATGAAGTTCGCGAGGATGCCGGCTGCGTCCTGCATCTTCACACGCCTGACGGCACTGCGGTCGCGAGCTGCATGGAAGGCCTGCTCCCGCTGAACCAGACCGCGCAGCTTGTCACCGGCGACCTCGCCTATCACGATTACGAAGGCATTGCGCTCGACCATGACGAGCGTCCGCGCATCCAGAAAGACCTTGGCACCAAGAACCATCTCTTGCTGCGCAATCACGGTACGCTGACAGTCGGCCGTTCGGTCGCCTCCGCGTTCGAGCGCATGTTTCATCTTGAGCGCGCCTGCACGATGCAGGTCCGCACCCGCATGCTCGGCCCGACCGCCTATCCGGTCGAAAAGCTTGTCATCGAAAAAAACGAAAAGCTGGTGAGCGATCCGGATCGTTCGGATCTGCGCTCGACCAAGCTCGTCTGGCCGCCGCTGCTGCGCAAGCTCGACAGGCTCGATCCCAGCTACAAGACTTGACAGGATCGATCCCGGCTCTAGATATCGATCGTCAGCCTCTACACTGACCCGGAATAAAAACGCCGCCCAATTCCGGGCGGCGTTTTTGCGTTCGGCACAGATTGCCCGGGTTTTAGACGAACGCATCAAGGGTTTACTAATCCGGACCGGCTACGGCTGGCTGTCCGACACGCTTCCAGAGAACCTGGCCGATGAACCCCTTCGATGTTGCGGTCCTAGTCGTGGCGCTTGTCGCCATGATCGCCGGATTCAAGGTCGGCCTCATTCGCAGCGCCGCGACGATCCTCGGTTACATCACAGCCGCACCGCTCGCCGTCGCCGGAACGTCATGGCTTTCCCCGATGCTCGCCGGTCAGACCGCTCCGTCTGCGGCACAGAATTCCCTTGTGTTCTTTTGTGTCTTTCTTGCCGCGGGAGCCGCCTTTGGATCGCTGCTCCGGCTTGCCGTCGATGAAACGGTCGGACCTGTCCGCAGCCTCGCCGACCGCATCGCAGGTTCGGCCCTCGGCATCATCCGCACCGGCCTTGTCGCCGTGACGGTCGTGCTCGTTTTCGACCGCATCATCCCGCCCGGACGTGATCCCGGCTATCTCGTCGGCTCGAAACTGCGGCCGATCCTGTCGCAGGCGGGACAGCGCGGTCTCAAGTCACTGCCGCCGGAGACGACGGCCTACATCGACCAGATCAAGAAAGGTCAGCGCAGCTAGGTCAGGGCGTGCGCGAGCGGAGACCTATAACCACCGAACATGAGAACAGATCGCCGTCATCCTGAGGTGCGAGCACTTGCGAGCCTCGAAGGATGACGGCAGTGACGCATGGCGCGCATCCTTCGAGGCTCGCCGCAAGCGCGGCTCGCACCTCAGGATGACGCTTCATCCGCGCGAAGGGTCCGCCGAAACATTTCGTGATGGGGATACAAATCCCCGCGCTCTGAACCTCTCTTAAGTTCGGCGTGTCTTGTTCGTGAGGGGCGCTTTCTAGAGGCGTCAGAGAGCGGAGCAGGATGCGGCGCCCGCGCGCACGGTTCGCACCCGTGTCGTCCGGGAGGCTGGGGTCACCGTCCGGGCCAACTACGTGGCTCCGCCGTTCGCGGCTGGACGCGGACAGGATGAAGGCCGGCGAAAGCCAGCCGGATCGGGGCGCGTGTCGCGCTTGTCCTGTCCCGGAAGCATGGTCCCCTCGCCCAAAATCGCCGCAGTGGAGCGCCGTGAGGCGATGCGCTTCCTTTCGCAAAGGAAGCGAGACAACACATTTGCGCCTCGCGGCGCTCCATGCCCCTCGCTGTTAGGGGCAGAATGAGAAGCTCACCTCGCGCAATGCGCGAGAGTAATCACGCTTGGCTGTTTGAAAATTGAATCTGGAAGATGTGACATTAGCCATTTGAGCATCGACATAACCAATGTCATGGCCGGATTTGTTCCGGCCATCCCGATTGTCGAAGCACTGTGCTCACCTGAACGGGATCACCGGGACAAGCCCGGTGATGACAACTGTGAATGGCGCGAGACCTTGGCCACACATACGATGTCGTCCCAGCGAAGGCGGGGACCCATAACCACAGAACGTCGTGGTGATAGAGAGAAGAACGCTCCAACACCTCCCTCGAGTCGATGACTCGGGGAGTATGGGTCCCCGCCTTCGCGGGGACGACGTGGAGACGACCTCAGCGCGGCGTGTCCGCGAACGCGGCAAGAATCCGCGCCCACGAGCGGATGCCCTTGTGGAAACTCTTCAGATCATACTTCTCATTCGGCGAGTGGATGTTGTCGTCCTCGAGGCCGAACCCGATCAGCACAGTGTCCAGCCCCAGCGTCTTCTTGAAGTCCGCGACAATCGGAATCGATGCACCGGACCCGATCAGCAGCGCGTCCTTGCCCCACTCGTCGGTCAGCGCGTGCTTCGCCGCCGCCAGCGGCTTCATGCCCCAGTCGAGCGCGATCGCCGGCGCACCGGCGTGATCGATGAACTCCGCCGTGCAGTCCGCAGGCAGACGCGATGTGACGAAATCCCGGAAGGCTTTCCGGATCCTCGAAGGGTCCTGCCCCTCCACCAGACGGAACGACACTTTCGCCGATGCGTGCGCAGGGATGACGGTCTTGGAGCCCTCGCCTGTGTAGCCGCCGAAGATTCCGTTGATGTCGCAAGTCGGACGCGACGAGATCTGCTCGATCAGCAACCGGTCCTTCTCACCGGCAGGGACCGACAGCCCGATCGGCTTGAGGAATGTCTCCGGCGACAGATTGAGATTTTTCCATTGCGCGAGAATGTCCGGCGGAAGGTCTTTCACGCCATCATAGAATCCCGGAATGGTGATGTGGCCGTTGTCGTCGTGAATGCTGCCGAGAATGCGGGTCAGCACACGGATCGGATTCTGCGCGCCGCCGCCGAAGATGCCGGAGTGCAGATCGCGGTTCGCCGCCTTGATCTTGACCTCGTCGTAGACGAGGCCGCGCAGCGAGGTCGTGATCGCCGGCGTGTTCTGATCCCACATGCCGGTATCGCAGACCAGCACGAAGTCGGCCGCGAGGTCCTTCTTGTGCTTGTCGAGAAACGGCCCGAAATTCTTCGATCCGATCTCCTCCTCGCCTTCAATCAGGATCGTCACGTTGAGCGGCAACGAGCCCGTGACATTTTTCCAGGCGCGGCAGGCCTCGACGAAGGTCATCAACTGACCCTTGTCGTCTTCGGCGCCCCGCGCCACGATGATCTTCCGGCCGTCGGCGTGATTGGTGACGATAGGCTCGAACGGTGGCCGGTGCCACAGATCAAGCGGATCGACCGGCTGCACGTCGTAGTGGCCGTAGAACAGGACATGAGCGCCGCTGTGACCGTTGCTCTTGCCGACGATCGCGGGATGCCCGGCGGTCGGGCGAACATCGGTCGCGAAACCGATGGAGGCGATGTCCGCGGCGAGATGATCCGCCGCCTTCTTGCAATCGTCCGCAAACGCCGGATCGGCCGAAATCGACTTGATCCGGAGCAGCGTGAACAGCCGCTCGAGACTCTTGTCGAAATCCTTGTCGATATGGTCGAGAACGGCTGCGAGTTGCGGTGTGGCTGACATATTCGATTGATCCTCTCGGTCAGGATGCGCCGGCATTACCGGTTAACTGGACTTGCCGGGCGATTTCTGCTTTCACCCTCTATCATCTTTTATCACGCTTCTCGTGGCTTTTTGTGCCCTCAAGCATCGACCACATATGCTTTTCTACGAACCGCTCTTTCTGACAATCTTTCCGGCGCTCTACGCGTTCTATCTGCTTCTCACCGGCGCATCGGCCAAGAAGTGGACGCTGCTGATTGCCAGTACGCTGTTCTACATCTGGGGCGAACCCGTCTTCGTGCTGGTGTTGTTCCTCTCGACTGCCATTGACTACGCACTGTCATTTCATCTTGTCGAAAGAAACCCGGTTCGGACGCGGAAGCTGGCATTGGCCGCCGGTATTGCCGCCAATCTGGGCGTTCTCATCTTCTACAAATATGCCGATTTTCTTGCGACGAATATCAACCTCATCCTGTCGCCGTTTGCGGCTGCCCGCATTCCATTGCTTCACATCGCGCTGCCGATCGGCGTGTCTTTCGTCGTGTTCGAGAAGATCACCTATCTCGTGGATACCTACCGCGGCGTCTCGAAACCGGCGGAGCGGTTTTCAGACTACTGCCTGTTCGTGCTGTTCTTTCCCAAACTGCTCGCCGGACCGATTCTCAAATATCATGAGATGCGCGACGCAATCGCGTATCCCCCGCCTGTGGTCTGGACCGATTTTCAGGAAGGGTTTCTGCGCTTCGCGCGCGGGCTGGGCAGAAAACTTTTCATTGCCGATCCGCTCGGCAATTTCGCCACGCAGATATTTGCCGCAGATCCTTCAACGCTCGGTCCTGGCACAGCCTGGCTCGGGCTGGCGTGTTTTACGGTCCAGATTTACTTCGATTTCGCGGGCTATTCCGACATGGCAATCGGCCTCGCCCGCATGTTCGGCATTCCACTCAGGGAAAATTTCAATTCGCCTTATGCCTCGCGCTCGATCACCGAGTTCTGGCAGCGCTGGCATATTTCGCTCACCACCTGGATCCGCGATTACCTCTATGTTCCGCTCGGCGGAAATCGCCAGGGTGAGGCCCGCACTTATCTCAATCTGTGGATCTGCTTCCTGCTCTCCGGCCTTTGGCATGGGGCAAGCTGGAACTTCGTGCTCTGGGGTGCATACAACGGATTGTTTCTGACCCTCGATCGGATGTTCCTGCGGAGGCTTCTCGAGCGCTGCGGTGCGCTCATAGCGACGGCGGCGACCTTGTTTATTGTCATGATCGGCTGGGCGATCTTCCGTTCGGAATCGCCCGCGCATCTCGGGCCTTTCCTCGCTGCGCTGTTTGGCTCATCTTCCGCCCACACGGCGGTCTCTATTCTGGCTGAGGTGCCGTTCACGCTGGCGCTCGGGATAGTCATTTCGCTGTTCCCGGCAACGATGCTTTTCGAGCCGCTCAGGAATGCGTACAAGACACACGGCTGGCTGCGACTTGCGACGGCGCTGGCCCTTGTGATGCTGTACGTTTTTGCCATCGCCCGCTCGGTGACGGTGCCGTTCCAGCCGTTCATCTATTTCAGGTTCTGACGCGATGAACCGGCTGTCATTCTCACACCCTGCTGTCCGCGCCGCCTTCTGCATTTTCCTCGTGCTGCTGCCGCTGCTGACCGCATGGAACCTCGTCGTTGCGCCGGATCATCCGAAACTTGAAATCAAGATCGGGCCGAAACTGGCCGGTGTCACACGGCAGTTGCCGCTGAACTGGTCGCTGTCATCGCTGATCGACGGCAGCCTGCAGAAAGCCATTACCGAACGCGTGACCCAGGCGCTGCCGATCCGCCCGCTGCTGGTGCGTTTCAACAACGAACTGAAATTCGAATTGTTCGGTGAGTTGACATTACCTGGCGTTATTCAGGGCGCCGGCGGGCAATTGATCGAACAACTCTATTTCGACGAGTACTGCAGCCGCACCGAGGGCCTGGCCGAGACCCGCTCCCGTTCAGTCATTTCGAAGCTCAAGGACATTCAGGATTACTATCGCTCCCGGGGCGCAGTGTTCATCTACCTGATCAGCCCGTCCAAAGTCGCGCACATGCCGGAACATTTCCTGACCGGCGCCGCCTGCCCGAGCACGATTGCCGCCCGTACGCAGTTCATTCCGCAATATGCAAATCTGCTGAAGCAATCGGGTATCCATGTGCTGGATCTGGCAACCTTCATTCATGGATTGAAAGGCACGTACGAAGTCGATCTGTTTCCACAGGGCGGATCGCACTGGAATGATATCGGCGGAGCGCGTGTGGCGACGCTGATCGCCGAGGAGATCAATCGGCAGGCCGGCAAGGTGCTGGCTCCGCCCTTTACGTTCACCTACACCATTTCCGGCGCGACAAGCGGGGTCGATCGCGAGCTAGCCGATCTCTTGAACACGTTCTTCCCGACGATGGCCTATCTCACGCCGAAGGTGAAATTCCAGCCGTCAGTCTCCTGCGCAACTTATCCATCGCGGACAATCGAAACTGCCTTCGTCGGCAGCAGTTTCAGCCATCTTCCGGCTGAAATCCTGATGCGGGACAATTGCCTCACCGCGCTCAACACGTACTTCTATCTTTCGCTCAGCCGTTTCGGTGGAGAGCCATATCGAAAGCTTCAGGCTGATCTCCCCGATAGCGATCTGACACGTTTGCGCGACGCGAAGATCATGATCGTCGAGGAAAACGAATCCTTCGCAGGAACCGCCGGCTACATAGACAGGCTGCGCAAAATCGTGAGCCCGGCGCAATAATCAGCGCCGCAGCAAACTGCCCAGCACGTTCCTTACGATGGAACGGCCAATCGACCCGCCAAGTGAACCGCCGACCGATTTGCCGAGGCTGGCGGCAACGTCGCCCGCAACCTTGTTGGTCACCGAACGCGTCACACTGCGCGCGATCACCTGGCCGGTCGACATCTTTCCGCGCGGCGTGTTGGTGCCGAACACCGTTCCGACGATCGAGCCGATCTGGCCGAGCACGCCGCCACCTTCCGATCCGTCAGCACTGGGCGTGCCGACCGGCGCGGCGGTGTTCGACAGGCGCTTCTGTAAAATCTCGAATGCCGTTTCCGCGTCGATGGCCGTGTCGTATTTTCCCTTCACCGGGCTTGCCGCGATGATGGCCTTGCGTTCGTCCGGCGTGATCGGCCCGATCCGCGCCGTTGGCGGACGGATCATCACGCGTTCGACCATCGCGGGCGTGCCGTTGCCCTCCAGGAACGATACCAGCGCCTCGCCCTTGCCCAGTTCCGTGATGACCTGCGCGGTATCGAGATTGGGATTTGGCCGGAAGGTTTGCGCTGCTGCCTGCACCGCCTTTTGGTCACGCGGCGTAAAGGCGCGCAGTGCGTGCTGCACACGGTTGCCAAGCTGGGCGAGGATTTTGTCCGGAACGTCGATAGGA
Organism: Afipia sp.; assembly: GCA_017474385.1. Lineage (GTDB taxonomy): Bacteria > Pseudomonadota > Alphaproteobacteria > Rhizobiales > Xanthobacteraceae > Afipia. The sequence goes on along the minus strand of JAFVHU010000155.1, from coordinate 43,770 downwards.
TTTTGGGTCACGAAGTAGACGCCAACACCCTTCGACCGGATCAGACGGACGACCTGCTCGATCTTGTCCATCAGGGGCTTGGGCGCATCGTTAAACAGGAGATGTGCTTCATCGAAGAAGAATACCAGTTTGGGCTTTGCCGGATCGCCAACTTCAGGCAGTTCTTCAAACAGTTCCGAGAGCATCCAGAGCAGGAATGTCGAATACAATTTCGGGCTCGACATCAGCTTGTCGGCCACAAGAATGTTGACCATGCCGCGGCCACTGGAGTCCGTCCGCATGAAGTCCTTCAACTGCAGCGCGGGTTCGCCGAAAAATTTGTCCGCACCCTGATTTTCCAGCACCAGCAACTGGCGCTGGATGGTGCCGACTGTCGCCTTGCTGACATTGCCGAAGGACTGCGCGGCCTTGCGGATGTCCTGCAAGGGATCAAGATCGGCGTCCTTGGCCGAACCGGGCACGATGGCGTCAAGCAAGGCGCGCAGATCCTTCATGTCGACCAAAGCAAGACCATGCTCGTCGGCAACGCGGAACGCGACGTTGAGGACGCCTTCCTGCACGTCGTTGAGCTGGAGCATCTGCGACAGCAGCAACGGCCCCATTTCAGTAACGGTGGCGCGAACCGGGTGGCCCTGCTCGCCGAACACGTCCCAGAAGACGGTCGAAAACTGATCCGGCTGAAACTGAAGGCCCATCTCCTTGGCACGGCTGAGAATGAAGTCCTTGGCCTCTCCCACCTCCGTGATACCGGAAAGATCGCCCTTGATGTCGGCTGCGAACACCGGCACGCCCGCGCGGGCGAAACCTTCGGCCATCACCTGAAGCGTCACGGTCTTGCCGGTGCCGGTTGCGCCGGTGACGAGGCCATGCCGGTTCGCAAGCCCGAGCGTCAAAAACGCGGATTGATCGCCCTTTCCGATGAAGATCGTCTTGTCGGTGTCGGCGGATGCAACGCTTCCGCCGCTGGCGGGGGTTGCAGCCGGGGCGGCCTTTGAGGCGGAAACGCTCTTGCTGGAAACAGCCTTGTCAGAAACGGCCTTGGACGTCTTCTTAGCCATGTCTCGCCTCTCACAGGCATGCGATTCCGTGCGTCTGCCTCGAAGCAGCGCGTCATGCGTGATCTTGCAGGACGGAACCCGCCGGTCAACCCGCAGAATGCGCCTCTTCGCACAAGCCGATACCGCGACGCATTATATATGGCGTCCAGCCACTACATATATGGCGTCCAGCCGCTACGAATGAGTGAACACTTACCGCGCGTTTGCTTGCGTTCCTTGACGTCCTGACAATGCGGATCGCACAAAATCGGACAACGCATTGAAACCAATACGGCCTCACTGCGTAATTTGAAGCCGCGATAACCCGGATTGTCGCTTTCAGCACCGCAAATGTCGTAAAATGAATGATAGTCTTGCATGGCTGCAACACTTCACGATCGATTGCGACCAAACTGCGGTTTCCAAAAGCGGCATAGCTTGTAATTCGCAACGCACGCGCTCAAGATAAAATCACAAACAAAATATCCGGCAATCAACCGGTGGGCACGGGGCATTTTAATGGACGAACTCGTTGACGCTCTGGCTGCAAAAGCCGGCATCGATAAAGCTGTGGCTGAAAAAGCCGTCGGTGCGATCCTGGGGTTCCTTCGTAAGGAGGGGCCAATTGATCAGGTGCGTGCGCTGATCGAAAAGATTCCGGGCGCTGAATCCGCGATCGAAGCTGCTGGTTCCACAGGTGGTCTTGCGAGCATGCTGGGCGGCGGTGTGATGGCGCTTGGCGCCAAACTGATGGGCTTCGGTCTTGGCATGAACGAGATTCAAAGTCTCGGACGTGAACTCTTCCGGTTTGGCCGCGACAAAATTGGCGCGGACGGGATGGGCACAATCATTGCCGAGACCCCAGGCCTTTCCAAATTCGCGTAAATTCATTTCCAAGTTCGAGTCTCATGTCCAATCCGCTTGCAGCGTATCCCCTCTCCAAAATTGACGGCCTGGGTCCGCATGCCCAGGCCAAACTCAAGGCTCAAGGCATTCGCACGACGGCTGCGCTGCTCGACAGCGCCAGCACGCCGAAGGGCCGCAAGGCGCTCGCTGCCAAGACCGGTCTCAGCGAGCAGCAGTTGCTGGCCTGGGCGAATATTGCCGACTGCATGCGCATCAAGGGGATGGGCAAGGCCAAGGCCGAACTGCTGCGGGCGGCGGGCGTGGTCACCGTGCGCGAGTTCGTGCAACGCAATCCCCAGCGGCTGGCGCAGGCAATGAAGGAAGCCAACGACAAGCGCAAACTGGTTCAGGTTCTGCCGTCGGACAGGTCCGTCGCGGAGCTGATCCAGCGCGCCCGCAAGCTGCCGCTGAAGATTACCTACTGAGGCCGACCGGCCCACGGTCCGGGCTGCCCCGGCAGATCCGGACACCTTGGGCCATATCCCCTCCGCCATCGCTTGACTCGTCAGCGGGGACCGCGCAAAGCCACCGCATGATGGCTGCCCCGTCCCGATCGAATCCGGCTGCCTCGCAGTATCATCCGGTGCTGCGGGCCCTCTTCGTACGGCCCTATCCGGCGGTAATGGGCGTGCTCAACATCACGCCGGACTCCTTCTCCGACGGCGGCCGATTCATCGAACCCGAACTGGCCCTCGCACAGGCGAAACGCATGATCGCCGAGGGCGCGGATATCCTCGATATCGGTGCGGAATCCACCCGCCCCTATGGCTCGAAGCCGGTGACCGCCGACGAGGAATTGCAGCGGTTACGGGATATCCTGCCCGCGGTTGCCGGCTTGGGGAGTCCGGTCTCGATCGACACCATGAAGGCATCGGTGGCCGCATGGGCGCTCGGCAACGGCGCGGTCATCGCCAACGATGTGTGGGGTCTGCAACGCGATCCCGACATGGCGCGGGTGATCGCGGATCACGGTGCTCCGGTGATCGTCATGCACAATCGCGACAGCGTCGATCCCGCTATCGATATTGTTGCCGACATGGTGGCGTTCTTCGCGCGTTCGCTCGACATTGCCGCTAATGCGAATATTCCGCAGGGGAATATCTTGCTCGACCCCGGCATAGGTTTCGGCAAAACGCCGGAGCAAAGCATGACCGCGCTGGCGCGACTCGATGATTTGAGCCGGTTCGGCCTTCCATTGCTGGTCGGCGCGTCGCGAAAGCGATTCATCGCGTCGGTCACCCCGTCCGAACCGGATCAGCGGCTCGGCGGGTCCATTGCGGCGCACCTGCTGGCGGCACAGCGCGGCGCTAAAGTCATCCGTGCGCATGACGTGGCGGAAACGGTACAGGCCCTGCGCGTGGCATCGGCAATCGAGGACAAGCGATGAGCGACGTGATTTTCATCAAGGGACTTTTGATCCATGCCCGTCACGGCGTCATGGACCACGAGGCCGAAGTCGGCCAGCGGTTCGTGATCGACCTTGAGCTGTCCATCGATCTCGCGGAATCCTCCCGCACCGACAAGCTTGCCGACACGGTGTCCTATTCGGATGTGGTCGCTACCGCGAGCGCGGCCTTCAAGGGCCACAACTACTATCTGCTGGAACGCGCAGCCGGCGCGGTGGCTGAATCGATCCTTGCCGCCTTCACCCGCATCAGCGCGGTGAAGGTGACAGTCCATAAGCCGCACGCACCGATCGCCGCGATCTTCGACGACGTCGGCGTCGTCATCACACGCTCGCGGTCATGACCTGATATGGCGAGTGTCCTGATCGCTCTCGGTGGCAATGTCGGCGATGTCCGTGCCACCTTCGTCAAGGCCATCGCCAATATCTGCGGCATGACGCAGGCAGCGCTGGTCGCACGCTCGTCGGATTACACGACGCCGCCATGGGGCGACGAACAGCAGGAGCCGTTCGTCAACGCCTGTATCGAAATCGAGACCAGCCTCGATCCGCATGCGCTGCTTTTCACGCTGCACAAGATCGAGAAGAAATTCGGCCGCGATCGGGCCAACGAACGGCGCTGGGGGCCGCGCACGCTGGACCTCGACATCATCGCCTATGACGACGTCCGCCTCGACAAGCCCGAACTGACGCTGCCGCACCCTCGCCTGTTCGAACGGGCCTTCGTGCTGGTGCCGCTGACCGAAATCGCACCGGATCGCCTGATCGCGGGGCAGACCCCGCGTCAGGCCCTCGCACTGCTCTCGGCCGATGGCATCGAACGCCTGCCTGATTTGCAGTAAACGCCTGAAACAACCATTTGGCTTGCGCCGCGCCGCGTGGCATTTTCCGGGCAACCAATAGCGTTTTCAAGCGAAGTGGACACCGGTTCGCGTGAAGAAAACGCGTCTATTATTATACGTGTCCGGGAGCTAACCTTCTGAATGTCCGCTGAAACCGACGACCTGCCGCTGGCGGCCGATTTCGCCCCTGCCACTCGCGATGACTGGCGGAAGCTGGCCGATGGGGTTCTGAAAGGCGCTCCATTCGAGAAGCTGGTGGGCAAGACCTATGACGGGCTGCGGATCGATCCGATCTATGAGCGCGCCCGCGATGCGACGGCCATTCCCGCGCGCACGGCAGGCAGCCCCTGGCAGATCATGCAGCGGGTGGATCATCCCGACGCAGCGATCGCGAACGCGCAGGCGCTGCATGATCTCGAGAATGGCGCCACCGGTCTGACGCTCGTCTTCGCCGGAGCCAATGGCGCGCGCGACTACGGTCTGCCGCCAACCAAGGAGGCGCTGACGCGTGCGCTCGACGGTGTGTACCTCGACGCAGGCATCGGCATTGAATTCGAGATTGGCCCGCAGTCGCGCGACATGGGACAGCACCTCGCCGAGTTGCTTGCAGCACGCAAGATCTCCCCTGCGGCCGTCAACGTCCGCTTCGGTCTCGATCCTATCGGCGGAGGCGGCGTACGCGGCAGCAGTCACGGTCCGTGGGAATCCATCGCCAAGGTTTTTGGCGGTAAGATCGCGCAGCTTGCGAAGCTCGGCTTTCGCGGTCCCTTCGCTCCGGCTGATGGCCGGGTCATCCACGATGCGGGCGGCTCGGAAGCACAGGAACTGGCTTACGTCCTCGCGGTGGGTGTCACTTACCTGCGTGCGCTGGAAGCTGCCGGCATTGCGCTCGATGATGCACGGCGGATGATTTACGCCCGCCTCAGCGCCGACGCCGATCAGTTCCTCACCATGGCGAAATTCCGCGCATTGCGTCTGCTCTGGGCGCGGGTCGAACAAAGCTGCGGGCTTGCGCCGCAGCCGCTTTACATTGCCGCAGACACCGCGTGGCGAATGCTCACCCAGCGCGATCCCGACGTGAACATGCTGCGCGCGACCATCGCAGCATTCTCGGCTGGCCTTGGCGGCGCGAACAGCATCAATGTTCTGCCGCACACGCTGGCGCTCGGATTGCCGGATGCGTTTGCCCGCCGCATTGCGCGCAACACCCAACTGGTGCTGCTGGAAGAATCCAATCTCGACAAGGTCTCCGATCCAGCCGCTGGATCGGGCGGCATCGAAACACTCACCAAGCAGCTTTGCGAAGCCGCATGGGCGCAGTTTCAGGACATCGAAAAGGCCGGAGGCCCGTTCGCGGCACTTGAAACGAACATCATCCAGACCAAGGTGGCCGCGGTCCGCGCCGCGCGCGACGTCAACATCGCGAAACGCAAGGACGTGCTGACCGGAGCCAGTGAGTTTCCCAACCTTCATGAGAAGACGTCGGCCGTGCTTGATGCAAAGCCGGTGACGGGGCTGTCGCCTGATGAAGTCGTTATCCGGTTTGACCCGCTTGCGCCCATTCGTCTGGCAGCACCTTTCGAGGCGCTGCGCGACGTCTCCGATCAGATCTTGAACACATCCGGCAAACGCCCGAGGGTATTTCTTGCCAATCTCGGCACTGCTGCCGATTTCACCGCGCGGGCGACGTTTGCGAAAAGCTTTTTCGAGACCGGCGGTATCGAGGCCATCGATACCGAAGGCTTCTCCGATCCGGCAGCGCTCGCCACAGCTTTCAAATCGTCCGGCGCAGCCCTCGTCTGCCTCTGCTCGTCCGACAAGGTCTATGCCGCGCGTGCCGAGGCTGTCGCGAAAGCCCTTCACGACGCCGGCGCAAAGCATATCTATCTGGCAGGCCGGCCCGGAGAACTCGAAACAGCGCTGCGTGCTGCTGGCGTCGGCGAATTCATCTTCGCAGGAGGCGATGCCCTCGCGATGCTCAAGGCGGCCTACGAACGTATTGGGTGAAGCATGAAGGAACGAGTTCCCGTTCTGACCGGCGGTTGCCAATGTGGCGCTGTGCGCTTTGCGTCCTACACAAAAGCGGGGCGGATCAGCGTCTGTCACTGCCGGATGTGTCAGAAGGCGGTAGCGGGCCCGTTCGCCTGTTTCGTTGAAATTCCTCACGGCGACTTCGCATGGACTCGCGGCATGCCGGCAACGTTTCGCTCGTCATCGATGGCGGAACGCGATTTTTGCGCGGCCTGCGGAACGCCGCTGAGCTATCGCAAGGTTGACGGTACGGCGATCGAACTGCTGACCGGTGCTTTCGATCGGCCGGATTATGTCGTTCCGACCTACCAAATCGGCGTTGAATCGAAGCTCGCCTGGATCAGCCATCTGCATAACCTTCCCGGCAAGACGACCTCGGAAGCCGCCGGTTCTGCTAAGGCTGGCAGCATTGTCAGCTATCAGCATCCGGATCATAATACGTAGATGCGCGTTGCCTGATACCGCGCAGAAATCGAGACAACAGAATGACCCGCATTCCGAATTTCGCCGACGTTGCATTCGAGCAGGCTGCCGTGACCGGCGGCGAGAGCAACGCGCAACCGTGGCTCACGCCCGAGGGTCTCCTCGTCAAGCCGAGCTACAGCGAAGCCGATCTGAAGGGCATCGATTTCCTCGATACATGGCCCGGCATCGCGCCCTATCTGCGCGGCCCCTACCCGACCATGTATGTCAACCAACCGTGGACCGTGCGCCAGTACGCCGGCTTCTCGACGGCGGAAGATTCCAACGCCTTCTATCGCCGCAACCTCGCGGCCGGCCAGAAGGGCCTCTCGGTCGCGTTCGATCTCGCCACCCATCGCGGCTATGACTCGGATCATCCGCGCGTCTCCGGTGACGTCGGCATGGCCGGTGTGGCGATCGATTCCATCTACGATATGCGCACGCTGTTCGCCGGCATTCCGCTCGATCAGATGAGCGTGTCGATGACCATGAACGGCGCGGTGCTGCCGATCCTCGCGCTGTTCGTGGCTGCCGCCGAAGAACAGGGCGTGCCGTCGGAGAAACTGTCGGGCACCATTCAGAACGACATTCTCAAAGAATTCATGGTGCGCAACACCTACATCTATCCGCCGACGCCATCGATGCGCATCATCTCCGACATCTTCGCCTACACGTCGCAGAAGATGCCGAAGTACAATTCGATTTCAATTTCCGGCTACCATATGCAGGAAGCCGGCGCGACGCAGGATCTCGAACTCGCCTACACGCTCGCCGATGGCGTCGAATATCTCCGCGCCGGATTGGCTGCCGGTCTCGATGTCGATCGCTTCGCCCCCCGGCTGTCGTTCTTCTGGGCGATCGGCATGAACTTCTTCATGGAGGTTGCCAAGATGCGCGCGGCCCGGCTGCTGTGGGCCAAGCTGCTGAAGCCGTTCAACCCGAAGGATCCGCGTTCACTGTCGCTGCGCACCCATTGCCAGACCTCCGGCTGGTCGCTCACCGCGCAGGATGTGTTCAACAACGTGGTTCGCACCAACATCGAGGCCATGGCTGCCACGCAGGGTCACACCCAGTCGCTGCACACCAACGCGCTCGACGAAGCCCTGGCGCTGCCGACGGATTTCTCCGCGCGCATCGCCCGCAACACGCAATTGTTCCTGCAGCAGGAAAGCGGCACCACGCGGATCATCGATCCGTGGGGCGGCTCCTACTATGTCGAACGGCTGACGCACGACCTCGCCGCCAAGGCCTGGGCGCATATTCAGGAAGTCGAGGAACTCGGCGGCATGGCGAAAGCCATTGAAGCCGGTGTGCCAAAACTGCGGATCGAAGAAGCCTCGGCCAAGACGCAGGCGCGCATCGACGCCGGCAAACAGGCCGTCATCGGCGTCAACAAGTACAGGCCCGAGAATGAAGCCGCCATCGACGTGCTCAAGGTGGAAAATTCCACTGTGCGCCGTCTGCAGATCGACAAGCTGGCGCGTCTCCGCTCCGAGCGCAAACAGGCCGACGTCGACGCCGCGCTCGCGGCACTGACGCGCAGCGCAGGCGAAGGCAACGGCAACCTGCTGGCGCTGGCCATCGATGCGGCGCGCGCCAAGGCCACCGTCGGCGAAATTTCAGACGCCATGGAAAAAGTGTTCGGTCGTCACCGGGCCGAAATCAAATCCATTACCGGCGTTTACAAGCGCGAGGCCGCCACCATGTCGGACCGGGTCGAGAAACTTCAGGCGCTCATCGACGCATTCGAAGATGCGGAAGGCCGACGACCGCGCATTCTGGTCGCCAAGATCGGTCAGGACGGCCACGATCGCGGACAGAAGGTCATCGCTTCGGCCTTCGCCGACGTCGGATTCGACGTCGACATCGGGCCGCTGTTTGCCACCGCCGACGAGGCGGCGCGGCAGGCCGTCGAGAACGACGTTCACATGCTCGGCCTGTCGTCGCTGGCGGCAGCGCATCTCACCGCCGTTCCGGAATTGAAGGAAGCGCTCAAGAAGCGCGGCCGCGAAGACATCATGATCATCATCGGCGGCGTGATCCCGCCGCAGGATTACGATGCGCTCTACAAGGCCGGCGCCGAGGCGATCTTCCCGCCCGGCACGGTGATCGCGGACGCCGCAGAAGAACTGATCCGCAAGCTCAACGTGCGGCTCGGGCATTCCAGCGAAGCGGCGGAGTGAGCGGCGATTGAAACAACACCGCGTATGGCCCCGGTGACAGCTTCCGAGAAAGCCTCGCTCCAGCTCGCCGACGCCCTTCGCGCCGGTGACCGCGCCGCGCTGGCACGCGCGATCACGTTGATCGAAAGCCGCCGCGCCGACCATCAGGCGCAGGCGCGCGATCTCGTGCAGGTCTTGCTGCCGCTGACCGGCAACGCAGTTCGCGTCGGCATCACCGGTTCGCCGGGCGTCGGCAAATCCACCACCATCGATGCACTCGGAATGGCGCTGATCGCAAAGGGCCACAAGGTCGCGGTGCTGGCGGTCGATCCGTCATCGGCGCGCACCGGTGGCTCGATCCTCGGCGACAAGACGCGGATGGCGCGGCTTTCCGCCGAAGACAATGCCTTCATCCGCCCTTCCCCGTCATCGGGCACGCTCGGCGGCGTCGCTGCGAAAACGCGCGAGGCGATGCTGTTATGCGAAGCAGCCGGTTTCGATGTGGTGCTGGTGGAGACGGTCGGCATCGGCCAGTCGGAAACGGCGGTCTGCGACATGACGGATTTCTTCCTGGCGCTGATGCTGCCGGGTGCGGGTGACGAACTGCAAGGCATCAAGAAAGGCCTCGTTGAGCTTGCCGACATGATCGCCGTCAACAAGGCCGACGGCGATAACCTCAAGCGCGCCAAAGCCGCCGCCGCCGAGTATAACGCCGCGCTTCATATTCTCACGCCGCGCTCGGAGTACTGGTTTCCGCCGGTTCTCACCTATTCTGCGCTAACCGGCGATGGGATCGGGGCCGTGTGGGAGAAAGTTCTCGCACATCGCACCGCGATGATCGCGTCCGGCGATTTCGAGACCCGGCGGCGTCACCAGCAGGTCAAATGGATGTGGACCATCCTCGAAGACCGGCTCCACGCGCGGCTGCGCTCCGATCCGGTCATCCGCGCCAAGGTGAAGCAAACCGAAGCCGCTGTTGCGAACGGCCACATGACGCCCGCGGTCGCGGCCGAGACGGTCGCTGCATTGTTGGAGCGGTGATGGGTGACAAGCCGCGTATCCTGATCACCGGCTTCCGGCCCTTCCCGGGCGCGCCCTACAATCCAACTGAAAAACTTGTCGATCGGCTGCTTCGCCTGCGCCGCCCCATGTTCGACGATATCGAGTGTATCGGACACATTTTCCCGGTGACATACACGGCGGTCGATCGGGAACTGCCTGCCTTGATCGCCAGCCATCGTCCCGATGCGCTGCTGATGTTCGGCCTCGCCACCCGCACGCCGTTCGTGCGCATCGAGACGCGCGCGCGCAACACCGTCACACAACTCTGGCCGGACGCCGAACACGCACAGGTTCGCAGCCGGACTATCGTTGCGGGCTCGGATTCGACGCGCCGTTTCGGACCGCACACCTTCAAGCTGCTGCGCGCCGCCCAACAGACCGGGATAGATGCCCGCGCCTCGTTGAGCGCTGGATACTACCTCTGCAACTATCTGAGCTGGCGCGCCATCGAGGCCACGCGGGCACGGCATGATTCCGAAAGGCGGGAACCAACGAAAGTCGGCCCTCGCATCGCCAGTTTCGTTCACGTGCCGCTGGTGCCACGCGGAACGGCGGAACGCCGCGCGGGTTCACCGAGCCGGGTGACGTTCGAGCAACTGGTCGACGCCGGCGAAGCGATGCTGGTGGAAATAGCGGCGCTTGCCTCGCGCGCGGGGCTTCGTAACTAGTCATGGCCAGTCCCCGGCCGGCTTCCGGGGATTTTGAGATCCTGAAATCGCGCCGGTAGATACTGCCGTTGTAGCCCGTCAATGATTTCGTTCCTGCGGATAGTCACACCCATGGGTGGGATTGTTTCTCCAACACCCGGAGTATCGAGGACAAGAACGATCTCCCAGTTTGGAATGTTTTGCAGGAGGCGCCGAAGACCTTTCACGATGTCAACGTCGAACATCTTAAGATCGAACACATCGATCGTGTGACGTCGCCAACCATAGTTGTCGTCGACAACCCAGTAATCTCCCTCACCACATGCATCTTCTTTTCCATATAGCTTCAGAAAATCCACTATCGCGCGATAGAGACCACTCCAGATTTGATCCTGAATTTCTTCGTTAGTTGCCATGATCTACACCTATTCCCGGCCACGAAAGAGACGAAGGCTGCGCAAGATCTCCCGCATATAAATTCGCTGGTTAAATTGGCGTATTCGCGGATCGCTCGATTTTTTAATCTCGTCCGAGAAAGACTTTGCTTGGTCGGGAGTCATCTCGCGCGACGTGACATTATTTCTTTCAAGGAATTGGTCGAGTTTTTCCCTACCGCTTTGTTGTACTGTCGATGCATGTCATCGTAACGGTTGCTTGTTGGATCCTTCAAGCGTCCCGTGGTTTCGGTCTCAAAGACCTTCATTGTTTCCGGCGAAAAATCATACTTTTCGTTCGTGAAGACACCACGTGATACAAAGTGATGCCCGTCCGCGGCATAGTCCTCACCAAGTATCCAGCTATCTGGTGTCGCGTCCGATATAACGCGAGGGTCATTGATGCTTTCGCCCTGAGCAAGCTGGCGCCCGTTTTGAACCGTCCACCAGCCACGCGCATCCCGCGGCTGAGCCGGATTGAAGTTGGCTTTCAAGGCCCGCATCAACATGCGAAATTTTAACTCCGCGGCGATGCCAGCGAGATGAAATTTCAAGTCAGCAAGAAGTACCCTCTCATCGCTCAACACCATCATCGATCCCTCGTCATCCCAACTCTCAGAATATACCCTTATAGGAATATATTCTTAGAATCAAGAAGACGGCTGGCGGGATGCCTGCTTATCAGGGCGAACCCCTCACTTCTCAAATCCGTCTGGCAGCCATACTGGAAGCTGCGTTGTGCGACGCAACATCGCGACATAGAGTGATTACTTATCAAGCGCGAGCCGTTTTCATGACCGACACCAGTGCCAACGCCTGGGTTTCATCGACCCATCGCCCGATGGGCTTTCGTGAGTTCGTCGCCATCGTGGCTGCGATCATGGCGCTCAATCCGCTCGCTCTGGACCTGATGCTGCCGGCCCTCCCCAACGTGGCCTCGGCGTTCCACCTCAGCAACGTCAACCACGCGCAAGCCGTCCTGTCGGTGTTCCTGACCGGCTTTGGCGCCGGGCAGTTCATCATGGGGCCGCTGTCTGACCGTTTCGGCCGGCGACCGATCCTGCTCGGCGGGCTGATCGTCTACGGCATCGCCAGTCTGCTCGCGATCGTCGCGCCATCGTTCGAGACGCTGTTGCTCGCGCGCGCGTTGCAGGGCCTCGGCACCGCCGCTTCGCGCGTGATCGCCACCTCCATCGTGCGGGACTGTTACAGCGGCCGCCGGATGGCGAGCGTGATGTCGCTTGCGATGATGATTTTCATTTCGGTCCCGGTGATCGCCCCGTCGTTCGGCCAGGCCATCATGCTGCTGGCCGAATGGCACGGCATTTTCATTGTGCTGCTGATTTACGGTTTGCTGACGCTGACCTGGATTGTCATTCGCCTTCCGGAGACGTTACCGCTTACCGAGCGCAAGTCGCTTGCCCCCGGCGAAGTAGCGAAGAACTTCCTTCATGCCCTGATGAACCGGCAGACCTTCGGTTACGCATTGGCGGCCGGCAGCATACAGGGAATTCTGTTCGGCTATGTTCTGTCTTCGCAGCAGATCTTCACGGGCATCTACGGGCTCGGCCATTATTTCCCGCTGGCCTTCGCCGCCATCGCCATCGGTATCGCCGTCGCCGGTTTCCTCAATTCGCGCATCGTCGGCCGCTACGGCATGCGCATGATCTCGCATATCGCCCTTGTCGGCCAGTTGGCCGTAGCCATCGTGATGCTGGCTGCGGCCCTCGCCGGGTGGCTGCCCCTGACCCTGTTCATGATCCTGTCCACCGCCAGCCTGTTTTCGTTCGGGCTGATGTTCTCCAATTTCTCCGCGCTCGCGATGGAGCCTCAGGGACATATCGCCGGAACCGCCTCGTCGCTGTTCGGATCGATCACGACGCTGATCGGCATTGCAGTCGGCACAGCGATCGGACAGACCTATGACGGCACCCTCGTGCCGCTGGCGATTGGTGGTGTGCTGAGTTCGGTGATCGCGCTCGTTGTGGTGATCGCGGTCGAGAAGGGCCGCCTGTTCACGCCGCACAACACACCAATTTGACGGTTCCTGCGGCTCCATTCCATTAACCCTACCATCGACAATCGTGCGCAAACGCAAGCTGGTGGGCATCGTTCGCTGCATTCCTGCATTAGGTCTTACTGTGCGTTTCGGACGAGCCTGAACGGCATCGCTTTCGAGACGCGGTCAGATCGAGCACCGCATGGATATCAGCCGCCGCAGCCTCATCAACGCCACCGCCGCCGGTGCGGCAGCAGGTGCGCTGGCGGCTACGCCTGAGCCTGCGCGCGCGGCTCCCCTTACATCGACGCTCGGACGCGACGCCACGCAGTACGGCGTGCGGCCAAACAGTCCCGACGATCAAACGAAAGTGCTCCAGCGCGCCATCGATGCGGCCGCCAGCGCGCAGATGCCGCTGGCGCTGCCGCCGGGCGCCTATCGCACCGGCGCATTGCGATTGCCGAACGGCGGCCAGCTTGTCGGTGTGCGCGGTGCAACAGTCCTGAAGTTTACAGGTGGCGCGTCGCTTATAGCTAGCGAAGGTGCAAGCGGCATCACCCTCACCGGCCTCGCGCTTGATGGTGCCGGCATCAAGCTCGCCGACCGGCGCGGACTTGTTCATTTTCAGAACGGCCTCGATGTTCGCGTGCAGGATTGCGACATCGTCGGCAGCGGTGGATACGGCATCTGGTTCGAAAGCATTGCGGGCGAAGTCAGCGGCAACACCATCCGCAAGACCGCAAACACCGCGTTCACCTCGTTCGATGCGCTTGGACTGCTCGTTGCACAGAACACAATTCAGGACGCGTCCGACAACGGCATCGAAATCCTCCGCCATACGATGGGTGATGACGGCACCATCGTCGTCAATAACCGCATCGACGATATCAAGGCTGGTCCCGGCGGCTCCGGCCAGCACGGCAATGCCATCAACGCCTTCCGCGCGGGCAATGTCATTGTGAGCGGCAACCGCATCCGCAACTGCGATTATTCCGCCGTACGCGGCAACTCCGCTTCGAACATCCAGATCACCGGCAACAGCGTCAGCAACGTTCGCGAAGTCGCGCTTTATTCGGAATTCGCATTCGAAGGTGCGGTGATCGCCAACAATACTGTCGATGTCTGCGCGGTCGGCGTGTCGGTCGCGAATTTCAACGAGGGCGGCCGCATGGTGACCGTCCACGGCAACGTCATCCGGAACATCCTGCCAAAGCGCCCGATCGGGACAGCGCCGGACGACGACGCCGGTATCGGCATCGTGGTGGAGGCGGACGCCGCCGTCACCAGCAATGTGATCGAGAATGCCCCCTCGTTCGGGATCATGGCCGGCTGGGGAAAATACCTCCGCGATGTGACCATCACCGGCAACGTCCTGCGCAATTCCTTCGTCGGCATCGGGGTGTCGGTGGTGCCGGGGGCCGGCACCGCGCTGGTCAGCAACAACCTGATTTCAGGATCGAGGGGCGGCGCGATCGTCGGATTGGATCATGCCAAGGCGGTAACCAACGATCTCGGCGCAGACGGAACCTCACGCTTTGCGCAGATTGTCCTTGGCCTTAACGCCGTGCGCTGACGCAATATCTGCGAAAGGCGATGCGGGAATGGCGGAGTTCGCGGCCTGCGCCATCGCTACCTCGACCGGCTTGTCCTGAACCGGATCAGGCGGAGCAAGCTGCTCCCACGTTTTCAGTGCCGCCCGGGCTTCCTGAATGACCTTCAGGAATTCCGGCTCGCTGTAATAGGCCTTCCAGCGGCCGGTCTCGTAAAGCTCAACCAGGTAGTTGAGCCGTCGCTCCGCGAGCATGCGCCAGCGCGTTACGACACTTCGCCCATGTTGGGCATTGCCAGGGGTGGTCATTTCGAATCCGGAAAATTCTGAAAATCACTTCTGAACAAACATCAAGCAACGCCACGACTCACGCAGCACCGAAACAACGAGCAAGAGATAGCTCAACCCGTGCCATACATACATGCAACTTTCGTGACAGGCATTTGCACAGGTCACGAAACACGCAAGCGTCAACGCACCTGCAGCCTGATCGCGGCCCGAAGCGACTGCCGCGACCCTGCCGGCGGTGGTTCGCGGCCGGAAACGGCGGTGGCACCGGCGTTGGTGGTCCCTGCGACCGAGGGCGTGCCTGGCCTGACCGCTTCCACCGCAATCGAGCGGGCCAAGGCCGAGGTGTAATTCGGTACCGGGGTAAACTGGTTCTTCTGGAAGTCGTGCTGGATACGGTCGCCGCCGCTGGCCTGCGTCGCGCACACGGCCGTCACCGTCTCGATGCCCTTGTCCTTCATGCGGAATTGGAACGGCGCACCAGCGCCCGGAAAGCGGATCGGTACCCCCGCCTTGATGAAGTTATCGCGCTGGAAAGTGTTCGGCAGCAATACGGTGCCCTCACCCCGTTCATCGATGTCGGTCAGGGTCAGGAAGCAGTCGCGCGGCGACACGATGGTAAAGACCGGGGTATCGCCGAGACGATAGCTGTCCTGATCCGAGGTCAGGGAAAGGTCGTCCCTGTTGACGATGATCGGTTTCGTCACCTGTTCGGGCTGACGCGCGTTCCTGACCGCGACGACCTTCAGATCGGTCAGATCCGGTGCGATTTCACGAAATGCCGCTTCGAACTGATCGCGGGGAACAGCGCCCTGCGCGAGGCGCCGGACAAGCGGCCGGAATTTCTGATCGACATCCGCGACGCCCTCATTGAATTCGGACTTTTTGAGACCGAGCTCGGAGGCGGCGAGCGTCAGGTCGAGGTCGTCCTCGTAACGCTTGGCAAGCGCGTTGATCATCTCGATACCGTTCAGCTTCAGCGTTGAATCGAGCCCCGCCCGCTTCATCGCGTCCGCGAACCGCTTCGCATCGTCTTCGATCAGCGCATCCATCTTGTCGTGCGGAGGATACAGTCCTTCGACCGCGTCGCGCACATCCTTCGGGAAGGTCCGCCCCTTCAGCACCAGTTCGCGGACTTCGTCTTTGGCTTTGCGCATGCCTTGGTCGTGGCACCCCATGCATGAGATGCCGTTGGTCACAGCGAAATCCTTGCGCGACGGATCGCGCACGATAGCCGTCGGCCCCTTGTCCAGCCGATCACCCTTGGCCGTGTTCAGGTAATACGCCTGAAAACCGTTCGGCAGGCTGAAGATGGTCTCGCCGCCGTCATGATGAAACGCGTCCGGGCCGGTCGGGCCCAGCGGAAAGCTGAACAGGCTCTGACGGTCGCGGTTGCCGGCGAAGTCGTACGAGGTCCAGAAAAATCCGTTGCGCGAGGGATGGCGCTCGATCAGACGGTTGTTCTGGCTGACGCCGGAACGCTGGAACGCCGCACGCTGCGCGACGAAGTTGCGGATATTGCCCTCGACGTCGATGCCCTGCTCCCGCGCAAGCTGCTGGAAGGCGTTCGGCAGCCGCAGCAGGACGTCGTAAAGCGGCGGCTGCGACGCTGTGAACACGAACCAGTCGGCGCGCACATACGGTATCGGCGTCCCCGCGCCGGACGCGAGCGTGCGGCTGAATTCATTGTCCGGCACGACATTGTAGGGATACACCGCGATCACGTTATCCCAGTCGGCAGCCTTCCAGCCGAGGTCGAGCAGATTGAAGCGCAGGATGCTTCCCTCGGAATCGACAGTCTCAAGCTTCACCACGTCAGACGAGCGGCTCAGCGAATTCAGAAACTTCACCGCGCCCTGCTGGTAGACCTTCATCGCCGCCGGATCGACGCAGATGTTGGTGAGATGCGTCAGCGTCAGATAGCGGGTTGTCGCCCGACGCCGCGGCCGCTGCTTGTCGAGGTCCGACACCATCAAGGACACCATGTCCTCGGGCTCGACGAATTTGTGGCTTTCACAACTGGCGACCGCTTTTGTGCCGAGCGCTGCGACCCAATTTTCAAGCGCCTTAAGGTCGGTTTCCGAAGGGGGCGCATGCGACGAGCCTTCGTAATAGATGTCGTAAGGCATTTCCTTGTCGGCAATCTGCCGGAACAGTTTCGAGCCCAGCGGGTTGCCCGGCAAAACGTAATGCGGATTGACGGCGATTTCATCGAGTTTGAGGATGTTGCCGAAGTTCTTTGCGGGCCGCTCGCGATCCACGAGCTTGCCGGTTTGATGGCAACGCGCGCAGTGCTTGTCGAGAACATCGAACGCTGCTTTGGCGGTCGGATCGGAGGGCGACACGAGCGCTTCCATGGGGGCTGCACCCGGCGCCTTCGCATCCTGCGCCAGCGACGCGTCCGTCACACCGAACGTTAGCCCCGCCGCAACCATCAAGCCGATCGCGCGTGGACCAAACACCGGAAACCCGTTCATATCGTCCCCTCAAGACTGGCAACGCCTTGTATTGGTCGCATCAACGTCCCGGCGCGTTCAGGCGGTCATCGCTTCGCCGCAGCCTGTACGGTGGTATTCACGATCTGCACGCGGCGGTTTTCCTGGCCAAGCGGATTGGCCGGATTTTTCAACTGCTCCTTGCCAAAACCTGCCGCGATCAGGGTATCGGGTACGAGCCTGTATTGCTCGACCAGAACGCGCCGCACCGAATTGGCACGGCGTTGCGACAGCAACTGATTGTAGTCCGCGCCGCCTGCCGCATCGGTGTGGCCATTGATAAAAAACACTGAGCCTTTCAGATCCTGCCGCGACAACGCCTTGCCGAGCGCGGCCAGCGCGGGCATCGCCTTCGGACTGATATCGGCTGAATTGTATTCAAACAGGATTTCGAGATCGATCGCCGGCTTGTCACGCGCGATTTCCGCAATCTGCGTCCGTTCGTCCGCGGTTGGCGCCTGAACAGCTTCGACACTGATCGAGCGCGTTCGCAAACGATCGATTATTTGCTTCTCCGCAGCTGCCTTGGAATCCTGCGTCGCCGTAAGACTGCGCGTCAGCGGCTGCTTCGCTTGCAGCGCCGAGCCAATATTGTCCTCGAGCGACTGAGCGTGAAGCGACGCGGGACAGACGGCGAAGGCCAGCGTCAAAATCAGGGCCGTTCGCGTCACAATTCCATTCCCGCAAATTGATTCTGCATGCCGCAGTGTCTTTCACAAAAATGCATTGCGCAGCAAAATTCGTATGAAAACCCGCCGCCCAATATGACGGCCCGCCCGGGGGGACGACCGGACGGGCCAAACCAGAGCGGCGCGAGGGTGGATGGGCGCCCGCACCATTCAGGCTGCTGGAAACGAGGAATTCGTCACCGGCAAGAGTTGGTCGCAGGAAAGATGTGCCGGGTTCAGCCGGCGCGTTCGTCAGCGTTTGTCACCGTTATCGGATGCCGCAGCCACTGGAGCCGGGGCGACCGCTGAAACCGCGCTAAAGGCGTCAGCCTGCCCTGCCCCGAACTGATCGTCGCGGCCCTTGGGTCCAAGATCACGCGCGGTCGATATCAATGTGGCGCGAACGTCGGCAGGGGAAATTCCGGGGTTGCGCGCGATCATCAGCGCCGCCACGCCGCTGACATAAGCCGCGGACAGCGAAGTGCCGGACGACATCTGATATTTGCCGTCGGGTGCCGGTGACAGAATATCGACGCCAGGCGCAGAGATCGCGACATAACTGCCGCGGTTCGATTGAGCAAACAGCTTGTCGGACTGATCGATAGCCGTCACCGCGATTACATTGCGATCGGCTGCCGGATAGAGCGGCGGAGACTTCGCGCCGGCGTTGCCGGCAGCAGCCACCAGAACGACGCCCTTGGCCGCGGCGGCGGCAAGACCGCGCTCCATGGCAGGATCGTGCGGACCGGCAAAGCTCATGTTGATGATCCGCGCATTTTTCGCGAGCGCATAGTTGAGACTCTTGAGAATCAGGAACGAGGTGCTTTCAGCGCCGCTCTTCTGATTGCCAAACGCCCGGATCGCCAGCAGATGCGAGGACGGCGCCGTTCCCATCAGGCGCGCGTGCGCGGCGATAACGCCTGCAATGCTGGTGCCGTGGGGGTGCGGTCCTTCGCCGTTGTTGAGCGCGTCGAACGTCCCGGTGATCACACCGGCCAGTTCGGGATGGGTCACATCGATCCCTGAATCGATCACGGCAACCGTCACGTCCGCGCCGACCGAGAGCGCGTGTGCCTCGGGCAGCCGCATCTTGGCGAGCGCATATTGCACAGGGTCGCCCTCGGGTTTGGCGGCTCCCGGCGTTGCATTTTGTTGCAGCTTAAAGATGTTGTTGCGCTGCGCCGCCTTGACGTTGCCGCCGGCGACCAGCTCGCGCACCACGGCATCGACCGAGCGCCCGTCGGTTATCCGCCAGCGGAAGAATGTGCTGTTGGTTAGTGCGAAACTCTGCGACTGAACGCGCGTCAGGCGATGGCGCCGCGCGATGTCGTCGGCCTGCGCATCGGTCGGATTACCCGCGATCTCGATCAACACTTCCTTCGCGACGTACGTATTTTCGGTAGTAGCTGGCGTGGACTTCGCTTTGCCGGGGCGTTTGCGAGGCGAAATGTCATCGGGCGCCCCCTGATCCAGATTCCGCATGATGCGCGGACGCGGCCCGGGATCGTCGTATCCGTCATACCGGAGGTTCGGCGAATAGCGGATCGTCGGATTGATGTTGATGCGCGGACCAACATTCATGCTGGGTCCCGTGCGCATGCTCATGCCGTTGTACTGCGCGAAGGCCTGCGGAGATGTGAGGCAAAGAGAGACCGCGAAGACGGCGACTAGCCGCACGGGCCGGATCAGACGTGCCCTTCGGATGAAGCCCCGCTTGCTCTTGCCTGTCTCGGTCATCTGACGTCCTCGCACATTCATGGATGCGCCAGCGCGGCGCGCGGGTCAGGTCCCTCTCCGCCCGAGGCTTGACGCCGTGGTTGTCGGCCAAGCCCAGGTCAGTCGGCGCTCACCACGAGGCTGACAATCTTTTCGGCCTGGAGGCGCGTCATAAGCTGCGCCGCGTCCTGCTTCGACAAGACTTTGTCGCCGAACCGGACGCGGAACATACCGGCCTTCGGACCCGAAACGATGGACGCGTTGTAGGTGTTTAGCAACTGCGTGATCTCGTCAGCCTTTGCGTCCGGCGTAAACCGAAGCAAGCCGAACGTGCCCCCGGTCGACTGGGCCGGGAACGCGGCCGTCTGGAAGTTGCCGCCCGCGCGATCCTTGACCAGCACGGTTCCGATAACACCCGCCTGCAACAGAACCAGCACCGCACCGGCGACACCTGCATAAGCCAGCGTGCGTGGCGACAGACTGGAGAAGAACCCGACAATCCGCATCAGCGGGTTAAACGACGCGCTCTTGCGCGCAGGCTCGGCGTCAATGGCCGCAAACAGCTTCTGCATGGCCCGCGAAGACGGCGCGCCGAGGCTCTCGTTCAGCAAAATCGTTTCGGCATATTCGTCCTGGATCGCCGCATACTGGCGCGCCAGATCGGGATCGCTGGCGAGCGCCTCATCGACGCGGCGGGCATCACGCAGGTTGAGCGTGCCCGCCGCATGGAACGGCAACAGAGCCTCAAGCTCCGTGGGCTCCCGATCGGCGGTTTGCTTGCTCGTGGCAGTCATGGCCAACCTCGCTCTATGCCGGCTGCCTTCAGCAGTTCGGCTAATTTCTTCCGCGCGTAAAACAGGCGCGTCTTCACCGTATTCTCCGGGATGCCCACGATTTCGGCCACCTCTTCCACGGACTTCTCGTGGTAGTAGACGAGATCGACGATCTCCCGATGTTCTGGCGAAAGTGCGGTCAGGCAATTCCGCAATGCGTTACTCGTATCCTTCTTGGCGACGGCGACTTCCGGATTGTCGGACGTATCCTCGATCGCGGCAGCCGTTTCGTCGTCCAGTTCCGCGTCCTTCCTCTTGCGGAGGGCGGACAGGGCCTTGAACCGGGTGATCGCCAGCAGCCACGTAGAGACAGCAGACCGGCCTTCAAACTTGCCGGCCTGACGCCACACATCGAGGAAAACCTCACTGATGAGATCTTCCGCGATGGACTCGTTCCGCACGAGCCGCAGCGAGAAGCGAAACACCCGTACATGGTGCCTCCCGTAAAGCACCTGCATCGCGAGCCGGTCACCTTGGGCGATGCGACCGATCAGAACCTCGTCCGACGTCGCGTGGGTTGCACTCAATGGCCGTCTCGCAAGGTTGGTCGCACGCGACTGGAAAAAGGTTCGATCAAATCCGTGAAAATCTTCGCGATTTCCGGAAACTGCCGGATTAGCGAAGCGCAAAATGCCCCTGAATCATGAACAAGGGCAAGTGATCAAGACCTGCAGAGAGATGGAGGTATTTCATTACCTCATCTGGATCATCCCGACAGGTGATTATTGTGGTTCGGGGAGCCCACCAGTTCCACAAGCCACTCCAATGATACCAAACCTAAAGGCTTTCCCGCCTACAGTCCCGCATTGCTTTTCCTTAACGGCGAGTTCATGCGCGGCGCAGCTTCATCGGCCCCCGGATCCCTGACAGGCGCTCTCGGCCGGAGGCATTCCGCCGTCGAGAACGAATTGTCGCCGGAGATTGTTGCGCGACGTGCAAGGCAGCACCGGCAGATGCTCGACATGGTCGGCGTCAGCTACATGATCGATGCCGGAATTCTGCTGATCTACGCCTATGCGGGCGCCACCAGCTTCATGGTTGCGCCGGCCTACGCAGCCGCCGGCCTGCTGTCCGTAGCGGCCTACATTGCGATCTCGGAAGCCAAGGTCAACGACAAGTTTAGAGACCACTACTTCATCTCGCAGCAAACCGGCACCAGCCTGGGGATCATGCTGCTGTTCATCTACCTGGCGCCCGAAGTCGGCTGCCTGTTCCTTTGCTCCATCTTCCTCGTCTTTACCTTCGCGGCGTTGCGATCGACGCCCCGCCAGACCATCATCGGATGGACGGCCGCCGCCATCGGCCTGACAGTCCTGTTTCTTCTCTCGGATAGACCCATCGGAATGCCGACCAGCACGCCGCTGGAGCGCTTCGCGACCATGCTGGTTTTCATTCTGGTGCTCGGCCGCGGCATGGTCGTCGGACTGTTCAGCAGTTCGCTGCACGAATCTCTCTACAGGCGCGGCGTCGAGCTGAAAGAAGCCTACCAGCGCATCGAAGAACTCGCCGAGCTTGACGAACTCACCGGATCGCTCAACCGGCGCAGCATCATGCAGACGCTCGACGAAGAGATCGCCCGCTCCCGGCGCGGCAAAACGCCCTGTGCTGTCGCGTTGATCGATCTCGACTGGTTCAAGCGCATTAACGACCGGTTCGGACATCCCGTCGGCGACGAAGCGCTGCGGGCCTTTGCGATCACCGTGTTCGCCAATATCCGCAGCATCGACAAATTCGGCCGCTATGGCGGCGAGGAATTCCTGCTCATTCTCCCGGAAACGTCCGATGGCGCAGCGCTGCGGACTGTCGATCGGCTGCGCGCCATCGTGGGCGCTCTCGACTGGAGCGCGATTTCGCAGGAGATGAGTGTCACAATGTCGGCCGGTGTGGCCATGTTGCGAGCGGACGATACTGCGGACAGCATTCTCGCCCGCGCCGATCAACTTCTTTATCAAGCCAAAGACCTAGGGCGGAATCGGGTTGTCTCAGCCTAGCTTCCATTTACGCCGGCCAAGAACCTGGCTGGCATTTCTCGCTTCGGTGTTTCCAGGACAGAAAGTCATGAGTTCGAGACCAACAGCACGGCCGGCCAATCTTCTCGATGAACTGCAGAACGCTCTCGCACATGGCACCGTAGCGCGCCGCGTGGAAACGCTGCGCCGGGTCACCGATCTCTTTCTGTATGGTGTGGCGGATTACTCCGACGAGCAGATCAATGTCTTCGATGACGTCTTTCATTGTCTGATCGAGGAAATCGAGATCTCCGCCAAGGCCCTGCTGGCGAAACGCATGGCGCCAGTACCGAAAGCGCCGCCGCGCCTGATCTACACGCTTGCCTTCGACGACGAGATCGAGGTCGCCGCACCGGTGCTGTCGCTCTCGGAACGGCTGAACGACGACATGCTGATCAAAAACGCGCGCAGCAAAAGCCAGGGTCATTTGCTCGCGATTTCAAAACGAAAAGTCCTGAGCGACGCCGTCACCGACGTTCTGGTCGAATGCGGCAACAACGACGTCGTTGAGAGCGCCGTCAACAATCCAGGCGCAGAATTCTCCGACAAAGGCTTTACGGAGTTGGTCTCCCGCGCCGAGGGCAATGATAATCTCGCCACTTGTCTCGGAGCACGGCGAGGAATTCCAAGACCTCACTATCTCAAGCTCATTGCGAGAGCGTCGGACTCTGTACGAGCGCGCCTCCAGGCTGCAAACCCCCGCGCCGCGGACGATATCTCGGCCGCCGTCAAGGAAGCGGCATTCAACGCCGGCCACGGAGCATCCGCGCGCGGCGAAACATCCCCGGCGATGCGTCTCGTCAAATCCCTCTTCGAAGACGGACGTCTCGACGAAAGGCAGATCGCCGAGTTCGCGGCGTCCGGGCGCTTCGAGGAAACCAGTGCTGCTATTGCTGTATGCGCTAACGTTCCGGTCGCGACCGTCGAAAACATGATGATCGAGTCGCGCTCAGAGGGATTGCTGGTCCTCGCCAAGGTCGCGGGACTATCGTGGATGTCGCTCAAGCTTGTTCTTGAAATGTGCGGCAACACGTCCGGAACCGAGATCGAGAACATCGACGATCACAAGTCTAGCTACGACATGTTGCGCCCTTCAACCGCGCAACAGGTGCTGCGCTTCTACCGGATGCGGCAGGACACCGCGCAGACCGAACCTGCTCTATGAGGACGATGGCGGCGCGAGATTCAGCGCGGCCGTCACGCGAATCTAGAATCTCAAGACGCGCGAACCTGCGAGCGCGCCGATCGCCGCAACGATTGCAGCCGCGATCGAGTACCACGTAGCCACGAACATCGGTGAATCGTCGGTGCAATGCGCAGCGTAAAGCGTTGCCGCCAGCCCGGCTGACAGCAACCCGGCGAACGCTCCGGTAACAGCCGGCCGCGACGGTGCGCCACGGCGCAAGGCAATCAGAGCCGCCGCCAGCAACGGCAGTGACAGCATCGGAATGGCAACCAGGCAAAGCCTGGAATTGGAGCCCATCATTCGCACCGACATCGGCGCGCGATGCGGCATCATCGTCATTTCACCGGCCATGCCGATTCCGAGCAATCCGACCGGGACCGCCAGCAGCCAGGCCCAGCGCCCAAGCGAAGCTTCAGGCCGTGAGAGATGCAGGCTGATGACGATAGCGCCCGCGGCCAGCGCGAGCGTGACGGCAAACTTCAAATCGAACATCGGATTGCGCACGGCCGTCATAACGTCGGAGCGCACACCAAGTCCGGTCAGGAACAGCGCGGTCGATACCGGCACCGCGAGCACCAGCGCGGCCAGTAGCAGATGTCCGACAGAGCGCTCGTGCGTGTCGTTGTCGGCGGCGAGGGTGCGGATGAGATCGTTGGTGTCCATGGTCATTCTTTCCGCAGTTTGCTTGCCAGACCCGTCAGCCCCCGATGAAGCGCCACGCGCACGGCGCCCTCGGTCATCGAAAGTTTAGCCGCCGTTTCCTTGATCGACGCACTGTCGACGGCAATCGATTGCAGCACATCCCGCTGCCGCTTCGGCAATCCGTTGAGATGCGTCGTGACTTCGCTCGGCGGAACGCTTTCCTCGACCGGCGCGCCTGCCAGCGTCTCCGAAAAATCGTCGATGTTGACGAAGACCCGGCGACCGCGACGGCGCAGGGCGTCGATCAGTTTGTTGCGGGCAATCGCGAACAGCCACGGCGCGAACGGGGCGTTGGCGTCCCAAGTGTGCCGCTTCAAATGCACCGCTAACAAGATGTCCTGCACGATGTCCTCGGATTGGTCGACCGGCTGACCGGCTCTCGCCAGACCGCGGCGCGCCCCTGCTCTCAGGACCGGCGTCACGGCCTTGAGGAGGCGATGATATGCGGCGTTGTCTCCGGCATTGGCCGATCGCATCAGATCGGTCCACTCGTCCTCACGTCCGCGCACGCGCGCTCCTATCAAGGCAATTCGCTCCTGTTCCTAAAGTGTTACGGGGAGGAATTGCAATCACGCAATCGTGAATGGGGCGGTTTCCGGCCATGAACGGCCTTATTCGGCGGCACCCGCTCTCGGCCTTTTTCAAGGCAAAAGATCACAAGATTCCCTTTTTCTGCCGTCCTGTGGCCATTCCGCACCGGTCTGTTCCCTTTGCTGGAGGCTTTGGCAAAAAGGGGAAATTGCCATGCGGATTAGGAGAGCAGGATTAGCGGCGCTGGTCGCTGCCGCCGGAATCTGGATGAGCTTTTCGGGCGAGCCGGCAACGGCGGCCCCCAAGTCAGTTGCGAAGACCAGCGTAGCCTCGGCAGATCGTCCAATCGTCCTCTCTAAATTCAAGAAGCGGCGGGCGGCTCAGACCGCGAAGAAATCCCGGACGGCTCAAGCGCGGCATGTGAAAAAGGCCGCGTTGAAGACGTCGTCCAAAACCCCTGCAGAAAAGCCTGCTGAAAAGCTGGTCGTGGCCGAAAAGAAGAGCGGGGCTGACGCGGCCAAGAGTGAATTGCCGGCAACCGTCGCAAATGCACGTGCTCAGGCATTGGCGGAGGATCAGGCAAGGAATTTCGCCGCCCTCGACAGCACCGATGTTCCGATCGTGGATGGCGTGCAGCTTGCTGCCGCTGATCAGTTGACCGATGCAGACCGTGCCGCGACGGCCACCACCGAAGCGGCACAGGATTCCAGCACTCCGACCGCCCCCGCAGCGTCCGAGCCCGCACCGGTCCCAAGCGGCAAGATCATCCGGGCGGTATCGGCATCAGAAAAGCCGGTGTTCAAAACTGACGACGGGGACCCCTGGAGCAAGACCTCGCTGATCGGCAAGATCTTCATCGCCTTTGGAAGCCTGCTGACGCTGGCATCAGCGGCCCGCCTGCTGATCACCTGACGCAAACACCGTCTGCATCAGACGCAAACGCCGGTCCGCAGCCTTGCGAACCGGCGTTTTTGTTGCACACGTGATGGCCAGCCCTGACATCCGCGGTCTTGCAGAGCCCCGCCCTGGAAGGCACATTGCGGCCAACGGCGTCAGACACGCTGATTTTCCGACATCATCCAAGGGGCGAAACATGACGGCATTCGAACACATCATCGTTGAGAACAAGGGCGCGGTCGGCATCGTGCGGATCAACCGGCCCAAAATGCTCAATGCCCTCTCCTTCGATGTCTTCAGCGAAATCGCCTCGGCCATCGACGACCTCGAAGAAGACGATGCCATCGGTTGCATTGTCATCACCGGCAACGAAAAGGCATTCGCCGCTGGTGCCGACATCAAGGAAATGCAGCCGAAGCAGTTCATCGACATGTTCAGCCAGGACTTCATGGATATCGGCGGCGACCGCGTCGCGACCTGCAAGAAGCCGACCATCGCCGCAGTCAGCGGCTATGCGCTCGGCGGCGGCTGCGAGCTTGCCATGATGTGCGACATCATCATCGCCTCCGATACCGCCAAATTCGGTCAACCCGAGATCACGCTCGGCACCATTCCGGGCCTTGGTGGTACACAGCGGCTCACGCGCGCGGTCGGCAAATCCAAGGCGATGGATCTGTGCCTGACCGGCCGGATGATGGATGCGGCGGAAGCCGAACGCTCAGGTCTCGTCAGCCGTATTTTCCCGGTCGACAAGTTGATGGAAGAAGTTCTTGCGATCGCGGAGAAGATCGCATCGATGTCACAGCCAGCAGCCGCGATGGCCAAGAGCGCCGTCAACCGCGCGCTGGAAACAACGCTCGCCGAAGGCATGAATGTCGAAGGCGATCTCTTCCACGCGACCTTTGCGCTCGCAGACCGCGCCGAGGGTATGGCCGCCTTCATCGAGAAGCGGAAACCGAACTTCAAGAACCGCTAGTTCTTCGCACTCCGCGCCAGCGCGGCACTGACCAGCGATCGGTAAAGCCGATCGGTGAATGATGCAGGCCGGTCTAGTTGCAATCGCGCGAGACTGGCAGCCGTGTCCGCATCCGGCGGACCGGCACGAAAGCCATGCCACGCAAGCTCAAGCAAGCTGAGCTTGCTGGCGGTGGCTTCCTTGAGAATCTGCAAGGCCGGTATCAGCCGCTGTTCAACGTCCGTGAAGTCGCTGCCAAACGGAAACGCCGGCAGCAATCCGGCATCACGTGACGGCTTCAAGGCCGCGGCGATCCGATCCGGAAAATTCTCGCGGTGAGCGGCGGGGATTTCATACCCCTTTGGAAGTTTGCCCGCGTCCTTTGCCTGCCGCATCAGTTCGGCCTGAAATAGCGAATCCGTCACGCAGAGCATGGCCGCGATCACGTCGGCGTCTGATTTGCCCCACAGATCGGCGATGCCGTACTCGGTGACAATGACATCACGCAAGTGACGCGGGATCGTGGTGTGGCCGTAGGCCCAGCGAACGTTGGACGCGACCTTCTTTCCGGAGCCTCGGGTCGATTCCAGCGTCAGCATGGAGCGCGCGCCCTCGAGCGCAAATGCCTGCGCCACGAAATTATACTGTCCGCCGACGCCGCTCACGACCTGACCGCTATCGAGACCGTCGGAGACCACGGCCCCCATCAGCGTGGCCATCATCGCGTTGTTGACGAACCGCGCATCGACGCGCGCGTGCCGCTTGGCGTCCTCATCGCCGTAGAGCTGGTTGGTGAACGAGACCGGCACCATCTGGATGCGCGCGATCTGCTCGGGCGTCATTTCACGCAAGGCGCGGTAGAAGGATTTCGGCCCGAGGAAGAACGCGGCGTGCAGCAATGCCCCGTCGACCTCGCGCTTCAGCACACCGGCATCGATGAGCGCGAGAAACGCCTCGAAAAACATTTCACTGACGCCGTAAAGACCAGCCGTGAATGGCGCTGCCTCGCGCGGTGGCTGTCCAGGAGCCAGCCGCGACATGACTTCGCAATAGGCGGCATTGTCGCGGTGACGAACAATCAGCCCTTGCGCGAGCGCGTCACCAACCTGCCCGATTCCGATCTGCAAGGTGCCGCCATCGCGCACCAATCCTGCGGAATGCAGCCCGATCGCGTACTTCGTGTCCGAGACGGGTTCTGACGGCGGTGCGAACAGCGGGAAGTCCGTTTCCGGGCTGTCCAGCACTGCATGAAATTCATCCCCGGCCAGATCGCCTTGACCCGGCATGAACGGGAGTTCGGAGTTCACCTGCCCCACAATCTTGAACGCGATCCGGCCTTCGGCACGTGCCCGCATCAAATCGAGCGTGGTATCGGTGTTGCCGCTCAGGCTGTATCTGGTCTGACCATCGACGACGCGTTTGGCCACCAGTTGCGCGATGACGTTGACGCCGCGCGTCAGCAGATATGAGGAGGCGTGGGTGTAATTCGCGGAGATGTAGTGCTGCTGCGGATAGGCATTGCCGAGCCATTTGCCCGCGAGGAAGAAGAATTCGACGATCTCGATATTCGGCGGCAGCGTCTTGGCATGCAGCGCCTTGGCGTAATCCAGATCGGGGTACCCCCCGAACAGCCGGTCTATGACGGGTCCGATAAATCGCCGTTCGAGATCGGCCGATGGCGTCGGCTTCTCAAGCGTCAACGCCGTGAAAACGGTCAGATGGATCGAGCGGTCATTGAGGGCACGCCGAAACAGCGCATTGACGATGTGATTCGCTTTACCGAGACCCAGTGGCAGACCGACCACCAGCTTCGTTCCGACCGCGCGAATGATATCGTCCGCGATCGCCTCGGGGTCGGAGAAGATTCTTGGCATCGGATGTCTGCTGATCCACTGCGCCGGACAGGCCACCGTCATCGCGCGAGGGACGCGCTTAGGCACCGTTTGCCCGCAATTTCACCGTAGGGCATTGATTGGTCAAGATAATACCGCCCGGGGCGATAACAAACCGGTGTACATTGTCACAGTCGACGATTTTCTGTGTTCTGAGGTTTGCCCCCGCCAACATCGGCCTCTAAACAGTGTACGAATGAAGCGTGCCGGATGGTGCAATCCCACCGCTGCTGTGAATCTGGATTGTTACGGAAAACGATGGCTCGGCGTGCTTCAGGGTTTGGTGGCGTAGGCTGGCGCTTCGGTGTGTCGGGCGTCGCTATCGGTCTCGCGCTGTCTGCCGGGTTCGGAGCACAGGCGCGGGCCGAGACGCTGAGCGAAGCCCTGGTCAAAGCCTATCAGTCCAATCCGCAGCTCAATGCCAGCCGCGCCCGGCAGCGCGTCACCGACGAAAGCGTGCCGCAGGCGCTGGCCGGCTATCGTCCGCAAATCGTCGCGAGCCTCAGCGCCGGATTGCAGCCGGTTCGCAATCTGCTTCTGGATAACACCATCCAGACTGCGACGCTGAAGCCATGGACCATTGGCGTCACGGTCACGCAAAACCTGTTTAACGGCTTCAAGACCTCGAACAGCGTCCGTGTTGCGGAATTTCAGGTGCTGTCGGGCCGGGAGGCTTTGCGCAATACCGGTCAGGGCGTCCTGCTCGATGCCGTCACCGCCTACATGAACGTGATCTCCAATCAGGCACTGGTCGAAACCCAGCGCGGCAACGTCGCATTTCTGCGCGAGACGCTCGGCACCACCAAGAAGCGCCTCGATGCCGGCGACGTTACGCCGACGGACACCGCTCAAGCGGAAGCGCGGCTGAGCCGTGGTCTTGCCGATCTCAACGCCGCCGAGGTCGCGCTGGAGACCAGCCGCGCCATCTATGCGCAGGTGATCGGCAACATGCCCGGCGCACTAGCGCCCGCACAGACGGTCGACCGCTTCGTTCCGCAGAGCCGGCAGGACGCCATCGACAGCTCAATTCGCGAAAATCCCGCGGTCATCGCGGCGACGTATGACGTCGATGTCGCCACCACGACCATCAGCGTCGCCGAGAGCAGCCTGCTGCCGCAGGTCAACGTGCAGGGCAACGTCAACCGCAGCGCCGACAGCGATCCTAACCTAGGCACCAAGCGTGCCGATCAGGCGTCCGTGGTCGGCGCCCTCACCTTGCCGATTTACGACGGCGGCACCGCCGCCTCGCAAACGCGTCAGGCGAAGGAAACAGCTGTGCAAAGCCGCCTTGTGCTGGAACAGGTGAGAAATCAGGCCCGCACCGCGGCGATCAGTGCCTGGATCAGCAGCGAAGGCACCAAGGTCGCCCTTGCCGCCGCCGAAGCCGAGGTGAAATCGGCAAACATCGCTTTGCAAGGCGTTCGGCGCGAGGCACAGGCCGGACAGCGCACCACCATCGATGTACTCAATTCACAGCAGGATCTCACGGCCGCCCGGTCCCGCCAGATTCTGGCGCAGCGCGATCGCGTGATCGCGTCCTACACCCTGCTGAGTGCAATCGGCCGCCTCGACGTCAGAACACTCGGCCTCAATACGCCGGACTATCTGCCAGCGGTCCACTATCATCAGGTTCGCGACGCCTGGCACGGCCTGCGCATTCCGTCGGGACGGTAGTGCGCTCAGCGCGTCCGGCGCGAGAAGATCGAGATCAGCACCGGTAGCGTGATCAGGATGACCAGCGGCGCAAGCATCATGCCGGTCACCACCACCACCGCGAGTGGCTTCTGCACCTGAGATCCGATGCCCGACGACATCGCGGCCGGAAGCAATCCAATGCCCGCGACAATACAGGTCATCAGCACCGGACGAAGCTGCAACTCGCCGGTGCGGATCACGGCCTTGATGCGATCATAACCCTCGTCGATCAACTGATTGTACTGCGACAGGATGATGATGCCGTCCATCACGGCAATGCCGAACAGAGCGATAAAACCGATCGCGGCCGACACACTGAACGGAATGCCGCTGACCACCAGCCCGAGCACGCCGCCGAACACAGCCATCGGGATAACACTCATGGCGAGCAGCGTGTCCGCCATCGATCCAAAATTGAACCACAGCAGGATTCCTATGAGGGCGAGGCTGATTGGAACGACAATGGACAGCCGCTTGATCGCGTCCTGCAGATTGCCGAATTCGCCGACCCACTCGGCTCGCGAGCCAGGTGGAAGCTGGACCTGCGCCGCGACCTTGTCCTGCGCTTCCTTGATAGCGCCGCCGAGATCGCGCTCGCACACGGAGAACTTGATCGGGAGATAGCGCTCCTGCTGTTCGCGGTAGATGTAGGCCGCACCTGACACGAGCTTGATCGACGCCACTTCGGACAACGGAATTTGCTGAATTCCACTCGGCCCCTGCGCTCCAATGCGGAGATTGTGGATCGCCTCGGCGCTCCTGCGATACTCGGGCGCAAGACGGACGATGATTGGGAAATGACGATCGCTGCCCGGTTCATACAGGTCGCCGGCGCTGTCGCCGCCGATGGCAACGCGAATGGTTGCGTTGATGTCCCCGGGCGAAAGGCCATAGCGAGCCGCCCGAGCGCGATCGATATCGATCTGGATCGTCGGCTGGCCGAGCGAGGTGAACACCGACAGGTCGGTTACGCCCCTCACAGTCGAGAGGACGGATTTGATCTTGTTGGCCGTTTTGGTCAGTTCGACGAGATCGTTGCCGAAAAGCTTGATCGAGTTCTCGCCCTTCACGCCTGATACGGCTTCGGCAACGTTGTCCTGCAGGTATTGCGAGAAATTGAACTCCACGCCGGGAAATTTCTTCTGCAACTGCGCGAGCAGTTCGCCCGTCAGTTCGTCCTTGTCGCGCGAGCCGGGCCATTCGCTGACCGGCTTCAGCGGAGCGAAGAATTCCGCGTTGAACAATCCCGCGGCATCAGTGCCGTCGTCGGGCCGGCCATGCTGCGACACCACCGATTCCACCTCCGGTCGCGCTCGAATGATTTTGCGCATTTCGTTGACGTAGGTATTACCCTCCTCAAGCGAAATAGTCGGCGGCAGCGTGGCGCGAATCCAGAGGTTGCCCTCTTCGAGCTTCGGCAGGAACTCAAGCCCAAGCAGGCGGATTCCGATAAACGTCAGAACGACGAGTCCACCCGCCGACGCCATCACGACCCCTCGGTTCCGGATGGCCCAGCGGAGCAGCGGCATATAAATGTGATGCAGCCACCGCATTATCCGGGTTTCGGTTTCCTGGATGTGCGCGGGAAGAATGATCGCGCTCAGCGCCGGAGTAACCGTAAAGGTCGCGAGCAGCCCACCCGCCAGGGCATAGGCATAGGTCTTGGCCATCGGGCCGAAGATGTGGCCTTCGACACCGCTCAGCGTGAACAGCGGCAGGAACGCCGCAATGATGATCGCCGCCGCGAAGAAGATCGAACGTGAGACGTCGGCAGCGGCGCTGAGGATCGCGTGGGTCTTCATACCCATGATGGTATCGGGCGAGATCGCGCTCTCCTCAGACGCAGAGAGCGCGGTGGTCTGCGAAAGCCTGCGGAAGATCGCCTCCACCATGATGACAGTGCCATCGACGATCAGGCCGAAATCGATTGCGCCCACGGAAAGGAGATTCGCGGATTCGCCCCGCAGCACCATGATGATGACGGCGAAGAACAGCGCGAACGGAATCGTCGCGCCAACAATAATGGCACTCCGCAAGTTACCCAAAAACAGCCACTGCAACAGCACGATCAGGATCATGCCAACCACCATGTTGTGCAGCACAGTGTGAGTCGTGGTGTCGATCAGATCCTTGCGGTCATAGATGCGCTCGATCCGCACGCCAGGCGGCAGGATGCTCGACTTGTTGATCGAGGTGACCAATTGTTCGACCCGCGCGATGGTAGGCGAGCTCTGCTCGCCCCGGCGCATCAGTACGATACCCTGAACGATGTCGTCATCCGTGTTCATGCCGGCGATGCCGAGGCGCGGCTTCTCGCCGACGGTGACATTGGCGACGTCCCGGACCAGAACCGGGTTTCCGCCGCTCTGCGCGATCATGGTGGTTGCGAGATCGTCAATCGAGCGAATGAGACCGACACCGCGCACCACCGCGGACTGCGCGCCGATGTTCACCGTATTGCCGCCGACATTGATGTTGGCGTTGCCAACGGCCTGCAACAGTTGCGGGAGTGTCAGCCCATAGGCAATCAGCTTGTTGAAATCGACCTGAAGCTCATAGGTCTTAGTCTTGCCGCCCCAGCTTGTGACGTCGATCACGCCGGGTACGCTGCGGAAACGCCGCTGCAGCACCCAGTCCTGCAATGTCTTCAGATCGAGCACGCTGTAATTCGGCGGCCCGACAAGCCGATAGCGGAAAATTTCGCCAATCGGGCTGAGCGGCGAGATCTGCGGCTGCACGTTGCCCGGCAGCGGGCTCAACTGCGACAGACGGTTGAGCACCTGCTGCAAGGCTTCGTTGTAGGTGTAGTCGAACGAGAACTGAAGTTTGACGTCCGAAAGGCCGTAGAGCGAGATGGTGCGGATGGTGCGCAGGTTCTTGAGGCCCGCGACCTGCGTCTCGATCGGGATGGTGATGTAACGCTCGATCTCCTCGGCCGACAGACCGGGGCTTTGCGTCACGATATTGACCATCGGCGGGGTCGGATCGGGATAGGCTTCGATGTTAAGCTGCTGAAAAGCGATCACACCGCCGATCAGCGTCATTACGAACAGCGCCACCATAAGGAAGCGACGGTGGACGGCGAGAGCAACGAGACGATCCATCGAGACCGGGTCTTTCAGCGAGAGCGGATGACGTCAGGGAAAGACACGGATCGAACTAGCTTCCGGATGCCGCGCGGTCGATGAACAGGCTGCCCTTGGTGACGATCTGCTCGCCGGGCGACAGATTGCCCTTCGCCTCGACGAGATCGCCGTTGGCAAGTCCCACCTTGATCTGGCGCAGCTCAATGGACTTGTCATCGCGCACAACCCAGACCCGGACCTGATCACCTTCATAGATCAGCGCCTGTTTAGGCACCCCAACAGCGGACCGATCGCCCGCGGAATAGATCGTTACGTTGGCGAACATTTCCGGCTTCAGCAATCCGTCCGGGTTGTCGATCGTCGCCCGCACTGTCAGGCGGCGCGAGGCAGGGTCGATCGCCGCCGAGACATAGTTGATGCGTGCATTCAGCACACGCCCCGGAAATGCGAGCACGCTGAACGCGACCTCCTGTCCGACCTCAATGGCCGGCGCCTCGGTCTCGCGCACGAACGCTGTCAGCCAGACGGTCGATAGATCGCCGACAACGAACACCGGATCGCTCGCACCCGCATTGACGTATTGTCCGGGGCCGACCTTGCGCTGCACGACCGTGCCGGCGATCGGCGAGAAAATCGTCGTCTCGCGATTGATGCGGCCCTTGTCCTGAAAGGCTGCAATGGCATCGTCGGTCAGCCCGAGCATGCGCAGCCGGCTGCGCGCGGCTTCCAGCGCCGTCTCGCTCGAGCGCATGTCATTCTGCGCCGACACCAGCGCCGCCTGCGATTGCTGATAGTCCTTCAGCGGCGCGGCCTTGCCTTCATAAAGGTCATGGGCGCGCTTGTCCTGGATCTGCGCCAGGTCGAGCTGTGACTTCGCCTTGTTCAGCGCAGTCGCCGCCGTGATGAAATCGTTTTGCGCCTGAACATTGTCGGCAGCCTCGATCACGAACAGCGACTGGCCCTGCGTGACCTTGTCGCCGGGCCGAGCCAACAGCTTGGTGACGCGGCCGGCATAGGGCGAGAACACCGGCGTGGAGCGGTCCTCATCGACCGCGATCTTGCCTTCTGTGACATGCTCGGCACGGAACGCGCGTTCAACCACCGGCTGAACGGTCAGGCTGGCCCATTCCGCTGCCGTCGGCGTGTAGCGCAGCAGACCCTTCCGCGACTGGCTCGAGACGTCGGAATGGTTTTTGGGCGAAGCCCCGACAAACGTCAGGCCGAAGGCTGCCAGGCCCGCGATCACAGCCACGCCCGCGCCCACAGCCAGCCGTTGCCGGGGGATGGCCTGAATCCGGGCAATCAGAGCACTTGGTCTGTTGGTCTTTTCGGTCATTCGAAAATCCGTGGTTCTGCGGCGAACTGACGCCGCAGCCTGTCAGGCTAATAGTTCCACTTTCCTACTCAGGACAATCAAAAACCGACGGGATGGACATTATTTTCGGTTAACGTCAGCCTGATGATGGCCACACGGGCTCGTGGGAACCGAGAGGTATTGCGGGGCGCTGCCAAAAAGCAGGAGTCGCCGACATTACAGCAGCGTGACGAACACCCCGCAGTGCACCAAAACCCGATGGACTTTGCTCGATAAACGGCAGAATTTCGTCCGCCGTAAGGTCTCCAACTGCCAGACCGTTGTCCAGACAGCCAAGGTTCCACAGCCAGCACCCGGTCTGCGCCAGCGAAACCTTCACATGCCAGCTTCCGCCCTCCCGCACCTGCCGCAGACGCGCCATCATAGCGCCGAACGCCATCAGATATCCGGTGGTGTGGTCGAGAATCTGCATCGGCAACTCCTTCGGCCGATCGACGCCGGCGGCCTTGCCCTCGGCGTGGTTAAAACCCGTCGAGGTCTGGACCAGCGAGTCGAAACCGCGACGGCCCGCCCAGGGGCCGGCGTGGCCATAGGCACACATCGACACGTAAACGATGCCCGGACTGATCCGCGCCGCGTCTTCCGGCGAAAAGCCGAGCGCGGCGATCGATTGTGGCCGGTAACCTTGAGAGAAAATATCGGCCGACGCCAGCAGACCATGGAGCGCATCCCGCCCCTGCTCCGTCTTGAGGTCGGCGAAGCTCGTCAGCTTGCCGCGACCGGTATCGATGACAAGCCACGGGATCGACGGCAGGTTAGGTGAGGAAATCAGCATGACGTCTGCGCCGTGGGCGGCCCATGTCCGCCCCGCGACCGGGCCAGCGATGACACGCGACAGATCGAGCACGCGTAAACCCGCCAGCGGACGATCACCGGCAGGCCATGGACGCGGTGCAGCTTCGCCGATCTTCTCGATCTGAATCAGCGGCAGTTGGTCGAGCGCCTGCGCCTGGGACGTTGCCAGCCATTCGTCATGCGACCGCATCATCGAGACGACACATCCACCCGCATAGGCGGCGGTCTCGAATGCCTCGGCTTTCCATTGCATCAAGGCGCGCTGCACATCGTCGCGCTCCGGCTTGCAGGCCAGCACCTTGCAGACATTGTCACGGTGATGCGGGAAGTTGGTGTGGAGACGCACGAAGCGTCCGTCGCCGGTTTTGTAAACGCCAGCGATGGCGTCCCAGGCGGGTGGCGGCGGTTTGTCGTCAACGCGCAGATAGCGTTCGCTGCGGCACTCGACGGTCGCATGCATCATGTCGACGGAGATGCCCTGCGCCTCGCCGCTGCGGGCTTTCCATATTTCCGCGGCGGCAAGTCCGGCGACGGCAATCGTGACCTGCGACGCGGCGCCCACGCGGAATGACGACGGCAGCATAGGCTCGCGTCCCGTCAGCGTGACCGCATCGAGCGCGGAAGGTTCGCCGCCGCCGAGTGCCCAGAGGTCAGACAGGATATCGTGGACGGTCTTCATGACAGGGCTCCAGCATCAGCAGCATCATTGATGCGGATGATGGAGGCCAGCACAATTCACAAATCGTATCAGTGAAAATCCCGCGAGCGTGGAAGAATACGGACATTGCGCGGATGGCGTATTTTGTGAACAGGGCTGTCCGAATGCGCCTTCTGTTCTTCTTCCAGTGGCTCGATGATATCCGCACCGGCAGGGATCGGATGTTTCCGTCCAAGCGCGTCGTTGGCGAGATTCATCAGGTCGTGTGAGCGGTCGAACAGACGCTCGGCCACCAGATGGACCACCTTGTCCGGGCTGCTCTGAATGGTCCCCTGCACCTCGATTAGCCGCGCGCCCATCACTTCCTTGCGGAATTTTTCCATCACTTTCGGCCACACCACGATGTTGGCAATGCCGGTCTCATCTTCCAGCGTCATGAAGACGACGCCCTTGGCGCTGCCGGGCCGCTGACGGACCAGCACCACGCCGGCACAGCGCACCCGCTGCTTGTCATGGGCATGAGCGACATCTTCGCACGCTACCCCCCCCTCTTCCGCAAACTTCGGCCGCAGGAATTCCATCGGATGCCCCTTCAATGACAATCTGATGGTCTGATAGTCGGCCACCACCTGCTCCGGCAGCGGCATCTCGGGCAACGGCTGAGCGGCTTCATCGGGTTGCTCGCGCGCTGCCGTGCTCTCGAATAACGGCAACGGAATATCGTCCGGCAATCGCCGCACCGTCCACAAAGCTTCGCGGCGGTCGAGACCGAGCGAGCGGAACGCGTCGGCATCTGCCAGCAGGATCAGCGCGCGCTTCGGCAATCGCGTCTCGCGGGCGAAGTCTTCCAGTGAGGTGAATGGTTTCCGTAATCGCGCGGCGACGATGCGCTGATCCCAGTAATCCTGGCGCGGCTTCCTGAGCGGCTTGCCGAACTTTTCGGCCAGCCTGTCATCGACATCGAATATTTCGAAACCATCGATCTGGCGGAATCCGAGCCGCATCGCGTGATACTGACCGCTTCGTTCTTCCAGCGTGTTTTGGCCAAAGCTGAACGACACGTCGATCTCGCGCACCTCGACCCCATTTTTGCGCGCATCGCCGACGATCTGCGCCGGGGCATAGAATCCCATCGGCTGCGAGTTTAATAATCCGCAGCAGAATACATCGGGATGATAGTGCTTGAGCCATGACGAGACATAGACAAGCTGCGCGAAGCTGGCTGCATGGCTCTCGGGGAACCCGTAGCTGCCAAAACCCTTGATCTGCTCGAAACAATTTTCCGCGAATTGCCGGGGGTAGCCGCGGCTGATCAGGTTATTCACCATCTTGTCTTCAAACTTGTGAATGGTGCCGACATTCCGAAACGTCGCCATGGCGCGGCGTAATCCGTTGGCCTCGTCTGCCGTGAATTTCGCAGCTTCGATGGCGATCCGCATCGCCTGCTCCTGAAACAGCGGCACGCCAAGGGTCTTATGCAAGACGTTTTTCAATTCGTCCTTGTCGCCATGCTCAGGAGCAGGCGACGGATAGTCGACTTTTTCCTGCCCATTTCTTCGCCGCAGATACGGATGCACCATGTCGCCCTGAATCGGCCCTGGCCTCACGATGGCGACCTCGATCACGAGATCGTAGAAATTGCGCGGTTTCAGGCGCGGCAGCATGTTCATCTGCGCCCGGCTTTCGACCTGAAACACGCCGAGGGATTCGCCCCTGCACAACATGTCGAAGACTTCACTACTGTCTTTGTCTCCCGATTTGATGTCGGCAAGTTCGTATCGCGTCCCCTTATGATCCGCGATCAAATCGAAACATTTACGGATGCAGATCAGCATGCCTAGTGCCAGCACATCGACCTTCATCATTTTCAGTGTATCGATGTCGTCCTTGTCCCATTCAATGAAGGTCCGGTCGTCCATCGCGGCGTTGCCGATGGGCACATAGGTGTCGAGCCGATCCTGCGTCAGCACATAGCCGCCGACATGCTGCGACAGATGGCGCGGAAATTCGATCAGTTCGGTGGCCAGTTCAACGGCGCGGCGGATCATCGGATTGCCCGGATCGAAACCCGCCTGCCGGATCTGCATGTCGCTGACACCGTCGCCCCAGCTTCCCCACACCGTATCGGCCAGCGCGGCCGTGACGTCTTCCGTCAGTCCAAGTGCCTTGCCGACATCGCGGATGGCGCTGCGCGGGCGATAGTGAATGACGGTCGCGACAATCGCCGCGCGATGACGGCCGTAACGCCGATAGACATACTGCATCACCTCTTCGCGCCGAGAATGCTCGAAATCGACGTCGATGTCCGGCGGCTCGCGGCGCTCCTGAGAGAGAAACCGCTCGAACAACAGGTCGACATCGACCGGATTGACGGACGTGACGCCGAGCACAAAGCAGACCGCGGAATTGGCCGCCGAGCCTCGGCCCTGACACAAAATATTTTGCGAGCGCGCGTAGTGCACGATGTCGTGCACCGTCAGAAAATAATGCGCGTAGTCGAGCTTTTCGATCAGCCTGAGCTCCTTGTTCAGCGTACCGCGCAGCTTGTCATCGATTCCGTTGGGGAAATATTTGGCGACGCCTGCCCATGTCATATCTTCAAGATGCTGCTGCGCGGTCTTGCCCGGTGGGACAGGTTCATCCGGATACTGATATTTGAGTTCGTCGAGCGTGAAGGTGATGCGATCGGCGAAACGCATCGTTTCCGCAATCGCCTCGGGCAGATCGCGAAATAGCCGCGCCATCTCGAAGCCGGGCTTCAGGTGCCGCTCGGCATTGGCTTCGAGGCATCTGCCGGCACGCATGATCGTCGTCTTTTCCCGGATACAGGTCAGGACATCCTGCAAGGGCCGGCGTGCCGGGTGATGATAAAGCACCTCATTGGTCGCCAGCAGCGGCACGCGGGCCGACGCGGCAAGACGCTGAAGCCTGCCAAGACGCCGCCTGTCGTCGCCGCGATACAACAGGCTCGCCGCGAACCATATATCTTTTGCGCCGTCGGCGCGGCTGCGTTTCAATCGATCGAGAACCTTCAGAGCCGTTGCAGCTTCAAAGCGATGCGGCAGCGTCAAAACCAGCAACTGGCCTTCGGAGAAATCCAGCAGATCGTCGAGCGTGAGATGACACTCGCCCTTCTCCGCTTTGAGCTTGCCGCGCGTCAGTAACTGGCACAGCCGGCCATAGGCGGCGCGGTCGCGCGGATAGGCCAGAATGTCCGGCGTCCCGTCCATGAATACGATGCGCGCGCCAATCAGCAGCCTGGGTCTGAATTTGACATCGGGGTTCTCGAGTTCCTTGTAAGCGCGCACCACGCCGGCCAGTGTGTTGCGGTCGGCGATGCCGATAGCTGGCAAAAGAAACTCGCTGGCCTGATGCACATACTCCTGCGGCTGCGATCCGCCGCGCAGGAACGAGAAATTCGTCGTGATCCCGATTTCCGCATAGTCGGTGGCTTTCATGCGAACAGCCCATGCACGAACCATTTGGGAGGGAGCGGTTCGCCCTCTTCGGTGACAAGTTCGCTGCCGTAGAGACCGTCACGATAGATCCAGAAGCGCATCCCCTCCGCATCCTCGACACGGAAATAATCACGCGTCAGCGCTTCATCCTTGTGTCTCCACCACTCCATGGCGATGCGCTCGGGTCCTTCTACCCGCACCACCGCATGGGTCGCGCGCCGCCATGTGAACCGGGGCGGAGGCCCGTCAGGCACCGCAGCAGCAGTGACCTTGATTTCTTCCGGCCGCTCGAACAGCCGCAGCGGGCGCAGTGGCGGTTCAGCTTCGACGCGCGCGGGCCATTCAGCAATTGCAGCCGCGGCAAGATACTGCTGCGCAGACGCCGCGATGACTGCGCGCTCAGGAATGTGCGTGTCCTGCGGCAGATGCACCACGACGCGCTTGCCGCCGATACGCGCGGCGATGCGGTCGATCAGTGCCGCTACCTCATCATTATCCCGGGTGCGGGTATCGAAATCACGCTGCTCCTGCACGACGACCTCAACGCGGCTGGCGGAGAGCCGGATCAGATCGAACCCGAAGCCGGGATCGAGCGGATCGGCCAGCGCATCCAGCCGTTCGCGAAACAGACGATCGACCACATTGACCCTGGTGACGGGCTGTCCGGTCTCCACCGTGATGGTGCGCACCGCGCCGTCGGTGCGGAAGAAACTCGCTTCCAGCCGCCGCGCGCCCTTGCCCTGCTTGTCCATCGCCGCGACCAGCATTTGCGCCAAACCGGAAAGGATAGCCGCAATCACATTGTCGGTCGCGACCGGTTCGGCGAAACGCTTCTCCACCATGAAATCCGGTAGCGGTTTTCGGGGCGAGATCGGCGCATCGGCCTGCCCCAGTGCCTGCTGCAACAAGTTCACGAACGCCGCGCCGAAGCGTGCGGCGAGTTCATGCGGCGCGCGCGCCGCCACATCGCCAATGGTCTTCAGTCCTGCGCGGCGCAGTCCGCGTGTGATCGTATCGTCCGCGCCGAGTGCGTACACCGGCAGAGGTGCGACGGCACGCGCTTCCTCTCCATCGGGAACGATGCAGCTTCGCGCGGCGCGCGCCACGGTGCGCGCGCAGACCGGTGTGCTGGCAATCGCCGCGTTGATAATAAAGCCTTGCCGCGCCAGCGATGCGCAAACGCTGCGCAACATCGTAGCCTCGCCGCCGAACAGATGCGCGCAACCGCTGATATCGAGCAGCAATCCATGAGGCGGATCAAGCGCCACCAGCGGCGTAAAGCGGTCACACCAGTCGGCGATGGCTTCCAGCAATTTCGCATCGGCGGCCTCGTCGGCGTCGAACACTTCCACATCGGGACAGACTGCGCGCGCGTTCGCCAGCGGCAGTCCAATCTCGAGGTCGATATCGGCAGCGGCGTCGTTCAGCGCCGAGATTTGAAGCGCGTTGTTCAGCTTGGAGACGACGACGCACGGACGCGTATCATCCGGCGCGGCGTCTTGCCCCGAAAGCTGGCGCTTCAATCGGTCGGTCGGCAGGCGCGGCAGCCACAGGCTGAGGATACGCCGCGCCTTCACGGAAGAGACCCTCATCACATTTCCACTCCATGATCCATTGTCCGGTCTGGCCGTGACGGTTGCGAACAAGTTGCGCGTCGAGCATCGGCGCGCCCCACGCCTCCATTGCGGGAGATGAAGGCGCAGCGCGCACCACCCAGCGGGTTTCCGCCGTGCTGGCCGACGGCGCCGCCGCCGTGCGCAGCACCAGACACGTGACATTCGAGGCGCGCGCGGCCAGCGTCAGCCTGCGGCTCGCGACCAGATCGAGCGCACGCACCTCGCCCCACACATCCAGCACCACGGCACCCAACGCATCGCAGGCGATCGCGTCGGCCGCCGCACGCAGCGCCGTCTCGGCATCCGCTGCCCGCACCGTCACCAAGAGACGCGGATCGGGCCCGAGTTCATTGAGGCCGCTCATCGACAGCACGCCGGATTCAAGTTCCGTGAAATCCTGTCTCACCCACACCAGCGGCCGCCGCCCGGCGAGGCGATGCGCAAGGCCCGCGATGAAACCTGTCGCCGCCGCGCCATGACGGCCGCCCTCGGCGAACACCTCATGCAGCGCGCCGCGCACTAGCCCGCCCTGCAACACGGCGTCCGCATCCGCATGTCCGAGCGCCACGCGCGCAAGCCCACCGGCCTCGCCCTCAAGGCGGCCGATGGTCCCTCGCAGGGACGCAAGTGTGCTCGTGCGCGCGCCGGTCATGCGCCGCTCCTGGAGTGTCTGGTCCATTGTCCGTGGATTGAACGAATAACGGACTTATTTGTTCATGATATGTTCTAATATAAAGCTAAGAGCGCATGGAGAGTCAACCAGACTTTTGGTGGCCGGTTTTCTCAAGCAAAATCAATGATATTCAGCGCACCAGAACCATGCTCTCCCCGCTGGCACGGGTAAGCAGTCCAGTTTCGAAAAATGGACGCCCATCGGGTGCACCCGCAGCCCGATGGCATGTCTAAAATCACCCGATTTCCTTACGCCGCCAGCGCTTCGGAATTCACCGTACCAAGAGCAAGCGTCGTCAATGCCTCGTCGGTCTTGTGTTCCTGCTGCAGCGTTTCGTCGAGCAGGCGCACCGCTTCAGTCATGCCGAGCTTGGTCGCCCATGCTTTCAGAGTTCCGTAGCGCGCGATTTCGTAGTGTTCGACCGCCTGAGCCGCCGCCAGTAGTCCGGCGTCGAGCGCCTCGGTTCCCTTGTACTCGGCCATGATTTCCTTGCCCTCGTCGAGAATGCCGACGATGGCATCGCAGGTCTTGC
Source organism: Afipia sp. (assembly GCA_017474385.1). Lineage (GTDB taxonomy): Bacteria > Pseudomonadota > Alphaproteobacteria > Rhizobiales > Xanthobacteraceae > Afipia. The sequence continues at coordinate 1,174 of JAFVHU010000155.1, read as the reverse complement.
TGCGCGCTGGCTTGTCGAGCAGGTCGAAAACCTTCTCGAGCCTTTCCACGTGGCCTTCTGTCTCGCCCTCATGCTTCTCGAAGGCGGCGCGCAACTTGTCGGAGTGCGCGGCCTTGGCCATCTTCGGCAGCGCCTTGAGAATATGCTTCTCGGCAAAATAGATGTCCTTGAGGGTGTCAAGGAACAGATCATTGAGGTCTTTTTCCTTTGCAGCGACCATGACGTCCTCGCTCGGTTGATGGTGACGGGATGTTCCCGCCTCTCAACGCGAGGTGATGCGCTTCGTTCCTACGGCGTAAACAGCGTGAAGCAGTTTCCGCCTCCGCTCGCTGGGTCAGCCTGCGAGTTGGGATTCCACCAGCTTGATCCAGTAGGATGAGCCGTAGACGATGGCGTCGTCGTTAAAATTGTAGGCAGGATGATGCAGTCCCGCGCTGTCGCCGTTGCCGATAAAGATGAAGGCGCCCGGCCGCGCTTCCAGCATATAGGCGAAGTCTTCCGCGCCCATGACCGGCGGAATCTCGGAACTGACATTGCCCTCACCGGCGACGTCAGCCGCGACCCGCGCGGCGATCCCGGTCTCGGCGGCGTGGTTGACCAGCACCGGATAGCTGCGCTCGTAATCGAGCGTGATCTTCGCGCCCGAGAGCTGCGCGACCCCGTTCACGACCTCCCGTACCCGCTGCTCGATCAGATCCCGCACCTCGGGGGTTAGCGTGCGTGCCGTGCCAAACAGTTCTGCCGTTTGCGGGATGACGTTGCGGGCGTTACCGGCATGGAACTCGCAGATCGAAATCACCGCGGCATCCAGCGGATCGACGCTGCGGGAGACGATCGATTGCAAGGCGGTGATCAATTGTGCTCCGACCAATACCGAGTCGATGCTCTTGTGTGGGCGCGCGGCATGTCCGCCCAGACCTTCGATGTGAATATTGATGTGGTCGGTCGCCGCCATCGCAGGACCAACGCGCGTGGCAAACGTCCCGATCGGCATGCCCGGCGAGTTGTGCATGCCGTAGACCTGCTCGATCTTGAAACGGTCCATCAGGCCGTCCTTGATCATCGCTTCGGCGCCCGCGCCGCCCTCTTCGGCAGGCTGAAAGATCATCCCGGCATCGCCCGCGAAATTCCGCGTCTCTGCGAGATAGCGCGCTGCGCCGAGCAGCAGCGCGGT
>JAFVHU010000154.1 GCA_017474385.1 Afipia sp. | reverse complement strand
TTGCCCGGCGGCGCGCTTTGCGCCCCGCCAATTCTGATGCGGGTGTAGCTCAGGGGTAGAGCACGACCTTGCCAAGGTCGGGGTCGAGGGTTCGAATCCCTTCGCCCGCTCCAGAAATTCTCGATTGAGAATCTTGGCCGATAGCTACGACAGGATCGTTGCCGTCGAATGACAAGCCGCCGCAAGGCGGCTTTGTCGTTTTTGCGCTGCATCGCGCGACATTCACGGACCAGTCCCAACGCCCATGCGCCTACTCAGCCACAGGGAATCTGCCTAGCATCCCGCCGGCTCGGGCTGAGCGGACGATCCGGCTTGGGCAGCGACAAAAAACATAACGTCCAAATAAAATGTCCATGGGAGGACTTCGATGCTCAGCAAGTTTTCGTGGGTCGCTTTGGCGTGTCTCGCCACGGCTGCAATTTTCACCGGTGTGAGCGCGCAGGCAAAGGAGGTCAGGCTCGATACGTCGGACACCATGATTCCGACCGGCGACGCCGGCATCCAGCTGTTCGTGCGCAACAAGCATCCGGCGGGCCAGAAAAAATTCGCGCCCGACAAGATCCTGCTTTACGTGCACGGCGCGACCTATCCATCCGAGACCGCGTTCGATCTGCCGATCGAAGGCAAGTCGATGATGGATTTGATCGCGGCGCGCGGCTACGACGTCTATCTGGTGGACATTCGCGGCTACGGCCGCTCATCGCGTCCAGCGGAAATGAGCCAGCCGCCCGGCGACAACAAGCCGATCGTCCAGACAAAAGTCGCCGCGAAGGACTTTGGGACGGCGGTGGACTACATCCTGAAAAAACGCGGCGTTTCCAAGATCAATGTGATGGGCTGGTCGTGGGGCACCTCGACGGTCGGTCTCTACACCAGCGAGAACAATGCCAAGGTCAACCGCCTCGTGCTTTACGCGCCACAGTGGATTCGCACCGAACCGCCGCCAGCCACGTGGCCGAAACTTGGCGCGTATCGTCTCGTCTCGAAGGATTCGGCCAAGGAACGCTGGCTGAAGGACGTGCCGGAGAACAAGAAGGCTGATCTCATTCCGCCCGGCGTGTTCGACGCCTGGGCCAAGGCGACCTGGGCCACCGATCCGGATTCGGTGACAAAGAATCCGGGCATGCTGCGCGCGCCGAACGGTGTGATCGAGGATACCCAGCTTTATTGGGGCGCCGGCAAGGCGCTGTTCGATCCCGGCAAGATCACGGTGCCGACGATTATCCTGCACGCCGAATGGGATGCCGATTTGCCGAGCTATCTCGCGCAGAACTATGTCAAGCAGTTGAAGAATGCGCCGTACTGGCGCTTCATCGAGATCAGCGAGGGCACCCATACGGTGATGATGGAGAAGAACCGCATGCAGTTCTTCCGCGAGTTGATGAATTTCCTCGACGAGGAAAAGCCGCTCGCTCTGAACTGATCGCGGATCACAAAAAGAAAAGGCCGGGTTTGACCCGGCCTTTTTGCTTCATGGGCACGTGAGGCGGAGGTGGCTCACGCCAGTTGCGATTCGTACGCCTTCAGATGGGTGTAGACGATGCGCAGCAGCGGCACGTTCAGCGCCCCCTTCTTGTTGGTCTCGGCGCGATGGATCAGATCGCCGATGATCTGATCGGCTTCGATTCTCGCATTGCTGCGGATATCGCGCAGCATCGATGCCGTCATCTGCGATCCCGGCGCGAACAGCAGACCGCCGGTGCGTTCCAGAAACTCGGCGCGGGGGGCATAGCCCGCCGCTTCGGCGACTGAGGCGATCTCTGCACGAAGGCCGCGGATGAACTGTTCGCCGCCCGGCGCGCCGGAGATATGCCCGGCCGGTGCCCGCATCAGCGACGTTGCGCCCGCCAGCGTCGCGAGGAACACCCACTTCTCGTACATTTCCTGAACGATGATATCGCTGGCCTTGGCGTCGAACATCGCGCCCTGCAACGTCGCCTCGATGCGCTTGGCGCGATCGCCTTTGGGCGTGCCGCGCTCGCCGAACGACATCGCGTGCATCGGCGTGAGCTGATGGATGACGCCCTGCGGGTCGAGCATCGCGGCGACCTGGCATTGCCCGCCCATGACGCGATCGATGCCGAACTTCGCATCCAGCACGTCGAGATGCTTCATGCCGTTGAGGAATGGAATGATTGCGGTGTCGGGGCCGACGGCGGCGGCGAAGGACGCGATTGCGTCGTCGAGATCGTAGGCCTTGCAGCTCAGGATGATGACGTCGAACGGGGTCGTGATTTTTTCCGCCAGAAGGGTCGGCGGGTTCTTGAGCGTGACGTCGCCGACCGGACTTTTGATGACGAGGCCATTCTTTGCGAGCAACTCGGCGCGCTTCGGACGCACGAGGAAGGTCACGTCGCGGCCGGCCTGCAAAAGTCTGCCGCCGAAATATCCGCCTGTTGCACCGGCGCCGATCACAAGTATGCGCATAGTCAGATCCACTTCTTGGTGAGTGTTAGAGCACGAAAGCGGTCACGGAATTTTGGGCGAGAACACGCCCTGCGAAGAGCGCGCGATCCTTGCTTGAATGGCGACACCGGCGCAAGCAGGGCTCACGCCGGCGTGATGCTCGGCAGCTATGCGCCTACCACTTCTCGCCGAACGGGCGAATTTCCAGTTCGAAGGTCCAGGCGCTGCGCGGCTGCTGGTAGAGCAGCCAGTAGGATTCCGCGACCGACGCCGGCGGCATCAAGAGATCGGGATTGTCCAGTGCGTTCGGGCCATTGGCCTCGATGCGCCGCTGGCGGACCCACTCGGTATCGACGCCGGAATCGATGATCAGGTGAGCGACGTGGATGTTCTGTGGTCCGAGCTCACGCGCCGTCGCTTGCGCCACGGCGCGCAGGCCGAACTTTGCGCTGGCAAAGGCCGCGTAGCCCGGTCCGCCGCGAAGGCTGGCGGTGGCGCCCGTGAAGAAGATGTTGCCCTTGCCGCGCGGCAGCATCACGCGCGCCGCTTCGCGCCCGGCAAGGAAACCGGAATAGCAGGCCATTTCCCACACCTTGCGGAAGACGCGTTCGGTGGTATCGAGAATCGGAAAATTGACGTTGGCGCCGATGTTGAAGATGCAGACTTCGAGCGGGGCGTGCTTGTCAGCGTCGGTGATGAAGGACACGATCTCCTCTTCCTTGCGCGCATCAAGCGAACGGGCGTGGATTTCTCCGCCTGCCGCCTCGATCTCCTTCACCAGCGGCGCGAGCTTGTCGCCGTTGCGGCGGCCCGCGAACACAGTGAAGCCTTCGGAAGCGAATTTCTTGGCGATCTCGCCGCCGATAAAGTCGCCGGCGCCGATCACCGCCACGGTCGCATTTCTCTTGGCCAAGGTCCGTCTCCTATCAACAGAGGTCGTTTGCGGTTATCGCGGTGCGGCAGACCTCAGGTCCGCCGCGCAGGGTCAGATTATCACTTCGGATCGTCGCTCATGACTTCGCCGAACAGTTCCCAGTTCTTGCCGTTCCAGCGCTGCAGTTGCGACTGCGTATACATCTGGTTGTTGGTCGGGCCTGTGTTCACAACGATGCCCGGAAGCGACATCGGCAGCGCCAGCCCCTTGATGTTGCGGGTCTGCTTGAGAATGTTCTCGCGAGACAGGTCGTTTCCGCACTGTTTCAGCAGCGCCTCAAGGATCACGCCCTGATGCATCCCGGCAAAATAGTTGGCGTCGGCGATGTCGGCGCCCGGCATGTATTTCGCCATGAACGTCAGATACTGCTTCACGCCGGGATCGTTTGCCCATTTCGGATCGTCAGGGTCCTTGCGGTAGGTGGCGGTGACAATACCCTTGGAAATTTCAAGGCCGGCGGGAGCGAGAACCGACGCGATTGATGTCGAGATCAGGTTGACCAGGAATTCCGGTTTCCAGTCGATTTCGTGAACCCTCCGGATCGCCTGTGCGGCGAATTTCGGCGTGCCTGCGAACAGAAAGACCTTCGCGCCTGAACTCTTCAGCGACACGATCTGTGAATCAACCGACGGCTGGCTGATTTCATAGGCAGCGGTCACGACCTTGCTGTCGAATGTATCCTTCATCTCGGAGCGGAAGCCGTTGATGAAATCCTTACCGAGATCGTCGTTCTGGTAGAGGATCGCGATCTTGGCGTCGGGGAATTGCTTGGCGACATACCGCGCGTAGATTCTGGATTCTGAGCCATAGCTCGGCAGCGCTGTGGTGATAAACGGATACTCCTTGTAATCCGTAAACCGGGATGCGCCGGTGACAATGAAAGCCTGCGGCACCTTCTTGCCCGCGAGATATTTGGCGATCGCCAGATTGCTGGGGGTGCCGAGCGTGGCGAATATGAAGGCCACTTCGTCGGATTCTACCAGCTTGCGGACCTGCTCCACGGTTTTGGGCGGGCTGTAAGCATCATCGAGATCGATCAGCTTGATCTTGCGTCCGTTCACGCCGCCGCGTTCGTTGATGTAGGTGACGTATGCGGCCAGCGCCTTTCCAACATTTCCAAGAGCGGAAGCCGGCCCGCTATAGGGAAATGTCGCGCCGATCTTGATCTCGGTTGCGGTTACGCCGGTCATTTCGGCGGCGGTCACCGTCGTATGCAGTCCGGCAAGCAGCAGGGCTGCAACGGTGGCCTTGAGTGCGGTTCTCCTCAGCATCGCTCATCTCCCTTTAGCCTTTTTGTTGTTTGCGGCGCCGGATCGCATGCGATCCGAGCCTCTCTTGCTTCGATCAGTAGAGTTCTAATATAGAACTGTCAACGGCAACCGAAGCGCTTGCGGAGTGTTGCGATGCACAAATACCTGGCTTCAATTTCATCTGTGATCAAGGTATAGTAGATATCAAATCGGAATTGAGGGCCGGTCATCGCGGAGCTGCGAGATGAAGTGGGAATCTCTTGAGGATGAGGCCTGTTCGGTGGCGCGCACGGTGTCCGTCATCGGCGATCGCTGGACGCTGCTGATTTTGCGGGATTGCTTCCGGCGCATCCGGCGGTTCGACGAATTTCAGTCGCGCCTCGGCATCACACGGCATCTGCTGGCCGAGCGTCTCAAGAAACTCGTGCGCCAGGGCGTGCTTCGGCGCGTGGCCTATCAGGAGCGTCCGAAGCGCTACGAGTACATCCTGACCCAGAAGGGGCTGGACCTGCATCCGATCATGATGTCGATCGTCCACTGGGGTGACGTTCACATGTCGGATGAGCGCGGCCGACCGGTGCTCCACCAGCACAAGAATTGCGGCCACACCTTCGATCCGGTGATGACCTGCTCGGTCTGCAACGAGCCGCTGTCCGCCAAGGAAGTACATGTGCATCCGGGACCGGGCGCGGACCCGTCAAAGCTCGCACTGCCTTCGATCGAGCAGCAGATTCTCGATTAAGCAGTCTCGAATGCAACTGCCGCAAGCCGTTTGACGTGATCGCGCACGTCGGCGGGCCATCTGGCAATCGCGGCATCGAAGCGCTTCTGTTCGCCTGCGTAGAGCGCGCGTAACGCCTCTTCGTAATGCGGCTGGTCGCCTCCCATCGCCGTCATGAAACGATGCAGCGATTCCTGTCCCTCGCGAACGCGATCCTTGGCCGCGTTTGCGCGCCGTGCTTCCTCGACAAGTTTGCGGATCGCGACCGAAGCCCCGCCTGGCTGGAGCGATAGCCACTCCCAGTGCCGCGGCAACAACGTGACCTCGCGCGCGACCACGCCGAGTTTAGGCCGGCCCGGTCCGCGCGGCGCAGCCTCCGCTGCCGCCTCATCGTCCTGAGCCGGTATCCGCCGCGCGACGCGCTTCTGCACGTCGGCAAGTGATCCGCGCAGATCGATCTCGGCAGTCCGGCTGGTTGCGGCGTCGAATATCACAAGCTGCGCGTCGCTGTTTTTATCGAGCGCCTGCTTGGCCTTTGTCGCGACAAGGTGAGGATCGCCAAGACCAAGGCATCGGTTGCCCTCGAAGGCGATGATCACGGCAGGAAGGGGATGCATTGGTTGTCCTTAGGCCTCATCTGGCAGGCGGTATTTACCCGGGTAAAATGTGCCTGTCAATATGACCCGGGTAAAATTATGCCCGGGATTCCTCCTGTGCCGCATCAACCCGCCGCCTCGACTTTCCTTGAACGGGCTGTCACCACTAATGCCCCGCAACGAACCATGACCGGCGTCTCATGCTGACAGTTCATCATCTGAATAACTCTCGCTCGCAGCGCGTGCTCTGGCTGCTGGAAGAACTGGGCGTGCCCTACGAGATCGTGCGCTATCAGCGCCAGCCTTCGATGCTTGCGCCGAAAGAACTGCGCGCGATCCATCCGCTCGGGAAGTCGCCGGTCATCACCGACAACGGCAACACCATCGCGGAATCCGGCGCCATCGTTGAGTACATCATCGATACGTATGGAAATGGCCGGCTGATCCCGCCGCCGAAAACCCCGGAGCGCCTGCGCTATACCTACTGGCTACATTATGCCGAAGGCTCGGCAATGCCGCTGCTGCTTCAGAAGCTGCTGTTCACGCTGGCGCCGAAGCGCGCGCCGGCGCTGATGCGGCCGCTGCTGATGCCGGTGTTCGGCAAGATGCTCAACACGCTGGTCAATCCGCAGCTCAAGCAGCACATCGCGTTCTGGGAAGGCGAACTGAGCAAGAGCGAGTGGTTCGCGGGCAACGAGTTCACCGCTGCCGACATCCAGATGAGCTTTCCGTTAGAGGCCGCATCGGCGCGGGCCGGTCTCGATGCAAGCTCACCGAAAGCGTGGGCGTGGCTGCAGCGGATTCACGCGCGTCCGGCTTATCAGCGCGCGCTTGAAAAGGGCGGGCCGTATCAGATCGGACGCTAGTTCACGTTACCGCGGGAAAACTAAACAGCCGCTGTCTAATAACCGGCGGCCTCCGCGCCGCGCGTACGCGGATCGGGTGCGCCGAGCAGGCCGTCGGGCGTGACGGCAATGGAGTTGGCCGAGGTTTGCCCCAGCGGCGCGATCACGCGGTGTCCGCGCTCACGCAGCGCCGCAAGTGTGGTCTCGGAAAATCCTTGCTCGACACGAACCTCGTCCGGCAGCCATTGATGATGCAGCCGCGGAGCCGACACCGCCGCGGCGACGTTCATGTCGAAGTCGATCGTGTTGAGAACCACCTGGAGAACTGCCGAGATGATCCGGCTGCCGCCGGGCGAACCCGTCACCAGCACCGGCTTGCCATTCTTCAGAACGATGGTCGGCGACATCGATGACAACGGCCGCTTGCCGGGGCCGGGCAGGTTGGCCTCGAAGCCGACGAGCCCGTAAGCATTCGATGCACCGGGCGCCGCAGTGAAGTCGTCAAGTTCGTTGTTGAGCAGGACGCCGGTGCCGTCCGCGACAAGGCCGACGCCGTAACTGAAGTTCAGCGTGTAGGTGTTGCTGACGGCGTTGCCGTCCTTGTCGACCACTGAGTAGTGCGTGGTGTTGCTGCCTTCACGCGGTGCGGCCGCCGTCGCTTCGCTCCAGGGCGTTGCCTTTGCAAGATCGATGGTGGCGCGCTGCTTGGCCGCGTAGTCTTTCCCGATCAACTGAAATGTGGGCGCATTGACGAAAGCAGGATCGCCGAGATAGCGCGCGCGGTCGGCATAGGCGCGCTTCATCGCCTCGATGGAGACGTGCAGTGCATCGACAGAGCCCGCGCCCATCTCGCGCAGCTTGTAGCCTTCGAGAATGTTCAGCGTTTCGATCAGCACCGTGCCGCCGGATGACGGCAGCGGCATCGATACGATATCGAAGCCGCGATAGGTGCCACGGATCGGTGTGCGGACGATCGGCTGATACGCCTTGAGGTCGTCGCGCGTGATGATGCCGCCTGCAGCCTGAATACCGGCCGCCAGCTTCTCGGCCACCGGTCCGTCGTAGAAGCCGCTTACGCCGTGCGCGGAGATTGCTTCCAGCGTGATCGCGAGATCGCTTTGTACCAGACGGTCGCCCGGTTGCAACGACGTGCCGTCGGGGCGTGAAAAGATCTTCGTGCTCGACGGCCATTTCACCAGCCGCCGATGCCAGTCCGGCAGCGTGTCGGCGGTGTCGTCGGCGATCACAAAACCGTCGCGCGCCAGTGCAATCGCAGGCGCGAGCAGATCCGCAAGCTTGAATTTTCCGGAGCCATATTTTTCCAGCGCCAATGCAAGTCCCGCGACGGTGCCGGGCACGCCGATCCCGAGCGCCTGATCGCGCGACTTCCTGGTGTCCGGTTTGCCGTCGTCACCCAGAAACATGTCGCGCGTGGCAGCAGCCGGTGCGCTCTCGCGATAGTCGATGGCGATATCTTCGTTGCTGCTCGTCAGATGAATCATCATGAAGCCGCCGCCGCCGATATTGCCCGCACGCGGATAGGTGACGGCCATGGCGAAGCCGGTGGCGACAGCGGCATCGACCGCGTTGCCGCCGCGCGCCAGAACATCGCGGCCGATCCCTGCCGCGATACGCTCCTGTGCGACGACCATGCCGTTCTTCGCGGCAACCGGCCGAACGACATCGAGCGCCGGCGGCGCATAGTAGCCATGCCGCGAATCCTGCGCGAACACAGGCAGCGCGTACGACAACCCGATGACGCCAAGAGCAAGGGCGAGCGCGCGGCGCTTGGTAAACAGGGCCATAAGCTTCTCCGGCAAACCGCGTCTAGTGTGGTGGTTCGCAAGTCCGCATTAATCTTGCGGCGCGTTTCTATGCGGACTTGCGAACCAAAACCACACTACAATTGAAACTTTCTAGTGTCCTTTTGAATCCGAAGTTCGCTACGGAAGGCGCGGCAGTACGAGGCGAACTTCGGATTCAGGGCACTAGGTAAAAACGCGATGGCAATTGAACCGCCGCACTATATGGTTTTGCGGCGGCGACGGACACTGTCCGCGTTGATTCGGCAGGAAATTCGATAATGGCTCAAGCTCTTCCGGCGCATGACAGTTACGCAAACGCGGCGCCGCAGACTTATCCGCCGCGCTCGGCGGTTTTCGGCTGGATTTTGTTCGACTGGGCCGCGCAGCCGTATTTCACTTTGATCACCACGTTCGTATTCGCGCCCTACTTTGCCTCACGCGTTGCATCCGATCCGGTCGCGGGACAGGCGAGCTGGGGATATGCAACCGCAGCGGCGGGTCTGGTCATCGCCGTGCTGTCGCCCGTGCTTGGCGCGATCGCGGATGCCGGCGGCCGCCGCAAGCCGTGGATCGCAGCGTTCGGTGCGCTGCTTGTGATCGGCTCGTCGCTGATGTGGATCGGCAAACCCGGCGATCCGGCGATCATCGTGCCGCTGCTGATCGCTTACGGGATCGCGACTATCGGCGTTGAATTCGCAACGGTCTTCAACAACGCGATGATGCCGACGCTGGTGCCGCCGGAGCGCATCGGGCGATTGTCGGGCACCGGCTGGGCCACCGGCTACATCGGCGGAATTCTCAGTTTGATTCTTGTGCTTGGGTTCATGGCGGCGAACCCGGTCACCGGCAAAACGCTGTTTGGCCTCACGCCGATCTTCGGTCTCGATCCATCGACATTTCAGGGTGATCGTCTCACCGGGCCACTGACCGCGGTATGGTTCATGATCTTCGTGCTGCCGATGTTTCTGCTCACGCCCGATCACGCGGCAAAGACGCCGGCGCGCGGCGCGGTGCGCGAAGGTCTGCGCGAATTGCGCGAGACGCTGGCGCGGCTGCCGAAAACGCCGTCCATGCTGGCGTTTCTGATCGCCAACATGATCTACATGGACGGTCTCGTGTCACTGTTCGCGTTCGGCGGCATCTATGCCGCAGGCACTTTCGGCTGGAACACGATTCAGATCGGCACCTTCGGCATTCTGCTGGCGATCTCCGGCACCATCGGCGCGTGGCTTGGAGGCCGGCTCGACGACAAGTTAGGGCCGAAAACAGTTGTCGCCGGCAGCCTGCTGATTCTTCTCGGTGCAATCGCTGCAATTCTTCTGATTGATCGCGATTCGATCTTCTTCATTCCGGTGACGCCGCCGGTCTCGAACGGCGGCCTGTTCGCTGCGCCTGCCGAAAAAGCCTATCTCGCGCTCGGATTTCTGATTGGGCTTGCCGCGGGTCCGATGCAGGCGGCGTCGCGCACCATGCTGATCAGGCTCGCTCCGAAAGACCGCATCACGCAATGCTTCGGACTGTTTGCCCTGACAGGAAAAGTCACGTCGTTCTTCGGGCCGTTGCTGATCGGAATCGTCACCGATGTCGCCGACAGCCAGAAGGCCGGGATGGCCGTTCTGGTGCTGTTTTTCGCAGGCGGCCTCGCCCTTCTGATGCGGGTGAAGGCCCAGTCCGTTCGCGCGCTTCCCGCTTGATCAGTGCTTGAAGTGCCGCGTGCCGGTGAAGACCATGGCGATGCCGTGGGCATCGGCGGCCTCGATCACCTCGTTGTCGCGCATCGAGCCGCCCGGCTGAACCACAGCCGTCGCGCCCGCCTCGATCGCCACCAGCAAGCCGTCGGCGAACGGGAAGAATGCGTCGGATGCCACGACCGAGCCCTTGGTCATCGGCGCAGCCAATCCCAATTCCTTTGCGGCATCCTCGGCCTTGCGGGCTGCGATGCGCGCCGAATCCACGCGGCTCATCTGACCCGCGCCGATGCCGACGGTGGCGAGATCCTTCGCGTAAATAATCGTGTTCGACTTGACGTGCTTGGCGACGCGGAAGGCAAATCGCAGATCGTTCAACTCGGCATCGGTCGGCGCACGCTTGGTGACGGTCTTGAAAGTCATGTCGTCGACCACTGCGTTGTCGCGCGTCTGCACCAGAAGACCGCCTGCGACGGTCTTCGTGGTCAATCCTACCGCGCGCGGATCCGGCAGGCCGCCGGCCAGCAGCAGGCGCAGGTTCTTCCGCTTGCCGATGATGGCGATGGCTTCGTCGGTCGCGTCCGGGGCGATGATGACCTCGGTGAAGATTCCGGCCACCGCATTGGCCGCGTCGGCATCGAGCGTGCGGTTGAAGGCGATGATACCGCCGTAGGCTGATGTTGAGTCACAGGCCAGCGCCTTGCGATAGGCTTCGGCGAGATTTTTGCCCTCGGCGACGCCGCATGGATTGGCGTGCTTGACGATGACGCAGGCCGGGGTGCGCTTGGCGTCGAATTCCGCGATGGCTTCATAGGCCGCATCGGTGTCGTTGATGTTGTTGTAGGACAGCTCCTTGCCCTGCAACTGGCGCGCAGTGGCGACGCCGTAGCGGCGGTCGGGGGTCTTGTAGAACGATGCCTGCTGATGCGGATTTTCGCCATAGCGCAGCGCCTGGATCAGCTTGCCGCCGAAGGCGCGGAAGTCGGGCGCCTCGATCTTGAGCTGATTGGCGAACCAGTTCGAGATCGCCGCGTCATAGGCCGCGGTTCGTGCGTAGGCTTTCTGTGCAAGCTTTTTGCGCAGGGTGAGCGTGGTCGCACCCTTGTTGGCGTTGAGTTCATCCAGCACGGCCTGATAGTCGGACGCTTCGACGACAACGGCGACGTCGTGATGGTTCTTCGCTGCGGCGCGGATCATCGCCGGACCGCCGATATCGATGTTCTCGATGCAGTCCTCCTCGGAGGCGCCTTTGTCCACCGTCGCCTCGAACGGATAGAGATTGACCACCAGAAGATCGATCGGCGCGATGCCGTGATCCTTCATGCTGCGCGCGTGATCGGCATTGTCGCGGATCGCGAGCAATCCGCCGTGCACGTTCGGATGCAGCGTCTTGACGCGCCCATCCATCATCTCGGGAAAGCCCGTCAGGTCCGACACGTCCCGCACCTTGAGACCGGCGTCCGCAATGGCCCTGGCGGTACCGCCGGTGGAGACCATCTCGATGCCGTGACCGGCGAGCGCGCGGGCGAATTCGATCAGGCCTGATTTGTCGGAAACGGAGAGGAGTGCGCGCGCAACGCGGCGCGGGTGGTCAGCCATTAGGTGCGTCCTGGTTCGGATAGGTGTTGTCCGCCGGGTAGCATGGTTTTCTTCCCGGCAAAACCTCCAATCCACGCACTTTTCGCAACGATTTTGCCGCTTTCCGAACCGTTTCGGCTCCGCCGGGACGACGCCCGGGTCGGCGATCCTACAGCGGCAATTCCGGCTCGCGCCTGGCGTCGCGGCGGGCATTGGTCACGGTGGCTGACGCAGATGAGCGGGTGAAGCTCCAGCGGACGCTCGGCGAGTCCTTCCGGTTCTGCCGGATCACGATCTGGGCGGTGCGGCGCGGCCCGTCGGAGCCCGCCAGAAACACGCTGTCTTCCAGATCGACCTTGTCGTTGACCGCCTCGAACGTCCAGACGTCGCGATTGGGCAGAACCAGCATCACACCGCGGGCGTCGGAAAGGCGGCTGGCCTTCACCGCTGGATGCAGATGAAACCGCAGCACATAGTCGTCGGGCTTGCTGCGCGTCGACGAGCCGGACGCGTTGAGCAGGGTGTCTTCGCCCTCAAGCCGGCTGCCGTCGTTGGACAGTGTCAGGCTGCGTTGATGCACAACGCCGAATTGCCGCGCGTAAGCGTCATGAGACGCCGTCAGGACAATCCCGTCATTCGCCGCCTCGCGAAATACACCGACATTGGAAGGCCCGCTGACGATAGGTGCGCCTTGCAGCATCCGCTTCATCGCCGGCAATTCAATGAACTGGCACGACGAGGTCTCATGGCAGGTCAGGGTCGAGTGCGCCGCTGTTGAGCGCGCGAAGGCGCGCCAGTTGTCGCGGCCGGTGGCGGGGATACCGCAATTGACCACGATGCGTCCGGTGCCGGACGACAGTTCGAATGACAGGCAGCCCGCATGGGCATCGCGGCTGACAGCAGGCGGCGGCGGCGCGCCGGTGTCCATGATGACGGCGGTGTTGCCGGCATCGAGGCGCTGAAAGCCCGAATGCGGCATGTTCGACATCGGAATGCCGTGGGTGTCGTCATAGGCGAGCAATGTCGCGAGCAGGCCGGACGGCGCGCTGCTCATGCCGTTGAACAGCGCGAAACTGCCGTCGCCGTGACGGAAGAAACGCAGCATCGGCATCATGCGGTCGATGGCGTTGAGCAGCGCCGGCGGCGGCGCGATGTTGCGGGCGGAGAAAGTCTGGCGCAGCGGCAGCAGATCGGGCAGCAGTTCGATCAGTGCGCCGGGATTGCGCGAAATATGCCCGCCGTCGGGAAGCAATTGCCGTTGCAGTTCTTCCGACAATTTGCGCGTCGATGTGCGGATGTGTTTGGCCTGATTGGCGAGACACAGCGACGCGTAACACAATGCGATCAGCACCTGGAGGCGCGGCACGCCGTCCGGAATATCGACCATCGTGTAGCGCAGATACCGAATCTCGCGCGTGAGGCTGCGCAGGAAGCGGCGATAGAACTTTCCGTCGGCGTCGTTCAGCACCAGAGGCGCCTGCGACAGCAGCGAGATCACGCGCCGCGCCAGCACGTCGGCGCGCCAGCCCGCGCCGCGCTTGCGGATCGGCTTTGAAATCCAGTCGTCGATCAGCGCGCGCGCATTGGCGCGGGTGATGGCGGAATCCGCGGCGCGCAGATGGCGCAGCCAGCCGAATCCGAGCAGGTTGGCTTCCCAGTCTTCCGACGGCGGATCGAGTTCGAAGATCGATCGGCCGTGCGACGTGACGATCTTTCCTGCGAAGACAAAACGCCCGGCATAGATTTCGGACGCGCGGGTGGCGTCGACGGTGCGAAGATCATTCGGCGCGATCAGCAGCCGATCGGTGCGGCCGGGCCAGAAGCGCGACAGCGCAACCGACTTGCCGCTGGCGCGTGCGAGTATGTTCCGCGCCGCGCGGCCAAGCAAAAGAGACGAGATGCGTCGTCGGTAAGCGACCGCCACGTGCGCCCTTGTCCTGAATCACGCCGGTAGACCCGACTAAGGCCGCTGCCGAACGTGATCGTTCCCCCACAAAACGGAGCATTCCTCCCCCGAAACCCACGCCGGCGACGAACGCGCCATACTGTGAGGGAATCTCCGCGACTCTTTGTAGTCCGGAAATGCCTGCAAGGCACCCCCAACGCAACCCCGAGGCGCCCATTGACCCAGACATGTGGATCATGAGCGCGTTTGGCGGCTTGCCGCGAATCAGATGCCGGTCAGGATTTGAATCAGGACTTGATAAGACGGGCTGCGTAGAAGCCGTCGAGGCCGCCGAGCCGCGAATCGCCATGGGCGAGATGCGAGGGCAGGGTGCGGATGTCGCCGTCTGCGGTGAGAATTTCGTCCAGTCCCGCCACTTCATCCCGGCCGACGGGTGCACGGCGCAGGCCCGATTCGGCCGCAAGGACGCTTGCGACGGCCTGTTCGCCTTCCTCGGGCTCAAGCGAACAGGTGCAATAGACCAGAGTTCCACCGGGCTTCAGCAGCGTGGCCGCCTTTTGCAGCATGCGCTTTTGCACGGCGGCAAGCGCGCCGATGTCGGCTTCCTGTTTCAGCCATGCAACATCGGGATGACGCCGGATCGTCCCGGTCGCGGCACAGGGCGCATCGATCAGCACGCCGTCGAACAGTTCGCCTCCCGGCGGCTGCCATTCAATCGCGTCCGCTACTGCGGTACCCGCCTCAAGAGAGAGCCGCGACAGATTCTCGCGCAGGCGCGCGATGCGGTTGGGTGACCTGTCGACCGCCGTGACCCGTGCACCGGCATGGACCAGTTGCGCGGTCTTGCCGCCGGGCGCCGCGCACAGATCGGCGATGGTCTTGTCTTTAACGTCACCGAACAGCCGGGCCGGCATGGCGGCGGCGGCGTCCTGCACCCACCATTGGCCTTCGTTGAAACCGGGAAGCATGGTGACCGATCCATGCAGCAGCGTTCGCACGGTGCCGGTCGCCAGGGCCTCGCCATGCAGGCGCGTCGCCCAGCCGCCGGGATCGGATTTGACCGTGAGATCCAGCGCGGGCTCGACGCTGATCGCGGCAGCCATCGCGCGTGTCGTTTCTTCGCCATAGGCCGCAATCCAGCGTGCGACCAGCCACGGCGGCAGATCGAGCATCTGCGATTTGACTTCATCGATCAGCGGCTGGCCTTCACGTGCGCAGCGCCGCAGCACAGCGTTGACGAGACCGGCATATTTCGCGGCACGCCGGTCCGCCTGCACGAGACGCACCGATAGGTCGACGGCGGCGTGATCGGGAACATCCATCCACAGGATTTGCGCCGCGCCGATCAGCAATGCACTCTGTGCGCGCGGCGCGTCGCTCGGAATCCCGCGATCGAGCAGCCGCGACAGGATGTGGCCGAGCGTGCCGAGCCGCCGCAGAATCGTTGCAACCAGCCGGCGCATCAGGGCGCGATCGCGATCCGCCAGCGTCTTCAATCCGGGATGCGCACCGGGCCCGTCGAGCTGATCGTCGAGCATGCGGTGCCTGTGCAGTACGCCGTCGAGAATATCGGCCGCGATCCTGCGCGCTGCGAGGCCGGGCACCTCGGTGGGCGGGACAAATCTCGAAGGCTTCATGCGTGAAAAAACATTCGCTGGCAGGAGGAACGCGACAAACGTCGAGCGGATATAATCTCGTGGCATCGGAATATGCCAAATGTAAGAATTGGTCCGACTCTGAATCGCCTTGTCTGAAACATCTTGGGAAATGTGAGCTGGCTCACGGACAGGCGGCTCACCTGCGTCAGACTGCATCGGCCGAAGGGTCTTGATCGAACGCGCTGTCGGTCTAGATTGATTTCGGCTCTGACCACCGGGAGTGTCAGCCATGATCCATGATCCAACTCATTCCGAACCTGTCGCTGGCGATCCGGCCGCCCCGCGTAAACCGTTGTCCCCACAGGCGCAGCGGGCGCTCGCGGAAGCCGAGGAGCGGCGAATCAAGGCCGCGCAGGACAATAGCTCTCGCGCGAAAGAGGTTCAGGGCCCCAAGGGGCTGGAGCCGACCCGATACGGGGACTGGGAACACAAGGGACTTTGTTCGGATTTCTAACCGTACGCATGACTACGGATGCGCCGGTTCCGCTCTTGCGGCTGAGGTTCTTTTGATCCTATTCTAGGCATATGTTCCTAGATCGGTCGTTTCATCGGGTATCCCGGCATCCACTCCACGGTTCACCGCTTTGGCTGCTTGGCGTGATTTTCGTCGCCGGCGTTGCCGCTGGAACCGTCATTCCGTTACGGGATCGTCTGCCTTGGACTCGCGCGTTCGGCGCGCCCGAGAATCCCGCAGCTTTGAGCCCGGCCGGGCAGCCCGCACCTCCGACCTGGAGCCGTGATGGAAATCCAGGTGTACGTCATTCGGTCGAGGTGGTGCGCGTGGTCGACGGCGACACGTTCGAGGCGCGAGTTCATCTGTGGCCGGGGCTGGAGATGATGACGCGCGTCCGGCTTCGCGGCATCGATGCACCTGAAATGAAAGGCGCGTGCGCCGAAGAATTCCGGATGGCGGAAGCGTCGAGTGAAGCGTTGCGTGCGCTGCTCGCCGACGGCGATGTCGCGATCTTCAATATCGGTCCCGACAAATACAACGGCCGCGTCGTCGCCGACGCCGCTACGCGGCGAACGCCGAGCGTGTCAGGTGCATTACTTGCATCGGGTCATGCGCGCCAGTATCAGGGCGGCAAGCGCGGCGGCTGGTGTACGGCAGCGATGCGATAAGACGGCACTAAAGCCGCGTCATGACGCGGCTTTTTGCATTCTTAAATTTGCATTGTTGGAAACTGAATCTCAGCGCGAGGTGACAACCACCGGCGTGCCGACATCGACGCGCTCGAACAGATCGCTGATGTCCTGATTGTACATCCGCACGCAACCGTAAGAGACATAACCGCCGACGGAGTTCGGACGATTGGTGCCGTGGATGGCGTATTCGCCGCCAGCCAGCGTCATGGCGGCGACACCCATCGGATTGGACGGCGAGCCGCCGGGAATGACATCGGGAATGCTCGGGTTGTCGCGCTTCACGTCCGCAGGCGGCGACCATGCCGGCTGGCGATATTTTCCGTCGATGCGGGTGGCGCCCGCCCACTGCTTGCCGGCCTTGCCGACGCCGACCGGATAGCGCAGCGCCTGGCCTTCGCCGAGGATGAGATAGAGTTTGCGCTCATTGGTCTTCACCACGATGGTGCCCGGCGCATAGCCGCCCGGAGAAGCCACCACCGACGGTGTGGCCTTTGCCGAGGTTCCTGACAGGCCGATGGCCATGGTGACGGTGAGAGCCACCGCGAGTTGACGCAACATTACAACCTCCAAAACACTTCCGAACGGTGCAGGCGTCCGGCATGGCCACGGAACCCTCATCGAATTCGCCAGTCTGGGGCAGAGGCTTCAACAGGCGGTTTCCACGAACCCCATGGGCGGATCGAACGCGACCTTAAGAAGAAAATTCCGGCGGCAAAGTAAATGCCCGGGAAACAACACCTGCGCCCAAAGGCGCTGGGAACGGGTGACATTTTTGTGAGTGCGGGTCGCGTCCGCGATCAGCCGAGGGTGAAAGCCTCGTGCACCGCAGACTGCACCGCGCCGCCGGTGACGGCGCCGCCGCCTGCGACATAGATCCAGTCGCCGATGGTCACGGCTCCCACGGCATGACGCGGCGTCGGTATCGGCGCGTGGCTCTGCCAGCGATCCGTTGCGGGATCGTAGCTTTCCATCTGGCCGAACACCTTGCCCTGCGTGATCTGTCCGTTGCGGATCAGACCGGCCTCGCCGCCCATCGCGAACAGCCGGTCGCGATACACCACAAGCCCGTGGCCGGAGCGGGTGGTCGGCAGCGGCGCACGCGTCTCCCATGTGTCGCGGTCAGGCACGTACACATGATGCAGCTCGGTGTTGTATTCGAACGTATTGAAGCGCCCGCCGATAACGTGCACAATTCCATTGTGCGCGACGCAACCGACATGGTCCCGTGCGCCCGGCAGCGCTTTCAGCGTCGTCCACTTGTCGGTCTTCGGATCGTAGACCTCGTGCCATCCGACGCTCGCGCGCTCCATCGTCGGCTCCGACGCGCCGCCGATCAGGTGAACGCGGCCATTCAACACCACGGCGGCGCCCGCGCCACGCGGACGTGGCAGCGGCGCGATCTTGTCCCAGCGATTGGCGGCGACGTCATAGGCGTAGGCGTTGTGATCGGGATTGCGGTTCTGCTCGATGAAGCCGCCAAGCGCGTAGACACGCCCGGCATCGGCCGCGACTGCGACATGGTTCGCCCCGCGCGGCAACGGCGCGCCGTCGAACCAGACATCCTTGGCCGGATCGTAGATGTGATGATAGGTGCGATCGACGCGGCCTTCACCGTAGCCGCCGACAATATGCGCGCGCCCCGCCCATTCGGTCGCCCACGCCATCTCGCTGCGTGGCAACGGCAATGCCGCGCGGGTCACCCAGCGGCCCGGCGCGTCCTGCGGCGCAGGGCTTTCCGTGACGCGCTGCGCCTGTTCGTCCGGTGAAATGTGATGCGGCGCGTTGGTACGAAGACCGGTGAAAGGCTCAGGCGACGGTGAGGCCTGCGGCAGTGGTGCATGCTGATGCTGCGCGCGTGCCGCCGTTGCGCCAAGCGCGAGTGACGAAGCGCCGGTGATGAAGGTTCTGCGATCCATCGTTGTTTCCCCGGCCATTGTTATTTTCTGGGAGTCGAGACTACCACGTGCCGGATGTGACAACAGTGACGCGGGATCGGACAACATTTCGCGGAGGTGCAATGTCTCCGCGAAATCGCGTTTATTCTTTTTTGGCCTTGGACTTTTTGGCCTTCGGCTCCTTGGCCTTGGACTCCGTTGGTTCCTTCGGGCATGCGCCGACATGGCTGAGCTGCACCTTGGCCTTCTGTCGCTCGCAATCGTTGGGATAGGTTTTGCCGTTGCAGCCGCAAACCGGCCGATGAATCTGCATGCAGAAGGCTGGTGCCTTGTCGCAAGTGCCCGCAGCATCGGTGGCGGTGCATTGTCCGGCAACCCTTTGGCACCAAAGGGCCGAATTGCAGGTGATATTGGCGGTGCCCCCGCAAGCTTCGTTGAGATTCGCCGCCCCGGATTCACCGGGCATGATCGCCACGCCGAGCATGGCGATCATGGTTGCAACAATCAGACGCATGAGGCGCATTCGCTTCGATCCCCCAGGCAAAGTCTGCGATTAATACCTCAGGCGCTCTTTTTATTTTGCCGGTTGTGCACGAGATCGTCGACCACGGCGGGATCGGCCAGCGTCGAAGTGTCGCCGAGCGAGCCGGATTCGTCTTCCGCGATCTTGCGCAGGATGCGGCGCATGATCTTGCCCGAGCGCGTTTTCGGCAGGCCCGGTGCAAACTGGATCAGGTCAGGTGATGCGATCGGACCGATGTCCTTGCGCACCCAAGCCACCAGATCCTTGCGCAGTGTCTCGGTGGGCTCGACGCCTTTCATCAGCGTCACATAGGCGTAGATGCCCTGACCCTTGATGTCGTGCGGATAGCCGACCACGGCGGCTTCCGACACCGCATCATGTGCGACCAGCGAGCTTTCGACTTCCGCCGTGCCCATGCGGTGACCCGACACGTTGATGACGTCGTCGACGCGTCCGGTGATCCAGTAATAGCCGTCGGCGTCGCGGCGGCAGCCGTCGCCGGTGAAGTACTTGTTCTTGTAGGTCGAGAAGTAGGTTTGCTCGAAACGCGCGTGGTCGCCGTAGACCGTGCGCATCTGGCCGGGCCACGATTTGGCGATGCAGAGGTTGCCCTGCGCTTCGCCTTCGAGAACCTTGCCGTCGGCGTCGACGATTTCAGGCACCACGCCGAAGAACGGTTTTGTCGCCGAGCCCGGCTTCTGCGCAATCGCGCCGGGCAGCGGCGTGATCAGAATGCCGCCGGTCTCGGTCTGCCACCAGGTGTCGACGATTGGGCAGCGGTTGTCGCCAACCACGCGGTGATACCACTCCCATGCTTCGGGATTGATCGGCTCGCCCACCGAACCCAGCAGACGCAAACTCGCGCGCGAGGTCTTCTTCACCGGATCGTCGCCGGACTGCATCAGGGCGCGGATCGCGGTCGGTGCGGTGTAGAAGATGTTGACCTTGTGCTTGTCGACGACATTCCAGAACCGCGAGTTGTCCGGATAGTTCGGAACGCCTTCGAACATCAGCGTGGTCGCGCCGTTGGCGAGCGGCCCGTAGAGAATGTAGCTGTGTCCGGTGACCCAGCCCACGTCCGCCGTGCACCAGTAGATGTCGCCCTCGTGATAATCGAAGACGTATTGATGCGTCATCGACGCGAAGGCGAGATAGCCGCCGGTGGTGTGCAGCACGCCCTTGGGCTGACCCGTTGAGCCCGATGTATAGAGAATGAACAGCGGGTCTTCCGCGTTCATCGGCTCGACCGGACATTCGGTATCGACCATTGCAGCAGCTTCGTGGTGCCAGACGTCGCGCACCGGGTCCATATCGACCTTGCCGCCGGTGCGTTTCACCACAACGACCCAGTCGACGCCGCCGACCTTGGCGATCGCCGCGTCGAGATTGGCCTTGAGCGGCACCTTCTTGCCGCCGCGCAGGCCCTCGTCAGCCGTAATGACGACGTTGGATTTGCAGTCCTTGATGCGCTGCGCCAGCGAGTCAGGCGAGAAGCCGCCGAACACCACCGAATGGATGGCGCCGATCCGCGCGCAGGCCAGCATCGCGTAGGCCGCTTCCGGAATCATCGGCATATAGATGGTGACGCGGTCGCCCTTCTTGACATTCCGCAGCCGCAGGATGTTCGCCATCTTGCAGACTTCGTCATGCAATTCGCGATAGGTGATCTTCTTCGACTCAGACGGATCGTCGCCTTCCCAGATGATCGCGGTCTGGTTGCCGCGCGTCTCGAGATGGCGGTCGATGCAATTCCATGCGGCGTTGAGAACGCCGTCCTCGAACCACTTGATCGAGATGTTGCCCGGCGCGAACGAGACGTTTTCGACCTTCGTGAAAGGCTCGATCCAGCCGAGGCGCTTCGAGGCTTCGTCAGCCCAGAAAGCGTTGGGGTCCTTCACCGAGCGCGCGTACATCTCCTGGTACTTGGCGTCGGTGATAAAGGCGCGCTTCGCCCATTCAGCGGATACGTCGTAAATTTTCTCGGACATGACTTCCTCGTTTCCTCCAAGCCTGCGCCAGCGTCACGACATGCGCGTGGCTTGTTTTTGATTGACGCCATTATGCGCTTTCGCAAGCTGCCCCGGCAAGGCGCGGCGAATAGGACTTTTGTCTGCCTTCCCAGGCCGAAAGGCTTTACTATTCCGCCCGAGAACTGCCGGAGCCAAGCAATTCCCACACCGCGGTCTGCTTGATCTCGGCGTCCTCAAGATCGCGGGTCACCGGGACGCTGTAGTCCGCGATGCGGCGCAATTTGTCGCGGGGCAGGTAGCTGCGGCCAGGATCGCCGACCAGCACGGTGGCACCGCGGGTGACATGGCCGAGCAGGAAATCGAACGCACGCTGCGCGGTGCCGCGTTCGTAAAAAATGTCGCCGGCCAGGACGACATCCCAACGGTTGCTGTTCGGCTCCGCCAGCAGATCATCCTGACATGCCGACAGCGTGACGCTATTTTCCGCCGCGTTCAGTACCGCGGCTGCACAGGCGAATGCATCGATATCGGCGACGGTCACCGACGATGCGCCGGCCTTCATAGCCGCGATGCCGACAAGGCCCGATCCGCTGGCAAGATCGAGCACGCTCTTGCCGCGCACCAGATTTGCGTTGTCGAGCACATGGCGCGCCAGCGCCTGGCCGCCGGCCCATGCAAAGGCCCAGAATGGCGGCGGCAGCCCGGCTTCGCCGATCTCCTCTTCGGTCTTGTGCCAGAGCGGCACGGCCTCGTCCGCCAGCAGCAGCGAAATCTCCGGCGTCAACGGCACCGCGCGCAGCCGTGTGTTGGCGCGAATGAACGCGTCCTTGTCGGCGATGACGGGCGCGTTCACACTCCGCCCATCTTGCAGATCATCTTCCACGCATCCGCCGTGACGCTCTGAACCGACAGCCGCGAATACTTCACCAGATCCATCTCGGCGAGCTTCTTGTCGGTCTTGATGGTTTCCAGCGTCACGGCCTCTTTCAGCGGCTTGTCGGCTTTGATATCGACGCAGACGAACTTGGCGGTCTTGTCGGTGGGATCGGGATAGTGCTCGCGGATGACCTCGACGATACCGACGATCTCCTTGCCCTCATTGGAATGATAGAAAAGGGCGCGGTCGCCTTTCTTCATCTTCATGAGGTTGGCTTTCGCGGTGTGGTTGCGCACGCCGGTCCAGGCTTCGCCTTTGGCGCCTTTCGCGACCTGCTGATCCCACGACCATGTGGAGGGTTCGGATTTTACAAGCCAGTACGCCATCGTTTCACATCCTGTGGTTCTTGATTTTGTCATCACCGGGCTTGTCCCGGTGATCCCGATCAGGAGAGGGCAGTGCCCAATCCGATCGGGATGGCCGGAACAAGCCCGGCCATGACAGTTGATTGTTATCCCTCGGCCCGGAACGGCCGCGTCAGCAGCATCTCGATCGCTTCATCGATGGTCAGGGCACCGCCGAGAACCGCCGCCACTGCACTGGCCACCGGCATTTCAACATTCTTTTCTTGAGCGAGTTCAATCAGCACCGGCGCGGTGAATGCCCCTTCGGCCAGCTTGCCCTGCGGCGGCGTCTCGCCGCGTCCGAGCGCGATGCCGTAGGAAAAGTTGCGCGATTGCGAACTCGAACAGGACAGCAGCAGGTCTCCGAGCCCCGACAATCCGGCGATGGTCTCAGGCTTGGCGCCGCAGGCAAGGCCAAGCCGCATCAGTTCCGCGAAGCCGCGCGTGGTGAGCGCCGCCAGCGCCGACGCGCCGAGCTTCTTGCCGGCGACGATGCCGGCCGCGATCGCGAGCACGTTCTTGGCCGCGCCGCCGATCTCGACACCGCGCACATCCGTCGAATGATAGGGACGGAATGTCGCCGATCCGAGCGCCTGAACCAGTGCTTTCGCAAGCTGCTCGTCGCCGGTTGCAAGCGTGACGGCAGTCGGCAATCCGCGCGCGACATCGACATCGAAACTTGGCCCCGAAAGAATTGCGGGCACGGCGCTAGGCAAAACCTCCGCGATGATCTCCGTCATGAACTGATGCGTGCCGCGCTCGATGCCCTTGGCACAGACAATCACCGGCGTATTCGCTGCAAGATGCGGCGCGAGCGCCGTCGCCGCCTGCCGCAGGCTTTGCGCGGGCGTGACCAGCAGCACCGCGCTGGCTTTCCCTGTCTCGGCAAGATCGCTGGTGACAGAGATGGTCTTCGCAAGCTGGATGCCCGGCAATTTCGGATTCTCGCGGGTCTGCGAAATTGTCTCGGCAGCGGCGCTGTCGCGGGCGTAGAGAATGACATCGCGTCCGGCGCGTGCCGCAGCATTCGCAAGGGCTGTGCCCCATGCGCCGGCGCCGACGATGGAAATTTTCTGGTGCATGATCATGTTAATGTCGCGCACGCGTGTTGGCGAATTTCGCCGGGGTCGATGCGGTTTCATCGAGCCGCCAGCGCGCGCGCGGCGCGGTCTCCATCGCGTCAACCATCCTGAGCGCAAGACGCTCCGCGCCAGCCCATGCGATCATCGCACCGTTGTCGGTGCAGAGCGCCGGCGGCGGAATGATCAGCATGGTCTGGGCGCGGGCCGCGATGTCATGCAACGCGCTGCGGATCGCGAGATTCGAGGCGACGCCGCCGGCGGCGACCAGCGCGCGGGGCGGGCCGAATTTTTCCTGAAACAGACGCAGCCCGACGCTGATCCGGTCCGCGGTGAGATCGAGCACCGCGGCCTGAAACCCGGCGCACAGATCCGACACGTCCTGCGGATCGAGCGGCATCAGGCGCGTCGCCTCGTTACGCACCGCGGTTTTCAAGCCGGACAGCGAGAAGTTCGCATCGGGCCGCCCCACCATCGGACGCGGAAACACGAACCGCTCGGGATTGCCGTGAGCGGCCGCGCGCTCGACCTGCGGCCCGCCGGGATAAGGCAGGTCCAGCATCTTCGCGACCTTGTCGAAAGCTTCGCCCATCGCGTCGTCAACCGTGGTGCCGAGCCGGACATATTTTCCGACGCCGAGCACCGCGACGATCTGGGTGTGGCCGCCGGATGCCAGAAACAGGCAATAAGGAAACATCAGCGGAACGGTGAGGCGCGGTGTCAGCGCGTGCGCCTCGAGATGATTGACCGCGATCAGCGGCGTGTTGTGAACCAGCGAGATCGCTTTCGCCGTGGTGAGGCCGACGATCACGCCGCCGATCAGGCCAGGACCCGCCGCCGCAGCGACGGCGCTGAGATCTCCAAAGCCGATATTCGCCTCTTTCATCGCCGCGCGGATAATACCGTCGAGCATGTCGACATGGGCGCGGGCGGCAATCTCGGGCACGACTCCGCCGAACGGCGCATGTTCATCGATCTGCGAGCGCACGATGTTGGACAGAATCCGCCCCGACCCGTCGCGCTGCCGTTCGATCACGGCGGCGGCGGTCTCGTCGCAGGTGGTCTCGATCCCCAGCACCAGCTTGCCTGCCAATTTCAGTCCCTGCTTTCTTCCGGCTCTTGCTTTGATCGCGGATCCGGCGTTTCCCTTTACATAGGCATTGGCCTTGCGCAGGGCAAAAAACGTCATCCGCCACCTAGGCGTCATTCAAGGGGTTCATAACGTGGAATCGTCAGGCGGGCTATCGTGATTCAGCACAGCATCGACCCGCGCGGAGCATCGTGAATGGCCATTCTTGTGACACGCCCTATCCCGGACAATGAGAGAACGGCGACCGCCCTGCGCGCGCGGGGCTATGACGCGCTGCTGTCACCGATGCTGCGGTTCGAGGAAATTCCGTTTCATGACGAAGACGACGCAGCCTATGACGCCGTGATCCTGACCAGCGCCAATGCGATCCGCGCCATCCTGGATCATCCGTCCCGGACACACCTGTTCGGATTGCCCGCGTTTGCGGTCGGGGAGCACACCGCGGACGCCGCGCGCGCCGCCGGCTTTCGGGAGGTCGCCAGCGCGCAGGGCAATGCGCAATCGCTCGTCGATCTCGTCGTCAAGAGACTGAAGAAGGACTCGACGCTTTGCTATCTCGCCGGCGCGGATCTCGCGCATGATCTTGCCGCCGATCTCGGCGCGCGGGGACTCACGGTGATAACGCACACGACCTACCGGATGATTCCGGTGACGGGATTTGCTGCGCGCGTCGGCGACGCGTTCCGCGCGGGCGGTATCGATGCGGTGCTGCACTATTCCCGGCGCAGCGCACGGGCCTATCTCGATGCGGCGCGGGCGGACGGTGTCGAAATTTCTGCCCTCGCGCTGCCACAATGCTGCATCTCCGAGACGGTGGCGGGTCTTCTTCGCGAGGCCGGGGCAATGCAGGTGGCGGTGGCGCGCACGCCGGATGAGAATGCCATATTCGATGTGCTGGACAGGACGCTCAAAGCATCGTCCAACTAGCTTTCAGGTAACCGGCAGGTAACCTTCCAGAGTGCTTCTGGACGCGAGCGGCGTTCGCAGAATCTGCTAGAGTCCGCGCGAGCGTGACAGGAGTGAGTTCCGATGGACGATAATAAGGACAAGGCCGGTGTGCTGCCGGGCGGTGACGCCAACAAGCGAACACCGCCGACCATCGAACTGACAGCTTCTGAAGTATCGGAAAGTCCGTCCGCGCCGGAGACGCCGGACGCAGATGCTGGCGCGCCGAAGCCGGATCAATCCGAGCCGTCTTCCGATGCGTCTGCTGAATCCATTGTTGCACCATCGCCGGGTCCATCGCGAACCTCGTCGGTGCTTTTCTCCGCTGTGGCGGGTGCCGTGGCCGCATTGCTGGCGATCGGCGCGGCGACGCTTGCGGGGTGGCCTCCGAAACCCGAGCCGGTCTCAACCGCGCCGCTTACGGACGGTATCGCAGCGAACAAGGCCGACATCACCACCCTGGGCACACGCCTTGCGAAGGTTGAATCAGACGCGGCAAAACCTGCGCCTCGTCCGGTTGCCGATCCTGCGATCGTCGCGCGCATCGATGCAGTTGAGAAATCGCTGACATCATTGCGCAGCGATCTCGCCGCCGTGCGCGGGCAAAACGAAAAGGTCGCGGCTGCGATCAGCGAGATCAAGTCCGCATCGCCGCAAGGCGTCATGACGGGCGAATCAAAAACGTCCACCATCGATACGTCGGCCATCGAAGAGCGCATCGCAAAGATTGAGCGCGCGACCGCGGCTCTGAGCGCTACCGCTGCGGCGCCTCCGCCGGCGCCGCAACCTCCGGCAGAGGATCCGAAGGTGCGCAGGCTGGGCGCACTCGTAAATCTCGACAAGGCCGTGAGCCGCGGTTTGCCTTATGCCACCGAGCTTGCGGCGGTACGTTCTGTTGCCGGTGATGCCGATGTGCTGAGGGCGCTCGATGGCTTCGCGACAGCGGGTCTTCCCACGGACGATGCATTGAGCAAGGAATTGCTTGCGCTGTTGCCGCAACTCGCGCCGAAGCCCGAAGCGCAGCCTGCTCCCAACGGTATCGTCGAGCGCCTTCAGCAAAGTTTCGCAAAGCTGGTGCGCATTCAGCGCACCGACGCGCTGGCCAGCGGCCCCACGGGCATTCTCGCCCGTGCAACGGCCGCCGCGCAGCGCAATGACGCGAACGAGGCGAAGCGGGAACTGCTACAGTTGCCGCCATCGGATCGCGTCCTGGCGCGGCCATGGATTGCGAAGGTCGAAGGCCGCGACAAGGCGCGGGCGGCAGTTGAGCAGTTTACGATGGATACACTGACCGCGATCTCGACATCGGCGCGATAGGCAGTTTCATGATCCGTATCATTCTCTTTTTGTTTCTGATCGGTGTCGTCGCGCTCGGCGCTGCCGTGATTGCCGATCAGACCGGCGATGTCACATTGTCCTGGAATGCTTGGCGTATCGATACGTCGTTGCCGGTGCTTGTGCTGGCGCTGGTATTGATCGTGTTTGCCGCGATGCTGGTCTGGGCGATCATTCGCAGTTTCCTGAACGCACCGGAGCGCCTGCGGCGGCTGCGCCACGAGCGTCGCCACGCCAAAGGACGCAACGCCATCACCCAGGGCCTGATCGCAATCGGCACCGGCGATCATTTCGCCGCGCGCCGCCACGCCGACGTCGCCAAACGGCTGGCGCATCAGGATCCGCTGGCAATGCTGCTGCATGCGCAGTCCGCGCAACTCGACGGCGATCGCGAGGGCGCGCAGCGCGCGTTTCATGCCATGGCGGAACGCAAGGACACAAGGCTGCTCGGCTTGCGCGGATTGTTCGTCGAGGCGCAGCGCCGCGACGACGCCTACGCGGCGGTGGCGCTGGCCGAAGAAGCATTGAAGACCGCGCCGGCTTCCGCATGGGCTTCACACGCCGTGCTCGGCTTTCGTTGCAGCAAGGGCGACTGGGACGGCGCGCTGAAGATTCTCGAAAACAATCTGGCGGCGGGGCTGATCGATCCCGCGCCCTACAAGCGTCAGCGCGGCGTTCTTCTGACCGCGCGTGCGCTCGATCTTGAGACCTCCGATCGCGACCGGGCGCGCGCCAGTGTGACCGAAGCGGTGAAGCTCGCGCCGACGCTGGTGCCTGCTGCGACACTCGCCGCAAAGTTTCTTAGCGAGAATAATCAGACCCGCCGCGCCATGCAGGTGATCGAGACGGCGTGGGCCGCTCAGCCGCATCCCGATCTGGCGGATGCCTATGCGCATGTGCGGCTTGGCGACTCTGCCGTGCAGCGGCTGGCGCGGGTGGAGAAGCTCGCGGCCAGATCGCCCGGAAACATCGAAGGCGCGCTTGCGGTGGCGCGCGCCGCCATCGACTCCAGTGAGTTCGCGCGCGCGCGTGAAGCATTGCAACCCTTTATCGATGCGCCGACCCAGCGGGTCGCCATTCTCATGGCCGAGCTTGAGCGTGCCGAGCATGGCGACGGCGGCAGCGCCCGCGTCTGGATGCAGCGCGCGGTACGGGCCGCGCTCGATCCGGCATGGACCGCCGACGGCTATGTGTCCGAGCACTGGCGTCCGGTGTCGCCGGTGACCGGACGTCTCGACGCGTTTCAGTGGCTCACTCCGGTTGCGGCCCTCCCCTCGGACAAAGCGCCGGTGCTCGAGGCCGAGGTCGCCGATGAGCCTGCTCTGCCGCCGGCTCTGGAAGCCGGTCCGGCGATGAAGCTGCCGCCACCGGCTGTCACATTGCAGGATAACGAGCCTGCGCCTGTGCCTTCACCACCTGCGCCTTCAGCTCCTGTGCCCGTCGAGCAGGCGGCTCCGCCTCCCGTTGCTCCGGTGATCGCCAATGTGCCGCCGCCGGTGTTTCGGCCCCGGCGCGACATCGAGAAACCGGACGCGCCGCGAATCCCCGCCGTCATCCCGATCGTGCGGGCGCCGGACGACCCCGGCGTCGCCGATGAGGTCAGGGACGAGGAATTCGATGATCCGGTCCAGCCGGAACCGGCGCAGCCCGGCGGCTGGAAGGGCTTTTTGTCCCGTCTTGTCAGTTGATTAGGAGTTGGCTGGCATAGTCGGCTCGCACTTGATCGAGACGAGAGAAAAGCGCCTCGCGGATGCCGCTGATGTTGCAAAGCGAGGCTCTGGCCAGTATCAGGTGCGGATATAAATCTCGCGCGTTTCGCCGCCTTAGCTCAGCTGGTAGAGCACCTCATTCGTAATGAGGGGGTCGTAGGTTCGAATCCTATAGGCGGCACCACTCTTCCCAGTATCTCGCAGCACATTGGACTTGCTCACGCGTGGGCGCTCGCCTGCACGGTGCTTCGTCTTCCATTGGAGAAGTGGGGCTGACGCTGTCGCAAACGAATTCGGCACACCGCCAGAACGGCGCAAGGAACAACAATGCAAACCGATCGAGAAAAGATTCTGGCCGCTCTTCGCGAAAAACCGCTGAAGATCTTCGACGTGATGAAGCGCGTGAACATCAAGAATCAGGAAGACTGCCAGGCGCTGCTGTTGAAGATGCGTGACGAGGGCCTCGTGCGCTTCGATATTCACAAGGGCATCTGGCTCATTGGCTGATGCCGACGCGCGGCGTCTCAAAGGCTCCGCGCGTCTCGGTAGAATGGCAGTTGCTTACGAGAATTTCGTTCGCTCTCTTTTCGCCGCATCGTAAATTTCGATCTGCAGCATTTTATACCGGCTCAGCAGTTCGCCCGCGGCCTTCTTGGCAGCCGCCTCGTCATTGTACAGCGTTTTGAAGTGGCCATCGACCACGAGCGTAAAGCCTTCAGCGGGTGCAATGTCTGCGCGCTGGATCTTCCGTGGCTCCTCTTCGGGGAGCGTGAGTGGTTTTTTCATGTTCTGCCTGTGCCTGGTTGTTTGGCCGAGTCTAGCACGGCCCAACTACGCATGTCGGATATTTCGATGACGGATTAACTTTTCGTCAGCGGCTCCAGCTCAACGCGCGCAACACCGACGCCGAGCCACCGGCTGTCATTGCCCATGCCGAGATCGCAGGGACGGCGCGTCGCATCGACTTCGATCGTGATTCCGAAATCGCGATCGGACGGCGGGATGTCGGCAATGCGTGCGACGGCTTCGATGACGAAACCGCCAAGCAGTTTTTTCCTGATCTGGCTTTGCAGCGGCTTGTCCCGCAGCAGGAGCCGGATCGCTTCAGGCGGCGCCAGCGACTTGACGACGATAATGCGAATCAGCAGGTCGGTCTTGAAATGCACCGGAAGATCGATGGTGGAACGGCGGCTCGGGCCGCTCCAGCGAAAGGTCTTGTAACGGCGATGCTTCTCGATGCCGTGCCACTCGAACGGCATATTTTGGCGATCGAGATCGAATGCGACCTTTCGGTCGATGCGCTGCATCTCCGATGCAGTGAACCGGCTGTCGGCTCCCTTGTTCCTGCGATTGAGGCGCACGGCCGAGCCGGGTTCGACTTCTTGCGACGGCATTTCAATCTTCAGGAATTTGCCTTTGACCACGGCATCCATGATGCCGATGAATTCCTGAGACCGGAAATCGGGCTGCGACTGGATCCGTTCCAGCAGGCGCTGCTGCTCGTCGGTTGACTTGATCTTGTAGGAATCTCGCCGCCACGCAGCGTTGAACTTGAACGATGTCAGTTCGCGGGTGGACGCGAAGCGCTTCGCCGCCATCGCGGTCTGGTTCATGAACAGCGCGTCCATCGGCACTGTCACCGAGGCCGGATCCTGCCATTTGATGCCGTCGCCGTAGATCGACCGCTTGTGGGCGAATGCGGACGGCGGCACGAAATCGCCGGCCGAGTAACTCCCGGATGTGAACAGGCCGGCCATCCCGCGGACGCCCGAATCCGGCGGGCCGTAAAGCGCCATCACGCTGGTGACGACTTCGGCGTCATGCTCGCGTGCCGCGCGCAGGATCGCTTCGAGATGTGTCGGATACCAGATGTCGTCGTGCCCGAGATACGCGATCCAGTCCGACGCCGCGTGCTCGATCGCGTAATTGTTCGCCACCCATTGCGAGCCGTAGTTGCGATCGAGATTGTGCCAGCGGATACGGGCGTCGCCGAACGACGCGACGACGTCCGCCGAATCGTCGGTGCAGCCGTCGCCGACCACCATGATTTCGAAGTTCTGCTCGGTTTGCAGCAGCACCGAGCGGATGGCGCAGCGAAGCGCCGCGCTCCAGTTATATGTCGGGATGACGACGGTGATCGCGGGCCGGTTTACCAACGGTACGAAACCATTGCGGCCGACTGCCTAGCCAATAACAAGTTTATTTCCGCGCGCGTGTCGATCATCGCTGTCCATCGGCGCAGTTGTTGAAGCGCGCCGGCGGACACTATTACGAACTTGCTGGCCGCGCCATCGGCTGGGTCCAACAAATCCGGGCTGACCACAATGTGACCAGCCCGTTGGGAGTTAACCCGCGATCTTCGAGAAATCGGGCTTTCTGCGTTCGGCGAATGCGGTGAGCGCCTCGCGCGCTTCGGGGCCCTTGAGCCGTTCCTTGAGAATAGCGCCTTCACGATTGATCTGCGCGGTGATCGAAGCGGTATCGCGCATCAGCGACTTGGTGTGCGAGAGCGATCCGGCTGGCTGCCTGGCGAGCTTAAGCGCTGCATCGCGCGCCTTCTTGCGCAGCTCTTCGACGGGGACAATTGCATTGACCAGACCAAGCGAGACTGCGGTTTCACCACTCATCGGTTCACCCAGAGCAAACATCTCGTAGGCGCGGGCATAACCGATTCGCCCCTGCAGGAGATGCGTCGAGGCCGCTTCCGGCACCAGCGCGATGTTCACGAACGGAGTGATCAAACGCGCCGTCGGCGCGACGTAAACGAGGTCGCAATGCAGGAGCATTGTCGTGCCGATGCCGACGGCATTTCCCTGCACCGCCGCGATCAGCGGCTTGGTCGCTATGCCGAGGTTCGTAATAAACCGCGGCGAGTGTGCCACGATGCTGGGATCTTTCGATTGCGCGGCGAAATCGCCC
Organism: Afipia sp.; assembly: GCA_017474385.1. GTDB lineage: Bacteria > Pseudomonadota > Alphaproteobacteria > Rhizobiales > Xanthobacteraceae > Afipia. Next base: position 42,888 of record JAFVHU010000154.1, on the reverse strand, counting down.
ATGTCGTTGCCGGCCGTGAAGTGATCGCCGTCGCCCTGAAACACAACCGCGCGGATTGCAGGATCTTTTTCCGCGGTTTCCAGCGCGTCCGCGAGAGCGGCATACATTGCGTTGGTGATGGCATTCATCTTGTCCGGACGCGCCAGTGTCAGCGTCAGGACGCCTGACTCAAGCTCACTCTTTACGAATTCAGTCATGGTCTCCGTTTCCTTTCATATCGAATCTAGGAACTGTCCTTCGGGAACTTTGTTTGCAGGCTCACCAGCCAGCGCGAAACAACATCGATTTCCTTGTCCGAGAAGCCTTCCACCAGCGTGCTGTTGATGGCCTGCGCTCGTGTCACTGCTCGTTTGCGTATCTTCTCTCCGGCCTCGGTCAGATAAACGCGCTGCGCGCGGCCATCCGCGCCGTCACGTTTTCGTTTGATCAATCCTGCTCGCTCCATCCGGTCGGCAAGACCCGTGATGGCGGACGGCACGATATCGAGAGCAGCGGAGATATCGCCGATCAGCGCGCCATCGTTCCGTCCAAGAAAGAACAGCACCCCGGATTGCGCCGAGGTCAGGCCGTCTTCCGCGAGCATGTGCTGTTCGATACCTCGCTGCAGCCTGCGATAACCCACGGTCATCAGAAAAATCAGCCGACGATCTGTCGTCATGTCATCCCCTATATATTTCACATGTGAAATATCAAGCCTCGGCGGCGCCGGAAAGCCTTTTCATGACAGCTCTGCGTAAGCCACTGGCGATTGCCCAGCCATCCGGGGGCGGCGCTTCGCAGGGTTCCGGCGCCATTGCGCTTGCGCGCGGCCTGTGCGGAAATGGCGGCACAAAAACAAGCGCGGTCAGGCAGTCGTAACCGGCGTCATGAGCGCGCACTCAGGGAGAACGACCATGCGTTTTGCTGTCGCCGCGTTCGCGGCGCTCTGCCTTATGTTCCAGACCATCTCGCTTGGCCATGCCCAGGACACCTGGCCGTCGCGCAATGTCACGATCATCGTGCCGTTCACCGCCGGCGGCACTGCTGACCTGTTTGCGCGCCTGCTCGCCAGCCACATGCAGGTGACGTTCGGGCAGCCCTTCGTTGTTGAAAATCGCGGCGGCGCGGGCGGCAATATCGGCGCGGCCGCGGTCGCGAAGGCGCCCAATGACGGCTACACGCTGCTGCTCGGCACCGTCAGCACCCATGCCATCAACCCGACGCTGTATTCGAACCTGACATTCGACGCGGCGAAGGATTTCCAGCCGGTCTCGCTGATCGCGCGGTTGCCGAACATGCTGGTGGTGAAAAATTCGCTGCCGGTGACGAACGTCGCGGAGTTTGTCGCCTATGCGAAAGCCAATCCCGACAAGCTGAACTACGGCTCGTCCGGCGTCGGCACCTCGATCCATCTTGCGGCGGAGTTGTTCAAGATTGCGACCGGCACCAGGATGACTCACGTGCCGTATCGCTCATCCAACGAGATCATGCAGAACCTGACCGGCGGGCATATCGATCTCGCCTTCGACAACATTACGCTGGCGTGGCCGCAGGCGAAAGCAGGCACGGTGCGCGCGCTTGGCGTGACAAGTCCGCAGCGTTCTCCGACCGCGCCGGAAGTGCCGCCGATTGCCGACACGCTGAAAGGTTTCGATGCCACCTCGTGGCACGGACTGTTCGCGCCGGCCGGGACGCCGCGCCCGATTGTCGACAAGATGGCGGCGGAGGTGAAGCGCATTCTTGAAATGCCGGACACGGTGACCAAGCTTACCGATATCGGCGCGGTGCCGTCGCCAATGACGCCGGATCAGTTCACGGCGTTCATCGCGGCCGAACGCGCGAAGTGGGCCGAGGTGGTCAAGGCGTCGGGCGCAACGGCGAATTGATCTCACGCGGAGAGCAATCCAGTCCGGTCGCAATTGTGTCGTACTGGATTGCTTCGCTTGCCTCGCAATGACGTGTACGGTCGTTCCCGAAGCGCGTGATAAACTCCAGCCTGGTGTCGGAGCCAAAGCGTTATGAGCATTGCCGAAGTCCTTGACGCACCGATGCAGCGGCCACCGCTGGTTCCGCCGCGGCCTCCGCTCGCGCCGGACGATCTGTCGCCGCTCGGCCGCCTGGCCCTGATCCGCAACAACGCCATCGCCAGCTGGGGTCCGCGCGCCTACGAAGAGGACATCGTTCAGGGGCGGTTTTTCGGGCGCAGCAGTTTCATCCTCAACACCCCGGATGCGATCCGGCATGTGCTCGTTGAGAATTACGAGAACTACACCCGCACTCCGGCCGGCATCCGGGTGCTACGGCCGATCCTCGGCGAGGGCCTTTTGCTGGCCGAGGGCAAGGCCTGGAAGAACCAGCGCCGCACGCTGGCGCCGGCTTTCGCGCCGCGCGCGATTCCTCTGCTGGTGCCGCATATGCTGGCGGCCACCGACGATGCCATCGCCACGCTGAATGGCCAATGCGGCAAGCCGGTCGACTTGCGCGAGGCCATGCAACATCTTGCGCTCGACATTGCCGGCCGCACGATGTTCTCGTTCGAGATCGACAAGCACGGCCCGGCGCTGCGCGGCTTTGTCAATGAGTACGGCGAGCGCCTCGCGCAGCCGCGCTTCTTCGATCTGCTGCTGCCACTGGGCTGGCCGAGCCCGAGCGATATTTCCCGCGCGCTGTTCCGGCGGCGATGGACGCGGTTCATGCAGAAGCTGATCGCGGAGCGCCGCGCGAAAGGCGCGGACAAGGGTAGCGACGCGCCGCACGATCTGTTCGGCCTGATGGTCGCGGCGTGCGATCCGGAAACGGGCGAAGCCTTCTCCGACGAACAGCTCGGCGATCAGGTTTCCACCATGATCCTTGCTGGTCACGAGACCACCGCGACGGCGCTGTTCTGGTCGCTCTATCTGCTGGCGCTTGATCCTGTGACGCAGGACGAACTGGCGAAAGAGGCGAAGGCCGCGCTTGCGTCCGGCGCGCTCGACGTGACGCGGCTGACCTTCACCCGCGCGGTGCTCGATGAGACCATGCGGCTTTATCCGCCGGCGTTCCTGATCGTGCGGGCGGCCTCCGGCCCCGACACCGTGCCCGGCGCGGACATTGCGGCCAAAGACATCGTGCTGATCTCGCCGTGGCTGCTGCACCGGCATGAAAAGCTCTGGGACCAGCCGAATGCCTTCCGGCCGTCGCGCTTCCTGCCGGGTAGCCCGCCGCCGGACCGCTTCGCCTATCTGCCGTTCGGCGTGGGGCCGCGCGTCTGCATCGGTGCGCAGTTTGCGCTGACCGAGGCCACCCTGGCGCTGGCGAAGCTGATCGGCACCTTCAAGGTCGAGCCGCTCGACCGTGAACCGGTGACGCCGGTCGGCGTGGTCACGACTCAGCCGGACCGGTCGCCGATGTTCAGGATTGTGCGGCGCGATTGAACGTCGGCGTCGTTCGCGTTCGCTGAAGACGTGTTGCGGCGCGATGAAACAGGCGTGCAGCATTAACAATCCACACGCAGCCTTATTCCAAAGTCGTAGATGAAATCGTCAACTGCCGCGTCGAAGAGTCGCATTCATCCGATCATTCTTGCCAAATCTCCCCGTAAGCCTTTGTCTTGCCATCAATGAATAAAGGCCGGTTCAAGAAGAACGGGCCTAGCAGGGGAGAACGCCATGACGAAACGACACAAAGACAAGACTTCCAGCGAGAAGACCTCCAGCCGCCGCAACTTCCTGAAAGTTGCCGCCGCAGGCGCAGCCGCCGCGGTTGCGACGCCGGCTCTGGCGCAGACCGGTCCGGTCAACATGCGCTGGCAGAGCACTTGGCCAGCGAAGGACATCTTCCACGAATACGCGCTCGACTTCGCCAAGAAGGTCAACGACATGACCGGCGGCGATCTCAAGATCGAGGTGCTTCCCGCAGGCGCCGTGGTGCCGGCCTTCGGCCTGCTCGACGCGGTCTCGAAGGGGACGCTTGATGGCGGACACGGCGTGCTGGTTTATCACTACGGCAAGCAGAACGCCCTGGCGCTGTGGGGTTCGGGTCCGGGCTATGCGATGGACGCCAACATGCTGCTCGCCTGGCACAAGTACGGCGGCGGCAAGGAACTGCTGGCCAAGCTCTACGCGTCCATTGGCGCCAACGTGGTCTCGTTCCCGTATGGGCCGATGCCGACGCAGCCGCTGGGCTGGTTCAAGAAGCCGGTCACCAAGGCCGACGATCTCAAGGGCGTCAAGTTCCGCACCGTGGGTATATCGATCGATGTGTTCACCGGCCTCGGGGCCGCGGTGAACGCGCTGCCGGGCGGTGAAATCGTCTCGGCGATGGACCGCGGCCTGCTCGACGCGGCCGAGTTCAACAATGCCACGTCCGACCGTGTCCTTGGTTTTCCGGACGTCTCGAAGATCTGCATGCTGCAGAGCTATCATCAGAACGCCGAGCAGTTCGAGATCATGTTCAACAAGGACAAGTACAACGCGCTGCCCGAAAAGATGAAGGCGATTATTGCCAACGCCACCGAAGCAGCGGGCCAGGACATGGCCTGGAAAGCGATCGATCGCTATTCGAAAGATTACGAGGAGATGCAGACCAAGGACAAGGTCAAGTTCTACAAGACCCCTGACTCGATCCTGCAGAAGCAACTCGATATCTATGACGAAGTCGTCGCCAAGAAGTCGGTCGATAATCCGCTGTTCAAGGAGATTGTCGAATCGCAGTTGGCCTTCGCCAAGCGGGCGACGCAGTGGGAGCAGGACACGGTGGTAAACCGTCGCATGGCCTACAACCATTACTTCGGGCCGAACGCCAAGAAGAAGACCTGACGCAATAATCGGAACGACCAAGGCGTCATCCGGGATGGCAATTCCGGATGATGCTTTGTATCGTGTCCTGACGATCCGATCCCAGTCACATTGGCTTTTACGCTCATGAACGCTCAGCGTTTTCTGAATACCATCGACGGCATCAGTACGTTTGCCGGCAAGGCATCCGCGTGGCTGATCATCGGGCTGATGACACTGGTCTGCGCCGAGGTCTTCAAGCGCTACATTCTGAACATGCCGACGGCATGGATATTTGACGCCTCGAACATGTTCTACGGCACATTGTTCATGATCGGCGGCGCCTACACGCTGGCGCAGAACGCCCATGTGCGCGGCGACTTTCTCTACAGTTCGATGCGGCCGCGCACCCAGGCCTTGCTCGATCTCGTATTGTATATCGTGTTCTTCCTGCCCGGAATCGCGGCGCTGGTTTACGCGGGCTGGGATTACGCGCTCGGCTCCTGGCGCATCGACGAACACTCCAATGTCACGGCGGACGGCCCGCCGGTCTGGCAATTCAAGTTCATGATTCCGCTGGCCGGTGCGCTGCTGTTGCTACAAGGCGCGGCGGAAATCGCGCGCTGCGTCGTCTGTCTCAAGACCGGAGCGTGGCCGGAGCGCCTGAGCGACGTTTCCGAAATCGACGTCGTCGGTGAGCAGCTTGCCAACAGCGAGTATGTCGATGAGGAGTCGCGCAAGATCGCGATCGAGCGTGCGCAGGATATCGAAGAAAGCGCGCGTCAGCGCGGTATGGGCGGAGAGGTAAATCGATGAGCGATCCGGCACTCGGACTGTTGATGCTCGGACTCATCGTAGTCGTGATTATGATGGGATTCCCGACGGCCTTCACCTTGATGGGCCTCGGCATGTTTTTCGGTTTCTTCGCCTATTACCGTTCCGGCGAGGCGTGGGCCGACAGTCACATCTTCGATCTGATGGTCCAGCGCACCTACGGCGCGATGACCAACGACGTCCTGATCTCCATCCCGCTGTTCGTGCTCATGGGTTACGTCATGGAGCGCGGCGCGCTGGTGGACAAAATGTTCTACTCGATCCAGCTCGCGTTCCGCCGCGTGCCGGCATCGCTCGCGGTGGCGACGCTGATCGTCTGCACGTTCTGGGGCATTGCCTCGGGTTTGGTCGGCGCCGTCGTCGTGCTGATGGGCGTCATCGCGTTCAACCCGATGCTGAAGGCCGGATACGACGTGAAGCTGGCGTCCGGCGTCATCACCGCCGGCGGCACGCTCGGCATTCTGATTCCGCCCTCGGTGATGATCATCGTCTATGCGGCAGTCGCCGGCCAGTCGGTCGTGAAGCTCTACGCGGCAGCGATGTTCCCGGGATTTTTTCTGTCGTTCCTTTACCTCGTCTACATCATCGGCTGGGCGCTTTTGAATCCGAAGATCGCGCCGAAGCTTCCCGAAAGCGAGACGCGCGTACCTGTGCGGCCTTGGGTGGCTGAGCTGCAGCAGGCGTATTCGCACAGGATGCTGCCGGCGCTGATCGCAGCGACGCTGGCGCCCGCGAAGGCATTCGGGATCACCGCGGACGGCGCGCGGGTGAGTTACAGGCTGCTGTTGAAAAATCTGGGCTTCGCGTTGGTGCCGCTGGTGCTGACGTTGGGGACATTGTGGGGTGCATGGTGGTATGTCGTGATCCATCAGCAGCCCGATGCCCCTGCGCCGGCTGCGGTCGCGGAGCGCGTCGAACAGGCGCCGCAACAATTGGGAGCGGGCGCGACAGACACGCCGGCCGAAGAGAAGCTCGAGGAGCTTGGTGGCGGCGCCGCAAGCTCTGGGTCGTCCGGCGGCGGCAAGCCTGAAGTTCTGCAGCAGATGGGCAGCGCCGAACTGCGGAGTCAGATCAAGGCTGCGCCATCTGAGGCTGGGCCGCCTCAGGCCTTCTACACATATTTCGCATTCACGGCGGCGATCCTGCTGCTGTTGCTGTTCTATTACTACTGGATCATGGAGGCCGAACAGTTCGAGGTTCTCCGGCTTCTGATCTCCTCGGTGATGCCGCTCGGTCTTCTGACCGTGATCGTGCTCGCGGTGATCCTGCTCGGCATCACGACGGCGACGGAATCCGCGGCGGTCGGTGCGGCGGGCGCGTTCCTGCTCGCATTCCAGGCGCGCACCCTCGACTGGAAGCGCACCAAGGAAGCGGTGTTTCTCACCGCGAAAACCACATCGATGGTGTGCTGGCTGTTCGTCGGCTCGGCGCTGTTCTCGGCGGTGTTCGCGATCCTCGGCGGCCAGGCCCTGCTGGAGAGCTGGGTGCTGTCGCTCAACATGACGCCGGTTCAGTTCATGATCCTGTCGCAGGCGATTATCTTCGTCCTCGGCTGGCCGCTGGAATGGACCGAGATCATCGTGATCTTCGTGCCGATTTTCCTGCCGATGCTGAAGCATTTCAACATCGATCCGATTCTTTGGGGAACGCTTGTGTTCGTCAATCTCCAGGCCGCGTTCCTGTCGCCGCCGGTGGCGATGTCGGCGTTCTATCTGAAGGGTGTTGCACCATCGCATGTGACGCTCAACCAGATTTTCGCAGGCATGATGCCTTACATGCTGATCGTTATCATCTGCATGGTGCTGATGTATCTGTGGCCCGGCCTGACGCTGTGGCTCCCGAATTATCTGTATGGCAGTTGACGGCGTAGCGTGCAGCGGGGCCGTCGACGGCGCCGAATAACGCAAAAATGTGACTGGCCGGGTGCTTTCCCCCGGCCGGTCGGCCCCACGCATTACTTGGATACCCGCTCATTCTGCCGTAAACTCCGGGCATGAGCGATTTCAATTCCCTATATGCGGTTCTGAAGCAGACTGCCGATCCGAAGGTCGCCGATGCGATCCAGAACCTTGTCGAAACCGGTACGGACCCCGAACTGAACCGGATCAATCTCGTGGATTTTTCGGCCAAACGCGGCCTCGACGAGGAGCGCGTGATTTCGGGATTTCTCCACGCCTCACGGCTCGGCATCTTCGATATGACCTGGAACGTGCTGTGCCCGGGATGCAGCGGCGTCCTCGGCGCGCATGACACGCTGAAGCAGCTTCAACCCGAGGATTATCATTGCGGCCTTTGCGCCGCTGGATATCAGGCCTCCATCGACGATCAGGTCGAAGTTGCCTTCACCGTCAGCCCCAAGGTCCGGCGCATTGCGGCGCACGATCCGCATACGCTGCCGAGCTGGGATTACTGGCGGCAGATTTTCTGGAGTTCGGGAATCGATATCAGCGAAGACTCGTTCTCCCGTCTCGTGAACGAGGCGACGCTGGAAGCGGTGGAACTGGCTGCGGGCGAGAAGGCGGTTGTATCGCTGCAACTGCCGGCGGAGTTCGTGATCGTGTTCGAGCCGGTGACGCATTCCGCGCTGTTTCTCGACGTCAAGGGCGAGCCGACCAGGGAAAAGCAAAACGCCTCCCTCGTCTTTGATGGCGTGCATGCGCCGACCGGCACCATCGAGATGCGCCCCGGTCCGCTGCGGCTGACGCTGGAAAATCAATCGAAGAACCGCGTGCTTCCCTCGGTGTGGATCGCCGGCGAAGCGCTTCACGATCTGCTCGGCAAGCGCAAGCCGATCGTCACTGCGAAGCGGATCCTCGCGAACCAGACTTTCCGCGATGTCTACAAGGCGGACAATCTCAACATCGACCAGCGCCTCAAGATCACGTCGCTGACGTTCCTGTTCACCGATCTCAAGGGATCGACCGCGCTCTATGAGCGGGTCGGCGATCTGGCCGCCTTCGATCTGGTCCGCGCGCATTTCCGTGCGCTGCTCGAGATCATCGCGTCGGAGGCGGGTGCGGTGGTGAAGACCATCGGCGATGCGGTGATGGCGACCTTCGTCCGGCCGGAGCAGGCGGTTGCGGCCGGCATCCGCATGCGCAAGGCGATGGATGCCCTGAACGAGCAGCGCGGGACCAAGGATCTCCTGGTCAAGATCGGCATCCACGAAGGCGCGTGTCTGGCGGTGATGCTCAACGATCGTCAGGATTATTTCGGCCAGACCGTCAATATCGCGGCGCGGGTGCAGGGTCAGGCGACCGAGCGGGCGATCAACGCCACCGGGCCGGTGGTCAAGTCGCCTGCGGTGATGGAGCTGCTCGGCAGGGCGGGGCTGACCCCGGCGGAGAAAAGCGTCGAACTGCGCGGAATCGCCGATAAAGTGGTGATTTACGAGATTCCGTGACAATGCTGTGTCAAAACCCGTCCGTTACCCCGCAAGTTCCCGCCTTTTGCCGACAATTCGTCGTGCGCGCCGACCGGGAACCCGGCCAAGATTGCCAGAGTTTCATTTTCAGGCCATAGAACCCGATGATTTTGTGCCTTAGAGTTTTGTCCGGGCATGATCTCATCCGAAAACCGGTCCCCGCTTTTCGGGATCATGCCTTCGATCAGGGTCCCGTTTCCGATAGCAGAGATTGATGCTCGACAAATTACGCCACTTCATTTCGGATGTCGTTTCCCCTGCCGGGCATGAGAATCGCACCTTCGCCGATAATGACTACCGTCTGGCGGCTACCGCGCTTCTTATTCACGTCATCTCACTCGATGGAGAACCGTCGGAGACAGAGAAGCGGAAACTTCACGCGCTGCTCGAATACCGGTTCGATCTTGATCCTGGAACGGCCGACAAGCTGGTCGCGGATGCGACATTGGTCGAAGGTGAGGCGGTTGACCTCTATCACTTCACCAGCGTCATCATGCGCTCGGTCAACGAGGAAGGCCGGCTTCGCATCATCGAAATGATGTGGGAGCTTGTCTTTGCCGATGGCCATGTCACCGAATTCGAGGACAATATTGTCTGGCGCGCCGCCGATTTGCTCGGCATTTCCTCGCGCGATCGTCTTAATCTCAAGCGCCGTGTCGCCGACAGCCGGCTTACGCCCGACGAAGCGACATAGCATTTGTTCTTCGCACGATTTTTCTTCGCACACCGCCCTCGTTAAACTCGAGACAACTGAATGCATTTCATGGTTAAACGCGTCACGTTGATCACGGGTGCCTCGTCGGGCATCGGCGCAGAGCTGGCGCGCATCTTCGCGTTGAGCGGCTACAACACCGTGCTGGTCGCGCGCCGCGACGATCGTCTCAAGCTGCTTGCCGACGAAATCGCCGCGGCTGGACATCCGCGGCCGGACATCATCGCCTGCGACCTGAATGAGCCCGACGCCTGCGAGCGCATCGTCGCATCGCTCAAGGCCATGAATGTCGAGGTCGAGACCGTGGTCAACAACGCCGGCTACGGCCTGTTCGGTGAAGCTGCCGATCTCGACCGTGCGCAGCAGCTGGCGATGGTCAATCTCAATGTCTGTGTGCTGACGGATCTGACGCTGCGCTTTGCGGAGAGTCTGATCCGCCATCGCGGCGGCATTCTCAACGTTGCCTCGATCGCGTCGTTCCTGCCCGGCCCGCGCATGGCGGTCTATTACGCCACCAAGGCCTACGTCCTGTCTTTCACGGAGGCGATGCGCGGCGAGCTCGGACCGAAGGGCGTCCGGGTCACGGCATTGTGTCCGGGAACGGTGCCGACCGAATTTCAGGGTGTGGCCGGCTTCAAGCCGGGTCTGGATTCCGCAGTTCTGAACCTGTCGGCAGCGGCGGTGGCGCGGGCGGGCTACCGAGGGCTGATGTCGAACAAGCGGCTGGTGCTGCCTGGCGTCGGGGTCCGCATGATCCCGTTTATGCTCCGTTTCGCGCCTCGCAGCCTGGTGCTGGCCTCGGTCGCCCGGGTGCAGCAGAAGCGCTAAGGGACGCCTCATCCAAGGCTAATTCCCTGTGCAGGGCACATCCGCGAAATCCCGGCTCGACGGGGCCGCGGCAACACAATATTTTCAATTTCGGCGTTCAATAGAGACGCTTGTCCCCCGCCGGGGATTGAAAAGACTGAATCGATGCTGCGGCCTGATGGTGATCGACCAAGCGATTTCGGCCTGACGACTTGCGGCCGGTTCACTGCGCTTCCGGTGCTCATCATTCTGCACGGGCCTATGTCCACCCCGGGCCGTGTCGGCAACGCGCTGCGCGCGATGGGCCATCCCCTCGACGTCCGCCGCCCGGTGTTCGGCGATGCACTGCCCGAAACCCTCGACCGCTACGCCGGCGCGATCATGTTCGGTGGGCCGATGAGTGCCAACGACACCGAGGATTTCATCCGCCGCGAGATCGACTGGCTTGCGGTGCCGCTGAAAGAAAAACGTCCGTATCTCGGAATTTGCCTCGGCGCACAGATCCTCGCCAAGCATCTTGGCGCGAAGGTCGCGCCGCATCCCGAAGGCCGGGCCGAGGTTGGTTATTATCCGATCCGTCCGACCGAAGCGGGCCGGAAGATATGCTCGCATTGGCCCGACCACGTCTATCAATGGCATCGCGAAGGCTTTGAGCTTCCCGTGGGCACCGAGCTGCTGGCCGAGGGCGATGATTTTCCGGTGCAGGCATTCCGCACCGGGCGATGTTTCGGCATCCAGTTTCATCCCGACGTGACCCACGCGATGCTGCATCGCTGGACCACGCGCGGGCACGATCGCATGTCGCTTCCGGGAGCGCGGTCGCGCGCCGAGCATTTCACCGGGCGCATGGTTCATGATCTTGCGGAGCGTGCCTGGCTGACGGCCTTTCTTGATGGCTGGCTGCACCGCCCGCCGCCAGCGCAATCGCCGATCGCTTCGCTCGCGGCCGAGTGACATGGATCAGCCGAGCTTCGCACGCCTGCTCAACGACTTCACGCTGTCAGCGGAATCCGGCGACGGTGCGCGTTTCGCGGCGCATTTCACCGAAGACGCCATCTACTACGACTACATTTACGGCGCGCACAAAGGCCGCGCCGAGATCGCACACATGATGGAGCATCTGTTTCATCGCGATGCGGGCAACGACTATCGCTGGGAAATGTTCGATCCGGTCTGCCACGGCGACATGGGCTATGCATGGTCGCTGTCGAGCTTCACCTCAACGGTGCCGCAGTTCGCCGGCCAGTTCGTGGTGATCGACGGCATGAGCCGGTTCATCGTGCGTGACGGGCTGATCACGGAATATCGCGAGTCGGTGAACGGCGGGGTCGCGATGGCCCAGCTCGGTGTCGCGCCGGAGCGGATGGTGAAAATCCTCAAACGCTGGTCCGGCTGGCTCAGAGACCGGCCGGAAACCGTCGATTATCTGTCGCGTTCGCGGCGCGCCAAGGTACCTAGTCCTTTGCCGTCGTCACGATCTTGATCTCTGACGTCAGCGTCCGATGCACCGGGCATTTGTCCGCGATCTCCATCAGCTTCTTGCGTTGCTCGGCATCGAGATTGCCCTCGATGGTGATCTCGCGGTCGATCTTGCTGATCATGCCTTCCTTGGTCTCGCAGTCCTCGCAGTCTTTTGCGTAGACGCGTCCGTGCTTCAGCGCGACGGTGATGCGATCGAGCGGTATCGATTTGCGCTCGGCATAAAGCCGCATCGTCATCGATGTGCAGGCGCCAAGGCTCGCAAGCAGGAAGTCATATGGTGCAGGCCCCGTATCATGGCCGCCGACCGATTCCGGTTCGTCGGCGATCATGCGGTGCTTGCCCGCGGAAATCAGTTGCTGGAGATGGCTGGTCCCGGTTTCCTGGACCACGACGCCGTCCGCCATCTCCGGAATGGTGCCTGTCTCCGCCGCCGGGGCTGCATCAAGATAGCGCATCGCCCAGGCTGCAATCATGTCGGCGACATAGACCGCATCGCGCTTCTGCGTCAGCAGGTGATCCGCGCCGGTCAGCGAAATGAAGCTCTTGGGATGTTTCGCTGCGATGAACAGGTGCGTCGCGTTGTCGATGCCGACCGTGTCGTCGGTGGGCGAGTGGAAGAGCAGCAGCGGCTTGTGAAATTTCGAGACGGTCTCCGTGAGCTTGTGCTCGGCGATATCATCCAGAAACTCCCGCTTGATGCGGAACGGCCGGCCCGCCAGTGACACCTCGAGTTCGCCTTCTTCGCGGATCTCCGGAATCTGATCCTTGAACCAATGCGTGACATGCGAGGGGTCCGACGGCGCGGCGACAGTGGCGACGCATTTCGCCTCGGGGATCATCGAAGTCGCGGCCAGAATGGCCGCGCCGCCGAGGCTGTGGCCGATCAGGATCGACGGCGCGCGCCGGGTTTTGCGCAGATGATCTGCCGCCAGCACCAGATCGCCGATGTTCGATGAAAATGTCGTGTTGGCGAATTCACCCTCGCTGGCGCCGATGCCGGTGAAATCGAACCGGAGCGTGGCGATGCCGTGTTTCGCCAGCCCTTCCGCGATCCGTTTGGCGGCCAGCACATTCTGGCCGCAGGTGAAGCAATGCGCGAAAAGGGCGTAGACGACAGGCGTCCCCTCCGGCAGATCCAGCGATGCGGCCAGCAATTGCCCGTCCGAGCCGGGAAACTGAAATTTTTCGGTTTTCATGACTGGTCCCTTCGCTGCGCGCGTGATCAGGAACGCGCCTCATCTGAGGCGCAGTCTAGCCCATTGGACAACAGGTTTGGGACAGCGGCTTTGGAATAACGGCTTGGGGAAGTTGGTGGAGCCAGGCGGGATCGAACCGCCGACCTCGTCATTGCGAACGACGCGCTCTCCCAGCTGAGCTATGGCCCCTTGATCGGCCGGGCCTGTGATGGCGGCGGCGGACAAGAGCGGCCATTTACAATCCCGATCATGGCCAAGTCAAGAACGGCGGAAAGTGCTGTTTTCACGGGCTTTGGACCGGAAACCTCCCTTGTTTGCGCCGCCGCAAACCGGTATTGAGGCGGCAGTCCACGGAAGCGAGCCAGCACCCCTATGCGCGCCATTCTCGACATCATCAACATCGTTTTGGATCTGTATGTCTGGCTGCTGATCGCCTCGGCGATCCTGTCCTGGCTGATCGCCTTCAACGTGGTGAACACCCGCAACGGGTTCGTCGCGTCGGTGGCCGAGTTCCTCTACAAGATCACCGAGCCGGTGTTGCGACCGATCCGGAACATCATGCCGAATTTCGGCGGTCTCGATATTTCGCCGATCATCGTCATTCTGATCATCATGTTCATCCAGCGCGTGATTGCCTATTACATCTATCCGAACGTGATCTGACCGCGAGGCCGCCCCGTTCCTTAGACTCTCGCATGAGCCGTCCTTGAGTCTCCCTTGGCGCTTTTCCGTTCAAGGCATCAGCATCGCATTGCGCGTCACTCCGCGCGGCGGGCAGGACGCGATCGACGGCATTGAAACACTGGCCAATGGCCGCAGTGTTGTGAAAGTCCGGGTGCGCGCTATCGCCGAGGGCGGCGAAGCCAATCGCGCGGTGACCGAACTGCTTGCCAAGGCGCTTCATGTGCCGAAAAGCCATGTGCGTGTGCTGTCCGGCGTGACCTCGCGTCTCAAGCAGATCGCGGTCGACGGCGATCCAAAGAAACTGGGCGACGCCCTGCAAGTTCTGACGAAAACAACCGACTCCTGACGAAAGACATCTGATGCCGGCCAAGATTATCGACGGAAAAGTCATCGCCGCAGATCTGCGCGCCCGTGTTGCGGATGAAGTGGCGCGCGTCAAACGCGATCATGGCCTCACACCGGGGCTCGCGGTCGTGCTGGTCGGCAACGATCCTGCCTCCGAGGTCTATGTCCGCAACAAGGCCAAGCAGACCGAGGCCGCCGGTATGGCGTCGTTCGAGCACAAATTGCCTGCGGATACGCCGCAGAAGGATCTGCTGGCGCTGATCGCGAAGCTCAACGCCGACCCAACGGTTCACGGCATTCTGGTGCAGCTTCCGCTGCCGAAGGGCCTCGGTACGCAGACGGTGATCAACGCCATCGATCCGGCAAAAGACGTCGACGGCCTGCACCCGATCAATGCCGGGCGGCTGGCCAATGGTCTGCCCGCGCTGACGCCGTGCACGCCGCTCGGCTGCATCATTCTCGCCAGGACCGTTCATGCGTCGCTGCAAGGCATGAACGCCGTGATCATCGGGCGCTCGAATCTGGTGGGACGTCCGCTGGTGCAACTGCTGCTCAATGAAAACGCCACGGTGACCATCGCGCATTCGCGCACGCGCGATCTCGCCGATATCTGCAAGCGCGCCGATCTGCTGCTTGCCGCTGTCGGTCAGCCGGAAATGGTCAAAGGCAACTGGATCAAGCCGGGCGCAACGGTGATCGATGTCGGCATCAATCGCATTCCGGGCGCCGACGGAAAAAACAAGCTGGTCGGCGACGTCGCCTATCAGGAAGCACTCGGCGTTGCCGGCGCCATCACGCCGGTGCCGGGCGGTGTCGGCCAGATGACGGTGGCGTGCCTGCTGGTGAATACGCTGCGCGCGGCCAGTGCGATCAAGGGACTCAAGCCGCCGATCGTGTAAGCGAATTCGCCGCTACGCGCGAACGCTTGCTTAAGTAGCTACCACCACATGCATATGCGATAGCCGAGGCGATCCCTCGTCCGCCAGCCGCGATACGGAATATGGACGCCGTGGTTGGCTTTGGCGCACTTGCCGGCTTTTGAGATGGGCTCGCGCGGCATTCCGCTCATGGAGTCCAACGCAAACACGGGCGTCGAGCCCAAACCAGTAATGAAAACGGCAGCGACAATCGCTCGCAGGTTATTCTTCACGGTAATTTCCCCGGCTTGGGTGGAAATGCGAAGCAACTCCTCAGCGGTATCAGGATAAAATTACCCGAATCCGTTGCGGCGTCAACGCGTGCCGGGGGCCGGCGGGAGAATTAAGGGCTCGTCGTATTTTGCATCAGCCGCCGATAAAATCGGATCATGTCCGCGTAGTTTGCCACGCTGAGCCGCTCGTTGGTGCCGTGAAAGCGTGAGAGGTCTTCGGCATTGGCGCGTACCGGCGAGAAGCGGAAGATGCTGTCGGTGACGTCGAGGTAGTTGCGCGAATCCGTCGCCGCGACCATCAGGCCGGGCACGACCATCGCATCGGGAAAAATCTCCCGGATCGTGCGGTTCACCATCTGATAGCTCTGGCTGGCGGTGGACGTGACTGGCGGCGGGTTGGTATTGCCGGGCTTCGGCGTCACCTTGACGCGATCGTCCGCGATGATGGATTTGACCCGCGCGATCACGCTCTCCTCGGTCTCGCCCGGCAGCAGGCGGAAATTCACTGTCGCTTCGGCGCGTCCCGGCAGCACGTTTTCCTTGTTTCCGGCGTTGAAGATCGTCAGCGCCGTCGTGGTGCGAATGGCGGATGCGGTCTGCGCGGTCTTTTCCAACTGACGGCGCACGAGCGGTTCAAGCAGCCACAGATTCGACAGCGCGACACGGCTGCCGAAATCCATCTCGGGTGCGGCGGTTTGCAATGTCTCGCGCATCACGCTCTTGATGGCGGCCGGAAACGGATTGGCTTCGAGCCGCGCGAGCGCCGCGCTCAGCGTGCCGATCGCGGTGGTGCGCGGCGGCAATGACGAGTGGCCCGGCGTTGCCGTGGTGGAAAGATCGAGCGTGACATACCCCTTTTCGGCGACGCCGATCAGCGCCACTGGCTTGTCGACGCCCTTGAGAATTCCCTCGGTAATCAGCAGGCCTTCGTCGAAAACGAAATCGAGGCGCACGCCGCGCGACTGCAGCAGCTTCGACATCGCCATTGCGCCGCGCTTGCCGGAGACTTCCTCGTCGTGCCCGAATGCGAGATAGACCGTTCGCTTCGGGCGAAAATTTTCTTTCACCAGTTGCTCGACCGCTTCGAGCATCGAAAACAGGTTGCCCTTGTCGTCCCACGACCCGCGGCCCCAGATGAAGCCGTCCTTGACCGCTCCGCTGAACGGCGGCACCTGCCAGTCGCCTTCGGTGCCCGGTGCGATCGGCACCACGTCCTGATGCGCGAGCAGCGCAATCGGCGCGGCCTTCGGATCGCTGCCTTCCCATGTGTAGAGCAGGCTGTAATTGGCGACGAACTCGCGTTTGGCCGCGGCATGAAATGCAGGAAAGCTTGCGGCGATCAGGTCATGCAGCGCGCGGAAAGCGTCCGCGGTCTGGTCGGCATCGGTGGCGCTGGCGATGGTTTGCAGCCGCACCGCGGCGCCGAGCCGCTGCGCGGCCGCCTGCTCGTCGATGGTCACGGGCGCAACCGGGGCGACCGCGATCTGCTGCGAGGATTTTCGCCAGGCGTTCGCAACCAGAACGGCCGCGAGAATGACGATCGCCGCGATCAGGAGGAGGATGATGTTGCGGAGGATTCTGATTGCACGGCGCATCGTTTGAATCCTTCGCTACAGGGCGCTTACTTTTTCTTGGCGCGCTCGATGCCTTCGATGATCAGCTTGCGGGCATCTTCCGCATTGCCCCAGCGCAGCACCTTGACCCACTTGTTGGGTTCGAGATCCTTGTAGTGCTCAAAGAAATGCTGAATTTGTTGCAGCGTGATGTCAGGCAGATCGCTGTAGTTCTGCACCTTGTCGTAGCGCTGGGTCAGCTTCGACGTCGGCACCGCAATGATCTTCTCGTCGCCGCCAGCCTCATCTTCCATGAACAGCACGCCGACCGGGCGCACCGCGATCACCGCGCCCGGCACGATGGCGCGGGTGTTGGCGACCAGCACGTCGCACGGATCGCCGTCGTCGGAGAGGGTGTGCGGGATGAAGCCGTAATTCCCCGGATAACGCATCGCCGTGTAAAGGAAGCGGTCGACGACCAGCGTGCCGGCCTCCTTGTCCATCTCGTACTTGATCGGCTCGCCGCCGACCGGCACTTCGATGATGACGTTCACTTCATGAGGAGGATTTTTTCCGAGGGAAATCGCGTCGATACGCATGACAAGCCTTGTGGTTGTTCGGTCGAATGCGGACTGGTGTCCGGTATCCGACGTTCGCTTCACTCCGTTGCGCCTTCCGAGCGAACGTCGGATACGAACGGACACCAGCAAACGACTATTCCAGTGATCCTTTGGTTCTGACATTCGTAAAGGTGCCCGCGAAGGACATGATACGAATGTCAGAACCGGATCACTGGTTAGCGAATCGGACGCGGGGCTGGAAGCCCGAAAAGACTAGCCAAAGGGATAAAAAGGCAAGGAAAAGGCTTGGCCTCAGGCCGTCCAGGCGAACGCGACCTTGTCGAGCGACTTGCCGCCGAATCGCTCCGAGGAGCGCGCGACCATGCGGCCGCCGAGGGTGCGGTAGAATTCGACCGCCGGCTCGTTGTCCGAAAGCGCCCAGATCACCATGCTTTTCAGCCCGCTCTGGATCAGATCGCGCTTGGCGGCGGTGAACAGGCGGCGGCCGAAGCCGAGGCCCTGAAACTCTGGCCGCAGATAAAGCTCGTAAATCTCGCCTTCGAAATGCAGGCTGCGGGCGCGGTTGCGGCCATAATTGGCATAGCCGGCGACCTTGTCGCCGAAGCACAAGACGCTGACGCGGCTGCCTTTTCGGATCGCGGAATCCCACCATTGCGGGCCGCGGCGGTTGATCAGCTTTTCGAGTTCGGCGCCGGGGATGATGCCCTGGTAGGCCGCGCGCCACGCCTCATCGTGCGTCGCAGCGACTGCTGACGCATCGGAGGCCTTGGCTGGCCGCACTTCGATAAGGATCGTGCTCATGGTGTAATCAAAGCAACTCGCGGCCTCGCCTTCAAGGTCCATCGTTAATTATCGGTTAATATGTGAGCTTTTTGCATCAGGTCCAAGGCGGGTTGTGCCGAAAGAGGACAGTCAAACGGGTTATGGCGCTTGGCTCGGCGATGCGACGCAGGCAATGATCGCCGCAGATGACAAAAAGCGCATTGTTCAAGGTGGCCACCCTGCTTCTTGCGGTTGGTCTTTTGCCGCAAACACCCGTCTGGGGCGAGAATCAGTTGGGCGCGCGCGGCGGCGAGGGAGCGCCGAATCGGCGTCAGGAATGGCTCGTGCCGACGCAGGATCAGATCACACCTTCGCGAGCCGTTCTGTTCCGCCCCGCCGGCAAAGGTCCGTTCCGTCTCGCCGTCATCGCCCATGCCTCGACGCAGAACCGGCTGGCGCGCGCGCAGATGCCGCAGCCGGAATATCCGGCGCTCGCCGCGGCGCTGGTCGCGCGCGGTTTTGCGGTGCTGGTGCCGCAGCGTCCGGGCCACGGCAAAACCGGCGGGCCGTATCTCGAGGACCAGGACGGTTGCGACAACGCCGAATACGCGATGTCCGCGCGCTCCACCGGCGAGGCGATCATGGCGGCGCTCAATTTCATGCGCACCCAGCCGTTCATCCGCAAGGACGCTTCGGTGATCGTGGGGCATTCGGCGGGAGGCTGGGGCGCGCTGGCGCTGGCGGATCAAAGCCCGAAAAGCATTTCCGCGATCATCGTGTTCGCGCCGGGGCGCGGCGGACGCGCCAACGATCGCGCGGGCAACATCTGCGCGCCGGATCGGCTCATCTCGGCAGTGAAGGAATTCGGCGAAGACGCCAAAATTCCGATGACATGGCTGGTGGCGGAAAACGATTCATACTTCCCGCCGGAGTTCTCGAAAAAAATGGCCGATGCCTTCATCGAGGCCGGTGACGGCAAGGTGGATTTTCAGGTGCTGCCGCCGTTCGGCAAGGAAGGCCACTGGCTGGCGGAAGCGGGGGAGGCGAGCGCTATGGAATCGATTCTTGCCAATGTTGCGGGACTGAACGTTCAGGCGCCGGTGGTGCAGGGTGCGAGTGCGAAGAAGAAGCAGTGATCGACGGGACAAGCTAACTTGCGTATTGAGTATTACTTTCTGCATCAATTCCGTTGGGGCCGATCTGGTCGATAGTTCATGGCAAAAGTAGTTTTTACCACCAAGGTGACGCCAAGCTACGACGATCTACCGGAGGTCCGGTATCACTTTCCGAAGACATACCTCAACTACGCCACACAAGCAGTCGGCGATCATGTTGTTTACTACGAGCCGCGTCGATCAAGCGCAGATCTGTCGAGTGCTGGCGGACGCCAGTCGTACTTCGGCGTCGCACGCGTAAAATCAATTGTTGAGGACGAAAAGCAGCCAGATCATTATTATGCGCTTGTAGGCGATTACTTAGACTTCGACAGGCCGGTGCCGTTTTCCGAAAGCTCAGTCTATTATGAAAGTGCTTTGCAGAAGGCAGATGGCAGCACCAATAAAGGGGCATTTGGACGCGCGGTACGCCTCGTCCCCGACGAAGAGTTTGATCGCATCCTGAAAGCGGGTTTCGCGCCAATCTTGGCAGAACAAACAGTTGCTTCAGAAAATCCTGCACAAGGTTTCTCCGAGCCACCCGAGCCATTTCTTAGGCCGATTGTTGAAATGACTGTCTCTCGTCCATTTCGAGAGAGGTCATTTATGCACAATGTCCGCGCGGCTTATGCAAATCGGTGTGCGATCACTGGTCTGCGATTGATAAACGGAGGCGGTCGGCCTGAAGTTCAGGCTGCTCACATCCAGCCTGTCGCATCAAATGGACCAGACTCTGTAAGGAATGGATTGGCTCTGTCCGGCACGGTTCATTGGATGTTTGACCGAGGACTAGTATCGATTGGTGACGACTATCGTATTCTCATCGCCAAAAACCATGTTCCAGACGATGCGCTGCGCCTGATAAATCGAGATTGCACGCTAAATCTTCCGAACGATCAAACTCTGCAGCCGAATACGCATTTTTTGAAATTTCACCGAGATAACATCTTCAAAGGCGCATAAATTTTTTGCGTAGAGATCGTACTTCGTTCCGAACCATTCGAAGGTCTGTCAAACAGTCTTCTCGCCCATCGCTTGCCCCGCTGCCCGCACGCCCGTCTCCTGCGCGCCGTGGGCCGTGGTGAAGAAGTTCGGCGAGGTCGCTTCGCCTGCAAAGAACAACCGGTCATCGACGGGGGCGGCAAGAACCGCGCGATCGTCGGCGTGGCCCGGCAGCGCGTACGAGTATGATCCGCGCGCGAACGGATCGTGCGCCCAGCGGGTTTCCGCAAGCGGCCTTAGCTTGCGGCGAAAGTCAGATCCCAGCAGCATGACCAGTTCGTCGATGGCTTGCGCCGCCAGCGCGCCATCTCCCGCGTTCTCAAGCTCGCGCGCGAACGCGCCGCCGAAAAATCCCGAGATGCAGGACTGGCCCATCGGACGCAGGTGATAGCTGCCGGTGCCGACGCGATCGAGCGCGCCATAAAGATGCCCGTCGCTCGGCAGGGCTTCGGGATCATCCAGCGCCAGCATCACCTTGTCCGCAAGGCCGAGCGGCAGGCCCGTGGCGGCGTTCACCTTGTCCGGCAGTATGGGGTGAAAGCGGATCGACTCATTGGCGATCAGGTCGGTCGGGGCGGTGACGATCACCCTGCGCGCGGAGATCGTCCCCTGAGACGTTTCGATCCTGACGCGCGCGCCGGAATGATCGATCAGCGAGACTTTCGTGTTCAGCGCCACCGGACATGGCGCGCCATAGGCCGCGATCAGCGCGCCATAGCCGCGCCGCACCCGCCAGTTGATGCCGGTGTCTTCATACGCATCGAAGTCATAGGTCGAGACGCGATCCAGCTCGACGCCGTTGATGTAGGTGCTGATCGCATCGATCTGCGCATTCCAGCGATTGCCCGGTTCGAGCCACTTGGCGGCGGGCATGTCCTGCGGCAGTTCGGACGCGGTTTCGACGCGGGTGTCGAAGGCGTCCATCGCTGCGAGGAATTCCTCGCGGGCCTGTGCCGGGAAACCGGCATTGAGACTTTGCTCGCGCCAGCGCGGGCGTGTCTCGTTGATCTCGAAGCCGAGATCGCGCGCGATCGTCACGAACGAATTTCTGTCAGCGGAATGCAGCCACTCGCAGCCGACATCGAACACGATATCGCCGGGCAGGATCAAAGTCTGGCTGCGTCCGCCGATGCGCTCGCGGGCTTCCAGAATCAGAACCGAGAGGTTCGAGCCTTCAAGCGTCCGCGCGGCAGCCAGACCAGCCGCGCCGGCGCCGATGATCGCGACGTCGATTTCAGAGGGAAGGGTCATCTCGGAGGCTCGGGTCCCCAATCGTTATGGCAGGATGGTTCCGGCCATTCGTATCCTCAGTTTACCCGACCTATAAGACGACAATGCCCGGCACAAGGCCGGGCATCATCAAGATTTTGGAAGAGCCCGGGCGGACTTATCCGACCAGCGCGACCTTGCTCTTTTCGGCGCGCTTGCGCTCGTTCGGATCGAGATGGCGCTTGCGCAGCCGGATCGACTTCGGCGTGATTTCGACCAGCTCGTCGTCCTCGATATAGGCCAGCGCCTTTTCGAGCGTCATGCGGATCGGCGGCGTCAGACGCACCGCTTCGTCCTTCGAGGTGGTGCGGATGTTGGTGAGCTGCTTGCCCTTGAGAACGTTGATCTCGAGATCGTTCTCGCGGGTGTGCTCGCCGACGATCATGCCCTTGTAGACCTTCCAGCCCGGCTCGATCATCATCGGGCCGCGGTCTTCCAGTTTGAACATCGCGTAGGCGACGGCTTCGCCCTGTTCGTTGGAAATCAGCACGCCATTGCGGCGGCCCTGAATTTCACCCTTGTAAGGCAGGTAATCGTGGAACAGGCGGTTCATGATCGCCGTTCCGCGCGTGTCGGTCATCAGCTCACCCTGATAGCCGATCAGCCCGCGGGTCGGCGCGTAGAACACCAGACGCAGGCGATTGCCGCCGGACGGGCGCATCTCGATCATCTCGGCCTTGCGCTCGCTCATCTTCTGCACGACGACGCCGGAGAATTCCTCGTCGACGTCGATCACGACTTCCTCGACCGGCTCCAGAATCTTGCCCTCGTCATCCTTGGTCAGAACGACGCGCGGACGCGACACGGAGAGTTCAAAGCCTTCGCGGCGCATGTTCTCGATCAGGATCGCGAGCTGCAATTCGCCGCGGCCCGACACTTCCATCGAATCCTTGTCGGCGGCTTCGACCACGCGCAGCGCGACGTTGCCTTCGGCTTCGCGCAGCAGGCGGTCGCGGATCAGGCGGCTGGTGACCTTGTCGCCTTCGGTGCCGGCGAGCGGCGAGTTGTTGACGATGAACGACATCGACACGGTCGGCGGATCGATCGGCTGCGCCTGGATCGGCGTCTCGACGGTGGGATCGCAGAAGGTGTCGGCGACGGTGCCCTTGGTGAGGCCCGCGATGGCGACGATGTCGCCGGCTTCGGCGAGTTCGACCGGCTGGCGCTCGAGACCGCGGAACGCGAGGATCTTGGTGATACGTCCGGTTTCAACCGTCTTGCCGTCACGCGACAGCACCTTCACCGCCTGGTTCGGCTTCGCCGAACCGGAGGCGATACGGCCGGTGATGATGCGGCCGAGATAGGGGTTGGCTTCGAGAATGGTGCCAAGCAGGCGAAACGGACCTTCTTCCACCACTGGCGGAGCGACATGCTTGATGACGAGGTCGAACAGCGGCTTCATGCCCTTGTCGTTCTCGGTTTCGCTGCTGCCCATCCAGCCGTTCTTGCCGGAGCCGTAGAGAATCGGGAAGTCGAGCTGGTCGTCGGTGGCATCGAGCGCAGCGAACAGGTCGAACACTTCGTTGACGACTTCGGTGACGCGCGCGTCGGGACGGTCGACCTTGTTGATCGCGACGATCGGCTTGAGGCCGAGCTTGAGCGCCTTGCCGACCACGAACTTGGTCTGCGGCATCGGGCCTTCGGCGGCGTCGACGAGGACGATCACGCCGTCGACCATCGACAGGATGCGCTCGACCTCACCGCCGAAGTCGGCGTGGCCAGGCGTATCGACGATGTTGATGCGTGTGTCTTCCCACTCGACCGAGGTGCACTTGGCGAGAATGGTGATGCCGCGCTCGCGCTCGATATCGTTGGAGTCCATCGCGCGCTCGACCTGTCGCTGGTTCTCGCGATAGGTGCCGGATTGCTGGAGCAGCTTGTCGACGAGCGTGGTCTTGCCGTGGTCGACGTGGGCGATGATGGCGATGTTTCGCAAATTCATGTGTATCTCAAGTCTTCCAGCTATGGGGCGCGGCGCCGCAAAGGCGGCTGAGTGCATGTCCGATGTCGTCATGCGCGCAAGGCCCAAAAAACGCGGTGCCCGGTCCAAAAGAACCGGGCACACGGGCACTCATTGCGGCGCAATATAGTCAGAATTCGCCGAAAAACAACGGCTCGAACGGCATTTTATCAGTCCATTTTGGGGTCAAAGGTGATTGCCAAAGGGGCCGTATCGGCCCGATCCCGTAATGTTACAGCGCGATGACGGGCTGCATCGCGCGATCAGGTCGCGTTGGTCTCGTCCGGATAGACCCCGCGCAGAACTTCGTCGAAATGAGCTTTGACGGCGTCGTTGCAAAGGCACGACCGGGCCGCCAGGGCGTCCTGGTTGCGGATCAGGATGGCTCCGCGGCGGGTTTCCAGAATGCCTTCCGCCTTGAAGGTCTGGATGACGCGGCTGGTATAGCTGCGTCCCACACCGAGCATGGTCGACAACTGCTCGTGGGTGAGTGGAACGAGATCGTCGCCGGTTCGCTCCCGCGCCGACAGAATCCACTTCGCGGTGCGCTGCTCGATGGAATGGATCGCATTGCAGGCGGTCGACTGAAAGATCTGCGCTAGCATGCAATCGGCATAGCGCGCGAAAAGGTAGCGCAGCGTTGGCGACTTTGCCTTGGCGGCATCGAGCTTTGCGACGCGCAGCCGCACAAAGGGACCGGCGACTTTCACCGTGATGCGCGTATAGGCGGGCAGATAGCCCTGGCTGACGATGCCGCCGACCGCGCCTTCGCGGCCGACAAGAATAGTCTCGACATCGCGGCCGTCCTCGTTCGCCACGAGAAAGGAGGCGAGGCTTGGTCCGCACGGAAAGTGAACCGTCTCGACATTGTCGCCGGGGTTGTAGAGAAGCTCGTCCGCTTTCGCGTCCACCCTCTCGAGGGAGGGTTCGACGAGCGCGAAATCCGCATCGTTGAACCGGCGGAGCAGATTGTTGAAAGGGCGGCTATCATTGGCCGCCGTCGCCGGCTGTCGCGTCATTGATTCCTCGCTGCTGGGCAGCAACGTAACGCAGGTTCCAGTCGACTTGTGTTCAAAAGTGCACAGACGAAACGATGAAATCTGTGATGGGTTCCAGCCGGGAACCGGTGTCGCGGCTTTAGCGCGATGCCCGGGGTCCCGGTGGACGTCTCTCAACCATTCATCCGGACGCGACCCATGAACTCGATCGACCCCAACGGGCCGGCGGCTCCAAGCCCTGCTGATCTGCCAGGCGATGTCCTGCTGGTCGAAGACGATCCGTTGATCGCAATGGACTCGGCTGAAATCATCACCGGCTTTGGCGTGACGTCGGTTCGAACCGCCCGTTCCGTCGCCGGTGCGTTGAAACTGATTGCCGAACGTGCGCCGGATTTTGCGCTGCTCGATGTCGGGCTGATCCGGGAAAAAAGCTTCGCCGTCGCAGAACAACTCAAGCAACAGAAGATTCCGTTCGCATTCGTCACGGGATATTCCGGACCTGCCAGCGTGCAGCCGGCGTTCAAGCATTCTCCGGTGCTGAGAAAACCCTATCTGCGCGAAGAGCTGCTGGAGACCTTGCGCCAGTGGCGCAATCAGACCTGAGACGCGCTCAGGCCACGTGGCTGCGCGCGGGGCGCGGGTCCTTCGACGACATGTCGAGCAGGAACGTCTTGCGATCCGCCACCGCGTTGTGGAATTGCTCGAGCGCGATACTGAATGCCGTCAGCGAGCCTTCCTCGATCGCTCCATCCTCGAAACAATGCAGCGTCTCGCGCATGATCTCGTCGGCTTCCGCCTGCATGGCGTCGAGTTCGTCGATGGACGTGGTTTTGCGCGACGTCGTCAGCATTTCCAGCAAACGCTCACGCAAGTTGGAATTGGTGACGCGCTCGTCCTTGCGCCAGTAGCTCGCGAACCACGCACCGGCGGAGCCGAGCGCGGACAGCGCCATCAGGCTGCCCCAGATGTAATCGCTGTACCTGTCGAGGAAGGTTTTTTCTTCGCCGTCGACATAGGCGGCCGCTCCAGGATGCGCGGGAATCGCCGCGTCCTTGTCGGTGTCAGGCGTTTCCAGCTTTGCCGTCTGCGGGAATTCGCTCTGGATGGTCTGGCGGATCGAGAACAACTGGCGGGTCAGCGCGCCGGCGGTGGTTTCCGACAGCGACTTTCGCGCCACAATGTGATGCGCAAAGGTGATGGTGTCGATCTTGTCATCGGGCCGGGCCGGCTTCGCGCCGAACGATCCGGCGGGAATTTCGCCCGATTCATAGGCCGGATATTTCTGCGCGATCGCGTCCGCCGTATCGAGCGACAGGAATGTCGGCTCCTTGCCGCCGCGCGTGGTCGCTGCGACGGCGTCGGCTGTGATCTTGCTGTTGAGCGGGCCGACGGCGAGGAACGCGTCGAGTTTTTCGTTCTTGATCGCGTCGGCGAAGCCGGTGGTTGTGAACTGGACGACCTGGACCTTGTCGGCATCCACGCCAGACTGCGTGAGAATGATTTTCAGCAGATTGACGTTGGCCTGGGTGCGGCCGATGACGCCGATGCGCTTGCCGGCAAGCTGTTCGATCTTCTTGATGGCGCCCTTCTTGCTGCTTCCGTTCAGCGCCCACAGCACCGCGTAATTCTTGCGGATGCTGGCGATCGCCTGTGCGTCTTTCGGCAGTTCAATGTCGCCGCGGATGACGGCAAGATCGGTGGTGCCCGCGTTCAGGCTTGCGGCACTCGAGGACGTGCCATCGGTGATGATCGGGCGCAGCCGGATATACTTCCGGTCCCGCGAAAAGGTCTGCGCGATCGACTGGATGACCTTGACGTCATCGCTGTAGGGAGGCCCGACTGCGATCCGAAGATGAATGGGGCGATTCAGGTAATAGGTCACGGCGCCGACAGCGGCGACGGTGGCCAGCACCGCGGCGAGCACGACCAGCACAGCCTTCATCTTGTGCGGCCGGGGCGCAGAAGAGCCCGGCGGGCGAGGTGCCTCCGAGGCCATCGATCGTGTAAACATGTCTCTGAAGCCCATGGGTTACCGCGCCTCCCGGCGTCTGCCCGCATCATACCAGATCGTGGGCATATTCGCAGGTTCCAAGTTCAGCATGGTTAGCGGCCCGAGAGCGGCTTTTCCGTGACCGGACGGGGCCCGTTCCGCAGGTATATGTTGGGAAGGCTCGGTCAGGTGCTTAAAGAACTGTAATATTCGGGGAGTGGGAGGATCGCATGATTGAACGACTATCTGCGGACCAGCGGCGCGCGGGACTGGCGAAGCTCAAGGGCTGGTCGGAGGTCTCCGGCCGCGACGCCATTGCGAAGACTTTCACATTCAAGGATTTCAACGAGGCCTTCGGCTTCATGACCCGCGCCGCGCTGGTGGCTGAAAAGAGCGATCATCACCCGGAATGGCGCAACGTCTACAGGACGGTGGAGGTGGTGCTCTCGACCCACGATGCGGGTGGAGTGACTGCGCGCGACATCGCGCTGGCGGAAGCGATGGACAAGATTGCGGGCTGAGATCACCGTCATCCTGAGGTGCGAGCCGTCTTCGGCGAGCCTCGAAGGATGAGGACTTTTGTCGGTCATCCTTCGAGGCGCGCAAGAGCGCGCACCTCAGGATGACGGAGCGCTCCTCGCAGTGACGTCTTGTGGCAGAGGAGGCGGTCCCTAAATAACGCGTGTGGCGCATGAGCGTGCCGCCTGAGGGAATTGACCATGGCCTCCGACAACACGGCGCATTTTGAACGGGTTGAAAAACTCGCGAAAGATCCCGAGCGCGTGCGCCGGAATTTCTGGATCAAATTCAAGCGCGTTGCGGCGAAGCTTCCATTCGCCGAGGAGCTGCTTGCGGCCTATTACTGCGCATTCGACCGCGAGACGCCGCGCCATGTGCAGGCGGCGCTTCTGGCAGCGATCGCCTATTTCGTGCTGCCGTTCGATTTCGTGCCCGACATGCTCCCGGTGCTCGGCTTCACCGACGATGCCGCGGTGCTGGCGACCACGATTCGCATGGTGGCGAGCCACATCACGCCGGAGCACCGCGAGGCGGCGCACGCGGCGCTGACGCGGGGATTGGAAGACCAGGACGTGTGATTGAATCACAAGCTGTCATTGCCGGGCTTGACCCGGCAATCCATTTTCAGAAAAGCCTTTTCACGAAGAATGATGGATGCGCGGGTCAAGCCCGCGCATGACACATCTTTACCTTTAACTCACGGATGCAGGATCACCTTGCCCATGGCCTTGCGCTCGGCGAGCACCTTGAGCGCATCGGTGGTCTTTTCCAGCGGGAAGGTGCTGTCGACATGGGATGAAATCTTTCCCTCGGCCGCCCACTTCATCAGCTTCTCAAGAGCGGCGCGGCCCTGCTTCGGCTCGCGCTTCATGTGCGCGCCCCAGAACACGCCGCGGATGTCGCAGCCCTTGAGCAGCGCGAGATTGAGCGGGATCTTCGGAATGTCACCGGCGGCAAAACCGATCACGAGGAAGCGTCCCTTCCACCCGAGCGAGCGCACGCCGATTTCCGCGTAGCTGCCGCCGACCGGATCGAACACGATGTCGATGCCTTTCTCGCCACCAACCCGCTTGAGCGCTTCCTTCAGGTCTTCCTTGGCGTAGTTGATGGTCAGCTCCGCGCCGTGCTTCTTGGCAAATTCAAGCTTCTCGTCGCTTGAAGCGCAGGCGATCACCTTCAGTCCCAGCACCTTCCCGAGTTCGCAGGCCGCGAGGCCGACGCCGCCGGCCGCGCCGAACACCACGAGAGTCTCGCCGGGCTTCGGATCGGCGCGATCTTCCAGCGCATGGAGTGCGGTGCCGTAAATCACGATCACGCCTGCGGCGCGGTCGAAGTCGAGATTGTCCGGAATCTTCACCGCCTGCGATGCAGGGATTGCGATCTTCTGCCGCGCGCCGTTGTAGCCGCACGATGCCGCAACGCGATCACCCGGCTTGAGATCGGTCACGCCCGCGCCGACGCTCTCGACCACGCCGGCGATTTCCGCGGCGGGAGAAAACGGAAACGGCGGCTTGATCTGGTACTTGCCCTGAATCATCAAGAGGTCGAAGAAATTCAGTGCCGCTGCCTTGATCGCAATGACGGCTTCGCCGGGTCCCGCGACCGGATCGGGAATATCGCTCAGCACGAGATCGTCGGGGCCGCAGTATTCCGAACAGAGAATGGCTTTCATCGAGACACCTGAAGAGTTCGTGTGAAGAGTATGAGGAGGACAGGTGGACTTCTTGCCGGATTTGGCGCGGCCCTACAATCGCAATTGCGGACTGGCGATGATGCTTGCGGGATGTAACTATGTTTGAAACACTGCGCTTTCGGAAAGACACCTGCGCGGTCTGCCGCCATCCCGGCTGTGGCTCACATAGTCCAGGACGGATGCGGCAAAGCGCAGCGGTGGTGGGTTAACTTTCCAACAAGCGGTTTGGGGTCTATTGCACGTCCCCGCGGAAGTGCGAGCCATCTTGCAGTCACAATATTGAAGGAACCAGTTTTGGTGATGTCCTTGCAGCGAGCGATGGTAATTCTGGTGGCGGTACTGCCGGTTGTCGGCTTTGCAAATGTTGCGTCCGCCCAAACTCCGCAACCCAAGTCTTCTCAGACCACGCCCGCCGCCAAGCCCGCGCCGAAAGCTGCGCCCGCCAAACCTGCAGCGAAGGGTGCCGCGCCTGCGAAACCGGCAGCGCCTGCGGCCGCCGGAAACGCCGAGCCGTCGCTGATTGGCCAATTCGGCACCTGGGGCGCCTACACCGCAACGCCGAACGGCAAGAAGGTCTGCTTCGCGCTCGCCAAGCCGTCGTCGTCGAAAACCAATCCGCCGAACCGGCCACGCGATGCGTCCTACGCATTCATCTCGACGCGGCCTGCCGAGAAGGTGACGAACGAAGTTTCGATCATGATCGGCTACTCGGTAAAGCCGGGCTCCGAGGGTTCCGTTGAAATCGGCGGCGCGCGCTTTGCGATGTACTCGCAGGGCGACGGGCTCTGGATCAAGAACGCGGCCGAGGAAGACCGGCTGGTGGATGCGCTGCGCAAGGGCTCGGACGCCATCGTCAAGGGCGTCTCCGCCAAGGGCACCGAGACCACCGACACGTTCCCGCTGAAGGGCCTCGCTCAGGCGCTGGACAAGCTGGCGCAGGAGTGCCGGCGGTAGTCCCGGCATGCCGCAAAGACGGTCGCAATTGGCCAATATTGCCTCTATATAGCGGGTCACGGGACCGTGGGTTCCGGCGCGTGCGGCCTTGTGCCGCCGCCATTTCCCCGAGACACGTATCGATATGACCATGACCGAAGCGCCAGGCGTCCTCGAAAAAACCGCGCTTGAAACCTACGTGCCGCCGGCGAAGCCCTCGCTGGTGGGGCTGTCGCGCGAGGAACTGGCGCAGTGCCTCGGTGAGGTCGGCGTCGCGGAAAAGCAGCGCAAGATGCGCGTGCAGCAACTCTGGCACTGGATGTATGTGCGCGGCGCGCAGAGTTTCGCCGACATGACCAACGTGTCGAAGGACATGCGCGCGGAGCTTGAGCAGCATTTCACCGTCGACCGGCCTGAAGTCGTCGCCGAACAAATTTCCAATGACGGCACCCGCAAATGGCTGTTGCGCCTGCCGAGCGGGCACGCCTCCGAGCGTCCGCACGAAGTCGAGTGCGTCTACATTCCCGAAACCGATCGCGGCACTCTTTGTGTGTCGTCACAGGTCGGCTGCACGCTGAACTGTTCGTTCTGTCACACCGGCACCCAGCGTCTGGTGCGCAATCTCACCGCCGGCGAAATCGCAGGCCAGGTAATGGTGGCGCGCGATCGTCTGGGCGACTGGATTGACCGCGAGACGCCGAACGGCAACCGGCTCATCACCAATGTGGTGATGATGGGCATGGGCGAGCCGCTGTACAATTTCGAGGCGGTGCGCGACGCGCTGCTGATCGTGTCGGACAACGAAGGCATCGGCATCTCCCGCCGGCGCATTACGCTCTCGACTTCCGGCGTGGTGCCGAACATCGCGCGCACCGGCGACGAGATCGGCGTCATGCTGGCGATCTCGCTGCATGCGGTGCGCGACGAGTTGCGCAACGA
Organism: Afipia sp.; assembly: GCA_017474385.1. Lineage (GTDB taxonomy): Bacteria > Pseudomonadota > Alphaproteobacteria > Rhizobiales > Xanthobacteraceae > Afipia. Next base: position 12,168 of record JAFVHU010000154.1, on the reverse strand, counting down.
ACTGGTGCCGCTCAACAAGAAGTATCCGATCAAGGAATTGCTGGACGCCTGCCGCGCCTATCCCGGCTCGTCCAATTCGCGCCGCATCACGTTCGAGTATGTGATGCTGAAGGGCGTCAACGACTCTCTTGATGATGCGAAGCTGCTGGTGAAGCTGCTCAAGGGCATTCCGGCCAAGATCAATCTCATTCCGTTCAATCCGTGGCCCGGCACGAAGTATGAGTGCTCGGACTGGGATCAGATCGAGAAGTTCTCCGAATATGTTTTCAACGCAGGCTATTCGTCGCCGGTGCGCACCCCGCGCGGCCGCGATATTCTCGCCGCCTGCGGGCAGCTCAAATCCGAGACCGAGAAACTGTCCGCGCGCGAACGTCAGGCACTGCGCGCCATGGCGATGACGGATTAGGTATTCAGCCGTCGCCCTTCGAGGCCGCCGCTTTTGCGGCGGCACCTCAGGGTGACGCAGCAGAGAGTGAAGCGTCATCCTGAGGTGCGAGCCGTTTCCGGCGAGCCTCGAAGGATGACAGACCAACGGAACAATCCCCCATGGCCGTAATCGGACGCCTGTTCGCGATCTTCCTCGGGTTTCTCGCCGCTTGCTTCGTGGCGGGCGCGGTGGTGATCTACGCGATCTTCTTTCCGGAAATGAACGACGTGTCGCTCGATTTCGATCAGGGCGCGATCAATCTCATTCTCGGTTTCGGCTTCATCCTTGTCAGCGGCTTCGCGCTGATGCCGGCGCTGATCATGGCGCTGGTCACCGAAGCCTTTTCGATCCGGCACATTCTCGCTTACGCTGTCGCGGGCGGCATCGCGGGCCTGTGCTGCTATCTCGCCTTCATCCCGTTCGACACCGTGAACATGACCTTCAACGGCATCATACGGCGGCATCTCGAAGTGATGGTCGGCGCGGGAATTCTCGGCGGCGTGATTTACTGGATGATCGCGGGTCGCAACGCCGGCGCGTGGCGTACATCGCCGCTGTCTCCGCCACCGTTGCCGCCCCTGCCGCGGTAGTTCGGATTTTCGTTCGTCATTGCGAGTGAAGCGAAGCAATCCAGAATCGCAAGCAAGAGCTGGATTGCTCCGTCGCTACGCTCCTCGCAATGACGCTGGAGAACGGAGCTACTTCGTCGCCCAGCGCAGCGCCTGTTCGAGGCGATCGTTGCCCCAGAACAATTCGCCGTCCTGCGTGGTGAATGTCGGCGCACCGAAGAACTCGCGCTTCTGGGCTTCCGCCGTCAGCTCGCGCAGTTCCGTCTTGATCTCGTCGGCCTGTGCGCTTGCGAATGTCGCATCCACCGGCACTTTCAGTTTTGTCAGGATATCGGCGATCACGCCCGGCTCCGAGATCACCCGGTTCTCGGCATATTCGGCGTGAAACACGGCGCGGCTGAAATCCTCGCCCCAGGTGTCCTTCAATCCCACCAGCGCGACGCGGCTCGCCAGCACCGCCGACTGCGGAAACACATCCGGCCACCGGAAGCCGACGCCGATCTCGTCCGCCGTGCGGTTCACGTCGCGGATCATGTGCCGGCCTCTTAGAGGGAACAGATTGAATGGCGAGTCTGCCATGCCTTGCGTGGCGAAAATCGGCCCGAGCAGAAACGGCCGCCACCGCACCTGGACGCCCGCGGCATCCGCCAGCGGCGCGATGCGCGTCGCGGACAGAAACGAATAGACCGAGGCGAAATCGAACCAGAAATCCAGAACGGGCTTGGACATGGTCTTGGGAGGACTCCCACGTTCAAATCTTGTTTTGCGGTGTTGTTTTGCATCCTAGCACGGATCGGGCAGGCCGCCGGAATGCGGCGTGTGGCCACTTTTATTCCCCTGCCGGCTCGGCTAAACCCCCGCCATGAACCGGACCGGACTCTATATCGCGCTCGCGATCTCGGTGGTTTTCGGATTGCTGTTCGGCCTCTATCCCGAACTCGATCTGAAGGTCGCCGCATTCTTCTATGACGCGACCACCAAAACCTTTCCGCTGAAATCGGTGACGTGGGCGATGATCGCGCGCGACGGTGCGATGTGGATCGCGTGGGGTCTGGTCATGCCCGCGCTGGTGTCGCTGGTGGTCAAGCTGATCCGTCCGGTGAAGCCGCTGATGATCTCCGGCCGCGCCATGGTGTTCCTTATTGTCACGATGCTTCTGACCGCGATCGTTCTGTCGAACATCGTGTTCAAGGGCTACTGGGGCCGTCCGCGTCCGGTGGTGGTGACGGAGTTCAACGGGCCGCTTGAGTTCAAGGCGTGGTGGGATCCGCGCGGCGCATGTCCGAAGAACTGTTCGTTCTTCTCGGGCGAAGGCGCCACCGCGTTCTGGACCTATGCGCCCGCCGCGCTGACGCCGCCGCAGTGGCGTCCGCTGGCCTATGTCGCCGCCACCGCCTTCGGCGTGTTCACCGGCGGTCTGCGCATGTCCTTCGGCGGACACTTTCTGACCGACGTGCTGTTCTCCGGCACGGTGTCGTTCCTCGTGATCTGGCTGGCTTATGCCTCCATCTACCGCTGGCCGTCGACGCGGCTGACCGACTACGGCATCGACGCCTGGCTGACGCGCTTCGCCTGGACAGGCTATCGCTGGCGGCAGAAGAGGCTCGGCCGCGATGTCGGGGATTCGCCGCGCATCAGGCCCGGCACCGACGGGCCGGCGCAGGACGCGGCGTCCGTCCTGCGGTCCTAGCGGGCAGCGAAAACGGCCATTATTGGCGGGCTTCCCATTGCCCGCCAATCTTTCTATAGAAAGCCCATCTGATCTCGGCGAGGAGGCCGGGCCGTTGCCCGGCGTGACCCAACACGCCAGCCGCCAATAAACGCGTTCCCGTCCGCGCGAGGCTTGTTCGTCGCGCATCCGAACCGCCAAACAAAATTGTCCGAATGGAAGTTTGATGAGTACGATTCTGAAGATCCTTCCCAAAGGAGAAAATGTCGGCATCGCTTTCTCGGGCGGGCTCGACACCAGCGCCGCGCTGCTTTGGATGAAGCAAAAGGGCGCGCGTGTCTTTGCCTATACCGCCAATCTCGGCCAGCCTGATGAGGCCGACTACGACGAGATTCCGCGCAAGGCCATGGAATTCGGCGCCGAGAAAGCACGCCTCGTGGATTGCCGCACGCAGCTGGTTCACGAAGGGATTGCTGCGATTCAATCGGGCGCGTTCCACGTCTCGACCGGCGGCATCGCATACTTCAATACGACGCCGCTCGGCCGCGCCGTGACCGGCACGATGCTGGTCTCCGCCATGAAGGAAGACGGCGTCAACATCTGGGGCGACGGCTCGACATACAAGGGCAATGACATCGAGCGGTTCTACCGCTACGGACTGCTGACCAATCCGGACTTGCGGATCTACAAACCCTGGCTCGACCAGCAGTTCATCGACGAACTGGGCGGCCGCGCGGAAATGTCAGCCTTCATGAAGGCGGCCGGCTTCGCCTACAAGATGAGTGCCGAGAAGGCGTATTCGACCGACAGCAATCTCCTTGGCGCCACCCACGAGGCCAAGGATCTCGAACACCTCGACAGCGGCATCAAGATCGTTAATCCGATCATGGGCGTTCCGTTCTGGCGTGACGACTGCGTCGTCAAGGCCGAGAAGGTTTCAGTGCGATTTTTGGAAGGTCAGCCCGTTGCACTGAACGGTCAGACCTTCGCCGATCCTGTCGCGCTGTTTCTCGAGGCCAATGCCATCGGCGGACGTCATGGCCTTGGCATGAGCGACCAGATCGAGAACCGGATCATCGAGGCGAAGAGCCGCGGCATCTACGAGGCGCCGGGCATGGCGCTGCTTCATATCGCCTATGAACGTCTCGTCACCGGCATCCACAACGAAGACACCATCGAGCAATACCGGATCAGCGGAATGCGGCTTGGCCGGTTGCTCTACCAGGGGCGATGGTTCGATTCGCAGGCTTTGATGCTGCGCGAAACGGCGCAGCGCTGGGTGGCGCGTGCGATCACCGGCGAGGTGACGCTTGAACTGCGCCGTGGCAATGACTACTCGATCCTGAACACCGAGAGTCCGAATCTGACTTATGCGCCGGAGCGGCTGAGCATGGAGAAGGTCGAGGATGCGGCGTTCACGCCGGGCGACCGCATCGGTCAGTTGACCATGCGCAACCTCGATATTTCCGATACGCGCCGCAAACTGGATCTCTACACAAAGACGGGCTTGCTGTCGGCCGGCGAGGGTTCTCACATCCCCAAACTCGACAGCGACAAGAGCTGAAACGCACTAGTGTGGTGGTTCGCAAGTCCGCATCATTCAGCAGCACCTTCTTTTGCGGACTTGCGAACCAAAACCACACTAGAATCATTATTTTCTAGTGTCCTTTTGAATCCGAAGTCCGCTCCGGAGCTTACTGCAGAATAAGGCGGACTTCGGATTCAGGACACTGGGGCGCCCCAACCGGAAACGGGATTGCACATGGGTTGGGAGTACATCGCGCCGGATGGAGAGATTTTCGCTCCTCATCGCTATCCCAACGGGCTTTACCGCGTGGCGGATCCCGCCCTGGGCGAGGTGAAGCATCATGCGAAGAATCAGCTTTCGGTTCGCGAGGATCAGATCGAAAGCTATTTGCAGCGCGGGTTTTCGCTACGCATGAAAGGCGACGTCGGCGGCAAGGTGAATCTGATTGAGCCGTCGGAGATCAGGCGGACCTGAATGATCATAATCCTCTGAGTCGTCTCCGCGAAGGCGGGGACCCATACTCCCTGTCGTTGTCATTACAGGAGATGGTTCAAATGTTCGCATCAGAACGTGAAGCCTGTGATTATCGGTCCCCGCCTTTGCGGGGACGACATCGAGGGCGAATGCGCGTCTCGCATCTGACCAAACAAAAACGGCCGGGAAAATCTCCCGGCCGTTTTCTTATTCGCGTTCTGCCTCAGCGGCGCGGCGGCGCGGTGCCCGCCGGCGGCGGAGGCAGCGAGGCCTGACCGCCGTTGAGCAGCGGCGTAATGTTGCGGACGGTGACGCGGCGGTTGCGCCGCTCCGGTCCATCCGTCGGCACCTTCAGGTACTGCTCGCCGTAGCCCTGCGAGGTGAGATTTTCCGCAGGCACGTTGAACTGCTGGGTCAGCAGCGTGGCCGCCGATTCAGCGCGGCGATCCGACAGCGACAGATTGTCGACATCGCTGCCGACCGCGTCGGTGTGTCCTTCGATCAGGAACACCGTGCGCGGATTGCGCTGGATCGCGCGGTTGATGCCGTCGGCGATGGCTTGCAACTTCGCAGCCTGATCCGGCGGAATCTCCCACGATCCGGTCTCGAAGTTGATGCTGTCGACATCAATGCTCGGCATGCGCTGACGCACCGACGGGCTGTAGCGGATTTCGTCGAGCGAGTAGGGCCGCTCAATCCGCTCGACCGGAGGCGCGATCAGCGTGTCGTAGATCAACTCCGGCGGAGCGTCTTCCGCTTCGACGATGTAGCGGTTCTCCGGAATGCGCAGAACCGGCGGCGGCAGCGAGACGAAGTAGCCGCCGATGGCGCCGGCAACCACACCGGCGGCGAGGCCGGCGCCGAAGCCGGGCCCGCGCCGGTTGTCGATGATGATCACCTCGCGGCCATAAGGGTCGCGGCGGATACGCCGGAGCAGGCCACCACGTTCATCGTTGACGGTGATGATCTGCGTGCCGTCAGGACGAACGACGACGGTGCGCGTATACCTGCCATCACGGGTCACACGCACGTCGCGCGCGCCGTAACGGAAACGATCGACGTCGTTGTGACGGACGAAGGACTGTCCGTTCGGATCCTGAACGATGACGCGTCCCGGTTCGGTGATGACGGTGCGGCCGCCTTCCGTGCGTTCCTGACGCTGACCGCGGAAGTCATCCATCCGTCCGACCGGACGCATGCCGGGCTGCTGGACCGGGATCGGCGTGGCTTGAACGGCAGGAGCCGGTGGCAGCGGCGCGGCGATGGGAGCCGTCGTCGGAGCAGCCGGCGTACCGGCGGGGAGACCCGGAGGCGGGCCCTGACGCTGGCCGCGGCGATCACCGAAGCCCGGTTGTCCCGGAGCAGGCGGTGTTGCACCGGGCGTTAGTCCCGGCGTCGCAGGAGGCGTCGCACCCGGTTGAGCCGGCGGAGTTGTGGGAGGTGTTGCTCCCGGAGTTGCGGGAGGCGTCGTCGGAGTCGTCGCAGCGGGAGGCGTTCCCGGCGCAGTGCTCGGAGCGGCTCCCGGCTGAGCAGGCGCCGGTGCACCACCCGGTGCAGCCGGGCGCGCACCGTCAGGACGCGGCGGTGTCACGTCACGCACGCCGGGCGCTACCGGAGGCGCACCCGGCGGACGTTGTGGTGCAGGCGCCGTCGAAGGAGCGGGCGGCGGTGTTGCGGTCGATGGAGCAGGCGCAGCGCCCGGAGCTGGCGGAGGAGGCGTTGCTGGGCGCGCAGCCGGAGGAGCTGTCGGCGCAGGTGCTGTTGTCGGCGCGGGCGCGGCCTTCGGAGCTGCCGCAGGTGGCGGCGGAGGAGGTGCCTTAGGCGCAGCAGCCGGCGGTGGCGGAGGCGCAGCCTTGGGTGCAGCCGGAGGAGGCGGCGGCGGCGGTGCAGCTGTAGGAGGCGCGGGAGGCGGCGGTGGTGCAGCCTTCGGAGGCGCAGGCGGAGGAGGCGGAGGTGCAGCGCGCGGCGGTGCCGGCGGCGGAGGAGGAGCGGCCTTCGGTGGAGCGGGTGGCGGAGGCGGTGCAGCCTTCGGTGGGGCAGGCGGCGGTGCCGGTGCAGCCTTGGGAGGCGCGGGCGGAGCTGCCTTCGGCGGAGCCTTCGGTGCGTTCGGATCGGCAGGCGCGGGTGCGGCTTGTGCAATGATGGTCGACGATGTCTCGGCGTGAGCCGGTGCTTGCGAAAGCTGGATCGCAGCTATCGCCGTCGTCGTCAGCAGAATGAATCGAATGTTCTTCATGAGGCCTCTGGGGTGTGAAGAAAGTGAAGCAGCAGTGAAGCTGTCGCCCGTCGCAACGAAGTGAGTAACGATCAGTGAATAGTGGTTAGGCGGTAATGTGGCGAAGCCAGAACGCGTGGAACTATTTCACGTTGCACGGCGAATCGGTTCGCCGAGAATGAATGGACGTTAAGATACGCTCGAATCTGCCGCTGCAAAATGCGTATCTGCCAAGCACAGTTGCGGTGCACCACAAGAATAGCGCCGATCATCGCTGCGGCGTTCGGACCGGCGCTTCGTCCGGTGCGTTCGGAGGAAGTTCGCGCGGCGAATCCGGCTCCACCGGATCATGCATCGGCGGCGGTACTTCGGGGCGCGGATTGCCGGGCGGACTTTCCACCGGCGGCTCGGTGGGCGTCCCCGGCGGAATCTCCTGCGGCTCGCCGGGGATTTGAGAAAATCGTTTTGTCACATCGCGGCCTTTCGGTTTCCACCGTCCATGTCTCCGACATGAAGACGAATTTCTCGACGAGTCCTCGCTCGCGTGAATCGGAAATTTTCAAGTGGGGCAACGACCGGAGGAAAACTATGTTCCGTTGCGGACAGCGCGGACGTGGCGGGTTCCGGCTGTTGACAGCGGGACGTGAAGCCACGGAGATAGGCGGAGAAAATCTGCCGGGGGACTTCCGATGCCGCTCGCCTACTGGTGCGTCCTGATCGCCGCGCTGCTGCCGTATGTGCTGGGCAAATACGCCAAGTACGGTGTCGAGAGCGACAATCGGTATCCGCGCGAGGACTACGACAACCTTCCGCCGAAAAACCGGCGGGCCTATGCCGCGCATCAGAATGCGCTCGAAACGTTCCCGTTCTTCGCGGTCTCGGTGGTGATCGCGCTCACCATGGGCGCGCCGGTCTATACGGTGAACGTGCTCGCGGTGCTCTACATCGTGCTCCGCATCGCGCACGCGCTGCTGTACATCTTCAACAAGCCCACCGCGCGTTCGCTGGTGTTTGCCGTGGCCATGGCCGTCAGTGTCGTGATCTTCGTGCTGCCCGCGTTCAAGTAGTTACTCGGGCGTGTGGCAGACGGCCTCGATGTTGTGGCCGTCATGATCCAGCACGAACGCGCCGTAATAATTTGCGTGATAATGCGGACGTATCCCCGGCGCGCCGTTGTCCCGTGCGCCCGCCGCCATCGCGGCTTTGTAAAACGCATCCACCGCGTCGCGCGTTTTTGCAACGATCGCCACATGCAGCGGATGCGCGAGCTTGCCTTCTCCGCCGATCCAGAAATCCGGTTTGCCGTTCTCGCCGAAGCCCGCAGCGGCCGCGCCGCTGGGAGGAACGTCTGCCGGCACTTCCATGATCAGTCCATAGCCGAGCGGCGCCAGTGCTTTGGCGTAGAAAGCCTTGGCGCGCTTGTAGTCGGAGACTGCGAAACCCATGTGATCGATCATGTGCGCTCCTTCGTAAGACGTTGATGGAGTGAAAAACTACTTCCGCACCAGCAGTGTGTTGCTGCGCGTTTTGCCGGCGATGCCATAGCCGAGGCCGACCATGTCCTTGATGCAATCGTGCAGCCATGCCTTGCGCTCGAGATGCTCGATGGCGACGGCATTCGGCCACAGCGATTCCGGCGCTTCGCGGAAGAAGCCGGTGAGCACGCGGTCTTCATAACCTTCGACGTCGATCTTGAGAGCATCGACTCGCGTCACATTGGCGTCGCGCAGGATCGTCAGCAGGCGATGCGCCGGCACCTTGATGCCGCCGGTGGCGGAGATGTGACTGGCGCCGAGATTGTCGCCGTCGGTTTCGATCATCAGTTCGCCGTCGATGTCGCCCGCGGCGGCCTTGACCAGGGTGAGATTGGTCAGCTTTGAGGCGCTCGCATTGAAGGCGAGCCGCGCATTGCTCACCGGATGCGGCTCGATTGCAATGACGCGCCCGCGTTCGCCGACATGCTTTGCCAGCGCCACGGCATAAGTGCCGACATTGGCGCCGACATCGACAAAGGTGCCGCCGGAGCGCGCATGTTCGCGGAGAAAGTCCAGTTCCGGCAAATTGTAATCGGGATTGAACAGCGCGCCGCGCTCGGTGCCGCTGGCCAGATGATGCAGCCGGAACGAGGCGCCCTGATAGGTGGCGTCAATCGGGCCGGAGCCGAGCAGGTTGACGAGGCGCGACAGCCACGGCCGGAACGCGCCGCGCTTGAGACCGGAGCCATGTGCGGCGGCGATCACGGCGCGCTGCAGCGCATTGGGGGCGTAGGTGCCGAATGGCTTGTCGTCGAGGTCTTTGCTCATGCGCCAGTCATCGCGCGAGTGCGCGACGGTTTCAAGACCTCATTGCTTGCGGTTTTGCAGATACTGCTCGAACCGGCTGGCGGCCTGTCCGTCGGCCCTGATTCCGGGATCGATCGTGTACAATTCCAGCGCGTCCGATGCCGCGAAGGGCGTGACGCCCGGTCGATACGAAGTGTCCGTTTCCGGGCGCGTCAAGACCGTCGAAAAATGCCGAGGACACCAGCAGCTCGCGTTCGACGGAACGGCACATCGAGGCGATGCGGCTGACTTCGTTGACCGCCGGACCGACGACAGTGAAATCGAGCCGATCTTCGCTGCCGATATTGCCGTAAAAAACCTCGCCGACATGCAAGGCCACGTAGGCCGAGGTGGTCGGCCTGTTCTCGGATGCGCGCCGCTCGTTCAGGACCTGGATGTTCTTTCTGAACTGGTTCTCGGCGCGCAGTGCCGCGCGCCGTGCAGAGCCCATGTCGTCTTGATTGAAGATAGCAAGCACGCCGTCACCGATCAGCTTGAGAACGTCGCCGCCTTCGTCATGGATCGCGCCGATGGCGGCGTCGGCATAGTCGTTGAGAAAGGGAATGAACTCGGCGGGGTCCATGCCTTCGCCGATGCGGGTCGATCCGCGCAGGTCCGAAAACCACAACACCGCATTGATGCGGTCGGCGACGCCGCGGGAAATGCGCCCGCTCAGCACGCGCTCCGCGGCATCGCGGCCAAGATAGACATGTCCGATCGTGCGGGCGATGCGGGCGTGTGCGGCCGATTTCACCGCCAGTCTAAGAATCGGCACCAGATCGCGCATCGCGCCGAGCGCATCTTCGTTGAAGCCGTTCTCGCGGCGCATGCACCAGAGCGAATAGACGCAGTCCATTTCGCGCGGCCCTCGCCGGATGTCCTGTGGACAAATGAGTTTGTCCATCGATTGGAGTGCGACTTGATGTGACTATTGGCGTCAGATGGGTTTGGTTTGGGGCGCTTCCGTGCACTGTTCAAGAAAAAGAAAATACAATCGATTGATCGGGATCGCTGGTCGCCTTGGCATTGTGACCGCTGGTTTGATCGCCAGCGCAGCGCCGGGACAATCCGAAGAAGCTTTAGCCCGTCCCTTCGCCTATGTGCCGTCTTATTCCTGGGCTGGTGCGTACATCGGTGCGCAGGCTGGCCACGGCTGGGGACGCAGCCACTATGCTTCCACGCCTCCGTGGTCGCAAGAACCGGGGGTCCCGATGGACATGGCCGGAGGCGTAGTCGGGCCGTATGCGGGATACAATTTTCAGTCCGGCGGATTGGTGACGGGCATCGAGGCCGATTTCGCAAAGACCTGGCTGCGCAGCCAGTCCGTGCTCAATCCTTTCGATGATAGTACTGTGAAATCTGAAATCGACTGGACGGCCTCCGTTCGCGGACGCGTGGGTTATGCGTTCGGCAATGTGATGCCCTACATCGCCGGCGGCGTGACGTTCGCGGGCGTCAATTTTCCTTACGTTTTGCCCGGCAGCCCCGGCACCACACATGACAACCAGCAAACACGGATCGGATGGACCGCAGGCGCCGGGCTTGAATACGCTGTCCTTGGCAATCTGATTTTGCGTGGCGAGTACCGCTACACCGACCTCGGCGAGAAATTTGAGGTAAAGCGCGTCGGCGCGGGCATTCATTTTGCGGATACGTCCGTCACAAACCACGAATTCCGCGCAGGCGTGGCCTTGAAGTTTGGTGGCCCTCCGTCGTCGTCGGTCGACCGCGTGCTCTCGTTTTCAAACGCGCCTGCCGTCTGGAGCGGTCTCTATGCCGGTGCACTGGCTGGCTTTAACCAGAGCCAGTCAACCTACGTAGGTCTCGCCAGCCCCGGAAATTATGTTCCATTGAATCCATCTGGGACAGTGCCCTGGATTTATGCGGGCTATAATTTCCAGTTCGGCCGAACCGTGCTCGGCATTGAGGGAGATGTCCTGCTTTCGACGATGAGTGGCGGCGGAGCCCTGATCGACAATCTGGGCAGGGTCAATCCCGGATTCCAGGTGACGTCGAAGCTGGACAATGCATGGTCGGTTCGAGGGCGGCTTGGTTTCGCGTTCGGCAGCTTCCTGTCTTACGTCACCGCGGGTGTTGCTGGGACCGATTACAGTCACACCATTCATTTTTCCGGGCTTCAGAATACTTTCAACGAGCGCTTCACAAGCTGGACCGCCGGCGCGGGGCTGGAATATGCGGTGAGCGATCACCTGATTCTGAGGACCGAATACCGGTACATCCCCTACGGGCAGGCGACCGATCGTCACTCGGTGTCGAATACGGTTGATTTGACCATTGACGAGGTGCGGGTCGGCGTCGCCTTCAAGCTCTGATCCTGCGGCGCGCTGAAAGGGCGTTGCAGTCAAAAGCGGATTGATCGGTTCAATAACAAAGATGCCCGCTTCTCAAGAAGCGGGCATTTTTGATTTCCTGCGATGGCTCGGCGATCACACCTGCCGTTCGACCATCTTCAGCTTGAGGTCGGCGATGGCTTCCGAGGGGTTGAGACCCTTCGGGCAGGCCTTGGCGCAGTTCATGATGGTGTGGCAGCGATAGAGCCGGAACGGATCTTCCAGATTGTCGAGCCGCTCGCCGGTGGCCTCATCGCGGGAATCCTTCACCCAGCGGTCGGCGGCGAGCAATGCGGCCGGGCCGAGGAAGCGGTCAGAGTTCCACCAGTAGCTCGGGCATGAGGTCGAGCAGCAGGCGCACAGGATGCACTCGTAAAGACCGTCGAGCTTGGCGCGGTCTTCCGGCGACTGCTTCCATTCCTTCTGCGGCGTGGCGGTGGTGGTCTGCAGCCACGGCTCGATCGAGGCGTACTGCGCATAGAAATTGGTCAGGTCCGGCACGAGATCCTTCACCACCGGCTGATGCGGCAGCGGATTGACCTTGATCGGACCGGCCTCGACTTCGTCCATCGCACGCGTGCAGGCCAGTGTGTTCTGGCCGTCGATGTTCATGG
>JAFVHU010000153.1 GCA_017474385.1 Afipia sp. | reverse complement strand
GATCGAAAACATGTTCGGCAGGCTCAAGGATTGGCGGCGCATCCACACCCGCTACGACCGATGCGCACACACCTTCATGTCCGCCATCTGCATCGCCGCCGCAGTCATCTTCTGGCTCTGATCAATGAGTCCTGAGCCTAGAGTTCGATGTCACCATGCAAGCGTGAACGCCCGCTTGCAAAGGCTTGACGCGTCCGCCCCTTCCTTTTGTAAAGTTAGTCGCATTAATGGAGGCGCTGTTCCCGCGCTGATGTCGCAATGAGCTCCGCGCAATAGATTTCCCGATCGTTCTCGTCTCTCACTACGATCATGTGATGCCGCGCAAGCAGTTCTGGCTTCAACTTGACAAGCCGACCAGCGATTTCGTCTGCCACATCGTGCGCGTGAACGTCATTGTCGCACTCATGAGAGCTGCGATCCGCGATAAAATAATATCCTTTAAGGTTGAAGCAGTACTTGGGCACGCGGGACATCCAGAGTGACAGTATTCCAATCCTCCGCTCAACTTGCGCAAAAAACTGTGGCGGGTTCGAATTATCTCGCAGGGCTATTTCTCTGAGTCTAATTGATGGCCGCCCCCCAGAGCCATTTCGCGGCACATTACTGCCCATGTTCTAACTCAATCGGGAATTATCGACGATCACAGCAGGCAAGCGACCTGGCCTGTGAGCTTGCATGCTTTAACAATCCTGCGTGGAGTTATGCGATGTCTTGGGATCAAACGTTTGCAACGCCAATCCACTTGCCGAACAGCGCGGTCGCTACAACACTCCGCGACGCCGCTGGATATATCGGCGAGCTTTCAGAGGCTGAAAGGCAAACCAAAGAGTGGAAGAATGCTCGCGATGCTATCGTTCAAGCTGCAGACCAGGTTGGTTCCATTTGGTTCGCGCGGATCGCAGTTGTTCGCGCACTTCAAATGAATGGGATCGAGGTCGCAAAGAATGAACTTGCCTGAGCGCGTGGCGCTGTCCGAATTAGAAAGTTCGCCATGGTTCATCGCACCGACTTTGCCGACACCGACGCTCGCGATTGCACGCGGATCTCATTCTTCCCCACAATTCACTGCTCCATGCCGTCAAACGAACGACGTTTTTGGTTCCAATTGACGCGTGCAGTTTCTGATCTCACAGTTGCATGATGGCGCGATCAACGACCCCCGTCTGTCCGAACTGCTATTTTCCGGTAAGGCTTGTATTGCCACAAACCGGCGTTGGGCCGCGTCTCTACAGATGCATCGAGTGTGAAGAACCGGACCCGTTAATCCTCCCGGACGTGAGACGCTGGTTGAACGACGGACAGGAAGGCGCGATCGAGCATACCTCTCTTGACTGATGCTTACCGATCTTGACTGAGACGAACTTCCCGATTGATCGGTTAACAACGTCCCTTGGATCAGCTATCTGACGCTTCTTACGACAGGAGCGTGCCATGAATGCTCAGCGTCCAGTATTCAATCCCGATGAGATCGTTCTGCTGAGAACCATTCTGGATGAAGTTGCCGTCCTGCTTCCTGCCAGGAAGCGCACTTCAGAAACCAAGGCATTGATGGCGCATAGAATCCTGGTCTGCGCAGCGAAAGGCGAGCGCGATCCCGTCCGGCTTCGCACAGCGGCTATTCTTGAATGCAAAACAGGTGGTCTCTCTGCAGACCATGACCAATTTCATGAGACCCTGGAGGGCTCATGGTGGGGTGGATAGAATTCATAGCATCGCTTTCTCGATAGACTTTGTCGGTGGAAGCGAGGAGACCATCGTGTTCAACGAACACGTCATTATGGGATCGGTGCAGACGTCGCGTAGGGCGCAAAATGCGAGCGCGATTCATCAATGTTCAGAGCGCGCCCGATAGGCGGAAAGGCGCGCTGCGGGCAATCCAGCCGCTCGCAGACCTTGCAGCCCATCCCGATAGGCGTCGCCACCGCCGGATCAATGTTCAACCCTTGTGAATAGACAATGCGTTCGGCGTGGCGCACATCGCAGCCGAGTGCAACGGCGAATGTTTTTGCCGGCGCGCCATAGCCGCCCTGCCCGTGCGATACTGTCCGCGCAATCCACAAATATGTCCGCTCGTCCGGCATCCGCGCCAGCTGGGTCAGGACGCGGCCCGGATTCGCGAACGCCTCGTAGACGTTCCACAACGGACAGGTTCCGCCGACGCGAGAGAAATGAAAGTCCGTCGCCGATTGCCGCTTGGAAATGTTCCCCGCCCGATCCACGCGAATGAAGAAGAACGGGATGCCGCGTGCATTTGGCCGCTGCAGCGCGCTCAACCGATGGCAGATGGTTTCAAACCCGACGCCGAAACGATGCTCCAGCAGTTCGATGTCATAACGCCATCGCTCGGCTTCGTTCAGGAATGCCGTGTAAGGCAGAACCATCGCACCGGCGAAATAATTAGCGAGGCCGATGCGGGCCAAGCCTCGTGCCTCATCGTTGGTGAAGCCAGCCTTGTCGATGATGGCGCGTAACTCGCCGTCGAATTCCAGAATGGCGATCTGCGTGGCGAACTGAAAGGCCTGCTGGCCGGGCCGCAGCCGCCGCGACAACTGCATGATCTTTGCGCGCGCATCGAATTTCCGCTGCGTCCCGGATGGTAGCTCGTCGAATGTATCGAACACTGCTTTGACGCCATGCCGGCTTTCGAGATAGGCGGCGAGCGCGGGCGCCATCTGCCCAATGGGAAATTTCATCCGCATGGCGATGGCTTCGGCTGCCTCGTCCAACTCCGGAATATGATTGTTGTGCGCGTAGAAAAAGTCGCGCACCTCCTCGAACGGTGTCGATGGCAGGATCGCGGATACCGCCTGACGGTCCTCTCCGAGCCGCGCGGACAGCGCAGCACTTTGTTCGGTGGCTAAACGGTATTTCCGATTCAGCGTCACCAGCGCGCGCCCCACCGCCGGCATGTTCAGCGCGAGTTCGCGCAGGTCAGCGGTCGCGATGGTTTCTCCGAGCGCTGGGTCGGCCAACGCCTCGCGCAAATCGGCAATCAGCCGCGCCTCGTCGTCGTCCGAAAACGACTGCACATCGAGGCCGAAGGTAGAGTTCAGCGCAAGCAGCACCGGCAGCGTCAACGGCCGCTGGTTGTTCTCCAACTGATTAAGATAGCTCAGCGAAATGCCGAGCTTGGCGGCGAGCGCCGCCTGCGTCAGCCGCCGCTCCTCGCGAAGCCGCTTCAGCCGCACACCCATAAAGGTCCTTTTCATCGGACGTGTCCACTTTGCAGACTTTGCAAACTCGGCGACTATCCTTCGCAAAACTTCGCTATTTCAGGCATTTCCAAGCGTTTCACTATGCAGATATTGCGAAGTTATGACGGAATGACAAGCCGTCCGGAGCGATTCAGATGCAATTATCTGCCAATGCCCCTGAGATAGCCCGCGAGACTCGTTTCGTCGAAATGGTGTTTCCGGGCCTGTCCAATCACTACGGCACGCTATTCGGCGGCGATGCGCTGAAGCTGATGGGCAAGGCCGCGTTCGTCGCAGCCGCGCGGCATGCGCGCTGCAACGTGGTGATGGCGACCTCGGACAAGATCGAGTTCCACCAGCCGATTCCCGTGGGCGAGTTGATCGAGATCGTCGCCCGCGTCGCGCGCGAGGGCCGCAGCTCGATGACGGTGTCGGTCGAGATGTTCCGCGAGAACCTCGCCAGCGGACAACGCGACGTCGTCACCCGCGGGAGTTTCGAGATGGTCGCCGTCAACGAGCACGGCAGTCCCGTCGCCATCGCGCAAAACACAACACTCAATCTCAAACATCATTTGACCTGACAGGAAAAGACAGCCGTGAAGCAGCATACCGTTCGCACCTACAAGTCCGCCGAACCTCTCGCCCGTGCCGACCAGCTCGCCTGGAAGATCGCCGAGGTCGCATCCGATCCGGTGGCAGTCGAGACCGATGTCGTCGAGATGATTGGTAACCGAATTATCGACAACGCAGCGGTGGCAGCCGCGTCCGTCGCGCGCCGCCCCGTCGCCAGCGCGCGGGCGCAGGCCGAAGCGCATCCGTTTCAGCCGGGCGCGACTGTGTTCGGCTTAAATAAGAACCAGCGCATCTCGCCGGAATGGGCGGCATGGGCTAACGGCGTTGCGGTGCGTGAGCTGGATTTCCACGACACGTTCCTCGCAGCTGATTACTCACATCCCGGCGACAACATTCCGCCGATCCTCGCAGTGGCACAGCATTGCGGCCTGTCCGGCGCCGATCTCGTGCGTGGTCTTGCCACCGGATACGAGATTCAGGTCGATCTCGTGAAGGGCATCTGCCTGCACGAGCACAAAATCGATCACATCGCCCATCTCGGTCCGTCCGCCGCCGCTGGCATCGGCACGCTGCTGAACCTGCCAACCGAAACGATTTATCAGGCGGTGCAGCAGGCACTGCATGTCACCACCACCACGCGTCAGTCGCGTAAGGGCGAAATCTCAAGCTGGAAGGCCTATGCGCCAGCCTTCGCAGGCAAGATGGCGATCGAAGCCGTCGACCGCGTGTTGCGCGGCGAAGGCGCGCCGTCGCCGGCCTGGGAAGGCGAAGACGGCTTCATCGCGTATCTGCTGAGTGGCCCGAAGGCGCAGTACATCGTGCCGCTGCCTGAAAAGGGCGAGCCGAAGCGCGCGATCCTCGACACCTACACCAAGGAGCATTCCGCCGAGTATCAGAGCCAGGCGTTGATTGATCTGGCGCGTCGCATGGGGCCGAAGATCGGCGCTCTGTCGAAGATCGAGAGCATCGTCATCCACACCAGCCATCACACCCATTATGTGATCGGCACTGGCGCCAATGATCCGCAGAAGATGGACCCGAAGGCCAGCCGCGAAACGCTCGATCACTCCATCATGTACATCTTCGCCGTCGCGCTCGAAGACGGCGGCTGGCACCACGAGAAATCCTATGCGCCGGAACGCGCCAACCGCGAGAAGACCATCGCACTCTGGCACAAGATTTCCACGGTGGAAGACCCGGAGTGGACGCGTCGCTATCACAGCCACGACCCGAAGGAAAAGGCCTTTGGCGGCCGCGTCGTCGTCACACTGAAGGGCGGCTCGGTTATCAGCGATGAACTCGCGGTGGCCGACGCGCATCCACTCGGCGCGCGGCCGTTCAAGCGGCCGGACTACATCAAGAAGTTCCGCACTCTGTCGGACGGCGTGATCGCGCCATCGGAACAGGATCGCTTCATCGCCACCGTGGAACGGCTGACATCGCTGAAAGCAGGCGAACTGACCGACCTCACCTTCACCGTCGATGCGAAACTGCTCGGCAGCCACTCCGCCCACGGCATCTTCGATTGGCAGAGCGACGCGCCGGTAAGGCGCGCAGCCACCCGGTAAAAGGAGGATCATGCAATGGATGTAAAACCTGCGCCCAAGAAATCGGTGGCCTTGTCCGGTATCGTCGCCGGCAACACCGCGCTCTGCACGGTCGGCCGTACCGGCAACGACCTGCACTACCGCGGCTACGACATTCTCGACGTCGCCGAAACCTGCGAGTTCGAGGAGATCGCACATCTCCTCGTTCACGGCAGCCTGCCGACGTCCTCGGAATTGCGCAACTACAAAGCCAAGCTCAAATCCTTACGCGGATTGCCAGTAGCGGTGCTGCACAGTCTCGAGTTGCTGCCGGCAGCTGCGCACCCAATGGACGTGATGCGCACCGGCGTCTCGGCACTGGGCTGTATCCTGCCGGAGGTGCACGACCACGGCCAGCCCGGCGCGCGCGACATCGCGGATCGGCTAATGGCATCGCTCGGATCGATGCTGCTGTATTGGCATCATTATGCGCACCATGGCCGCCGCATCGAGGTCGAGACGGATGACGACTCCATCGGAGCACACTTCCTGCACTTGCTTCACGGCAGGAGGCCATCGGCTTCACATGAACGTGCGATGCACACCTCGCTCATTCTTTATGCCGAGCACGAGTTCAACGCCTCGACCTTCACCGCGCGATCCATCGCTGGCACCGGCTCGGACATGTATTCAGCAATCTCTGGCGCGATCGGCGCGCTGCGCGGACCCAAGCATGGTGGCGCCAACGAGGTCGCGTTCGAAATTCAGAAGCGCTACGACAGCGCCGATCAGGCGGAAGCCGACATTCGCCGCCGCATTGAGGCGAAGGAGGTCGTGATCGGATTCGGTCACCCGGTCTATACCGTCGCCGATCCGCGCAACAAGGTCATCAAGGAGGTCGCACGGCGGCTCAGCGTCGAAGGCGGCAGTATGCGGATGTTCGAGATTGCGGACCGGATCGAGGCGGTGATGGCCGAAACCAAGAAGATGTTCGCCAATCTCGACTGGTTCAGCGCCGTATCTTATAACGCCATGGGTGTGCCGACAGCTATGTTCACGCCGCTGTTCGTCATCTCGCGCACATCGGGCTGGGCCGCGCACGTGATCGAACAACGCATCGACAACAAGATCATCCGGCCTTCCGCGAACTACGTTGGCCCGGAGAACCTGACGTTCGTGCCGCTCGCCGAACGGGGCAAAGCACCCTCTTCGGTCCGCGCCGCCTGACGGAGCTGATATGCCTTATCTGACTGCCTCTGATCTTCCCACCGAGAGCGCGGGCCGTCGCTTTCGCACGTTGCTGAACCGTCCTGAAATCCTGCGCTTGCCGGGCGCGCACAACGGCATGGCCGCACTTCAGGCCAGGGCCGCGGGCTTCGAGGCGCTGTACCTGTCCGGCGCAGCCATGACAGCGTCCATGGGCCTGCCAGATCTCGGTGTTATCACGGTGGATGAAGTTGCCTTCTTCGTTCGCCAGATCGTCCGCGCCTCCGGCCTTCCACTTCTGGTAGATGGCGACACCGGTTACGGCGAAGCGCTCAACGTCATGCACATGGTTCGCACCTTCGAGGACGCCGGTGCAGGTGCGGTGCATCTCGAGGATCAGTTGCTGCCCAAGAAGTGCGGACACCTCAACGACAAGAAACTCGCCGACGCTCACGATATGGCCGCGAAAGTAGCGGCCGCGGCAAAAGCACGCCGCGACCTGGTTATCATCGCCCGCACCGACGCGGCTTCAAGCGAGGGGCTGGACGGCGCGGTCGCTCGTGCGAAGCTCTATATGGAGGCTGGCGCTGACGCGATTTTTCCGGAAGCGTTGAACACCGAGGAGATGTTCCGGGCGTTTGCCAAGCGAATGCCTGGCGTGCCGCTGCTCGCCAATATGACCGAGTTCGGCAAGACGCCATTCTTCACCGCGTCCGAATTTCAGGACATGGGCTACCGCATGGTAATCTGGCCGGTGTCATCGCTGCGCGTCGCGAACAAGGCGCAGCAGGGACTCTATGCTGCCATTGCCCGCGACGGAGGGACTCACAAGGTCGTCGATCGCATGCAAACCCGCGCCGAACTCTACGACATGATCGGGCTTCACGACTACGAAGCGCTGGATGCGTCCATCGTCCAGACCATCGTCCCCGAAGGTATGCCGCAACGGTGATTGACCGGCCGACGTCGGAGAAGCCCGCATTTGGCGGGCTTTTCTGGTGTCTGAGAAGGACATTCTCTGAAAGCAGGACTGGTTGGCTGGCGATGCGGTGCGGATCGCACCAGTCTCTGCGAGAATTCCCTGCGAACAAGGAATTTTACAGGGAAATCTGCGGTTTTCGGGCTCGATCAGGCGAGACATAAAGCCGAAACCACTGTGCGGCAGTGATTTTTTTGGAAATTCCCTCACCAACTACAGGGAATAAGTCTTAGAGATCAGGGAATTCCGCAGCAGGAACAGCGAATTCCTTTCAGGATTCCGGACATATCAGGTGAGATGGAGCCTCGACCGCATTGCCGTGACCCGATCCGCCCTACGGGCGGATCGGCCAGAACATCAGTGCATTGTTATGGGGACACACACCCTAACGTCGGATCGAAGCGATCTGCCAGCGTCCCACCGCCACCGCGTTCTCGTCGATCCTTATCGAGATGCCATCGCAGCCAACACGGCATTGAACGTCGCGCTCGGCCTCATAATATCTGCACATTTTTTCGGGTCAGTCAGATAGTAGCCACCGATGTCTACCGGTTTGCCTTGCACTTCCTGAAGCTCCCCTACAATTTTTTGTTCGCTTTGGGTAAGTGCTTCGGCCAGCGACTTGAACTGCTCCCGAAGAAACTTATCCTCAGTCTGAGCCGCCAGCTCCTGTGCCCAGTACATCGCGAGATAGAACTGACTCCCACGATTATCCAGTTCACCGGTGCGCGGCGAAGGAGACTTGTTGTTGTCGAGCAGCTTGCCGGTGGCAGCGTCCAGCGTTTTCGCCAGGAGCTTGGCTTTCGAGTTACCCGCCTTGATGCCAAGATCTTCCAACGAGACGGCAAGGGCGAGGAATTCACCGAGAGAATCCCAGCGTAGATGGTTTTCTTCCACTAGCTGCTGCACATGCTTCGGCGCTGAGCCGCCTGCTCCCGTTTCATACAGGCCGCCCCCTGCCATTAGCGGAACAACGGACAGCATCTTCGCTGAGGTGCCCAACTCCATGATCGGAAACAAATCGGTCAGATAATCGCGCAAGATGTTGCCAGTCGCGCTGATGGTGTCGAGACCGCGGACGACGCGCTCGAGTGTGTAACGCATGGCGCGAACTTGACTCATGATCTGGATGTCGAGGCCGGTTGTATCGTGCTCGTGCAGGTACATCTTCACCTTGGTGATGAGTTGCGCCTCGTGCGGACGATAGGGATCCAGCCAGAACAGTACAGGCATGCCGGAGTTGCGGGCGCGACTCACGGCCAGCTTCACCCAGTCACGGATAGCCGCGTCCTTGACCTGGCACATGCGCCAGATATCGCCCTGCTCGACGTTCTGGCTGAGCAACACTTCACCGGTCGCAAGATCAGTAATGTTTGCGACGCCATCCTCGGGGATTTCAAACGTCTTGTCGTGCGAGCCATACTCCTCGGCCTGCTGCGCCATCAGACCGACATTCGGCACCGTGCCCATGGTCTTCGGATCGAATGCGCCGTGCCACTTACAGAAATTGATCATTTCCTGATAGATGCGGGCAAAGGTGCTTTCCGGCATCACTGCCTTGGCATCCTTTAGGCGCCCGTCGGCTCCCCACATCTTGCCGCCATTGCGGATCATCGCAGGCATCGACGCATCGACGATGATGTCGTTCGGCGAGTGGAAATTCGTAATTCCCTTCGCGGAATCAACCATCGCCAGCTCGGGACGGTGCGCGTGGCAGGCGTGCAGATCGCTTTTGATCTCGTCCTGTTTGCTCTGCGGCAGGCTGGCGATCTTAGTGTAAAGGTCAACCATGCCATTATTGACATTGACGCCAAGCTCTTTGAACAACGCGTCGTGCTTTTCGAAAGCATCACAATAGAAGATCTTCACGCAGTGGCCGAATACAATCGGATGCGAGACCTTCATCATGGTGGCCTTGACGTGCAGCGAGAACATCACACCGGTCTTGTAAGCGTCCTCGATCTGCTGCTCATAGAATGCCAGCAGAGCCTTCTTGCTCATGAACATGGAGTCGATGACTTCACCATCCTGGAGCGATACCTTTGGCTTCAGCACGATCGTCTTGCCACTCTTGGTGACAAGCTCCATCTTGACGTCCCGTGCGCGGTCAAGCGTCATCGACTTCTCGCCATGATAGAAGTCCCCATGATGCATATGCGAGACGTGCGAGCGCGAGGCCTGGCTCCATTCGCCCATGCTGTGCGGGTGCTTGCGCGCGTAGTTCTTTACCGCAAGCGGCGCGCGGCGATCAGAGTTTCCTTCGCGGAGGACGGGGTTCACAGCGCTGCCGGTACACTTGGTATAGCGCGCGCGGAGCGCCTTCTCCTCATCAGTCTTCGGATTGTCAGGATAATCGGGAATGCTGTACCCTTTGTCTTGCAATTCCTTAATGGCCACCTTCAACTGCGCAACCGAGGCGCTGACGTTCGGCAACTTGATGATGTTGGTACCGGGCAGAAGCGTCAGGCGGCCGAGCTCAGCCAGATTGTCGGGCACACGCTGTTTTTCAGTCAGAAATTCAGGAAACTCGCCAAGGATGCGGCCAGCCACCGAGATATCGCTCGTGGCGATATCAATCCCCGCCGGCGCGGCGAACGCGCGTACAATTGGCAGGAAGGATGCTGTCGCCAGCGCCGGAGCTTCGTCGGTCAGAGTGTAAATGATCTTGGGGGATGCCGTGGTCATATACTGGTTTCCTCACTGGGCGGGAGCAGCCGAGTGCTATTAATCCTATTGGACAGGCAGGACATGCGCCTCCCTCGCCGATAGCTTTCTCACGAGCTACAGGCGACCGCAATCGACAAATTGCGTGCGATCTGCGCCTAAGGCAAAATCATTCGATTTGGACGCCGATTGCCTTGATCGGCCCCGCCCACTTCTCGATTTCGCTTTTCACGAACCCGTCAAGATACTGCGGTGTAGCTCTATCATTCACGACAATCCGCAAGCCCGCGCTTTCAAGTTTCTGACGGATCGCAGGATCGTGCATGGCCTCCAGCATCGCCCGGTTGAGCTTGCTGATAGTCGCATCCGGCGTTCCTTTCGGCGCGAAGAACGCATTCCAGGTGTAAGCCTGCACGTTGTAACCCTGCTCAATTGCTGTCGGGACGTTAACCAGCGCAGGCGAACGGCTATCCGTCAAGATCGCGATGGCCTTAACCGCTCCGCCGTCAATTTGAGGCTTGGCTGTCGTGATGATATCGCAAAGATAGTCCACGCGGCCGCTGGCTAGATCCTGCATCGCGGGATTGGCGCCACGATACGGCACATGAACGGCATCGATATTCGTCACGGAATTCAACAGGGCGCAGCCCAGATGAATGGCCGAGCCGGTGCCAGCCGATGCAAATTGCATCTTCGAACCATTTTGCCGCGCGTAAGCGACGAAATCTTTCAGATTGTCCGCCGGAAAATCCTTACGCGCGACCAGCACGAGCGGCGCTTCCAGGAACAAACCAATGCTGCTGAAGTCCTTGGTCGCATCATAGGTCGGCTTCTTGTAGAGCAGTTGGTTCTGCGCCTGCGTCCCTACGGTCCCGACCAGGAAGGTATACCCGTCGGGCTGAGCCTTGGCGACGCGCTGCGCACCGATCATGCTGCCCGCCCCGCCGACGTTCTCAACAATGACCTGCTGGCCGAGAACTTCACCCATGCGCTGGGCAAACATGCGCGCCGGGACATCGTTCGGGCCACCGGCTGCGAACGGATTGATCATCGTAATGGGACGGCTCGGCCAGTCATCGGCCGCATGCACGCGGTCGATGTCAACGAAAGTTACGGCCGCCGCCATCACTGCAGACACGGTCAGCCAAGCCGCAGCATTGCCCTTCCGGGTCTTCCGCACATCCATCGAACACCTCCCCGATCTTTTCTTTTTTATGCAGCCAGCACGCCTTGTATCTGGCCGCGAATAACGTCCTGCTTGTCCGTCTTGGCTTCCGGCGTCAGCAGAACGTCGATCGCGATGTTGGCCGGCCGTTTCAGGACCACTATCCGATCTCCGATTTCCAGCGCCTCGTTAATAGAGTGCGTAATGAAGACGGCTGTCTTTCCGTTCTCCTTCACGAGCTTGACGAACTCAGCACGCAGTTTGCGGGCTGTCATTTCATCCAACGCCGAGAAGGGCTCGTCGCAGAGCAAAATGTTCGCATTTGTAGCGAATGCACGTGCGATAGACACACGCTGGCGCATACCACCTGACAGCGCATGAGGATAATCATTCTCATGCCCGCGAAGTCCGAGCGTTTCCAGCCAACGCTCTGCAATGCTTCTGCGCTCCTCGCTCGACTTTCCGAGAATCTCCAGCCCAAGCTGTACATTCTCGATCGCCGTTCGCCATGGCAGCAGCCGGTCGCCCTGGAAGACGATCGCCATCTTGCCGCGGAACGCATCGAAGTCGCGGAAAGGATCGTGGCCGTCCACCGTCACGCGTCCCTTGGTGGGTTCGGTCAATCCCGCAATCATGTTGAAGATCGTGGATTTTCCGCACCCCGTTTTGCCGAGCAGCGCAAGCATCTGTCCTTGCGCAACCTCCAAATCCAAAGCATCGACCGCGGTGAAGGTGCCGGCACCACCCGCCTTGCCGAAAACCTTCGATACCTGTTCGAGAGAGATTGCGGGCCTTTCGAGACCATTCGTCATAACGCACGCTCCGAGACTGCGCGGTAGCGAAACGCGACGCTCTCAATAAGCGTCAGAATCGCTTGCACAACAAGAACGAAGAAAACGAGTTGCAAAGTCCAAGCCAGCGCCCCCGCCATATCGAAGACCTGTTGCTGCTGGAGCAATTGATAACCGACGCCACCCGTCGCGCCGACAAGCTCGGCCACGACAACCACGCGCGACGCGTTTCCAAGGTTAACCTTCCAGGCCGTAAGAATGTCCGGAAGGATCGCCGGAATAATCATCGCGGTGAACAGTTTCGAGCGCGATGGACGGAAGCTCATGACCATCTCCGTCAGATCGCGTGACATAGCCTGAAGCGCGCCCAGCACCTGAAACGAAAATGCCGGCAGCGTTGTCATCACCATGATGAAGAAGATGCGCGACTCAATGCCATGAAACCAGATGATCGCGAACACCACCCACGACAACGCCGGGATACCCTGAAACAAAGTCAAGGCCGGCGAGAGGAAATCATGGGCCATGCGTGAACGCGCCATGAGCACGGCCAGTAACGCACCGATCAGAAATGCGCCGGCGAGTCCGGCGAGAATGCGCAGCACAGTCGCAAGAACGTCCACAAACTGAGACCAGTCCATCACAATGGCAATGAAACGCCAGAAGACGTCCACCAAAGACGGAAACAGAAATGGCGGAAAGAACAACGAGGCGATTTGCCAGATCACCGCTATCACCGTGAACGGGACAGCATACGATGCCGCACCGCGAAGTACCGCCATGCTCAACCTGGACGCACTCGACTCCTGATACTGCGCGGCCGTCATTTCATCGGTCCCTGATAGATGGTTGCAGGAGACGGATCGGAGGGAAGGAAGGCAATCGACCTGCCAGCCTCGTAGACCGCCTTGATTTCCTTGCTCACTTCAGCTGCCGTGCGCAGGTTCATGCCGAGGCGATCGTTGGCACGGATCAATTCGGCAATCGCCTTGCGATCGTCATCGGTTCCCTTGCTTGCGATCAGCTTTGACGCTTCGTCGGGGTTTGCAGTCACCCATGCCGCCGCCTGCTTGTACGCCGTGTAGAGCTTCGGAATCAGATCCTTATTCTTCTCGGCCCAGTCGACATGGGCTGCGACGCCAAGATACGGGATGTTGGTGCTGCCCGACATCTTCTTCCAGCTGTCCTGGATCTTCAGATCGAGTATCCGGATGCTGGGCTTCTTGGAGTGCAGCGTCGTGTAGGCGGGCTCCCACAGTTGAACCGCTGTTGCGCGATCCGCGAGGGCGTAGCCGACCAGTCCCGGCGTCGCGGTATTGATGACCGAAAGCTTGCTGGTGTCCACGCCGACCTGGCGAGCGAACCAATCGAACATCACGTAATTGGTCGTTCCCTTCGCCGCAGCGAGGTCCTTCCCTTCGAGATCTTTAAGCGACTTGATTTCCGGCCTCGACGTGACCACCGCGCCCCAGTAGTCGAAGAGGTTGAACAGGTAAGTGACCTTGACACCACGCACGTCGGCCAGACCGACCGTGAGCAGCGCGGCGCTGCCGCCGACCTTGAATTCGCCGGAGTTGAACTGTGCTGTGTAGGCGTCAGGAGTTCGCTCCTCGAAATTGATGGACAGACCGTTCTTTTCATCCAGCTTCTGCGCCTTGATCACCGGCGGCAGAAATGCTCCGAGCGATGGCGCGCCAAAAACAACGATCGATACTTTCGGAAGATCCTGTGCGGCCAGCGGTGACACCGATGCCACAGCAGAAAGCAGCCCAAGAGCAAATGCAGTTTTCTTCATGACAACCCTCCTCCCAACTATGTTGTTGCCGCGCTTACGGCGCGGGACATAAATTTCGTCAACTCGTGGGCAAAAGCGTCCGGAGCTTCGACAGCAGAAATGTGCGCCGCATCCAGCGTCACCATCTGCGCGCCCTTGATCCCGGCGACGATTTCCTCTCCCCGTGCCGGCGGCGTCGATGGATCGTGCGCACCGCAGATCACCTGAACCGGACACAAAACATCAGACAGGCGCGGCCTGAGATCGGCAACCGCCAGAACGTCGCAGCATCCGGCATAGCCTTCTGACGGTATCGCACCAATCATCTCGGCCATTTGCTCGATGCGCTTGGGGGCTCGTTCCCGAAACGCCTTGGTAAACCAGCGATCGAGCGTTGCCGGGACGAGCGAACTCATTCCGTTCGTGCGAACCGCGGCGGCACGGTCCCGCCACATCGAAGCCGGCGGAAAGTTCGCCGCCGTATTGGCCAGCACCAATCCCGCCAGCCGCTCACCGCAGTTCGCGCCGAGCCACATGCCGGTCACCCCGCCCAGCGACAATCCGCAGAAAACCGCCTGCTGGATCTTCAGCGCATCGAGGATGCCGAGCACATCAAGTCCCAGCCGCTCAATGCTGTAGGGACCTATCGGCACGTCGGACTTGCCGTGGCCGCGGGTATCGTAGCGAACGAGGCTCACCTGATCGAACAGGCGATCAGAAATCTCGTCCCACATCCCCATGCTGGCGCCGATCGAGTTGCTCAGCACGATGACCGGCTTGCTCAACGACGCCGGTACATTCACCGCAAGGTGGACACCTGGCTCGACTTCAATGCGCTCGATGCGGCTTGCCGCTATAACCATGATGTTATCCTGCAGCCTTGTTGGCGGCTTCAAACTCCTTGCGGAGAGCGACGAAGAAACGGCCGATCAGATGCTTGGAGACGCTCGACAGGATCCGCTGGCCGACGCCGGCCACGAGACCGCCGATCTCGCCATTGCCCTTGTAGATCAGCTTCGCGCCGTCTCCGTCCGGCTCAATGTCAAACCTGGCAGTTCCCGTACCATGACCAATGGATCCGCTGCCCGACACCTGAATGTTGCAAGACTTTGGCTCGTCCTTATCGGACAAGCTGACAGCACCTTCGAACGTACCACCCACGGCGGCCACACGAAGCTGCATCTCCACCTTGTAGGAATCCGGCGACGTCTCGGTCATGCTCTTGCAGCCCGGAATACAGCGGGTCAGAACAGCGGGGTCGTTGAGAGCAACCCAGAGCGCGTTCACAGTCGTCGGAATCGTTTCGCTGCCGTTGATATCGAGTTTCATGGCGCCCTCCTCAGAGACCGAACAGCCGCTGAGCAAGCCCGCCGTTGATCGATGTGCGCTCGGCGGCCGAGAACGACGTGTCCTGAACGATGTTGAGCGGAGCGAGGTCGCCGATCGGGAACGGCATGTCCGATCCCATCATGACGCGATCCGCGCCGACGACATCGGCGAGATAGCGCAGCGCGCGGGTATCCTGCACGATGGTGTCGTAATACATCGCCGCGAGCGCGGCATCGGGATCACCAAGCTTGTCCTTGTCGAGAGAGTAGTTCCGGCGCAGGCGGCCGATGACGTACGGCAGCGCCGCGCCACCAATTCCTGCTACAACCTTCATATTCGAATAGCGCGTAACGTGGCCTGCATAGATCAGGCGCGACATCGCAATCAGCGTATCGGTGATGCGGCCGACGGCATTCGCCATGCCATAATCATGCACGCGGTCGTCGCCACTCTCGAACACCGGATGAATAAAGATGATCGAGCCGAGCTCATTCGCTGCCTCCCAGAATGGCGCCAGCGTCGGATCGTCGAGAACGCCGCCCTTGCCCTTCGGCTGCGTGCCGATCATCGTGCCCTTGAAACCGGCCTTATGGGCGTCGCGCAGAACCTGCGCCGCGCGCGCACCATCCTGAAGCGGCACGGTTGCCAACGGAATGAAGCGCGGCTGCTCCTTTGCAATCCGCGCAAGATGCGCGTTGATCAGGCGCGACCACTCTTCGCCTTCGGCGGCAGGAATTTCATAGGCAAACATGTCGAGCCAACCGCCGACGACCTGACGCTCGATCTTCTGGGCGTCCATCCACTGCAAGCGCGCGGCGATATCGCTCAGCGACTTTGACACCGGTCGGGTCGGCTTGTTGCCTGCGAAAGAAAACCCAAGGCTGCCGCCTTCCTCGATCAGACGAACAGACGGAAACTTCGCCTTGTCGGCGCGGATCGCGTCGAGCAGGCCCGGAGGCACCAGATGAGCGTGGCAATCAATGATCACGTTTTTATCCTTTCTTGGTCGCTTCCGCTGCAGCGATCGCGTCACTGATGGCAGCAATACGAATGGGAAGCCTGGAGAATGAGATGCCGAGTGATGAAACCGCATCGTTGATGGCGCCGGAGATCGCTGCGGGTGAACCGAGATAGCCGCTTTCACCCGAGCCCTTCTGGCCGAACACCGTGAATGGCGACGGCGTGCAATGATGCACGATCTCGACATTCGGCATTTCGTGCGAAGACGGGAGCAGATAGTCCATGAAGGACTGGGTCAGCATTTGGCCTTCGTCGTCGTAGACGAATTCCTCGAGCAGCGTGGCGCCAAGGCCGTGGGCGATGCCGCCGAGAGTCATGCCTTTAACGATGTGCGGATTGATCACCGTGCCGCAGTCATGGCCGATGACATAGCGCCGGATTTCCGGCTTCGCGATCTCGGGATCGAACGCCACAAGCACGAGATGAAATTCGAACGAGTGACAGGGGTACATCTGCACACGGCCGTTCTCCGGCAGCTTGGTGCCGGTCGGCACCTGCATTACGTGTGTGGTCTCGAGCCCCGGTTCCATGCCCTCCGGCAGCGCATGAAACTGCCGGTGCCCGATGTTGACGAGTTCGGGCCACGACAGCGTCCTATTCGACTTCGGATCGGTGACGTTGCCCTGGGCATAAACCGCTTCGCTCTCGGCAATTCCGAACTGATGCGCTGCGATTTTGGTCAGCTTGGCCTTGATCTTCTGGGCCGCGTGATAACACGCGCCACCCATCATGATCGCCATACGGCTGCCGACCGGCGTGTTGGATGGAAGGCTAGCCAGCGAATCCGGCCGCACGATGCGGATATTGTCCGGATCGATTTCCAGCACTTCGCCAACGACCGTCGCCGCAAGGGTCTCGTGTCCCTGCCCGGATGACGTAGTGTGAATGGTGACCGTAACGAAGCCGACTCCGTCCACGTTAATACGGCAGGAATCCATCCATGTCGTGGTGTTGTTCTTCTCATTGAGCAGCGGCTCGAACGACGAATTGCCGCCACTCGGCTCAAGACATGCGGCGACGCCAATGCCCGCCATCATGCCCTTCGCCCGGAGTTCATCACGCTCCTTGATCAGAGCCTCATAGTTGGCGCTGGTCAGAACCTTCTCTACCACCGTGTGGTAGTCGCCACTGTCGTAATGCGTCCCGCTCGGGATCAAATAAGGGAATTCGTCGCTGCGGATAAAGTTGCGCCGGCGCACCTCGATGGGATCCAGCCCCACGGCCGCTGCGACCTTGTCGATCGCCGCTTCGATTGCGTAGTTCGTCGGCGCCTGTCCAAAGCCACGGACTGCTTCCTGCGCGGCCTTGTTCGACATGGTCGCCATGGCGCGATACTGGACGCTTTCGATCTTGTAGGGACCGACGATCGCACCGATCGGCTTGCCGAGCTGGAACGGCGAACGCCCCGCATAGGCACCGACATTATCGAGTGCGCGCATTTTCATCGACTTGACGATGCCATCATCGTTGAACGCGATGTCCACATCGAACAGGCGCTCCGGCCCATGGGCATCGCCTGCCCGCATGTTCTCCAGCCGGTCCTCGATCAGACGAACCGGACGGTTCAGGATACGGGAAAGATGAGACACCAGAACGGTGTGCTTGATGCCGCGCTTGACGCCGTAGCTGCCGCCGACATCGACATCGTGATGCACGCGCACATTGTTGGTCGGGATGCGCAAGGCGCGGGAAATCTGGTCGGGATATTTCGGCATCTGGATCGAAGCCCAGACATCGAGCATCTCGCGCCACGCGTCCCACCTTGCCACCACGCCGAAGGTTTCGATCGGCACAGTCGAATTGCGGCCCCACTTCACGCGGAACGACAGATGCCGGGGGCTTTCCGCGAAATGCTTGTCGACCTCACCCCAGACGAATGTCTTGTCCAGCAACACATTGGTGCCGTGCTCGGGATGGACATTCGCGCTGGCATCCGTGATCGCCTCTTCGGCATCAATGACGTAAGGCAGCGGCTCGTATTCGACACGCACCTTTTCAATCGCGTCCTCGGCCTGGGCGCGGGTCTCTGCTACGACCGCCACAACCCATTCACCGGCATAACGCACCTGACCGACCGCAAGCGAATAGCGCCGCACCTTCGGCGTATCGAGGCCGTTCATCAGCGGATCGACCGCCTTGGCAAGCTCCTCGCCCGTCAATGCGTAGACGACACCCGGCATCTTCAGTGCTTCCACCGCATCGATCGACACGATGCGCGCTGCCGGATACTGCGACGGCACGAGGGCGACATGCAGCATCTCGTCAAGAACAATATCAGCGACGTAGTGGCCGCCGCCGACAACAAAGCGCCGGTCCTCCCGAACGCGCCGGTTCGACGAGACGAATTTCAGGATTGTTGGATGCTCGCTCATCGGCGGCCTCCCTGCGCCGCGACGGCCTTCACTTTATCTTCGATCTGGCCTGTCTCGACCGAGCGAGGGCTGTTGGCCTTGCGCAGGCGCTCTGCTGCCAGCTCGATGGCCTCGATGATCTGGCCGTAACCGGTGCAGCGGCAGATATTTCCGGAGATCGTGTCGACGATATCTTCGCGTGTCGGTTCAGTCGTGCGGTCGAGAAGCGAATGAGCCGCGAGGATCATGCCTGGCGTGCAATAGCCGCACTGCATACCGTGCGTTTCGCAGAATGCATCCTGAAGGACGCTCAACTCGCCGGGAGCCGGAGCAAGCCCCTCGATCGTCGTGATCTCGTAGCCATCAGCCTGTGCCGCGAACATCAGACAGGAGCGCACCGGGGCGCCATCGAGAAGGATCGTGCAGGCGCCGCACACGCCGTGCTCGCATCCGGTGTGGCTGCCGACAAGCGCAAGATCCTCACGAAGCGTGTCCAGTAACGTTTTCCGCGGCTCGACATCCACTTCCCGGACGCGGCCATTGACTGTGAGAGAAACCTTCATTGTGCTCCTCCGTGAACAGCGCGATCGCTGCCGACCTGCGCGTCCTTCATCGCATCCTCAAGTGCCCGCGCGCCGAGCGTCACAGCGACGCGCATGCGGTACTCCGCCGAAGCATGCAGATCGCTTGTCGGCTCGAGCACCTGTGCGGCCTCGCGCACGATGTCTACGATCGAGGCCTTGTTGAGCGAGTCGCCGATCAGCCTTGACACATCGAGACGCATGGCCCGATCCCCGACGCCGCCAATGCCGAGCGCCGCATCAATGCACTGGCCGCTGTCATCCAACGCTACCTGTGCCGCTGCCGCCACAAATGCGAAATCGGACTGACGAGCGCTTACTTCATGAAATCCCGTGCCGAGCCGCGTGTGACGCCAGATCGGAAAGCGCACCCCGGTCACACAATCACCCGGCATCACAGCAGTCAGCATCGGCCCGATAAAGAAGTCATCGGCCGGCATCGTGGAAACGCCGTCAGGATTCGTGATCTCGATCTCCGCCTGCAGCGTGACAGCAACCAGTGGAATCTCAGCAGACGGATCCGCATGAGCCACCGAACCGCCGACGGTCCCCCTGTTGCGGGTCGGCGGGTGTCCAATCCAAGGCAAGGCCTTCGCGAGCAACGGCAGCGCATCCCTCGCGACCTCGCTGCGCTCGACTTGCACCTGACGCGTTGTCGCGCCGATTGCGAGAATGTCGCCGTCGATGCGAATGCCGTTCAGTTCAGGCAGACGGTAGATGTCGACAAGCCTGGCAGGGCGCGCGAGGCGCATCGCCAGCATGGGGATCAGGGTCTGGCCACCCGAAATAACCCGGGCATCCTCGTCGGAGGCGAGCAGTTCGCAGGCTTCGGCAATCGACCCCGGCCTGACATATTCAAAGGGAGCTGGCTTCATCGGCTTTCTTTCACGCTGATGCTGTAGTCACGGCATCACGATGCGGGAGTGGCTATCCCAACAGCAGACCGGCAATCGCCGGCGACAACACGGAAACCGTCTGATTTTTCAGCAGCGGGCCATTCACTTCGGATGCGGCCTTGATCTCACGCCATTCGGCATCGGCACCGAATGCAGCCCAGCCCTTGGTGCGGTCCTCCTCGGACGTGAAGCGCGTCAGATACGTCAGACGACCATCTTCCGCCGGCGCCTCGAACACGCCGATCAATTCAATCCCATGCTGCGGAAGACGGGGCACCACGTGCTCCTTGAAGCGCGCCCGCATGGCCTGCGCCTTTCCCTCGACAGCCTCGTACACGCGAATTTCGTAAATCAACGCTCTCTCCATCAGCTTGCGCGCTCAGGGCGGATAAAATCAAAAGAGAGAGCAATGTCAAACTTATTCTAGTTCAATTTGGGATTGATCAATTGTTTGCGCCGCAACAATGCCGAATTTGATTGAATTTACCTCCAAAATGTGTGGACAATGATCTTTCCGATGGCCGGGAATTGAAACAATCTGGCAATTGTACTATTCAGCAATCCTGCTTTTCAGGATGGACCCTGTGTCGCAAGACCTTTCAAGCGAATGGATTCCAGTTCTCCCCGCGACGCCCGGACCGCGTTACCTCGCGTTCGTGCAATCGCTGGAGAAGGACATCGAGTCAGGCGCATTAAAGTCTGGCACCCGCTTGCTTCCCCAGCGTGACATGGCGTCACAACTCGGACTGAGCGTTGGCACCATCTCCAAAGCTTATTCCGAAGCAGAATCCCGCGGCCTTATTTCGGGAGAGGTTGGCCGCGGCACATTCGTGCTGCGGCGGCGTCCCACAGTGAACAGCGAGAGCCCTTCCTCAACTCTCAACCTTGCCCTCAACGTGCCGCCGCATACCGGCGAAGATGAGTTGATCGCCTCGATTCTCGAAGACATCGTGGCCGACGGCGCCTTGAAGCGGCTGCTCGGCTATCTGCCCCATCAAGGCGTGCTCCATCACCGCGAGAGCATGGTGGGATGGCTCGCGCAACTGGGCGTGCCCACCGACGCGGACCACCTTTTCATCACCCATGGCGGACAGCACGGTCTCTCGATCGCTTTGGGCATGGTCACCAGCCCCAGCGGGGTCGTGCTCACCGAGCGCTTCACTTATTCAGGCATGATCGCACTCTCGGCGCAGAACGGATATCGTCTGCATGGCGTGGATTGCGACAAGTACGGCTTGCTGCCGGACGCGCTGGATCGCGCGTTTATCGAAACCAAAGCACGCGTGCTGTTCTCGACACCCACCCTGCAAACGCCGACAGGCACCACGATGCCGGAGGAGCGGCGGCAAGAGATCGCGGCTATCATCCGGCGTCACGACGCCTATCTTCTTGAAGACGACGCTTATGCCTTTCTCTTCGCGGCGCCCCCCAGACCGATTTCACTTCTGCTGCCCGAGCGCAGCTTCTACATCCTAAGCTTCGCGAAATGCCTGGCGCCCGGCCTGCGTATTGCAGCCATGGTCGTGCCCGACCAGTTCCGGGACCGTTCGAACAACGCCGTTCGCGCCACAGGCTGGATGGCATCCCCGCTCATGGCGGAAGTCGTCACGCGCCTCATCCACAGCGGCGACTTGATGCGTCAAGTGCAGCTCAAGCGGGCGGAGGCAGCGCGGCGCAATGCCATCGCTGACGAGGTGCTCGGTAACTGGCTGCCCGTCGTTTCCGAAACACCCGGCTTTCATCGCTGGCTGCCGATTCCTGCCGGACGCACGCTAATCGCGCTTGTCGCGCAAGCCGCGCAAGCTGGAATTACCCTCGCTCCTCCGGGCGCCCTACAGCAGGTCGATCGCGGCACGCTCGGCGTCCGAATCTGCCTCGGGCATCCGAAGACCCATGAAGAACTGAGGCGCGCGCTCGTTGAGCTTCGGCGGATTCTCGAATCCGCTGAGGAGATGTCGTTTGTCTAGGGCGTCAACCACAGCCTACGCGCCCCGCGGTGCCGGGGCCTCTTTGAAACCAATGGTCGCGTGAGAGAATGATTGAACTGCGCCAGTTCAGACAGTTCATTGTCGTCGCGGAGGAACTGAGCTTTCGCCGCGCGGCGGATCGCCTCAATATGGCGCAGCCGCCCCTGACGGCTACAATTAAGCGGCTCGAGGATACCATCGGAGCAACGCTGATCGAACGCACGAATCGGATTGATCGGCTGACGGAGGCCGGACGCGTTTTCCTCGAAGAGGCGCGAAAGGCCGTCAGCCAAGCGGATCAAGCTGTTCTTGCCGCACAGCGTGCAGGGGCAGGTCTGACGGGTGCGTTGCGCGTCACATTCGTTGCGAGCGCTGCGCGCGAAATCCTGCCATCGATCCTGTTGCGCTTTCGCGAGCGCTATCCTGCGGTCAAACTCGAATTACGGGAAGCGATGACAGCGCAGCAGATCGGCTTGCTGAATGCACAGGAAGCCGATCTCGGCTTTGTCATTCCGCCCCTTCACGACGCTGACAACCTGAGCCGTGAGGTCGTCGCCCGTTACCGGCTGGTCGCGGCCATTCCAGAAAGACATTCACTGGCGCGATATGAGCAGATCAAGCTGTCCGATCTCGCGCACGATCCATGGATATTGTTCGCCGCACGTCAGGGTCCTGGCCTTCACCGGATCATTCTCGATGCATGCGCGCGCGCCGGGTTTGTGCCGCATATCGGACAGGAAGCTCCGCAGATGGAGACGATTGCAAATCTCGTTGCCGGCGGAATGGGCGTTGCCCTGGTCTCAAGAGCGCTTGCAACGGGTGGCCGCAAGGGCGTTGCGTTCCGGGAATTAACTGGGCCAGGTTCGCCGGTCGAATTCGAGCTCGCAATCGCGTATTCGCAGTCGTCCCCTATTGTGGACGCATTCGTTGCCGCCACCAGACAGCACACCGAGATGATCGCGTCCTGAGCGTTTGACGATTAGTTGCCCGCGTCGAGCCGAATGCGCAACGTGTCGGCAAGCAGCGGTGAAACTTTGAAGGCATCCAGCAGATAATCGGTGTTCATCGAAACACCGATCGAGCCGATCACGGCGACAATGGAACCTATGATCACCGCCGCGTTCATCACTTCATAGTCACGATTAAGCAGTTGTGACAGAAATATCCTGAATATCAGCGAGAGTTGCAGGATCGGCACCACCACCATCAAGGGCGCGACGGCCAGCGCAGCATAGACGAAACCGTGAGAGGCCGCGACAAGAGCAGCAGCCACGGCGTACCATGTTGCACTGTTGCGATTTACGGCCCGTATGCTCTGCCGGAACGGCGCCAGCACGAGGATGAGAACAAGCAGCACGACGGTCGCCGCCGCATAGGCGATCACGCCGCCGGCAATCACATTCTTGACCGGCGTGCTTTCAAAGGCTGCTCGCACCAGCAATGGCGCCACGCCATACGCTACAGCTGCGCCAAGCCCGCACATTACCCCCGGCAAATAGCGCGGTCTGAACTGCGGCTTCGCATTCGGTTCCGGAGCCGCCGCTTCCTCTCCAACCTCTGCTTTCGACTTTGCCGGCTTGCGCAACTGAGTCCCGAACGAGCCGCCAAGCATGAGGACTGTTCCGATCGCTTGAAGAACGGTGAACTCTTCCTTGAGCAA
Source organism: Afipia sp. (assembly GCA_017474385.1). Lineage (GTDB taxonomy): Bacteria > Pseudomonadota > Alphaproteobacteria > Rhizobiales > Xanthobacteraceae > Afipia. The sequence continues at coordinate 20,815 of JAFVHU010000153.1, read as the reverse complement.
AACCACCGCCAGCAGCATGGTCACGACAACCTGGAGCTGAATGATGGGGGCGGAAATGTTCACACCGACGAGTCTGTTGGCTTCGTAGTTGAAATAGCGGCCGATCAAAAATTGCAGCACACCCTGAGCGCCCAGCCAGCAAGCGGCGGCAAAAGGGAATGAACGGATCGACCAGATCTGTCCCGTGAAGATTGCCATGGCCAGAAAACACAGGCCTCCCAATGGTACGGTCAGTGCGATCGCCTGCCCTGCCGTACCGGTCAGAACACCGCGCCGCATCGCGGCGTTGTTCATGGCAAACGTCAGCGCCGCCAGGGTCGCGTAGATGGCCCCAAGCATGGGTCAAACTTTCCGGAATGAGATGAGACGTTTTCCGCCTCTCGTTTGCGGCGCGGCGTAAGTATCAGTTATTTCTGACTGATCGCGCGGTATTCCGCACCTGCTTTTCATTCATAAGGGCGGAGATATTTTGCATACATGCACGGGCGCGGCGCTGCCGTTGATATGCTCACGCGCGAAAGGCCCGCAACCTCAAGATGCCGGCCTTGATCGCTTCACGCGAACTGTTCTCGCACATTTACTCCGGCGGAATGTTCGCCTTTTTCACAACCGCAGCCCAGCGCTCGATTTCGCTATCCACGAAAGCACGGAACTCATCCCCGTAAAGATTGCCGGGCTCGACACCCATTTCGGCCAGCTTTTGCCTGGTCTCCGGAGATTCATTCACTTCTTTCATCGCCGCGACCAGCTTCTTGTAGATCGGCGAGTTATTCGCCTGCGGCATATAAAGGCCGAACCACGCCTGCACATTGAAACCCTTCACGCCGGATTCATCGAGCGTCGGGACATCCGGAAGCAAAGGCGAACGCTTCAGACCGGTCAGGGCAAGGACACGCACGAGCCCCCCCTTGGAGGCATTCACGACCGTAGGCAGCGAGTCGAAGATCATTGGGATATGCCCGCCGATCAGGTCGTTCATAGCGGGGCCGTTCCCCTTGTAGGGGATATGAACGATATCGACGCCAGCCATCTGCTTGAACAGTTCACCCGACAGATGATTGGCGCTGCCCGTTCCAGCCGATCCGAACGAATACTTGCCCGGATTCTTTTTAAGAATCTCGATGAGCTCGGCAACGTTCTTCGCAGGAAAGCTATTGGTCACCAGAATCGCGTTAGGAGCCGCCGCGACGAGCGCGATCGGCGACAGATCCTTCTTCGTGTCGTAGGGAATGCTTCTGTAGAGACTCGGCGTGATGACGTGATGCGTAGCCGTGAGGAGCAACACCGCACCGTCAGCGGGAGCTCTCACTACCGGTTCCGTGCCAATGATGCCGGATGCACCAGGTTTGTTTTCGATATAAGTCGTCACACCAAGCTTGTCGCCAAGGATTTTCCCGACCACGCGCGCAAGCACGTCGGTCGGACCACCGGCGGAGAACGGCACGATAATGCGGATCGCATTACCCGGAATTTCCGGCCCCGAGCTGCTTCTCGCCTCGCTTGAGACAAGAAGCAGAACGGCTATGGCCGCAGCAAAAACGCTTCGCATTATCGTCATCCCCCTAGATAGTATTTTATGTTTTCTTGTTTAGTTATCTGTCGCGCAGGATCGCCCCTTAGATGATATTTTTCACCGGCGTCGGGTCCAGATTGAAAAGACGCGCAGCATTCAATCCGAGGATATTCCGCTTCGCCTGCTCGGTCAGAAACGGTAGATCGCATATTTCCTGAGGCAGATCGAAATCGAAATGCGGCCAATCCGATGAGAACATCAATTGCGTTTCGGCCTTGATCATCTCGAACGTATTTTCGAGAGCCTTCGGATGCGTCGTCTCCATCGGCTGTGTGGTATAGAAGCAGTTGGTGTTCATATATTCGCTCGGCATCCGCTTGAGCTGCGGTGCTTCGGACGGCCGCATCAGATACTGGTCGTCGAGCCGTTGCATCAAGAACGGAACCCAAGCCAAACCGCTCTCGACCCACATCGTCTTGAGCTTTGGAAATCGTTCAGGAATCCCGTTCAAGATCCAGTTCGTCATGTGGACCATGTTGCACCAGGCAAAGCCGAGCGCATGCATGCCGAGAAAACGATTGACGGTCGCCAGCGAAGGATCCTGCCAGTGATAGCCGGCATGAAAAGCCAGCGGCCTTCCTGTCTCCTCGATCATTGAGTAAAGGCGCATGTATTCGTTGCTGTGAACCGGCTTGTAGCGCGTGCTCGTTACGCAGAAGCCGATGACGCCTTTGTTGTCGCCGAACTCCTGAACCGCACGCTCGGCTTCCTTCGGCGTATTGAACGGCAGATAGATCAGCGTCTTGATCCGATCTTCGGCTGACAGAATCCTGTCAGCCATCCATCGATTGTAGGCGCGTCCGAGCCATATTTCCATTTCGGTCTGCGGATGCATGCCGAGAAACAACATCGGGGTGGGAAAGACCACCATGTTGTCTACGCCAAGGGAATCCATCGCGCGCCGGGTCAAGGTGACGTCGCGGTGAACGTCAGTTTCCTCCACGGTCTCGCGCTGATCGTCCTGATGCGGAATGCGTCCACCTACCGACTGGTAACGCAAGCCGAGATCGCCGTTCAGACCATATGGCGGCGCACCAATGCGCTCCGCCTGATAGCGCATTGCGTTGTCGCGAATAACCGGATCCTCGATATAAGTGACGACCTCTTTCCAGGAAACCGACTCAACGTGATGCGCGTCGATATCAACGACAAACCAGTCCTGCAGCCCTCGCTTGACCGCATTTCGCCTTGCGTGCGCAAGCACGTCGCGCGTGTCCGTATAAACATCGATCTGCTGCGTTGCGGCGTATTCAGGGCCGATCTTCTCTCGAATATTCATGACTTAGCCCCAGGATAATAGCTGTCTTCGTCCGGTCGTCGGCGATACCAAAGCGCAAGCTCCACCGGACCGAGATGAAGGGCGCGAAGCATTTCCGAAACAGCTGACAACAATTCGGTTGGTGTCATTTCGCTGTCGCGTTCGCCGGCGATGGGCGGGAACGTTCTTTCTTCGCCGTCAGATTTTGCGACATAAAGGCGAATGGCGGCTGTGAGAATTTGCGCAACGGATTCGTCGGAGACGCGATAGGCCTCGCCACTTTCCACCAACTCCCGCGATGCGCGCAGCAAATCGGGAGCAAGGGAATCGATCCATCCATACTGATCATTGCGCCGGTCGGCGTCAGACTCGGACATAGATCTCTCCACCCCTGATTGTCATTTCTGCTTTGCGTAGCCGGATTCTAGGATTTCCCTGATGGTTGCCAGTCTTGATACTGTACTCGTAGCCATGCCACGGACAGACGATGTTCATTTCCGACTCGTCATATTCCATAGCGCGCACGGTGTGATCTTCCGCAACAGGCTCGAGCACTCGCTTCATGATGCGCCCTTGACAGATCGGGCCCGCTCTATGGGCACACCGATTGTGCCAAGCGTAAAACTCTCCATCGATCCTGAAGACCCCGACCTCCATGTCGCCGCAGACGATCACCTTGCGGTCACCATCGTTGTAGTCCGCCACTTTCCCGGCGTTGTATTCCGGCATCCTTCCACTCCATCAGCGCCTCGACCGCACCAAGGCTTCGAGATCAATCGTTGTGCTGATGCCGAACGGCATCGCTAGTCAGTTTTTATTCATTCCAAACTGGCCGGATCAGCAATAGCTCGTTTCATAAGGCGCGATACGCTGGCCGTATCACGCGCGCAGCAAATTGCTGCAGTGCAATTGCAACCTGTGAAAGTCGTTGAAAGTCACGGGAAATCAGGCTTAAGGCCGGTCATGCACAGCACGACGCCAATCATTTTCTGAATGACGACAGAGCAACAACTGGTTGCGTGTGGCTGGTTGCGTTTAACGCAACGCCTGCATGTGAGAACGAGAGCCGCAAGGAAGCGTGGCCAATATCTCACGCTTCCCGATTTTGATTTTCAGAGCATCAGACACTCGACGCGAGTCCTCACGGTCAATTCAAGAGCTACTCTTGAATTGACCGTATTTTTCTGCGCACGCATCATGCCCCCCAAGAGCGTCCTCGCTTGGGACCCGCAATCACGATGCCGGGCTACCTTGCGAAACGAACTTGGTGGCGAGGTAAGCCTCAACAGCTTCCAATCCGCCTTCGGAGCCATAGCCCGAGTCCTTGACGCCCCCGAACGGGAATTCAGGCAATGCCAGCCCATAATGATTGATCGACAGCATCCCGCTTTCGATGCCGGTAGCAAGTGCGGTCGAGGTCTTGACGGAACGCGTATAGGCGTAGGAGGCAAGGCCATATGGCAGACGGTTGGCTTCCGTCATCACTTCATCGAAATCCTTGAAGCGAGACATCAGAGCAACGGGGCCAAACGGCTCTTCGTTCATGGCCCGCGCAGACTTCGGCACATCAACGAGCACTGTCGGTTCGAAGAAGTAACCCTTATTCTGGCTGCGCTTGCCGCCGGTCAGAGCCTTGGCGCCGTTCTTGAGCGCATCATCAATCAGAGTGCCAATCGCTGCCTGGCGACGCTCGTTTGCCAGCGGCCCGATGGTGACGCCTTCATCAAGTCCGTTGCCGACCTTGAGCGCTCTTGTCTTTGCAACGAACTCTTCAACAAATTGATCGTAGACGCCGTCCTGAATTAGAAAGCGCGTGGGTGCGATACAAACCTGACCAGCATTGCGGTATTTACTGCCCGCCAGAACAGTTGCCGCAAATTTGACGTCGGCATCGTCAAACACGATCGCTGGCGCGTGGCCGCCGAGTTCCATCGTGATGCGCTTCATATGTGCGCCGGCCAGCGATGCAAGCTGCTTGCCGACCGGAGTCGATCCGGTGAAGGAAATCTTGCGGATCACGGGATGCGAAATCAGGTAATCAGAAATTTCCGACGGGATCCCGTAAACCAGATTAACGACGCCTTTCGGCACGCCAGCGTCGGCCAATGCACGGATCAATTCTGCCGGAGATGCCGGAGTTTCTTCCGGCGGCTTAATCACCACCGAGCAACCTGCCGAGAGCGCAGCGCCGAGCTTGCGCACTGCCTGGCTCATCGGGAAGTTCCACGGCGTGAATGCCGCCACGGGTCCGACCGGCTCCTTAATCACTAGATTGTAGATGCCCTCGCCGCGGGCCGGGATCATGCGCCCATACGTGCGGCGGCCTTCTTCGGCGAACCAGTCGAGGAAGTCGGCGCAGCCCAGAATCTCGACCTTCGCCTCGGCAAAGGGTTTGCCCTGCTCGAGGGTCATCATGGTTGCGATTGAACCGGCGCGCTGACGTAGTAAGTCTCCGGCCTTGCGAAGAATCCCGGAGCGATCGAGCGGCGACATCTTACGCCAGACCTGAAAACCACGTGCAGCGGCACTTACCGCAAGCTCAAGGTCTTCATTCTGGGCATGAGCGACCTCGCCGATCTTCTCTTCGGTCGCCGGATTGATCACGGGGATCGTCTTACCAGACAGACTGTCGCGCCACTCGCCATCGATAAACAGTTGAACTTTCGACATTCGGCAGACTTTCTCTTTTTGGCCTAATGCATGACCGAGCCGCCATCGACGACGAGCGTCTGGCCGGTCACGAAATTGCTATCGTCTGACGCAAGGAAGAGCAATGCGCCGATCAAGTCATCAGGCTTGGAATCCCTCTTTAAAGCTCGTGACGATACGATAGACGCTGCCGCGTTCTGCCAATCCGGATGCGCCTGAACGTTAGCGCTCATCACCAACCCGGGCGCAATCGCATTCACGCAGATATTCTTTGGGCCCAGTTCACGTGCAATAGCGCGGGTCAGTGCGATGACAGCTCCTTTGGAGGCCACATAATGCAAAAGATACGGACTTCCTTTGAAAGCTGTTCCGGAAGAGATGTTGATAATCTTTCCACCCTCGGTCATCGCCGGCGCAGCTGCCATAATAGCCTGCCAGACGCCTCGGACATTGACCGCCATGACCTTATCCCACTCATCGATCGCTATCTCCGAGTAAGGCTTCATCTTGAGGGATCCGAACATTCCGGCATTATTGACAAGAATATTCAGCTTGCCGAACGCAGTCGTCGCCCGCTCGATCATGCCATCGAGAGATTTCTGGTCGGAAACATCTGCAACGACGCCAATAGCCTCGCCACCATAGCTGGTAATCTCCGCCACCGTATCTGCCGGCATGACAATGTCGGAAACACACACACGCGCACCAGCTTCAGCCAGGGCAAGCGCATACGTCCGGCCAATCCCTTGAGCGGCGCCCGTCACAATGGCAGTCTTGCCTTGTAGTCTCTTTATCGAAGCAGTCATTCCTATTTCCGTTTCTTCGTTCAACTATACCGCAATCGCCTTGAACAACCGGCCCCGGTCGGCTTCGGAATCGCTACTTCCCAATTCAACGACCCTCCCGCGATCAATCACGCAGAACCTCTGCGTCAATGCGAGAGCCTTATGCACATTCTGCTCAACCAGCATGATAGACGCCCCTTCTCTTTGGAGGTCGCGGATCATCGCGAAAACTTCTTCGACAATCATTGGAGCCAGCCCCTCCGATGGCTCATCGATCAAAACCAGTTTCGGCCTGCCGACCATCACCCGCGCCATTGCAAGCATCTGCTGTTCCCCGCCCGAGAGCGTCGTCGCGGGTTGCTTTCGTCGCTCCGATAGACGTGGCAAACGCGCGTATATGCGATCCAGCGCTGCGCGCTCGTCTTTCGCCGTGCGGCCTCTCACTTGCGAGAGAGCCAGTTCAAGATTTTCAGAAACGGTCAGGCCCGGAAATATCCGACGGTCTTCCGGAACGATTCCGACTCCAAAACGGCAAATCTTGTCGGAAGACATTCCATTGATCCGCTCCCCTGCGATCGCGATAGACCCGCTTGTTGGCGTCACCCATCCCGCAATCGCCTTAAGTAGGGTGGTCTTACCGACACCGTTTCTGCCGAAAATTCCGACAATTTCGCCCTGCCCCACCTCAAGGCTGATTCCTTGAATAATATGACTTGTTCCGTAGTGGGTGTGGAGGTCATCAATCCTGAGCATCACACCGATCCAAAATAGGCAGCTTGAACATCTGCGTTTTGTCTCACAGAAGCAGGAGTTCCTTCGGCTAGCTTCTTCCCTTGGTGCATCACGACGATACTGTCGGAGATATCCATCACGAGGCCCACATCGTGTTCAATGAGGAGAACTGTTACCGAATCCGTAAGCCCGCGGATAAGTTCTTTTGTATCTTCCGTGTCACCGTGGCTCATACCTTGAGTTGGTTCATCCAGCAGCAGAACCTTCGGCTCTGACGCCAAACAAACCGCAATTTCAAGTCGCCGCTGTTCGCCATGCGACAGAGAGCCCGCAAGCTCATCAGCCTTTACTGTCAAAATGAAGCGGCTCAGTAATTCATCAACCTTCGAAGCCGCGCGGGCGCTCCGCTTGATCGGCAACCATGCATGCCGTGCCGGCTCAAGATACTGGGCAGCGAGCCTCAGGTTCTCTCGAACGGTCAGGTCAAAAAAGAGATTCGTGATTTGAAAAGATCGCGACAATCCGTGCGCCTTGATCTGTCCGGCCGACTTTCCGTTCAGAACTGCGCCATCGATCAGCACGCGCCCGCTGCGTGGGCGCAATGCTCCGCTAATCAGATTAAATAGCGTCGATTTCCCTGCACCGTTAGGACCGATCACGGTCTTGACCTGATTGCGATCTACATCAAACGACACGTCATCGACGGCCTTCAATCCTCCGAACGAAATGCCGAGTCCTTCAATTTTCATAATCGGGGTATTGTTCATTTTGCCTCCCCGGAAAGTGAGACATTTGAAGGCACTTGAACCGTTGACTGCTCTTCACTCGGGCGCTTGAGAAAATATGGAATGATCATTCCCATCAGACCGCGCGGGAAAAACAGAATTGACCATATGAACAAAGCGCCAATGACGATCAGATGATGCTCAGTCCAGCTTCCGATGATGCTCTTGATCACTACCAACAACACGCTTCCGTACAGTGCTCCCACAAGTGTTCCGGCTCCTCCAAGCAAAACCGCAACCACGGCGTTGCTTGACATTGAGAATGACATCAATTCCGGCGATACAAAGCCGCGCAACATTGGATAAAGCGCGCCGGACAGGCCCGCCACGACGCCTGCCAGGACGTATGCGATCATCCTTGCGCGCCAGACCGAGTATCCAAGAAAAGGTACACGCTTTTCATTTGAGCGGAGCGCTATCAAGACGCGCCCGAAAGGAGTCTCGAGCAGATAGGCAAGCGCTCCGTACAAGATCACGATGAAAACAAGAACGACCAAAAAAAAGCCCGTTGGATCAGCGGCCGAGACTGACCAGCCGCCAATGCCTATATCGATCACGGGTATTCCGATGATTCCGTCGGACGCTCCCAGTTCCCGGGTGTTGTAAACCACCTTTCCGATGACCTGAGACAAACCAAGAGTGATAAGGGTGAAATAGACGGCGCGAACACGGTTGGCTATCAATCCGCCAATGAATGCCGACAGCAAAGATGCGGCGCCCGCTGCAGACATAGCCAGCCAGAACGACGCGGTCTGAAGCAGCACCAAAGCTGAAACATAAGCACCAACACCAAAGTAAAGGGCTTGCCCGAGCGACAACGCTCCGGTGTATCCAAGAAGAAGATCGACAGATAACGCAAGTCCCGCGAGGATTAGCGCTTCAGTTGCAAGCCTTAGATAGAAGGAATTGCCCGACACTGCTCCGATCGCGGCAGCAACCAGTGCACAGGCGCAGAAAAGCAGCAGAAACGCATGGCTGACGCGTATTGATCGAGATTGCTCGTCACGCATGACCCAATCTCCCGAAAAGACCTTGCGGACGGAACATCAGGAAGATCACCATAGCGCTGAAAACGATCGGATCGGTCCAGACCGGCGAAATGACGAGGCTTGCAAGAGCTTGCACTTGCGTCAGAGCAAGACCGGCAATGACAGCGCCCACAATCGATCCCATTCCGCCGACGATTACGACTGAAAACGCGAGCAGAATGAAGTCGCGTCCCATCGTCGGAAACACAGAATACAACGGCGCCAGCAAGACTCCCGCCAGCCCGGCCAGAGAAACACCAACGGCGAAAGTACCGGCATAGACCCAATCAACCGGGATACCCAATGAAGAGGTCATTGACCTGTCGTAGGCAGCCGCACGGACCATTGCTCCCAAACGTGTCCGATAGGTTACAAAAGAAACGGCACAGATGACCCCTACTCCAACCAGGATCAGCAGCAGCCGATAATTCGGGACTAAAACACCGAAGAATTCTGATGCTCCGGATATCGGGGCATCAAGACGGTGGGTGTTCGGCCCGTAGACCAGGCGAAGAACGTCCTCGAGGATGAGTGACAAACCGAGGGTGACGAGCAAGGTTGCGACATGTCTATCCTTGCTGTTGAAAACCCGCTTGATCAAAACCCGCTCAGCCAAGACTCCCATAGGTGCCATCAGGAGAGGCACAAGCGCCAGCATCACCCAGAAATTCAAACCTAACGCGCCGAGCGAAATAGCGCCAAATGCTCCAATGGCATAGAACTCGCCGTGACTCATGTTGATGACATCGAGGAGACCAAAAATAATGGTCAAACCCAACGCGACAAGAGTAACAGCTATGCCCAACGCAAGACCATTGATCACTTGGGGCATTAGAACAAACTGGATGTAATCGCTCAGTTCCATGAATTTTCTCCGGGTCGGACACGGCACGCATAATGCGCGCCGCGCCCGGACACACTAGAAGCGCTTGCAAGCGTCTGGCCCGATGGCGTCATCCGCCTTGACAGAACCGGCAATATCAAACTGACCGTTCTTGATCTTCACGATGTACATCGGAAGCAGCGTCTGGTTGTCCCCGGCACGAACGGTTCGCTGACCAGATGGCGTCGACCACGACAACCCTCGAAGTGCATCGCGAACTTTGTCCGTTTCAACACTTCCCGCCTTCTCCACGGCAGCCTTGTACGCATAGACAAGGCTGTAGGAATCCGCTGCAAAGAGATCCGGATCTGCCTTGAACTTGGCACGATAGGCATCAACGAACTTCTTGTTTTCCGGCGTATCGATCTTGGGAGAATATGCCGTCCCGGTGGTGAATCCCTCTGCTGCCTTCCCGACAGCAGCGATGTTCTGTGAAGTGATCGTTCCTGACGAGCCCACAATGCTGGCTGATCTGAGGATCCCAAATTCGTCAAGCTGCGTCAGAAGCCGAACAGTGTCGTTACCTGCAACTGACGTATAGATCGTATCCGGGCGGCCGGCCCTGACTTGCCCCAGATACTGGGAGTAGTCCTTCGAATCCAAAGGCGCGAAAACTTCTCCGACCACAGCGATCTTGTTACGCTCTGCACCTGCCTTAAAAGCGGCGACGCTTGACCGGCCCATTTCATAGTCTGGTCCGATTGCAAACACCTTGGCGGTTGGCTTTTCTTTGCCGAGCCAACTTGTCAGTGCATACGACTGCTGTTCGGCGCGCGCATTGAAGCGAAACATATTCGGCGAGCACTTCTCACCCGTGATCGAGTCCGCGAAGGAAACGGTTGTCGAAGCCAGTTTTCCGTTGCGCTCCGCAAGTTGCCCAACCGCGAGCGTGGACCCCGAATTGACCATACCCGTCAGGAAATCGACTTTTTCGACCTGAAACAGTCGCTCGGCCTTCTGAACGGCAACTGACGGATTCGCTTCCTCGTCCTCAAAAATGAGACTGATCGGCCGCTTATTGATTCCTCCAGCAGCATTGATCTCCTCCGCAGCGAGTTCAAGTCCCCAACGAACCGGTTGGCCGACCGCGGCATAGGTTCCGGACAGCGGCGTTACGACGCCTATTTTGATCGGGGTCCCCGCGCCGCCTTTGAGCGGTTCTTGAGCAGAGCTCTGCGTCGTAGACAGAGCGCTCATCAATGCCGCGAGTGCGATCGTATACTTGATGTTTTCCATATTTCTCTCCCTGATTTTCGTTTTCATGCTATTGCGATTGAGTTAGACCCACGCAGCCCCGCATCTCTCGCGAGGGTCACGGCTTTTCTTGATCGATTTCGGAGCGTTGTTTGTGAAGAAAAATATTCGTCGGGGAGCCGTCACAGTAGATGGTCACAAGGTGCTCGACCTTGAACGACACATTCCGTACTTCTTCACTTACATCTCGAACAAACTCTCGCGTGGCGCATCCGACACCTACAGAAAACACTTCGGCATCGGCATTACCGAGTGGCGTGTAATGGGTGTACTTGCGGGTCTTCCGAACATCAGCGCCAATAGTATCATCAACGCTATCGGCCTGGATAAAGGTGCCGTAAGCCGGAGCCTCGATGCTCTCGACAAAGAGGGACTGACAACGTCTGTTCCGGACCCGAACGATAATCGCTCGCGCCTTATTAAGCTGTCTCGCGCGGGTCAAAATCTCCACGACAAGGTCATTGAGGCTGCCCTCGAGCGCGAAGAGAGATTGCTGTCCAATCTTACGCCCGAGGAAGTTGAGACGCTGATCGTTTGCCTGCGCAAAATACGGGCGACCGTTCCTTACGTGAACGCTTTCACCCCTGCGCGCTCGGCGAAACTTGTTGCGAAATGAACGTTCGAAGCGTCGCTGGCGGCATTCAATTGTAAGACTCCGCGCACTCATTGCATCGCCTCGAGCTCGCGAGCACGAACATCGGCTTCGAGCACTTTCATATCGAAGTTGGCCGCTACGACACTCTCAATCTGAATTGCCGAACTAAGCTTCAGCAGGCGACGTCCCGCCATGTGATCGGCCGGACGATTGACTGATTCAATGCCCGCAAGCTTTCCTTCACGAAAGCAAAAGACAGAGAAACTATGCTCACCGGGATTCCCCGAGACGAGCATTTCACCGCAACCCGAGACCAACCCGACGATTTGGAGCTTGGTGTCGCCCTGATCACTCCAGAACCACGGTATAGCTGCGTACGGTTGTGAACGCCCAAGGAGCTTAGCGGCGACCGAACGCGCTTGGTCGGTTGCGTTTTGAACTGACTCAAGCCGAACTCGCTGACCATGCTGAGCCAGGAACGACGCACAGTCACCAATGGCGGAAATGTCAGAATCGCTCGTTGTCAGGTATTCGTCCGCGAGAATTCCGTTGTCGACCTGCAGCGAGGCACCCAACGCAAGATCAACATTTGGCGCTGCGCCGATGCCTATCAACACAACGTCTGCTGCAATTTTCTCTCCGGACGCAAGCCGTACTGACTGAACAGTTCCATCGCAGCCTTCGATTTCTTCTACGCTGGTATTCAGGATTACTTCCGCGCCTGCTGCCGTGTGAAGTCCGAGAATGTACCCCGACATCTGCGGACTGACGGCACGCGCCATCGGACGATTGTCTATGTCAATAACAGTCGTCACAATTGCCCGCTTGCGGGCAATTGCAGCGACTTCCAAGCCGATGAAGCCTGCGCCGATAACGACCAGGCGTTTCGCATCATGAAGGGCGCCCCTTAGTGCGCGCGCCTCATCCACGGTGCGCAAATAGAACACGCCCCGCAAGCCTTCACCTCGAATCGAAAGTCGGCGATTGCTCGCTCCCGTCGCGAGAATGATGTGATCGGCAACGAATTCCCGACCGGCAGAAGTCAGAACACGGCGTCGCGAACGATCGAGACGCGTGGCCTTGTCACCTAGGACAACTTTGATAGACCGCTCTTCAAAGTATCTTGGCGGACGAATTGTCGGAGTTGAAAAGCTGTCCAGTTCCAGTCCAGCTTTCGACAATGGTGGACGCTGGTACGGATGGTGGGCTTCGTTGCCGAGCAGCGTAATGTCGCCGGCAAAGCCGCCGTCACGAAGTGATCCAGCGGCCTGGAGGCCGGCGTGGCCTGCACCAACAATAAGGACTGACGATGGACTGGTCATAGCTGCCTTTCGGGAAGCTTGACTTCAAGACCATCAAAGGATTCCGTAACGCTCAACTGACATCCCAGCCGGCTTTCCACCGTTCGCTCGGCCGCAGCAGAATCAAGCATGGCCTCTTCGACCGCGCTTATGGGCGATAGCGACCTGCCTATTTGCTCTTCGACAGGAATGTAAACGTGGCAAGTAGCACACATAGCCGAGCCGCCGCATTCACCGACTATCCCTTCGAGACCCGCTCCGACAGATGCGTGCATAATTGTTGTTCCGACAGGAACATCAATTTCTTCCCGCGTACCATGAGCGTGGATGAACGTGATGATTGGCATTATGTTTTACGCGTGGAATCGCACGGGCAGCTTTTCAAAGCTACGCAGAGTGTTGTGAAGCAGACGCTCCGGCTCGCCGCAGATTTCGATTCTCTTGGCCCGCTTTGCTAGCGCCGTCAGCAACACCTCCACCTCAAGCCGGGCGATCATCTGCCCGACGCAACCGTGAATGCCGGCTCCAAAGCCAACGTGACCGACAGTACTTCGGCCAATGTCAAACGTATCCGGATTGCACCACTTTCTAGGATCGCGGTTTGCAGCTGCAACCGAGATCAGGACTTTGCTGTCCTGAGGAATTGCTGTCCCCGCGATTTCCGTGTCGCACGTCGCGGTTCTAAAAAACGTCTGAAATGGCGATTCAAAGCGCATGATCTCTTCAAACGCCTGCTTCACCTTGCCGGGATTTTCCCGAACCACATCCCACTGCTCCGGATGCATCGCAAAACAGAAGAGCGCGTTCCCGATTGCGAACGTGGTCGTATCAACGCCCGCGGATAAGAATGATCGAACAAGAAGCGCCGCATGATCGGCGCTTATTTCACCGGCTTCGACATGCGTATACACCTGCGCTCCTAACCCATCGGGAGTGAGGTTTTCGCGCTTGCAGGCAGCCGTGATCCACGCTGTAACTTCGTCGGCATTGGCCATCGCCCGATCAAACAATGCGTTTCGGGGGCCCATTCCGTTGAAGACCATGTTGCCCCACGGCACGAGATGGTGCCTGCCTTCGACAGGAACTCCCACCGCATCCGCAAACACTTTCATCGGAAACGCTTCGGAGAAATCGGCCATCCCGTCGAGGTCACCCGCGCCAACGACACGGTCCACTAATACTTCAGCTTCTCGCTCAAAAGTGGCGCGCAACGCACGAAGAGCAGCAGGCGACAGTATCCGACTAACAATTGCGCGATTCGCGGTATGCTCGGGCGGATCCTTTTCAAGTAGCGCGCTCGGCTTACGCCAACCACCCATCTTCTTTTCATTGACGATGCCGACACCAGCACTCGAGCAATAGGTCCGCCAATCGCCTAGCACAGCTTGGACTTGCTCAAATCTCGCGACAGCCCATACGCCCCACTTTTCCAACCAAACAACCGGCCCCGCGTCCCTCAGTTGCACATGAAAGGGATATGGATCGCGAAAATAGTCCGGAGAAAATGGATCAATCGCCGAGGACGTCGGCTTTTCTAACGTGTCTATAATCATCCCCGCCTCCCCTGTAAGTCGGATCGCTCGATCCACCGCATGGAGATCGATCAGTGCAAAACTTTGCCATTTCAATTTAGTTGCCACCTCAACTTTCTTGTGTCAATGCCGATTATCTAAACGCACGAGGGTTGTCGGGGAATTTGCATCGCACAATTTGTGCGGCCGCGCCGTCGCAGCAAAGGCAGGTCTGGGATCCATCCGGAAAAGGATGAGGCCGCTTCCCACCACGAGGTGAGCGCACACCGAAATTACTACCGCACGCAACTGAAGTGGCGTTTCTGCGTTTTACTTTTCGGTCTCACTATCCGAAATCGCATCCGCAGTGGCCCCAAAGCTAAGCACATGCACGTCAAGCGAGCGCACTGCCTCGATATTGCAGCTATCGACGTTGATGATGAGAGGTTTGACCTTTCAAAGATAGTTCTGCCCACCACACACGATTGCGATCGATTGATCTGCCCCCTTTGAAGTTCTCTAATCGCGCTCGTCAATAGCTTTTCTTCCATGACTGGGCGTTCTCGCCGGGCTCAGAGTTCTCTCCGCGGTCGATGGTCTGCATCGCCGCATGTTGGCGTCGGATGGTGGATCGGCCGAAGTGGTCCACGTGGTCATCATGGAAGGTGCGGTGATGCCACATTCAAAGGGACGGCCTGATCCGCGTCATGCGTCCCGGCGGGGACGCGCCGTTGGAAGCGTTGTCAGGGCAGCATGGATCTGATCATGCGGCCACAGCGCTCCAACGGAACGGGGTGCTTGTCTTCCACATTGCGTGAAGAATGACGGCGAGCTCCCGTGCCACAGCGACGCGCGCTTTTTTTAAGCCGGCAACCTTGGCGAGCTTGAGGCCCCAGGCCTTGAGGGTCGAGAAGGCCTTGGTTCTCGTGAGTAACGTCGTGGCGGCCTCATAGAGATGCTTACGCGTCATCTGGTTTCCGTGTTTGGAGATCCGCCCATTCCGGCTGACTTCGCCTGACTCGTAGCGGCGCGGCGTCAATCCGAGATAAGCGCCTGCGCTCGACGATCGCTTGAAGCGCTCGACATCATCGAAGACCGACGCAACCGAGAGAGCTGTGATCGCGCCGACGCCCGGAGCTGTCATAAACAAGCGTGCTGCCGGATTCTTCTTGGCAATCATCAGTACCTGGCGATCGAAAACCTTGATGCGATCGAGGATTGCCATTCGAGCCTGCATGAGTGTCTCGACAATGACGCGCATTGGCGCTGAAGCATCGAGTTCACCCGCGACGATCTCTTCGGCCCGTAAGGCAAAGCCCCCACCGGCTTTGCCAAACAGCACGCCGAAGGTACGCAAGAGCCCCCGGATTTCGTTCTCTAGCCTGACGCGGGTCCGAACGAGAGCCTCACGAGCGGCCAACAACGATCGAACCTCGTAGCAATCTCGAGACTTGATCCGGACGTGCTTGAACCAGCCTGTGCGAACGATCTGGGCGAGCCCAGCGGCATCATTCCGATCGGTCTTGTTCGGCCGCATCTTCAAGGCAGCATGGGCGTGCCGAGCATCCATGCACACGATCGGAATGCCCCGATCGTGTAATTCATTCCATAGCCATACAGCCAGCGGACCAGTCTCCATCCCGACACGAACCAGATCGGGCGCGTTCTTCGACAACCAGGAATTGATTGTCTCCGGACAAGTCGCAATCTTCTTCTCGGCCGTGATCCGTCCCGTCTCATCGACGATGCAGACAGCTGTTAATTCCTGCGAGACATCAAGTGCGGCGTACTTCGTCATGGCAGCTCCCCTTCATTTGCAGGCAAAGACCGATCGTTCGACACGATCAGTCTGGGGAGCTGCCGCTCAAGTGTCGAGTGGTGCCACCCGCGATTACGCTAAGTGGTCCTCCCTGAAGTATGGTTTTCGGATGGAGGATAAGATCGATGGCAAGGAAGAGGCATACAGCTGAAGAGATCTTTGCGAAGCTGCGGCAGGTTGATGTGCTGATGGCACAGGGCCGGCAGGTAGCAGACGCAGTCCGAGCGATAGGCGTGACGGAAGTAACGTACTATCGATGGCGAAACGAGTACGGTGGCCTGAAGGGTGATCAGGTGAAGCGACTCAAAGAGCTGGAGATTGAGAACAATCGTCTTCGGCGAGCGGTGTCGGATCTGACGCTGGACAAGTTGATCCTGGCGGAGGCCGCAAAGGGAAACTTCTAAGCCCCTCCCGACGCCGTGCCTGCGTCGATCGTGTGATGACCGAGCTTTGCATATCCTAGAGACGGGCGTGCCGGGCATTAGGTCAGCATCGATCGACGCAGCGCAAGATCCCAACGACACCCGATGACGAGGCAGCTTTGACTGCCGACATCATCGAGCTTGCCCGCCAATATGGCCGCTACGGATATCGCCGGATTACGGCGTTGCTTCGCAGAGCTGGCTGGACGGTGAACAAGAAGCGTGTTGAGCGGATCTGGCGATGTGAGGGGCTGAAGGTCCCTGCCAAACAGCCTAAACGCGGGCGTCTGTGGCTCAACGACGGCTCGTGCATCCGTCTGCGGCCGGAGCGGCCCAACCATGTCTGGTCCTATGACTTCGTCGCTGACCGCACCCACGACGGCAAAGCGTTCCGGATGTTGTGCATCATCGACGAGTTCAGCCGTGAGAGCCTGGCCATCCGTGTCGCGCGGAAGCTCAAGGCAACCGATGTCATCGAGGCACTCTGCGAGCTGTTCGTCTCGCGGGGCATCCCTGCGCACATACGTTCAGACAACGGCCCTGAGTTCGTCGCCGAGGCGCTCCGGGATTGGATCGCCACCGTCGGAGCCAAGACCGCTTACATCGAGCCGGGCAGTCCGTGGGAAAATGGCTATTGCGAGAGCTTCAACGGCAAGCTGCGCGATGAACTGCTCAACGGCGAGATCTTCTACACACTCAAGGAGGCCCAGATCGTGATCGAAAACTGGCGCCGCCACTACAACACGATGCGCCCGCACTCATCGCTCGGATATCGACCGCCGGCACCCGAAGCCCTCGTCTGGCCAGCACCAAAGGAGATCGTCAAAATGCAATCTCTAAACTAACATTCCAATCGGACCACTCAGTGGGGCCCGGTCAATGCCATCCTCCCTCATGGCGAATTCTTGCTTCGCCTTGTTTTTTAGGAGCGTTACGGCGCCCCTTTGAATGATCAAAAGTCGCGCGCCTGCGCTGAGCGATGACCGCAGCGACCAGGGCCGATTGATATCGTTCTAAAATAGAACTATCAATCCGAATTGCTGAGTGATGCACTAAGATACCGGCTCTAATTGTCAGATCGAACAATTCTTATTTAGAATTTAGGAGATTATCCGCTCCCGTGCATATTGGCTGGGTGCGGCAGAAAGGGGCGCGCTGCCCGTAGAAGACGGCGTAGCGCTGGCTCTCAGACGCGAGATTGCCGCAGCGTCGGGCCCAGCGACCACACACCGAGTTGGAGGACGAATTCGATTTCATTCAGTCATGGCCGGAACAGGCCCGGCCATGACTGGCATGATAGCTACTGCTTCGGACGGATTGCGTCCGCCGTCCCCTGGATGAAGGCCTGCAGTTTGGGAATGTCCGATTCCTTCAGCTTGCCGGTGAAGTCGGGCATGCCCTGGTCGCGGAACGGGCCCTTGAACACGATGTCCTTCAGGTTGGTGATGCTTTCGGGCGCGACATAGCCGAGATTCCTGATATTACCGCCCTTGTCGACGCCGGGCACGCCATGGCAGGCGGCGCAGGCAGCGACATAGATCAAGGTGCCTTCCTCCACGTCCTTCGGGTCGTACTTCACGCCCTTAAGCAGGCCTTCGGTCTGGTACTTGACAAAGGTGGGCAGCGAAGCCTTGCCGTCGATCGCGAACGTGTAGACCGTGCCGGGGCTCTGCAGTTCGGTGGCGCGCATCCACTGGCCGATCACGCCGCCCCAGCCGACTGCGATCGACACATATTGCTTGCCGTCGAGCATATAGGTCGAGGCCGCTGCGACCACGCCGGTTCCGGTCGGGCTTTCCCAAAGCTTCTCGCCCGTCGTTGCGTTGTAGGCGACGAAGCGTCCGTCGGCCGTGCCCTGGAACACCAGGTTGCCCGCGGTGGTGAGCGTGCCGCCGTTCCACGGCGCCACATGCTCGACGCGCCAAGCTTCCTTCTGCTTGACCGGATCCCAGGCCAGCAGACGCCCGAACGCCGGGTTCTTCGGCGGCGTGGCATTCAACATGTGGCCGAGATTCCAGCCCGTCGTACTGGCGAACTTGCCGGGCTCAACGGCATTATGCTTGAAGGTCTTTTCCGGCGTGAGATTGATCGGCACGCCCTGCGCCGGCAGATACACAAGCCCGGTCTGCGGATTGAACGACATCGGATGCCAGTTGTGGGCGCCGGCGGGACCCGGAATGCTGTCATAGGGTTCGTCGCCGCGCGCCTCCCTCACCTCGATGGGGCGGCCATTGGCGTCGTAGCCGGTCGCCCAGTTCACGTCGACGAAGTTCTTCGCCGAGATGAACTTGCCGTTGGTGCGGTCGATGACAAAGAAGAAGCCGTTCTTCGGCGCGTGCAGGATCACCTTGCGCTGCGCGCCGTCGATGTTGATGTCCGCCAGGATCATCGGCTGGGTGGCGGTGTAGTCCCAGTGATCGCCGGGCGTCTCCTGATAGTGCCAGGCATATTTTCCGGTATCGGCATTGAGTGCGACGATCGAGGACAGATAGAGGTTGTCGCCGCCGGAGGGACTGCGGACTTTCCGGTTCCACGGCGCGCCATTGCCGGTGCCGATATAGACTAGGTTCAGGTCGGGATCGAATGTAATGGTGTCCCACGCCGTTCCGCCACCGCCGTTGAGCCAGTATTTGCCGGCCGGATCCCAGGTCTTGGCGGCCGCCGCCATCGATTCATCTTCGAAAGGCTTTGAGGGATCGCCGGGCACCGTGAACCAGCGCCAGGCCTGGTTGCCAGTCTCGGCGTCATAGGCGGTGACGTAGCCGCGCGCGCCAAATTCCGCGCCGCCATTTCCGATCACCACCTTGCCGTTGAAGACGCGCGGCGCGCCGGTGATGGTGTAGGAGTGATCCTTGCTGACGACGGTGTCCTTTTCCCAAACCTTCTTGCCGGTGACTGCGTCGAGCGCGATCAGGCGCCCGTCATAGGCGCCGAAGAACACCTTGCCCTTCCAGAGCGCCACGCCGCGATTGACGACGTCGCAACAGCCCTTGTAGCCCTTCTCCCTGTCGATGCCGGGATCGAAGCTCCAGATCTTCTTGCCGGTGCGGGCGTCGATAGCATGCACTACGCTCCAGGAGGCGGTCTGGTACATGATGCCGTCGACCACGACCGGCGTCGCCTCGACACCGCGGGAAGATTCGAGCGGATAGCTCCACACCAGGCCCAGCTTCTTGACGTTGTCGGCGTTGATCTGGTTGAGCTTGGAAAAGCGCGTCTCGGCATAGTCGAGACCGATGGTCGGCCAGTCGCTCGAGCTCGCGGTATTGGCCTTGATCGATGCGCCGTCGATTGCTGACGTGACGGCCTTGATGTGTTCGGGTGATCCCTTGGCGACGTTCTGCGCCAGCGCGCCGCTGCAGGACATCGCGAGCCCAAGCCCGAACGCCATTGCGGCCCGCGCGAGGGACACCGGCCGGCGCATGCTGGAAACAGTTTCAGGAAAACAAGGGCAAATGGATTCAACGCTCGGCGAACATGTCATTTCATTCCTCCCAAAGGATCTCTCGTGGATCTTACAAGGTCGTATGGTGTGAAGGACGGCGTCGAAGGCGGCGGCGATTGCAATAAGAATTGCTTCGCCGTTCTTGGCGGTGGACAGATAGACCCTTGAGCGATTGACAAACGTCCCGATCAGGTCGAGCGCCCTGGACGACAAAGCCGTCCAGCAATTCGGCCGCGACGAGTTCGTCCCCGCCACTCATGCCACCCCTCCCCTCGTGGCGAATTCTTGCTCCGCCTTTTTTTCGGCTTCACTGCGACGACGCGCCCGTGAACGATCAGATGTCGCATGCCATCGGCAGCCGAGATATTTTCTTATCGTTCTAAAATAGTACTGTCAAATTTACTTCACTACTTGCTGAGCTAGCAATTGGCTCAAGCGAGGAAATAATTAAAATTCCTATTTGGAATTGATGCATCGCAACGAACGATCCGCCGATCGAGCGAACGATTAGGCGATGATGAAACAGCCACTCGTTAGCAGGCGCACCGCGGTGATCGACCGTCATTGATGTCTGCTCCGCCGCGGATGCCCTTTGGGTCCGTCGGCGGCGGCGCCGTTTCAATATTGCGACATGCCTAGGCTCAGGACTCATTGATCAGAGCCAGAAGATGACTGCGGCGGCGATGCAGATGGCGGACATGAAGGTGTGTGCGCATCGGTCGTAGCGGGTGTGGATGCGCCGCCAATCCTTGAGCCTGCCGAACATGTTTTCGAT
>JAFVHU010000152.1 GCA_017474385.1 Afipia sp. | reverse complement strand
GTTCCGAACCGTCGATCTGGATCAACTCGCCCAGGCTGTCGCGCCGATACCGTGGCTGGTGCACCGGCTTGAGCCGTGCGCGACGGTCCTTCCATAGGCCAGCAACCATCATCCATTGTCGCAGAGTCTCGCGGCCAAGATGAATCCCGTGCAGTTCCGCCAGCTTCTCCGCCGCCAGCGTCGGACCGAAGTCAGAATAACGCTCACGGATGATACCGATCGCTTCGGTGCGCAGCGTTGCCGGATAGCTGCGGTTACTCGAACGGCCACGCCGGCGCGAGACCAGTGCCTCGGGGCCATCCTGGCCATAGGCCTTTGCCAGCCGAAACACCTGACGCCGGCCAAGCCCCATTAGTACCGCTGCATCTGCAACCTTGATCCGATTAGCCGCCAAATCCCGCAAGACGCTCATCCGGTCGATCTCCGTCCGGCTCATCGCAATCACCGTCATCGGCCAAATACTCCCCAGCACAAACCGCGGAGAGTGACATCTGTATCGGGGCCAACAGTGACTTCTCTATCTGGCGTCTACAGCCGGGATTCGCGTAATGAGCGATTATGGAATGCGATGTCATTTTCGGATCGAACCCAAGAGGTCAGCGGGCCGCATGCACGAGCCGCTCCAAGCGACAGCGTGTAACCGTCAGGGTCGGCCACCAAATCGAACGATGTCTTCAATGGTCGATTTATTTCTAATTGTTCGCCTTATGGAGATTTCAATTCTCGTCTATTGCTCGGCTGCAATTGTGCTCTTGCGTTTTTGAGTTGCCGGACCAGGTTCGCAATTAATTGCTGCGTCGCGCAGACGTCAGGCCTTAGCCATGATCTTGAGAAAACAAGATCATGGTGACGCCGAATGTCGATACAGGATGTAGACCGACCCACAACAAGCCCACGTTCGTCGAACGCCGGAAATCAATCTGGCGATATAGCGTACCTGTCAGCGGTTGAGCTTGTCGAATTATACAGACAAAGAAAATTATCGCCGCTCGAAGTTACGCGTTCGATCCTCGATCGAACTAAGCGGTTTGATCCGCAAATCAATGCTTTCGCATTGCTTGATGCGGAGTCGGCGCTCGCTTCCGCGGCTGATTCCGAGAAGAGATGGCAGCGCGGTGAGCCGCTGGGCCTCGTGGACGGTGTGCCTGTTGCGCTGAAGGATCTCGTTTTGGCAAAGGGCTGGCCCACCTTGCGCGGCAGCCGTGCAGTGGATCCAAATCAGGACTGGAGTGAAGATTCGCCAGCAACGGCCCGCCTACGCGAACATGGCGCGGTTCTGCTCGGAAAGACGACGACATCGGAGTTCGGCTGGAAGGGGGTTGGCGACAGTCTGCTGACGGGGATCACGCGCAATCCATGGAATGTGGCGCACACGCCGGGAGGAAGCAGCGGAGGTTCGGGAGCTGCCGCGGCGCTCGGGTTCGGTCCACTTCATGTCGCGACAGACGGCGGCGGTTCGACACGCCTTCCGGCCGCGCACAGTGGCGCTTTCGGTTTCAAGCAGACATTCGGCAGGGTACCGGTATATCCGCCCTCCCAGAACGGCACGCTGTTTCATGTGACACCTCTGACGCGGTCGGTGCGCGATGCTGCCTTGTTGCTTGATGTTATCGCTCGTCCGGATACGAGGGACTGGAATGCCTTGCCGCCGGCGGACATCGCCTGGGGCAGGGGGATCGACGAAGGCATCAAGGGTCTTCGCATTGCGTTCAGCCCCGCGCTTGGCTACGCGCAGGTTGATCCCGAGGTCGAGAAGATCGTCGCTGATGCTGTGAAGGTGTTTGCGGATCATGGGGCGATTGTCGAGCTTGTCGATCCCGGCATTGAAGATCCGCTTCCGATTTTCCTGACGTTCTGGCAGGCCGGAGCCGCAAAGCTTCTCGCGAGTTTTGCGCCTGACCGGCGTGCGCTAACGGAGCCAGGTCTTCAGGCGGCGGCCGAGCAGGGACGCGCGATCGATGGCGTGACGTACTTGCAAGCGGTCGATCGGCGGGAGGCGCTTGGGCGCCACTTCAGCCAGTTCCATCAGAAATGGGATCTGCTCATCACGCCGACGACGGCGCATCCGGCATCGGCGATCAATGCGTCACAAGCGGACCTGGCGGAACGGCCAATACGCTCGCCATTCACGTATCCGTTCAATTTGACGCAGCAGCCGGCAGCGTCGGTTCCGGCAGGGCTGACCAAGGCTGGTTTACCTGTCGGATTGCAGATCGTCGGAGTGAAGTTTGCGGATGCGACAGTACTGCGCGCGGCGCGTGCGTTTGAGATTTCACGCCCGTTCGCACCACCGAAAGATCCGTCATGAGCGGAGAGCACCACACGATTGAGCTCGATCTTCCGCGTCTGACGGCCGGATACAAAAACGGCTCGTTTACGCCATCAGGGGTTGTTGAAACGATCTTCGACAGGATCGCTGAGCGCGGCGACGATGGCGTCTGGATCAGCCTCGTCGGCCGCGATTCTGCTCTGACCCGCGCGAGGCAGCTTGAAGGCTTGCCGCCGGCCGTGCGGGCCAGCCTTCCGCTATGGGGTGTTCCGTTCAGCGTGAAAGACTGCATCGACGTGGTCGGCTTACCAACCACATCGGCGTGCCCGGACTTCTCCTATGTGGCTGAAGAGAGCAGTCCGTCTGTTGAACGGCTGTTGGCCGCTGGCGCGATTCTTATCGGCAAGACCAACATGGACCAGTTCGCTACCGGTCTTGTGGGTGTGCGATCACCTTACGGTGTTGCGCGCAATGCCTTCAACGCGGATTACATTCCGGGCGGCTCGAGTTCTGGGGCAGCCGTATCGGTGGCGGCGGGCCTCGTCAGCCTGGCATTGGGGACAGATACCGGCGGGTCGGGCCGGGTGCCTGCCGCCTTTAATAATGTCGTCGGCTTGAAGCCGACGCGCGGATTGATCAGCAGGATTGGAACGGTCTCGGCTTGCCGCTCCATCGAGACGATCTCGGTGTTCGCGCTCACAGTGCCGGATGCCCAGGCAGCTTTCGACGTGATCCGCGATTTCGACCGGCGCGATCCGTTCTCGCGGGCAGTGCCATTGGCTCCGCTTGATAAAACGATACGCGGCTTTCGGTTTGGCGTACCCAGGCCGCAGCATCTGGATTTCTTCGGTGACGCGGGCGCGGCAAAACTATTCGATCACGCCGTCCGCCGTCTCGAAGATCTCGGGGGAATTCGCGTTGACGTCGATTTCGCGCCGTTCCTCGAAATCAACGACATGCTGTTTCGCGGGCCGTGGCTTGCAGAACGCTACGGCGCGTTGAAGGAATTTCTCGATAGCCGTGATAGCTCCGTTCTGCCAGTCACACGCGACATCCTTCTCGGCGGGGCCCGAATAACAGGCGCGGACGTTTTTGCTGGTCAGCAGCGGCTCAAACTTCTCAAGCGCGAGATCAACGATTTGTGGCGCGATATCGATGTCCTTGTCGTTCCCACCACGGGGACCATTTACAAGAATTCCGAACTTGAGGCCGATCCTGTTAATCTCAACACGCGGACCGGCACCTATACGACATTCGTCAATCTCGCGGATCTGTCTGCAGTTGCCGTTCCGAGCGGCTTTCTGCCGAACGGCTTGCCGCAGGGCGTCACGGTTATCGGACCCGCTTTCGCCGACAATAATGTCGCATGGCTCGCAGACAAATTTCATCGCAGCAGCGAGCTGCCTCTCGGCGCGCGGGTTGTCAGATATCTCGACAAATCTCAAAACTCAGAAACACGAACGGAGTTGGTGACGTGAAGAACGCAATGAATCGTTGGACGGCTCGATTTGTGAAGCCGGGGGCCATGTTGCTGGCTGCGCTGGCTGGCGCGTTCTCAGCGTCTGCGCAAGCTCAGGACATTACGATTGGTGAAGGCCTCGCTGTGAGTTGGGGGCAGTTCTTTGTCGCGGATCAATCCAAGGGTTGGGAAAAACAGGGACTTGCACCCAAGGTCACAACTTTCCCCAGTGGCCGGCTTGTCCTGGACGCACTGGTTGGGGGTGGTGTGGTGATCGGCACGGCCGCCGAAACGCCCGTTCTGTTCGCGAATCTCAACGGGCTGCCGGTGCGCGTCATCGGCACGTTGAACCGTCAGGAATCGTTTGATCTCGTGGCCGTAAAGGACATCAAGACGATCAAGGATGTTAAAGGGCGCAAAATCGGCTACTCGCAGGGTACCAACGCGCACTACTATCTTTCGAAGCTGCTGAAGGAAGCGAATCTGACATTCGCCGACATCACGGCGGTGAGCCTCAATCCCGGCGACTTTGTCGGGAGTCTTTCGAGCGGAGCCATCGATGGCTTCATTTGGACGGAGCCGCATATTTCGCTGGCGATCAAGCAGGGTGGCGGCAAGTTTCACGCGATCCGTTCGCCGGGTCTCTATGTCGGATTTTCGACGATCATCACGCTGCAATCAAGCATCGACAGCAAACCGGACCTTCTCGTGAAGGCTCTCAAGGCGCTGATTGAGGCAGACGAGATCATCAAGAAGGATCCAAACGCTGCTGCCAGCCTGATTGCCGAGCGCATCAAGGTCGACCCCGAGATCGTGCGGAATTTTCTGCCACGCACCGATTTTGATCTGAAAAGCGGCAAAAAGGAACTTGTTGCCGAATTTGAAGCACAAGCGAAGTGGGCGATCGACAACAAACTGGTGCGCTCGGACATCAAGATACCCGACTTCAACGCCGTCGTTGTCACAGGTCTGCTCGATCAAGCACGCAAGAAGTAGCCACGCCCCGGCTGGAGTCATCGCATGAACTTAAGGGTCGACCTCCCTGCTGCGGTTGCGGCACAACGGCCGCTGATTGCATGCAACGACCTTGGTCATGTTTATGACTCCGGCCGCGGCCGAACGGTGGCATTGAGGAATGTATCCCTCACCATCGCGCCTGGTGAGTTTGTCTGTGTCCTTGGCCCCAGCGGATGCGGCAAGACTACGCTTCTCAATATTCTTGCGGGATTTGTTGCACCGTCCCACGGTGAAGTCCTTGTCAACGACCACCGCATTGCAGGACCGAGTTCAGAGCGGGGTGTTGTCTTCCAGGATTACTCACTGTTTCCGTGGCTGACGGCGCAGGCAAACGTAGAATTTGGACTACGCATGGAAGGCCGTGCGGCGTCTGAGCGCCGAAAGGTCGCCGATGAGTTGCTGAGGCAAGTGGGCCTGCCTGACGCTGGCGCGAAATATCCCTTCGAACTGTCCGGGGGGATGAAGCAGCGGGTGGCGATCGCGCGGGCGCTTGCAACCAAGCCTGCGCTCCTGCTCATGGACGAACCTTTTGCCGCGCTCGACGCCATGACCCGCTATGCACTGCAATCCAAACTGATCGATATTCAGAAGCAAGGTGCACAGACCATCCTGTTTGTCACCCACAATATCGCCGAAGCCCTGGTCCTTGGCAGCCGGCTCATTGTGATGTCGGCGAATCCCGGGTGCGTCGTGGAAGATATCCCGATCGAGCTGGAGCGTCCTCGGCGCCGGACGTCGCCGGCCTTCAACGAACTATACGACCGGGTGGCCCGCGCCATCGGTCTCGATACTGCGGAGTAGGAGATGGCGATCCACTTCGATCGGCGCGCCGCCGCTGGCGTCATCGGCACACTTGTTTTCTTCGGTGCATGGGAAGCATTGAGCCGCAGTGGGCTCGTTAATGACATCATGTTGCCTGCACCCACCACCATCCTCCAATCGGGCTGGACATTGCTTGCTTCTGGCGAATTGCTGCGGCATCTCGGAGCCAGCTTGTTCCGCTCGATCATAGGATTCGTCAGCGGTTCAATCCTAGCGATACTGCTCGGTGTCGCGATGGCGCAGTTGCCATGGCTGCATGCCACCATCAATCCGTTGGTGCAGATGTTTCGCGCGATTCCCGCGCTGGCTTTCGTGCCGCTGGCGATTTTTTGGTTCGGTATCGGAGAGTTGTCCAAGATTTTCCTGATCGCATGGGGCGTGTTCTTCCCCGTCTGGGTCAACACCTACCTCGGCGTTCGCGATACCAATCCGTTACTGGGGCGCGCAGCAGCGAGTCTTGGCGCGAGCGGATGGCGGAATTTTGCGTTTGTCGTCATCCCAGGAGCGCTGCCGTTCATCATCGCGGGCCTTCGCGTGAGCTTGTCCGTTGCGCTGGTCCTGCTGGTCGCATCCGAACTGGCAGGCGCAGCGTTCGGCGTTGGTTATCTCATTCAAATGTCTCAGCAGGTGTTCCGTGTCGATTACATGTTCGTCGGCTTGATTGTCCTGGGGACCATGGGCGTCGTCGCGGATTTCCTCTTCGAGGGAGCGGTTCGTCGCCTTCTTCCCTGGTACGGGGCCGAAAAAGCGTCTCGCGCGCGCTTTGGCGATAATGAGCGGAAAGCCGGGCAAGCGGGATAGCGGAAAGCAATTTATTGCGAGCATGTAGCCGAGCCCGCGGATTACAAGACTGCCGAAGCTCGTAAAGGAACTGAAATGCAGCCAATCGGAATCGAGTTGGTCGACAATCAGACCGTTCTCGCCGTCACATGGCAGGATGGCGAAATCAGCCGGCTTGAGGCGATCACGTTGCGCCGTGCGAGCAGGGCGGCGAGCGAGATCCGTCGTCAGGCTGACGGGCTGGAGCTTAATCTTCAACCCGGCTTGCGGGTCGCTGCTGCTGAGCCGATCGGAAGTTACGCAGTGCGGCTGTTTTTCTCGGACGGACACGACCGCGGAATCTATCCGTGGGTATATCTCCGCGAGTTGTCGGTGCCCCGCGCTGGGTGAAAGAACTGTGATGGACGAAATCAAGAACGGCCTGTCCGAAGTCGAATGCGACGTGCTGGTGATCGGTGGCGGCACTGCCGGTCCGATGGCCGCCTACAAGGCGAAGCGGCGTAATCCCAAGGCGCGTGTGATCCTTCTCGAGAAAGCCAACGTGAAGCGTTCTGGCGCCATTGCCATGGGCATGGACGGGCTGAACAACGCGGTTGTGCCCGGATATGCGACGCCGGAGCAATATACCAAGGAAATTACGATTGCGAATGACGGCATATGCGATCAGGCGGCGGTCTACAAATACGCGTCGCGTTGCTTTGATGTCATTCAGGAGCTCGATAAATTCGGGATCAAATTCCAGAAAAACGAGAACGGCGATTTCGACGTCAAAAAAGTACACCATCTCGGCTCCTACGTATTGCCGATGCCGAATGGAGATACCGTCAAGAAGGCGCTCTATCGTCAGCTTCGGCGAGAGCAGGTGCTGATCTCCAATCGCTATATGGCGACGCGGCTGCTCACGGCGAAAGATGGGCGGATTGCGGGAGCGATCGCAGTGAATACCCGTTCTGCCGAGTTTCTTGTGCTGAGAGCGAAGGCGGTCATTCTCTGCACGGGAGCGGCGGGGCGTCTCGGTTTGCCGCAGTCCGGTTATCTCTGGGGCACCTATGAGAACGCGACGAATTCCGGTGACGGATATGCCATGGCCTATCATGCAGGCGCGGGCCTCGCCAACATCGAGTGCTACCAGATCAACCCGCTGATCAAGGACTATAACGGGCCGGCCTGCGCTTATGTCGCGGGTCCATTCGGAGCCTACACGGCTAACAGCGAAGGCAATCGGTTCATCGAATGCGACTACTGGTCGGGCCAGATGATGCAGGAGTTTTATAACGAACTGCAATCAGGCAAGGGGCCGGTGTTTTTAAAGCTCAATCACCTGCACAGCGATACGGTGGGTCAGATCGAGGCGGTGCTGCACAAAGTCGAGCGGCCGTCGCGCGGGCGATTCCACGAGAACCGGAGAACGAACTATCGCGAACGCATGATCGAAATGCACATCTCCGAGATCGGATTGTGCTCCGGTCACAGCGCGTCCGGTGTGTTCGTCGATGAATTTGCACGAACTACGGTAAAGGGTCTCTACGCAGCCGGCGACATGGCCAGCGTGCCGCACAATTACATGCTCGGCGCGTTCACCAATGGCGCCGTGGCGGGTGAGCACGCAATCGACTTCGCTGCGGACGTCGATCTGCCGGACTACGAGCGGGACGACGTCGTCCGCGAACAGGCGCGTGTGCTGGCGCCGACGCGGCGCGACGATGGCATTCCGCCGAACCAGCTTGAGTATAAAGCGCGGCGTCTTGTGAACGATTACCTGCAGCCACCAAAGGTGACGGCGAAGATGCAAATCGGCCAGGCGCGATTCGCTGAGGTGCGCGACGATCTGGAGAACGGAATGGTGGCGCGAGACTCACACGAATTGATGCGTGCGCTTGAAGTGTCCTCCATTCTGGACTGTGCGGACATGGCTGCCTTCGCTTCCCTGTTTCGGACCGAAAGCCGCTGGGGTCTCTATCATCAACGGGTGGACTATCCCGAGAAGAACGACGACGAGTGGTTTTGCCACAGCATCCTGAGCAAGCAGAACGGCCGCATGACGGCGGAGAAGCGCGCCGTCGCGCCATACATCGTGCCGATCGAGGAGGCCGAGCGATCGGCATACGATCGCCAACGTATTCTTCAACACGCCTGACCCGGAGTCTCCATGCCTCTTGCCCTCGCACCAACGACCGTCCCGGTTGTCGTGGACGATGCCAAATGTATCGCCGACAAGGGCTGTACCGTCTGTGTCGACGTTTGCCCGCTCGATGTACTGCGTATCAGTGACCTGACCGGCAAGGCCTACATGAAGTACGACGAATGCTGGTATTGCATGCCGTGTGAGACCGACTGTCCGACGGGCGCGGTGACGGTCAACATTCCATACCTGCTTCGCTGACATGTCTGCGTTCGAACCTTTCGAATCGTTCGGCGATATCGAGGATATTGCCCGCGGCCTCGCGAGTGCGGATGCGTCCGTGCGCCGTCTGGCCGTGATCGACATCGCCGAAACAGCGAGTCCCGAAGCCGTTGAGTACCTGGCATCTGCCGTTGCGGATATGGAGCCCGAAGTCAGGTTTCAGGCCGTTCGGGCACTCGGCGAGTTCGACGGATTAATCGTCGCTCATGCCTTGGTAAAGGGCGTTGTCGATGCTGATCTGGATGTCGCAGCCGCCGCAGCTGACAGCCTTGTGGAGATTCGTGAACCGGCGGCCGGCGAAGCACTGTTGCCGCTGGTAGCGCATGCCTCGGCTTTTGTGCGCGCTGCTATCTTTCGGTCGTTGAAAGCCCTCCGCATACCGGAAGCTTTGGGGCCGGCGGTGACAGCGCTCAGCGATTCTGATCCAGCCGTTCGCGTGCAGGCTGTCGGCGTGATTGGCTATCTGAAGCTGGTTGAAACTTTACCTTCGCTGATCCGTGCAGCGCGGGATGAAAATGCGGACGTGCGCCTTGCGGCAATCAATGCGCTGGCTTTCGCGCGAAACAGCGCCGCGGCGCAGGCCGCTGTGGACGCGCTCGCTGATACTGAATGGCAAGTGCGTGCCGCGGCGGCGGAGAGCATTGCGCGGATCGGACAGGCATCTTCATCGCTGTCATTGCGGGCGGCTCTGCACGATGCCTATTGGCAGGTTCGGCAGAAAGCGCTGCAATCTCTGGGAAAATTGAAGGCAGGCGACGCTGTGCCTGACATCGTCGCTGTTCTTGACGACGAACTGCCGTCTCTGCGCAAGGAGGCGGCTGCTGCGCTGGGTGACATCGCTGATCCACGCGCACGGGATGCTCTTACGCAGAGGGTGTCTGATCCCGATCCGGATGTGCGCAAGACGATTATCTGGGCGCTTGGCCAATTGAGGGGCGCGTAGCCTCGGATATGCGGCGCGCTATTCCTTGAACAGAATCTGTTCAAGGAGGTCGATGCGCTCGATTCTGATGATGCCTCCCTCGATCGATACGATTCGCTTGGCTTGGAATCGCTTGAGCATCATCGTCACCCACTGCCGCGTTGAGCCCACCATCGCGGCAATCTGGTCGTGCGTCACCTTGCGGTTGACAATGACCGCGTCGCCGTCGGGTGAGCCATAGAGTTCCGACAGGTTTAGCAGATACTGCGCCAGACGCTCGATGACAGAACGCGTGCCGAGCATCTGCGCCATGGATGAATAGCATTTTCCCTTGGCTACAAGACCGTCGATCAGCGCCATGGCAAAGTTCGGAATCTGCGACAGCAACTTCTGAAGGGCGGCGCTCGGTAACAGCATGATCTCGCAGTCATCGATGGCGACACCAGACCACATATGCGTGCCGCCGCCAGATACTTCGGGCCCGCCAATAAAGTGTCCGGGCGTCCAGTAGGCAAGCGTTATTTCGCGGCCAGAGGGTGCGGTGTAGTAAACCCGGACCTGTCCACGCTCGATGATGAAAATGCCCTCGTGGTGCTCGCCTTGATTGAAGACAGTATCGCCTTGCCGAACCACGATCCGGCGGCCGAGTTCGCGAAGGCGCGTCCTCTCGTCGTCTGATAGCCGATCCAGAAAATGAGCCCCGATATTCAGCTCATCGATCGTCTCGCTCATGAACAGGGCAGACGTGTCATTCGCATGAGGAAGCGAAAGTGAATTATCAGCAACCCGTACCTGAGGAGAGACGACGCGAAGTGGCTGCGCCGTACCAGTTGTCGATGCATGCTGGCGTTGCTGCGGCCATTCGACGCGAAGCGTTGCCTCGGCCGTTCCGAGGTGGCGAATCTTTCCCGTTCTTTGGATCGCTTTCAGCGTTGTCATGGCTCGTTCTTTTGCGGTGATGCGACGCAGCAGACCGCGAGCTAAGGGCGTTGCGAAACCAAAGTCTACTCTTTTGATTCATTTTAATTGCGGTTGGAAAGGCTGATGCGTGAAGCGCAGGCGAGCTGGAATGATTGAACTGTGCGAGGAGAAGGCGCGG
Organism: Afipia sp.; assembly: GCA_017474385.1. Lineage (GTDB taxonomy): Bacteria > Pseudomonadota > Alphaproteobacteria > Rhizobiales > Xanthobacteraceae > Afipia. Next base: position 199,544 of record JAFVHU010000152.1, on the reverse strand, counting down.
CAAAAAATTCTCGGCGCATTTTTGGATATGAAGCGGTCCTGACATCATCCCGCATAGACCCATATGCTTCGCAAGTAATTGCTTCTGCGTGTTGTGAGGATGATCCAGAATTTAATGGACATTCATCGTTCGGCGACTGCGTGCGGCCGAACATACATGCAAGGGCAGGAAAATGAATCGTTTCAGCTTCGCGAGTGTTGTTGTTGCAATAGCCGTCGGATTTGCTGGAACTGCCAACGCAGAGACCATCCGCGTTGCAGTTGGTACGCAGGACACGACGATCAACTGCGCAACCGGCGGATTGCTCATTCGCGAACTGAAGCTTCTTGAAAAGCACCTTCCGCGCGACGGGAAATACAAGGATGTGACCTATGACATCCAGTGGAAGAATTTTACCAGCGGTGCACCGCTCACCAACGAGATGGTGGCGGGCAAGCTCGATTTTGGCGCGATGGCTGACTTCCCCGGCTCGCTGAACGGCGTGGCGTTCCAGAAAGCCGGCCGCCGCAGCCTTTTCATCTCCACCCTGTCAGGAAGTACGAAGGGAAGCGGTAACGGCATCGTCGTCCCTGTCGGTTCGCCGGTTCAGTCGATCGCGGAATTGAAGGGCAAGACAATCTCGGTGCCGTTTGCATCAACATCTCACGGTATGTTGCTAAGGGCGATCAAGGCGCAGGGCTGGAATCCGGAAACCGACGTCAACATCATTACGCAGGCGCCGGAGGTGGCCGGACCGGCGCTTCAGGCCAACAAGATTGAGGCGCATGCCGATTTCGTGCCTTTCGCGGAGCTGTTTCCCTGGCGCGGCTTTGCCCGGAAGATCTTCGATGGCTCGCAGGCCAACGCCCCGACCTTCCATGGCGGGTTGGTCGATGCCGAGTACGCCGAGAAGTATCCGGAAATTGTGGTCGCTTATCTTCGCGCCGCCCTCGAGGCCGACAGCCTGATTGCTGCCGAGCCGGAGAAGTACAGCGAATTGATTTCGCAGGTGACGGGTATTGAGCCGGAGGTCAACTATCTGTTCCACGGCCCGCTTGGTCTTCAGACTCGCGGCGTGACCTGGAAGCCGGAATACCGTCAGGCTGTGCAGACCTCGATTGAAACTCTCAAGTTTCTCAAGCGGGCGGACAGTGATCTCGATATCAACCAGTTTGTAACCGACAAGTATATCCGCACCGCACTGACACAGGCTAGGCGCGATTACGATGCTGAGTTGAAAAACTATGCGCAACTTCCGCTCAAGGCCAAGGACGCGGCGACTGGCGCGGACATCACCGATGTGACGCGCGTTGCCCAGATATGGGTAAAAGGTGAGCCGCTTGTCCGTCATTATTCCTCGCCCGAGAATGCGCTCCAGTCGCTGGCCGCGATCGAGAAGGAGGGCAAGACGGCTCGTGTCGTCTATGCGCAGGATCGTGAAAGCGGCATCAAGCTGTTCGCCCAACAGGCGTGGTTCGTGCGGGCATCGGGCGGTGAGCTCAACGCTTTCCTGTCGAAAGGTGCAGCTGAAAACTGGGCAAAGGGCAAAGGCGGTCAGGTCGTGGATTATGCCGGCGCGAGGGAAACCCTCGTAGCGAGCCGTTGATCCATGACGGTCAAGTCAGGTGAGGGCCGGTTACAAACGACACGCCTGCTGATACGTTTCGGGTCCATCGTTGCCTGCATCGCGCTCTGGCAACTGGCGTCATCGCTGCGGCTCAACCTCGGCGTCATCACGTTTCGCAACGTGCCACCGCCGACCGAGGTGGTGCAGTCGATATTCACGTTGCTCCGTTCGCCGAAGCTGCTGTCGCATGTCGGCAGCAGCCTCTGGCGTGTGTTCGCGGGATACGGCGCAGCAGCGTTGCTGGGAGTTCTGTTCGGTTTTGCGATCGGACGGTCGCGTTTCGCGAGCGATGTTCTGCTGCCGCCGCTGGAGCTGTTGCGCCCGATTCCGGCCGTAGCATGGATACCGCTCTCCATTCTGATGTTTCCGTCGTCCGAGCTGTCCATGATTTTCATCACCTTTATCGGAGCGTTGTTTCCGATCATCCTCAACACGGTTCACGGCGTGGCGAATGTCGATCGCCGCCTTGTGGCGTCGGCGCGCAGTCTCGGCGGCACGCGCTGGGCCATCTTGCGCGAGATCGTTCTGCCGGGCGCCGCGCCGAGCATCGTAACGGGCCTTGCTATCGGCATGGGCACGTCGTGGTTCTGTCTCGTGACGGCTGAGATGATCTCCGGCCAGTTCGGTATCGGCTACTACACATGGGAAGCCTACACGTTGCAAAACTACGCCGACATTATCGTTGGCATGCTGGTCATCGGGCTGTTCGGCATGGGCAGCAGCTGGCTTTTGACGACCTCCGGGCAAATCCTGATGCCTTGGCGGCAACCGGCAATCGCGCGATGAGCGTGTCACGAGCTGGTAATCGGACGCTGATTTTCGGCCGGATCGAGATCGACCAGGTATCCATCTCGCTTGGAAGTGGCGCTGACGCCTTCGAGGCCGTGCACGGGCTGGATTTCTCCGTGACGCCGGGGGAGCTCGTTTGCATTCTCGGGCCGTCAGGGTGCGGCAAGTCGACCCTTCTTGGTGCGCTGGCTGGTCATCTGTCGATCAGCAAGGGGAAGCTGACCGTCGATGGAGAGCCGGTTGCAGCTCCCAGCCCTCATCGCGGCATGGTGTTTCAGCAACACACGCTGTTTCCCTGGAAGAAAGTTCGGGCAAATGTCGCTTTCGGCCCGAAGATGCGGGGAATCGGAAAGCTTGAGCGGGAGCGATCGGCTGACGAGATGCTAGCCTTGGTCGGGCTGTCTGGCTTCGAGAACTTCTATCCGTCGCAGTTGTCCGGCGGGATGCAGCAGCGCGTGGAAATCGCGCGTGTTCTGATCAATCATCCTCACGTGCTCCTCATGGACGAACCATTCAGCGCGCTGGATGCTCTGACGCGGGCAAAGATGCACGACGTCTTGCTCGATATCTGGACTAAGATTCCGACAACAACACTCTTTGTGACTCATGATATCGACGAGGCACTGTTTCTGGCCGACAGGGTCATCATGATGAGTGCGCGCCCGGGCAGGGTGATCGAGGACATTCGCATGCCGTTCGCGCGGCCTCGGCACCCCGAACTGGTGACGGAGCCCGAATTTGCGCGTCTGAAGCGTCATTTTCTTGAGCTTCTGAGAATTCCCCGTGATGCGACACCGCTGCCGCGATTGAGTCCGCTGGGTGTGATGGCGAGGTAAATCGCTGCTTGGTTAGACGGTGTCTCGCTATTCTTTCGGATGCATGAATTTTTGCGGGCGGATCATGCAGTAGAGCGTAGGACGCGCGCGCTGTACATTGGCGGAAATTTGAAAAAATCTTTCAGCGCGCAAGATTCTGTAACCGACGTATTGCTTTGTCGCATAGGTGCATTGCGGTGCATCGATTTTCTGATAGTCGAAAGAGGCTGCCAGCGCGCAGCTCGCTATTCAACATCATGGAATCGACGCCTCATATGAACGCGCCTTGGTTGCAGCAGAGTGGAACGCCATTGCTTGCGAACCTCACGTCGGCATCATCCGGCATACGTCTTGAGGACATTCGCAAAGTCTATCCGGCGCGAAAAGGTACTTGCGAAGTCGTTGCACTCGACGACATTAATCTGAAGGTTCCAGAGGGAGCCATCCTTGGCGTCATTGGGCGCAGCGGCGCTGGAAAATCGTCACTGATCCGTCTGATCAACGGTCTTGAACATCCAACTCAAGGTTCGGTGCATGTCAACGGCACCGAAATTACGGCGCTCGATGAGCCGTCTCTGCGGCAAGCCCGACGTTCGATCGGCATGATCTTCCAACATTTCAATTTGCTGTCGTCGCGAACGGCTTTTGAGAATATTGCGCTGCCACTTGAAATCGCTGGTGTGTCGAAAAGCGAGATTGTCAAAAGAGTCGAACCTTTGCTCGACATGGTCGGCCTGGTTGACAAACGCGACCGTTATCCCGCCGAACTGTCTGGCGGACAGAAGCAGCGGGTCGGCATTGCCCGCGCTCTCGCGACCAATCCCAAGGTCCTGCTGTCGGACGAGGCGACATCCGCGCTCGATCCGGAGACGACCGATCAAATCCTCGCGCTGCTGAACCGGATCAATATCGAGCTTCGTCTGACCATCCTTTTCATCACCCACGAAATGGCGGTGGTGAAAGCCCTTGCTGATCGCGTGGCGGTGCTGGAGCACGGCAAGATTGTCGAGGAAGGGACGACGTTCGACATTTTCGCGTCGCCTCAGCATGAGGTGACGAAACGGTTCGTCGGTTCGGTCACTGGAAGTCAGGCGCCGGAATGGCTGCTCGCCCGGCTCAAGGCAGCGTGCCAGCCAGGCGATCAGGCTGTGCTTCATGTCTCCTTCAAGGGCGCCGACGCGAGCGGGCCGCTGCTGTCGCAGATCTCGCGGACCTTCGATGTCGACGTGAACATCCTTTACGGGCAGGTCGAGACGATCGCGGACCATCCGTTCGGGACGCTTATCGTTTCGGTACCATCATCGCCCGATCTTGTGAGCAAGATCGTTGCTCAACTCAAATCAAGCGGAAACGCGGTGGAGCACCTCGGCTATGTCTCCTGAACTTCTGCAAATGATTGCCTGGGCGACGCTCGATACACTCATGATGGTGGCGTTGGCCGGCTGCTTCGGAACGCTGATCGGTCTGCCGCTCGGAGTCTTCCTTGCGACCAGTCGCGCTAATGAGTTGTTTCCGGCGCCAACGGTCAACCGTGTCGTGGGCCTCATCGTCAATGCGACGCGCTCGACGCCATTCATCATCCTGGTCGTCGCCATTGTTCCGTTGACCCGGTTGATCGCCGGAACGTCGATCGGCACCGCCGCGGCCACCGTGCCGCTGACGATCGCGGCGACGCCGTTCATCGCTCGTGTTATCGAAGCGGCCATTCGCGAGGTGGATCAAGGACTGATCGAGGCCGCGCGGGCCTTCGGTGCGAGCCCGTTGCAGATCGTGCGTAAAGTTCTGCTGCCGGAGGCAATGCCGGGAGTGACGCTTGCATTGACGCTTACCGCGGTCAGTCTGATCGGCTATTCGGCCATGGTCGGAGCGGTCGGCGGTGGCGGTCTTGGCGATCTTGGAATTCGTTACGGTTACCAGCGATTCATGCCCGAGGTGATGCTGACTGTTGTTTTGGTGCTGATTGCGCTCGTTCAAAGCGTGCAGACCATCGGTGACACCATCGCCCGGCGCCTGGACAAGCGCTCGCAACGTTCATGAATCATTATAGGGAGTTGTTTTCCATGCGCACGCTTACGGCGTCTGTCTTTGCTCTTGCCGCGCTGATCGGCGCGGCCCAGGCCGAAACCATCAGGGTCGGTGTCACCGCCGGGCCGCATGCCGAGGTGCTCGATGTCGTGCGCAAGGTTGCCGCCGAGCGTGGGCTGGACATCAAGGTCGTTGAGTTCACGGACTATGTGGTGCCGAACCAGGCTCTGGCGCAGAAGGATATCGAGGCGAATTCCTTCCAGCACGAGCCTTACCTCAAGAACCAGATATCAAAGACGAACTGGAAGATTGTGAAGGTCGCGAACACCATCGCGTCGCCGCAGGGGGTCTATTCGATCAAGTACAAGACGCTCGCGGATCTTCCCGAAGTTGCACGCGTGGCGATTGCCAACGATCCGTCCAATGGCGCGCGCGGGCTCCTGATCCTGGCGGAGCAGGGGCTGATCAAGCTGAGGCCGGGCGTCGGCGTGACCGCGACGGTCGCCGACATTGTAGAGAATCCGAAGAAGCTGAAGTTTGTTGAGCTTGATGCGGCACAGCTGCCGCGCTCGTTGCAGGATGTCGATCTGGCTTCGATCAACAACAACTATGCCGTTCAGGCTGGGCTCAATCCGGCGAAGGATGCCATCGCGCGCGAAAGCCTCGAAGGCCCGTGGATCAACATTCTCGCGGTGCGTGAAGAAGACAAAGACAAGCCGTGGGTCAAGCAGCTGATCGGCGCTTATCACTCCGAGCCGGTCAAACAGTTCCTCGATACCCGCTTCAAAGGCACCTATATCGCAACATGGTGAGCGGCTCTTCGCTCAAAGGATTGAATTGATGAAGCGCAGACATTTTGTCCGGTTGCTGGCAATCGGCACACTCGTGGCCGGTTCGCCAAATCTCACTGTGGCGCAACAGCCGCAAGTCATCAAGGTTGGGGTGACGCCGGGGCCGCACGCGCAGATCCTCGAGGCGGTCAAGCCAATTGCCGCGAAGAAGGGGCTCGACATCCATATCGTCGAATTCTCCGATTATGTCGTGCCGAATGCAGCTCTGGAGTCGGGCGAGTTGCAGGCCAATTCGTTCCAACATAAGCCCTATCTAGACAATCAGAAGGCCGATCGGGGCTACAAGATCGAGCCCGTTGGCTATACGGTAAACTTCCCGATCGGGATTTACTCCAAGAAGCACAAGAGCTGGGATGCCATTCCGCAAGGCGCCACGTTGTCGATCCCGAACGATCCGACCAACGGCGGCCGCGTCCTTCTGCTGCTGCGTGACAAGGGCGCGCTCAAACTGAGGGACGGTGTAGGTTTCAAACCGACGATTGTCGATATTGTCGAGAACACAAAGAAGCTGAAGATCGTTGAGATCGATGCGGCACAAACGCCGCGTACGCTCGACGATGTCGATGCCGCGGCTGTCAATACCAACTATGCCACGCAGGCGGGACTCGACCCGGTGAAGGATGCGATCCTGCGCGAAGATCCCAAAGGTCCATATGCGAACCTGATTGCGGTGCGCGCCGCAGACAAGGACAAGCCATGGGTCAACGATCTGGTCGACAGCTATCAGACGCCGGAGGTACGCGATTTCGTCCTTGCGAAGTTCAAGGGAGCGGTGCTCCCAGCTTGGTGAAGCCTGCCTCTCGAACATTGAGAAACAAAAAAGGCCGGCAGTGATTGCCAGCCTTTCGATTTTGGAATTAGCGGCTTTACCACGCGGTCGTGATCGTTCCGTTGAATTTCTTTTCTGTGGAGTCCTTGACCGCAGGGGAGCGATAGAGTTCGACGAACCGCTTGAGGGGGGGGTGTCCTTGTTCTTGGCGCGCACCGCAAATACCAGATTCCAGTTGGTATCCGCACCCTCAAGAAGGAGCGCCTTCTTCGGATCGAGTCCGGCATTGAGGGCATAGTTAAGATTGACTGCCGAGAAATCGAGGTCGTTGAGGGAGCGAGGGAGCTGGGCCGCGTCATTTCGATTAGAACGGTAAACCCACATAATTTTCCGAAAGCGACCGCGTGGCGGCGTCCGAATTGACCAGATAACTCAGCTCGGCCCGCTGGATTCGAGACGTAAACTCATCCGTGCCTGGGAACCTGTGAAGTACCGATGTCATCCACCACGAAAAACGCTCCGCTTTCCAGACCCTCAGCAGCGCCTTTCGTGAGTAATCATCGATCCCCGCATCTGAGCCGTCCAGATAGAATTCCTTAAAGGCGTTCGCGAGATAATGGACGTCACTTGCCGCCAGATTCAGACCCTTTGCACCGGTCGGAGGAACGATGTGGGCGGCATCTCCGGCAAGGAAAAGCCTGCCGAAGCGCATCGGTTCGGCAACAAAGCTGCGAAGCGGAGCAATGCTTTTCTCGATCGACGGTCCGATGACCAGATCATCCGCTGCACGTGGATCAAGACGGCGCTTCAGCTCATCCCAGAAGCGATTGTCTGGCCAATTGTCGACATGATCATCGAGGGTACACTGTAAGTAGTGTCGGCGAGCGCATCGAACATAGAGCAAAGCCCCGCTCGTGGTTCGAGTAGATGAGTTCGGGTGAAACCGGAGGAGTTTCCGAAAGAATTCCGAGCCAGCCGAAAGGGTATTCGCGCTCATAGGTCTTGATCCGGGACTGATCGATCGAGGGACGGCTCACACCGTGAAATCCGTCGCAGCCTGCGATGAAGTCGCATGAAACGGTCTGTCGGATGCCGTCCTTCTTGTAGGTAACCGAGGGGCGGTCGGTGTCGAAGTCACCTAGGCTGCCATGAACCTTTCAGCAAAGGGAGAAGTTTGTCTGTGATCTCACCCACAGACCGCAGGATTCCATAGCCTCACCGCAACAGAAACTGCGCGGGATGTGAATGAGTTCACATTCGAAAGCCATCCCGATCAGCTATTTTCAAAAGCGGGAGGCGATCGAGCTATCCAGCGCCCTGCAGCATTAGGGAGCGGAGCCCGTGCGCCCACCCAAACTGTTGGTGTCATTAAAGATTTGCAGAGCGTTCGCTAAGGTCTTTGCTCTCCGAAAACTCTGCCGCCTGCTTCCCGCTTGTGAACCTCGAAGTATTGGCCGTCCGTTCGTGGAGATGATATCTTGCGATCTGCCGCGCATACCAATCCATTGCCGATCCAGATTTTTAGCGCGTGCGTTGCCAGCGATAACTGCGGGATGTCGTCATGAGCACGAACGTTCCTGATTCAATGATCGAAGGTCCACCTCGCGGCGCCACGGCCGCCGCGCCTCCGCGCCGACAGTGGCAGGCGACGGACGGTGGCGCTCTGACCCGGCTTTGGCAGAAGATCTCGCTGGCCAGGCAGATGGCGAGCTACCGATTCAGTTCCTACATCTTTTGCCATCTCTGGTTTCTCAAACTTGCCTTCACGGTGCTTCGCCGCGTGCGCCCGATCTCGATCTTCGGCAAGCTCGTCGTTCTCACCAAGATGAGCGATGTCCGCGAGGTTCTCGGACGCTTCGATGATTTCACGCTCGGCGAGGTGATCGAGCCGGGGATGCCGTGGGGGGCATTCCTGATGACGGTTGACTGGAGCGAGCAGCACGCGCGCGAGCGGGGGCTTCTCCAGAGTGTAGTCAAGCGCGAGGCTGACCCGCAGATAATCAGGAAAGCTGTCGCTGATGAATGCCGCGAGCGGATAGCCGCTGCCGCCAACGGCCGGATCGACATGGTTGCCGAGCTTGCGGAGCCTGCCGTCATTCGGATCGCCGCCGACTATTTCGGCGTCGCTCCGTTGAAGAATGACAAGCGCCGCATGGCGCGCGCCACGCGTAACCTGGCCGGCATCATTATGGTCAATCCTCCGGTCGGCTCAAAGCCCTGGATCGACTCGCGTGACGATATGGTTGCCCTGACCCAACAACTGCTGGAGCAGATTGCAGTTGTAAAGTCAGCAATCGGCGCATCGCACCAAAACGAGCTTCCCGACAACTTGCTGACGCGCCTGACTGCGCTGCTGCACGCTGGTGGCACGCCAAAGTGGTTTGATGAAGACTGGATACGACGATACCTGACTGGCCTGGTTGCGACCGGCCTGGCGACGGTCGTCCGCGGGACGTCGCAGATGGTCGATCAGCTCGTGGCGCGGCCGGATGCCTTGAAAGAAGCGCAACTGCTTGCCGCAGCGCTCGATGATGCGGAAGCCCATGAACGACGTCTCACCAGCAGCGCATCGGAAATCGAACGGCGCTCTGTGGCGGAGCGTGTGGCAAGATCGCGCAACGCGCTGACACACTATATCTATGAGGCTCTTCGGTTTCGGCCGATGCTCCCTTTGCTGGTCCGCGACTGTCCGCGCGAAACAATTATCGCCAACGGAACCGGGCGCGTGCGCATCGTGCTGGCAGGCGCGCGTGTTCTGGCCGCACCGCTGGCCGCCATGTTTGACCCGGACGCATTTCCACAGCCGTGGCGCTTCGATCCGCAGCGTCCGCTTGAGAGCTACATTCATTTTGGCGACGGGGAGCGTCGCTGCTTCGGACGATACGTTGCCGAGAACGCTCTGATGGAAATGGTGCGGGCATTGCTGCGTCTTCCCGGTCTCGCGCGCGCATCCGGGGCCGAGGGACAGATCCGTTATGAAGGGCCGGCGCCATATTCATTTGTACTTACATTCAACAAGCAAACCATCGGGACTCGGGAACGGTGAACCCGAACTACACGACCATCATCACGCCGCTCGAACCGGGCCGTGTGGACGCGTGCCGGAAGTATCTGCGCGACAAGGCTGAGCCGCGTCTCGCCGGCGATCTCATTGAATGCCAGCCTTTGTTCCGGTTCGACAAGATCGCAAGCCTGCATTTTTGCAGCTTTGTCATCCTCGATGCAGACGGCGAATTTGCTCCGAGCCTCGTGTTCGAGGCGACCTTCGACGGATCGAGAGAAGATTTTCTGGATGAGTTGCTGGAAATTGCATCAGAGGGCATGCATGAGGTCTATCGACATTGCACGGACTATCCGTTTTCCGTGCCAGCCGCGCCTCAACTGATCGAAGAGTACCTTGCGAACCATGACGTCGGCGCGAACACCTTTTTCAGCGGCAGTCCGGGGCGTTCCGTTGCGCAAATTCAGGGCGAAAGCCTTCTCCGCCGCGATATTCTCACGTTCCTTTCAAAACGATGCCAGCCGGGCGCCGCTGTTCCGGCGCGATCGGCCGGATTTCTTGACGAGGTGCGCCGGCATGTGATCCGCGGCCTGGATAATAATCGCTGGGCCGAGCAAGTTGCGCCAACACCGTGGGAGATACGGCAACGTTCAGGGATTGTCGCTGCGGCTGCTTTCGCGGCGTTCGTCGTGGTCTGCGTTACCGGCATAGCCGTGGGCGCGCTGTTCGGGTTGGGGCCGTATGTGCTCTACGGACATATCGTTCGGGCCTTCGAGCATGTGAGCCACATCGGAGCCAGCATCAGCAACTTTATGGTTTTCTGGTTTCCCTGGGTTGCCAGCCACATCACGATCGAGCCTGCGATCCTTCACATCCTTGTTGCCTTGACCGGGGTCTGGCTGATCGTCCGCGTCTTTGAACTCTTCCTGACCGGATGGACGAAGAATCCTCACGACCAGCTCTTCATCAACCGGTTTCCACTGCAGATCGCGGTTATCGTCAGATACGTGCTGATCGTGTTTCTTGTTGGTTCCGTCGTGCTGGCTATCATTTCTGGAATGACTGCGGCTCGATCGGCAGGCGCTGAAGCAACTCAATCCGGCTTCTGGGCATGGGTCTTAACGGGAGTTTCGATCGCTTGGCGGCTCTTCGTTGTCGGCTTGGTTCTGGCGGTTCTGAGTCATTTGGCAACGTCCCTGAAGCTTGCTGTCCAGCTTCGGCCATACGGCACAGCTCGCGAGAATGTCCGCCGGTTGGCGCTTGATCTTGTCAGGTTCGCGATGGTCATCGTGACGGCCATTGGCGTTCTGCTCGTTGCGCGTCATATCCCGTTTGCCGTCAGCGAGCAGATCGCGATGGTCGCGCGGTCATTCGTTTTTGCCGTTCTTGTCACTGTGGCTTACGGGCTCATTGGAGTTTTGACTTTTTATGCCCTCGGGCTTCTCATATTCGCGATCATACGAACGCTTGAGATCAGGGACAAACGCAATTTCTCGGAGCCTGCCGAACTCATCGCGCATGCCCGCGAGAATGCCAGGAAGTATGCCCGCGAAGAAGGCGGCATCAACAGGTATCAGAACCATCTGGCCAGCATAACGACCGTGAAGCCAGGCTTCATTCGCTGCTGGCTGTTGCGCCTCGCGCTGTTCGTCATCAACCTGCTGTCTCGCTTCTGGTTCAATCGCGGACAACTTGGCGGCATACCGACGATCCTGTCGGCGCGGTGGGTGATGATCGATGGCGGGAAGCGGCTCCTGTTCCTCGATAACTATGGCGGCGCCTGGGAAAGCTATCTCAACGAGTTCATCGATCTGGCGGCTGTGAAGGGCCTGAATGCCATCTGGTCGAACACGTTCGTTACGGCCGATGGAAAATCCTACGGATTTCCTGCGTCGAAATTCCTTTTCTGGAAAGGCGCGCAGGCCGAACAGCCTTTCAAGGCCTACGTGCGCCAAAGCCAGGTTGAGACGATCGTCTGGTACGGCGCATATCCCACGCTCAGCGTCATCAATATCAACGCCAGTACCGAGCTGAGACAGTCGCTGTTCAAGCCGCGGAACTATGGCGAGATCGACACGATATTTCGAAGCCTCTGATATGGATGAATGCCATGGAAAAGGTTGAATGGGATGACGTTCAGAGGCTGGTGCTGAGCGGATATCCGAAATTGCCATTTTCCGCTTACGTCTTCTGGCACTTCGTACCCGGCGAGGTCGACGCCGCAAGGAAGTGGCTGAGGCGGTTGTCCGATCGGCTGACGTGCGCGACGGCCCACAGCGATCAACATGCGATCAATCTGGCACTTACGGCGCATGGCCTGCAGTATCTCCGCGTCAGCGATGGAGTGCTGAACAGTTTCTCTCTCGAATTTCTCGAAGGAATGGCCCCGAAGCCGACAGCGGAAACGAAGTTTCCGCGCCGATCGAATGTTCTCGGAGATGTTGGTGAAAGCTCGCCCGAGGTCTGGGAGTGGGGTGGCTGGAAAGAGAGCCGCGACATTGACGGAATGCTGCTACTTTACGCTCCCGACAAAACGAAGCTGCTCTCGTTCATCGCTGCCGAAATCGACGCAATGGCCGGAGCGGCTACGCCAGCAGTGCGGCAGAACGGCGAACCGCTTATTGTCGACGGCCGGATCTATGACGATCGCAAAGAGCACTTTGGATTTACCGACGGAATTTCTCAGCCTTTGATTGAGGGGTCGCCCAAGGCAAACGGAAACGGCAGGAAGCGCAGTAGCGATGCCGATCACAACAAGAAACTGACCTCGGATGAAAAGCGGATTCTTCTCGTCAAGCCCGGTGAGTTTGTGCTCGGTTACAAGAACGAGCGTCGTACCAGCATCTCGGATGTCTATCCTGAGCGGAATGATGGGAGCGCAGAGCCACAAGACATCCGGCGCAATGGGACATACCTCGTGTTCCGGCAACTGGAACAGGATGTACCTGCCTTCAATGAATTTGTTGCGAAGACGGCTGAGCGTGTCTATGGTCGCGCCGATGAGCCCGCGCAGGAAAAGATTGCGTCGCAGCTTGTCGGGCGAACGCGCCAAGGCGATCCTCTGGTTCCGATAGAACGGCCGCCTGGCGCGGCTCCGCGCAACGACTTTCTCTATTATTTCGAGGACCGTTTCGGGATGGCTTGCCCGATCGGTGCTCACATCCGCCGCGCGAATCCGCGAGATACTGTCGGGCCGGATGCCGACACAGCTCTGCGTCTTTCAAAAATGCATCGCATTATCAGGCGCGGCAGGCCTTATGGAGAAAGGTTCGACACCGCGAAGGAAAATGCAGGCGGTAAGCAAGCGACGCGAGGAATTTCATTCATCGCTCTCAACGCGGACATCGCCGGGCAATTCGAGATGATCCAGCACTCCTGGCTGAACAACACACATTTCGGCGGTCTTTATTCCGGGACAGACCCGCTCGGACATTTCAGTTGCGCTGGAGATGTAGCCACTATTCAGGACCGGCCAACGAACCACCATATCGACAGGCCGCGTCCGTTTGTCCGGGTGCGCGGTGGCGCCTATTTCTTTCTGCCCGGGATTGAAGCCGTTCGTGCGCTGGCAAGGTAAGGCCGATTGGCTGGTCGTTAGCGAAATTTATCTGCCCGCGACGCTGGGCTCTCTGTTTCGATTTTCGGAGTTCTCCGTCGCGCGACGACAGGCTGCCACCAGAGCCTGCATGCCGCACTTCTCTGCAAACCCCAATGCGAGTTTGAAATAGGCATTGGCTGCGACGTGATCCTCCGGGTTACTGGCACGCGCGACTTCACCGAGCAAATGCGTCGCATAGGCCTGCTGTGGCGGCTCCCCGCGCTGTTCGGCGAGCGCCAGCGCACGCTCACCTGCCGCATGCGCTTCGGCAAGACGGCCAGCCGCGAGCAGGGCCCTGCCTTGAGCAAGGAAAAGATAGCGCCAACCGAACGAATGCTCCGCCAGCGGTACGTCGAGCCGCTCAGGCACCGACAGGATGTCGAGGGCAGTCTCGACGTCGCCGGTCGCGAGATGGGCTTCACCCATGCGGGCTGCGAAGACGGGATACATCTGGACCATTTCGAGATCCAGACAGGTCTGCCAGCTTTCGCGCAAAAGAGGGAGCGCTTCGGCATGCCGCCCCTGGGCGGTCCGCAGACGACCAAGCACATGATTGATATTCGCGCGCGAGTAAGCGTGATCCAGAATTTCAGCGCGTCTGCTGGCGTCCTCAGCCACCGTTTCCGCGCGGTCGAGTTCGCCGAGTTCGGTCAGCGAATCTGCCATGAAGGTTCGCAAAAGAACGCTGGGATAGGCAGCCCAGCCGGCTCGCTTCTGGTCAAGCTCCGGTGTTTCAATCGCAATGCACTTTTCGTGCATATCGATCGAGGTTGCGAAATTGCCGAGCTCGTGGTGGACGATGCCCACAATGAGGAGTGCTGCGAACTGGAGAGATGGATCGCCGATTTTATCCGCGATGCGGCTTGCGGTTTCGGCCGCGGCCATCGCGGGAGCATGCTCTCCAAGCCTCCAAAGCGCCACAGCAAGCTGACAATTGACCGCGGCTGTGCGTAGAGGGTCTCCGGAAGCGTCGGCCAGACGACTTGCTTCGCGCAGGACCTCCGCTATCCGGCGATGTTTGCCGAGCGGTTCGAGCGCAATCACCAGCGTCAGGCGGAAATCAATCTCGGTTTTGATCTTGGCGGGAGAGGCTGGCAGATGTGACAGGGTTTCCAGGCCACGCTCGAAGATGTTGATTGCGTCCTGATTGGCTCCGCGCTTTACGGCGCGCCGACAACTGCGCAACTGGTAGGGGACGGCCTTTTCCCATAGTTCTGCCTTGAACGCGTGGTCGGCGAGCCGATCAATGTACTCGTCAAGGCGATCGGGAAAGCGCGACTCGATAATGTCGACGGCTTTGGCATGAAGCGAGCGCCGAAGGCCGAGCAGCATGGTGCCGTAGACAACTTCACGCGTGAGCTCATGCTTGAAGGAATAGTCGGCCGATGTGGTGCTTCTGATTTTCCGGAGAAAATCGGCAGCTTCCAACGTTCGAAGCTCGCCGGAAATTTCCGCAGGAGTCACGTCCAGCATTTCCGAGAGCAGGGCGACAGAAATCTCCGTGCCGATAACGGCCGACGTCTGAAGCAGGGACTTTGGAAATCCATCGAGGAGATCGATGCGCGCCGCAAGCACTGAATGAATGGTTTGCGGAATTTCAACCCGGCCGGTTCGTTTAGCGGCGAGATAGTTTCCCGGCTGTCCCTTAAGATACCCCGTTTCCTTGAGGGTCTGGACCAGTTCTTCCATAAATAAGGGATTGCCTTGCGACTGCGCCAACATTTTCCGCTTTAACGGAATGAGGCTGCTGTCGTCGCCCATGAGCCAGTCCATCAACTGGTGCGACGTCGCATCATCAAGCGGCGACAAATCGATACCAATTGTGCCGGGATCCAGTGGCCCGCCCTCGGGACGTTGCGTTCCGATGAGAACGGTCCGCGTGCCTTCCAGCGCGCCGGCCAGATTTTGCAGGATGAGCTTCGTCTCGGCATCGGCCCAGTGAAGGTCCTCGACCAGGATCACCGAGGGATTTGACTGAGCGTAGTGGAAAACCAGCGATCTGACGGCTTCCATGGTTTTAAGCCGTCGCTCCGATGGCTCCAGCTTTTTCCACTCCTGGTCCTCAGCGTTAAGATCCAGCAGCGAGAGAATTGGCGGCAAGAAAACCGACAGATTGCTGTCCAGCCGGTCGATCCCTTCCTTGACGCGGGCAATGACAGTCTCGGGATTGTCATCAACGCCAACCCCGAACATGGCTCTGATCAGGATGCCGATGGGGTAGTAGCTCGAACTCGTTCGTTGCGAGGGGCAGGCGGTCTCAAGCACGGTCCATTCGTCGGAGAGATTCCGGATGAAATCGTGTATCAGCCGGGATTTTCCCAGCCCTGCTGCGCCGACAATGCTCAGCGACTGTCCATTTCCTGCTGCGGCGCGCTCGAGGGCGCTTCGCAGGCTGCGCAGTTCGTTCTGGCGGTCAACGAGGACGCTGAGGCCTCGCGCGGACCGGACCTGCCATCGCGTTCTCATCCGTATTGCCGTTAACTCGAAAACTTCAATCGCTTCCGAGACGCCTTTCACCTCCACAAATCCCCGTGGCTCGACCGTCACAAACCCTTTCGCAAGATCATGTGTTGCTGCGGTCAGCAGGATCTTGCCTGGTGCGGCGAGTTCCTCCATTCGTGCGGCCAGATGGACGCTCTTGCCGACGGCGTCGTAGTTCATCGCGAGATTGTTGCCGATCGAATGGATCACGACCTCGCCGGAATTCATGCCGATGCGGATGGCAATATCCCGTCCGGTCCTTTGGTTGAGTTCGCCGACGGCGGTTCGCATCGCAAGCGCTGCGCTGCACGCCTGGACCGCATGATCCTCCCGCGCGATAGGGGCTCCGAACAGCGCCATAATCCCGTCGCCGAGGGTCTGGTTCACGAAGCCATCGTGATGATGGACTGCATCCATCAGACTTTTGAGGACAGGACCAAGAACCTGGAGCACTTCCTCCGGATCGAGTTGATCGATCAGGGCTGTCGAATCGCGGACATCCGCAAAAACGACCGTGACGTGTTTGCGCTCGCCGAGCATTGCGCCGCCGGAACGCAAAATGCGCTCGGCAAGGTCAGCGGGGATGTTCGATTGCAGAAAGGAAAGCGCCTGCGACGCCGTCTCGGTGGAGCGGGCCTTTGGGCGCCCACAGCCACCGCAAAATCTGGCTGTCGGTTCCAAAAGGAAACCGCAGTAGCTACAGCGATGATCTATGCTGCCGACCAAGCCACGCTACCTTATGCTTATGGCAGCCCCGCAGTTTCTAGCCCCGGCTAGGTTTAAGGGTTCCTTTGGCAATAGCAAGACGGACTCGCCTCCGGGGCGAGGTCAGACGCCTAAAAAATGGCTGCAAGCCAAAGGGATGCCGCAGATGCATTATGGGCTCCGCCGCCCCAAAGCTGCATTTCATTGAAATTTCAAGAAGTTTGTATTGTTTTGTTCCCGGCGTATCGTGAGGATCGCCGAACATGAACAAGTTTAGCTATTTCGCAATCGGGCCATATATCGATGCTCCAGGACGACAAGCCGACCTTAGCCCGATCTGCTGGCGACAAGACGAATGTCTTGCGCAATCATCCTCTGTTTCGCGATCTCGGAGCTGATGCGTTAGATCAGTTGTGCCACTACGCGAAAAAGAGAACCTATAAACGCGGCGCAACGATTTTCGCGAAAGGGGATCCGGGCCAAAGCCTGTTCTTCATTATCAGCGGCACGGTGAAGATCGGCGTCTCATCCGCCGATGGCCGAGGCGCCATTTTCAATATGGTCGACGCGGGAGAGATGTTCGGTGAGATCGCGGTTCTCGATGGCCTCGCCAGAACCGCCGACGCCATCGCAAATTCGGACAGCGAGCTGTTTGTCATTGATCGAAGGGACTTTTTATCTTTGTTGGCCAGCCAACCGGTGCTGGCAACAAAACTGATAGAACTGCTTTGCGTCCGATTGCGTTGGATCAGCGATCATGTGGAGCAGGTTATATTTCCTGACCTGTCGGGCAAGCTTGCCAAGGCACTCATCCGTCTGATCGATCGACCGGGCGCCGCACTGGATAACAAAATCACCATTACGCAGCAGGAAATTGGCGAGATGCTTGGCCTGTCGCGCGAGAGCGTCAACAAGCAACTGCAGGAGTGGGCTGACCGGAAGCTAGTCCGTCTTCAACGCGGATCGATCACCGTCATCGATGTGGATTCGTTGAAGGGGATGGCGGAGCGCTCGCAGGATTAATCGCGCTCATGATTCTCTGGTCAGAGACACGCTGGCGTCGCCCGATGATGCCGAATCGATCAGCCGATTAGCCGCTAAAGACTTCGTGTTTTTTGGACGTTGACCAGCGGACATGCTCTGCGGTTGTGGGCCGGGTTTGGCTGCGCCTGTTCGACCTGCGAGGATGACTTCACCGGCGAGGCCGGCCGGGAGCTTACAGCGAACCCGATCAAGGCCATGACGAGCGCAAACTCCACTGCCAGGATCGAAACAGACCATCTCCAGCACAGCGTCCAGTTTCGTCGGCTGCCCAACCCGGATTGGGTAAATTGTCCGATCGGGGTTTGCATGACTGCCTCCTTTGAAGGAGGCATTCATTAGTCCTAATCCCGGCCGCGGTATGTGAACCAAGTCACAGAGCAATGTACCTGCGGCTAGCCGTCGCTGCGGCCCTTGATGACGACACCAAAGGGCTCCCACCGGCTGCCCTTGAACCGCATCATCTGCATGTCTTCGAGCGGTGAAAAGTCCTTCTCGCCGGTATTGGCCAGGATGCCGGGAATCAGAACGTCGGACTCGAAGTTCTTGATGCTTGCAGCCTGCTTCATGATGTTCTCGCGGGTGAGATTGTCGCCGCTCTGCTTGAGCACCTGAACCATCAACTGGGCGCCCATGTAGCCATGGATCATAAGGCTGTCGGCCTTGTTGGCGTCCGGCATATACTTCGCGAGAAACGATGTGTAGGCCTTCATGCCCTTGTCGTTATCCCACTGCGGATCCGACGCGTCCTTGATGAAGGTTCCTGACAGCACGCCTTGTGCATTCTCAACGCCTGCGGGCACGATGACCGTTCCGACGGACGAGGCAACGTTGGGTATGAAGTGCATGGGCTTCCAGCCCAGCTCGGCGATCTTCTTGATGCTTTGCGCCACAAATTTCGGCGTGCCGAAGGTAAACATCACGTCGGCGCCGGAAAAAATCTTGAACCGGCGCTATTCAACCGTGAGGCGCGACATGGGTGCTTCCGCCAATTCATTGATGAATAGCGATCATCCACAAATTTGGTAGCGTGGATGCGGCATCGGCGCTCTGATCATGGCCAAGCGCGCCCGACGCCCTGATCGGATGGCAACGGGTATTGCAGGAAGCCTGGATGGATTCGGAAAACCATCCGGTTTCATTCTCGCCATTCCGGCTTTATCCGCAACTGCGCATCGGCGTCATGGCGGATCGTCGATTTTAATGTCAGGCAACTCGATTCAAGAAAACTCTGGAGGAAACAACGTGAGTGAGACAAAGGCTGCTGTGGGGCAGGTTCGGACCGAAGTACACGGTCATGTGCTGAAGATCATCATCGACAATGCGGCCAAGAAAAATTCCTTCAGCCCGCAGATGATGCACCAGATGTCCGACGCCCTGACTCTCCTGCACAATACCGACGACTATTGGGTCGGCGTGGTCTGCGCGGAGGGAAGCGACTTCACCGCCGGTCTCGATATGCCGAAGTTCTTCGGACCGACGGCGGATAAGGACGCGCTTAAGCTGAAAGAAGGAAACGTCGATACTTTCGCGCTTCAGAAGCGCTGCCGAAAACCGGTCGTCACGGCGGTTCAAGGTATCTGCTTCACCATCGGCATCGAAATGATGCTTGCCGGTGACATCGTCATCGCAGCCAGCGATAGCCGTTTCTGCCAGATGGAATCGAAACGCGGCATCGCCCCGCTGGGCGGCGCGCATTTCCGTTTTCTGACGCGCGCCGGCTGGGGCGACGCGATGTATCATCTCTTCCTTTGCGATGAGTTCTCGGCCGAGCGGGCCTACAAGATCGGTCTGGTCCAGGAGGTGGTGAGCCCCGGCCAGCAGATCCAGCGCGCGATGGAGATTGCGCAGACCATTGCCAAGAATGCGCCGATCGGCATTCAGGTCACGAAAGAAGCCGCCTTGAAGTTCATCGAGAGCGGCGAGCGGGCTGCGATCGATTACATTCCGCAGATCAGGGATCGCGTGTTCAACAGCCAGGACTTCAAGGAGGGCATTCAATCCTTCGTCGAACGCCGCGCGGCGGTGTTCCGCGGAAAATAGCCGCATCCGAAACGACAGCCATTCAATCAACCAGAGGGACGACAAGCGACATGGGAAGCATCAAGAAGGCATTCGATCTGACCGGCAAAACCGCACTCATCACAGGAGGCTCGCGCGGGCTGGGACTTCAGATCGCCGAAGCGCTCGGCGAGCAGGGGGCAAAAATCGTCCTGTCGTCGCGCAAGGCCGGCGATCTGGAAGAGGCTCAGAAGCATCTCGCCAAGCTCGGCATTGAGGCGGACTGGATCGCGGCCGATAATTCCAAGGACGAAGATATCAAGCGGCTTGCGGACGGAGCGATTGCCAAGCTCGGCAAGGTCGACATTCTTGTGAACAACGCCGGTGCGACCTGGGGGGCGCTGACGGAAGATCATCCCATCGAAGCATGGGACAAGCTTATGAACCTCAATATCCGCGCGTTGTTCGTGCTCAGCCAGCAGATCGGCAAGAAATCGATGATCCCTAACAAGTATGGGCGGATCATCAATCTTGCATCGGTTGCCGGCCTGTTCGGCAGCAGCGGTGAGATGCAAACGATCGCCTACAACACCAGCAAAGGTGCGGTCGTGAACTTCACCCGCGCCCTTGCGGGCAGTTGGGGGCGCCATGGCATCACGGCCAACGCGCTTGCGCCCGGATTCTTCCCGTCGAAAATGACGAAGGGAGTGATCGCATCAGTTGGGGTCGACAAGTTGACCGAAGGTGTGCCGCTTCGCCGCCTTGGCGACGATGACGATCTCAAGGGTGCCGCGCTGCTGTTCGCCAGCGATGCCGGCAAACACATCACCGGTCAGATCCTAGCTATCGATGGCGGTCTAACGGCCGTGCTGTCGTCGTCCTGACCTGTAGAAACCCGGCCCGGAAACGGGCCGGATTTCCAGTATGCAGACCGCGTAGTCACATGAGTGGCTACGGTATGATGAGGGCGAGACTCTCCGCCACCAGAGTCGGCGACTGATTGTTTTCGATCTCCAGCGTCGCTTTGCTCTTAATCAGAAATTTCCCGTTCTCTTTCGGTTCGATGCCGACCAGAGCCAATTGCAGGCGAACTCGCTCGCCTGCCTTTACCGGCGTAATGAACCTCACTTTATCCAGCCCATAGTTGATAACCGCAGAGGCATCTGTGGGGGCAAGCCCCAGCTTCATTGCCAGCGCGGCGACCAGCGAGAGACTGAGATATCCGTGGGCGATCGTGCCGCCGAACGGACTCTCGCGCCTGGCGCGTTCAATATCGACATGGATCCACTGCCGATCGCCAATGCATTCAGCGAATTGATCGATTCTGGGTTGATGAACATCGATCCAGTCCGATGCTCCAAGGCTCTGCCCAACGAAGTCCTTTACGTTGGCGAGCGTGATCTCCGTCATAATAATCAGAACCTTTCTTTGTGATTACGATCGTCATTGTCGTTGCTGCTGGAATGATCGCCATGGCGGATATTTTGAGCCCATCGACAGGAATGAATAGCGATTTCGTCATTCATGGCTGAATAGCCAGTCGCCAAATTCTCCCTACCTCTTGAGGCCTGGCGCGTTCAGCCTGCCTTCCCAAGGGCTTGGATCCAATGAAGCCCAAGGGGGAAACATCGCTCATGACCAATTCGATAGCCTTGGCTCGCACTGTTGCGCCAATCGAGACACTCGCCGACATTCCGCGATATCATGCAGCTCTGACCCCGGATGCGGTCGCCCTGAATTTTGAAGGCAGGGAGACCACCTACGGTGGTCTCGACGCTGCTTCAAACCAGGTTGCAAATGGCCTGATCGCTGCGGGCGTCAAACCGGAGGGCCGCATTGCGATTCTCGACAAGAACAGCGACACATTCTTTTCGGTTTTCTTGGGGGCCGCCAAGGCGAATATGGTGCTCGTGCCGATCAATGCGCGGCTTGCCGCGCCGGAGATCACGTTTGTGATCAATGATGCCAGAGCGGAAGTTCTGTTTATCGGTGAAGCGTTTCTGGAAACGCTCGCCAAGATTCGCGATCAACTCGTCACGATCCGAAAGGTGATTGTTCTTGATGCATCTTACACGGCATGGCGCGACGCGCAGAGTTCGCGTGATACCGGCGTCATTTCGCAGCCTGATGATGTCTCCATTCAGATGTACACCAGCGGGACGACCGGTCATCCCAAGGGAGTTCAACTCACCCACCGAAATTTTTCCCTGACGTCGCCTAACGTGTTTGACTTTTGGGGTCACTGGACGCGCGACGACACGCTGCTGATTACAATGCCGCTGTTTCATATCGCGGGCGCCGGGACAGGCATCTTGGGGTTGCTCGCCGGAATGAAGATTATCGTCCTCCGCGAGTTTGTTCCGTCTCAGGTCTTGGAATCCATTCAACGTGACCGTGTCACGGCGTCGTTCTTTGTGCCCGCGATGATATTGGCCCTGCTGTCGGAAAAGAATGTCGATCAGGTCGATACGTACTCGCTAAAGCGCGTGATCTACGGCGCTTCGCCGATTCCCATCGATCTGTTGAAAAGCGCGCTTCGCGTGTTCAAGCGAACTGAATTCGTCCAGGTCTACGGCCTTACAGAAACGACGGGAGTCCTGACCGCGCTTTTGCCGGAAGACCATTCCCGTATCGACAGCGAAGTCATGAAATCGTGCGGCCGGCCCATCGACGGTGTTGAATTGCGAATTGTGGATGCTTTGGGGACGCCGTTGCCCCCGCGCGAGGTGGGAGAGGTCGTCTGCCGGACAACAAAGAACATGATTGGATACTGGAATCGTCAGGACGACACCGCCAAGACCCTCAAGGGGGAATGGCTCCATACCGGCGATGCCGGGTATCTCGACGAAAACGGGTATCTTTATATCCACGATCGCATCAAGGACATGATCGTCTCTGGCGGAGAGAACATCTATCCCGCGGAAATCGAGAGCGTGTTGTTCGGCCATCCCGATATTGCCGATATCGCGGTCATCGGGGTGCCGGATGAGCGGTGGGGCGAGGCCGTCAAGGCGCTTGTGGTCCCGATGCAGAATGCTACTCCGGACGCAGACAGTATTCTGCGATACGCGCGTGAGCGCCTGGCGGGTTACAAGATTCCGAAGTCGATCGAGTTCTTGTCGGAGATGCCGAGAAATCCCTCAGGAAAGATATTGAAGCGCAAGCTTCGTGAACGGTACTGGCAGGGGCGGGACAGACGTGTAAACTAATCTTGCATGCCCGTCCGATTACCATCCCTTCCCAGGCAGCGCGGAATGCAGATGTGACCGAAGCAAACTGGGACCTGTACCGTCTATTCCTGGTCGTGGCCCGAACGGGGAGCGTCAATCGCGCCGCCAACGAACTTGGGATGAGCCAGCCGACGCTGAGCCGGCGGTTGAAAGAGCTCGAACGGTACGTTGGAGCTCCGTTGTTCTTCCGGGCCTCATCGGGAGTAAAGCTCACGCCGGAAGGCGAAGATCTTCGGCGCTCCGCCGGAGATATTCTGTCGGCGTTTGACTTGTTCAATCGCGAGCTGCGTTCGCGGGTCGGCCAAAGATCGTCCGTCGTCAAGATATCCGCGACGGAAGGAATGACAAAGCACTGGCTTCTGCCGCGCGTCAAACAGCTCCGCGGCCTGAACAGCCGTCTGCGTCTCGAAATCACATCGACGATGCATCAGCAACCCCTGGCGACGAGCGATCTCGATTTCGTCATCAGAATGGGTGACCCCGGCGAGAGCGAACTGATCGGAAAGCGGGTAGCAACCGTTGCGTTCGGTATATTCGCGTCGGAGGAATACCTGGCGGCGCATCCTGCACCGCGGTCCCTGGCTCAACTCAAGGACCACGACATTATCGGGCTCACAGAGGATTTTGCCGGCTTTCGAAGCGAGCGCGCCGGCCAAATGCAATTGGCCACGCAGTTCTTTGCCGCGACGGAGGTGCGAAATGCCCTGCGCATCTTGCCGGTTGCAAGTCACTTCGCCGCAGCCGCGGAGGGCCTCGGCCTTGCACTTCTCGCTGTGCCATTTGCGCAAGCCGAACGGCTTGTACGCGTGCTCCCGAATGAGACAGCTTTTTTGAACGTGTGGTTGCTTCGCCGCCCTGAAAGCGATCTCAGAAAACTGACTCGGGAGGTCAGACGGTTTCTTGAGAGCGAGTTCGTAAAGTCCAAGAGCTGGTTCTCCGGTAACCAAAGACCTGCTCACACGCCGACCCGGCGTAAATCCTAGACGTCATCGCTGTCCCGCCGCGGTCGTCTGTCCGCAAGTAACCCGCTAGATGGTCTGACGGAACCTTCCCCCGAACCGCGCACCTTGCATATGCTGGCGTCAGGAGCAGGTGCCGGTTCTCATCAGGTTCGGCAACGATCCGCGGAAGCATTGGCTTCGCGGCGTTGTGCGCCGCCGTCGCCATTTTATGAAAACGCGTCAAGCGTTCGGTAATTGGGAGGGGCCAATGAGAATCGAAGAACTTTTCTCGGTTCGCGGCAGGATCGCGCTGGTGACCGCCGCCATCGAAGATGAAGGCCAGCGGGAGGTCATAGATAGTGCGCCGATGAAACGGATGGGCAACCTGGGGCCGTTCGTCACGCCGTCGATCGTCGCTTCGATTAACACCGCGACGGGTGCGCCGGTGGCGAGCATGGTTCTCGTGACTGCGTTGTGGCTTGCCGCCGGGGCGATGCTCACCTTCGTGCTGCGGCCGGCTCCCGCCACGCAATTTGCGATCGCCTGAGCAGACGGGCGCCACGCGGTACATCCGGATTCGATTTTCGAGCCGGATGTACCGCTCGGCCCGAGTTGCAGGGAGAGCGGGGACCCCTTGTACGGGGGCAAGTTCATGAGAATAGTTTTGCTGGGGCCGCCTGGAGCGGGCAAGGGTACGCAGGCGAAGCGTATTGTTGGCGTGTACAACATCCTGCATTTCTCCACGGGAGATATGATGCGCGCGGCAGCAGTCACCGAAACGCCGCTCGGTTATGAAATCAAGCAGACGATGGCGGACGGCAAGCTGGTGCCCTGTTCAAAGTGGATCGGTGGGGATCGCGCTGCTTAATTCGGCGCGGGAATTGGCTACAGTTACCTCATCACAACGGGCAACGAGGCCGTCACATCGGCGTCGGACTACATCGATGCCGTCGTGGATGATCCGAGCGTCAATACAATTCTGGTGTTCGCGGAACAGATCAAGAAACCCGCTGCATTCATGCAGGCGCTTCGCCGTGCGCGTGCAGCCGACAAGCCGGTGATCGTCCTCAAGAGCGGCCGCTCGCAATCCGGAAAGGCTGCGGTGATGGCTCATACCGGCGCTATCGCCGGAAGCGACGAGGCCTGCGATGCAGCGTTGTTGGCGACCGGCGCGATCCAGGTTCATTCGCTGGATGAACTGGTCGAAACCGCGTTGCTCGCATCGAAGATGCCCATTTGTCCGGCGCAGCGCCAGCTTGGCGGTCTGTCGCTCTCTGGCGGCGAAATCGCTCTTGTGCTCGATGCGGCCGAAGATCTCGGCGTGACATTCGCTCCGTTGAGCTCAGCAAAGCCGACAGTCAAGCAATTGCTCCCGCCGTTCGCGCATCTTTCGAATCCGTTGGATCTGACCTGGGCAGGTCTCTATGACCCCAAGGTTGCTCAAGGTTGCGCGGAGGCGATTGCGTCCCAGCCGGATGTCGGGATGATGGTGCTGATCCAGGACGCGCCGAACAAGCTTGGTATCCAGCAAGCCACCCGCTATTCGAAGTTGCTTGAGGCGGTCGCAAGCGGCGCGGCGTTAGCGAAGAAGCCGCTGGTTGCGTTGTCGAATGTCTCGGATCAGCCCCATCCCGCGCCGCAGGACGTCGCCGACGCGGCAAAAATTCCATACCTTCGCGGCACGCGTGTCGGCCTCTCGGCGATCTCACATTATATGAAGTGGTCTGTCGGATCGGCCCAGTCATCGACGGCAGCTTCGACCGAGGAAGCGTCGCCGGCGCGACTTGGCCTTGATAATGTCCCGTCGCATCGGATGGCAGCCGAGCATGAGGCGCGCGACGTTCTCAAAAGTTACGGCGTAGCCGGTCCTCGCGAAACGTTCTGCACGTCCGTGGAGGAAGCGGTTTCCGCGGCGGAAGAAATCGGCTTTCCCGTCGTTGTGAAGGGGCTGGTCGAAAACATGGTTCACAAGTCCGATGCGGGGCCAGTGAAGGTGGGGCTTGCCTCAGGGGCGGACGTGCGGCGCGCTGCTGAAACAATGGTTCAGTCGGTCGCCAGAAATCCAGATCATCGTTTTCTCGGCTTTCTTGTTCAAAGTAAAATCTCCTCGCTCGGTGAAATATTCGTCGGAGCGCGTGTGGATGCGGATTTTGGCCCGTTGATTGTCGTGGGCGCGGGGGGAGTTCAGGTCGAACTCTATAAGGATGTCGCAATTCGTCTGGCGCCGATCGATGAAAAATCAGCGCAGGAGGCGATTGCTTCGACAAAAGTCGCGCGACTTTTCGAAGGCTTTCGCGGCGCCCCGGCTGGGGATATCCAGGCCGTCGCGCGGACGGTGAGCGCCCTGTCGCGGTTCATGGTGGATTTCTCCGACCGCATATGTTGACCAGCTTCGCTTGAAGGTGGCGGAAGCTGGTGCACTTTATTGGGCGCACCAGCTTCGCCGATCATCAAGCCCCGACCACGATCCTTTGATCAGCGCCGCTGGTCTTAGCCTCCCCTCCCAGATAGGCAGCTTCCAGCGAGGGGTCCTCTGCGATGGTTTCCGCCGTGCCGCTTTTCACAACGGCGCCCGTCTCCAGGAGATAGGCCCTGTCAGCCAGCGCAAGAGCCTGTCCGGCCATCTGGTCGACGACAATCAGCGTCATGCCTTCAACGCGGAGGCGTTCGAACGACGCAAAGAGCTCATCGACCACAAGCGGCGCGAGACCGAGCGAGGGTTCATCCAGCATCAGCACCTTCGGGGACGTCAGCAGGCCGCGGGCGACGGCCAGCATTTGCTGTTCACCACCGGAGAGAAGACCGGCGCGGTGATCGATGCGCTGGTTCAGGCGTGGGAAGCGGGTCAGCATGGCTTCGACTTCGGCATCGAGATCAATACCTGTGCGGGCATAGGCTCCAAGCTGCAGGTTCTGCCGGACGGTGAGTTCCGGGAATACCTGCCGTCCTTCCGGCACCAGCACAACACCGATACGGGCTCGTGCATGCGCAGGCAGATTGTCGATACGTTTGCCGGAGAGCGAAATCTCGCCGGTTGCACGCGGCGGCTCCAGTCCCGCGATCGAGCGCATCAGTGTGGTTTTGCCGGCGCCGTTTGCACCAAGCACCGCGATGGCTTCGCCGTTGCCGACAACCACGTTGATGTTTTCGAGCGCCTGCGACAGGCCGTAGAACGCATCGAGCTTCTTGATATCCAGCACAGTCTCTTGCCCGGTCTGACGTGCGGGACGGTGGTGCTGCTCGCTCGCCGTGGCATCGCCGAGATAGGCTTTCCGGACCAGAGGATCGTTCCGGATGGCCGCGGGCTCGCCGATGGCGATGCGTTTGCCGCCATCGAGCACCACGATGTGATCGCTCAACGACATGATCATCGGCATATCGTGCTCGACAATGATCACGGCGACACCGAGATCTGCGATGCGGCGCAGCAGCGTGGTCAGGCGGTGCTTGTCGCCTTTCGACAGGCCGGCGGCAGGCTCGTCAAGAAGCAGAACTTTCGGCCGCAACGCCAATGCGCGCGCGATTTCGACCAGACGCTTCTCGCCATGCGGCAGTGATTCCGCCGGCCGGTCGAGGTCGCCATCGACACCTGCGAACCGCAGCAGCGATCGCGCGAAACGCTCCGTGTCCGGATTGCGCAGCGGTGAGACGATGCCGCCGAGCTTGCCGGCGGTTTCGGCGAGCAGCGTGTTCTCGATGATGGTGAGCGAACCGAACAGCTGCGTGGTCTGAAATGTCCGCGCCACGCCGGCGCGGGCGAGGGTGTGCGAGGGCAGGCCGGTCAGGTCACGATCACCGAGTTTCACCGTACCCGTAGTTGGCCGATAGAACCCGCAAAGCAGGTTGAGCGCGCTCGTCTTGCCAGCGCCGTTGGGACCGATCACGCTCGTGACGTGACCGGGCTGAGCGGTAAACGACACGTTCTGCACCGCGCGGACACCGCCGAACGCGATCGACAGATCCGTCACGTTGAGCGGGGGAGCGTTTTTGTTTTCCACACGAAGCCCGGCACCGGGGTCGCCGATCATGGCCACACCTTCCGCACGGGATTGTCGCTGCGACGCCGGAATGAACCTTGCAACGAGTTGTCCGACCAGGCCCGCAACCCCGTTCGGAGCAACACGTAGAACGGCGAACAGCAAAAGCCCAAACGCGAGCAGACGGTATTCCGCCAGATCCGATAGAAGTTCGGGCAGCAGTACGACAAGCACTGCACCGATGACCGGGCCGAGAGCCGATCCAGCTCCGCCGATCATGACGCCGAACAGCAACAAGATCGATTGCAGGAAAGGGAACGAGCTAGGGCTGATATAGCCCTGAAGCGGAGCGAACAATGATCCTGCCAGCGCCATGGCTGCCGCGGAAATGACAAAAGCCATGGTGCGCACGCGGACGAGGTCGATGCCGACCGAGCGTGTTGCAACTTCGGAGTCGCGAGCGGCACGCATGGCATAGCCCCAGCCGCTGCGCTTCAGCCGGTCGAACAGGATGACGCCGGCAAACATCAAGGCGACGCTGGCGATGGCGAGGCCGCGTTCCGACAAGGGCATGCCGAAAATGCTCGGCGGAACGGTCAAGACGAGGCCGTTGCCGCCGCCGGTGAGATCGCGCCATTCGATGGTGCCGTGTTCGACGATGAAACCGAACGCAATCGTGACCATGGCCAGGTACGGGCCCCGGACGCGCAGCGCCGGCATGGCAAGAAGACCACCGATGATGCTGACGAGGACGATACCCGCGCCTGTAGCTGCCAGATAAGGCCAGCCGGCCTTTTCCATCAGAAGCACCGTCGTGTAGGCGCCGATTGCCATGAAGCCGATGTGTCCCAGCGAGATCTGGCCCGCCAGTCCGAGCAGGACATTCAGGCCGATGCAGGCTATCGCGGTCAGTGAGATCGTAGCGATGAGAAACACCGCGTAGCTGTCGGCGACCGCGGTATAGCTAAGGGCGATCGCAAGTGCGGCGACGCCGATGAGAAGAGACGTGCGGGAAGTCATACCTTTTTCACTCCAGCGCGGCCGAGCAGCCCGTGAGGCAGAACGACGAGAATCACGATGACGGAAGCGAATGTGATGATCTGTGTGTAAACCGAGCCGAGATAGCTGGTGGCGAACACCTCGATGAGACCGAGACAAAGTCCGGCCAGCATCACGCCCCATGCGCTGCCGAGGCCTCCGATGATCGCGGCGGCAAATGCCTTGATGCCGAACAGCGTGCCCATTTCTGAAGAGACGTTGAACAGCGGTGCGATCAAGAGCGCGGCGATCCCGGCGAGAACCGCTGACGCCGCGTAGCTTGCAGCGATGGCGCGGCCGACATCGATGCCCATCAGGCGCGCTGCTCCCGGATTTTGCACGACGGCGAGCATGGCGACGCCGTGGCGCGTCCGGCGGGTGAAAAGATGAAGCGCCGTTGCCAGCAGGAGGCCGATGACCGGGATCAGAAGCTGAAGCGGATAGACGCCCGCTCCTTCGACGATCTGGATAGGCTTCACCGCGAGTATCGAGGGAAAGCCGCGGGGCTCCTTGCCGAACACAAACAGCATCAGGTTATCGACGATGATGCCGACGGCGACGGTCGCCATCAGCCAGTTGTCCGATCCGCGCTGCACGAACGGACGCACGGCATAGCGTTCGATGATGAGGCCATACAGGGCGCAGATCGCGAGGACAGCCGGAATGCCGAGAGCACCCGGCCAGCCCCACAGAACCAGGAAAAAGTATCCGGCAACGGCTCCCAGGGTCATCGAGCTGCCCTGGGAGAAGTTCACCGTGCCGGATACGGCGTAAGTAACGTGAAAGCCAAGCGCGAGCAGCCCGTACATGCTGCCGAGCGCCAGTCCTGTGATGATCGCAGGAAGAAGTGACATGTGCTGACCGCCTTGGTTGTCGGCTAACGAGCCGGTTTACTTCTTCACGAACGGCAGGATGTGGTTGTCCTCGAAGCGCGTCCAGATGTAGTCGTTCTCCGTGAGCGCATCGTGCTTCGTCTTCGTGAACGGCTTGTCATAGGTCTTGATCAGGCCGTCGACACGGTCGATTGCATAGAGGCCGTCGCGAATTGCGACCGGCTCTGCCTTGCCGGCCTTCTCGATTGCTTTCGCAATGACGAGGACCGAGTCGTAGGCGTTGGCAACGCCGACGGCGGGTGTGATGTCAGCCGGACCCTTGATGTCCGGATACTTCGCCTGCAGTGCCGCGATGACTTTCTTGCCGACGGGCGAGAGGTCGCCGAAGAAGCTGTAGGTCTGAACGAAAATCACGTTCTTGGCATTCGGGCCTGCAAGTTCGGTGAAGCGCCCGCCGGCGGGACCCCAATGCGAGACGATCGGCGGAGCCCATCCCATCCGGTCGAGCGACTTCACCACCTGCGAAGCGGGGCCGACGTTACCGACCAGGAACAACGTATCGGCGCCTGCCTGCTTCAAGCGCGAAAGCTGCGGCACGACATCGACGTCGTTGCCTTCGAACTTCTCGATGCCGGCGGGCTCAGTGCCAGATGCTTTCATGGCTGCCTTGAGGCCATGCTCGTTCGACTCGCCCCACGGATTGTTGACCAGGATCAGGCCGGGCTTTTTGGTGTCGTAGGTCTTGCGGGCGAACTGGACGATGGCCTTGTCGACTTCATCATCCATCGCGGAGACACGGAACACATAGTTGTCGGCGGCGCCGTTCTGCGTGATGTTGGTGCCAGCAGCCCATGGCACGACGAATGGCATCTTGGCGTTGTTGACGAACGGCACGATCGCGAGAGCAACCGGCGTGTCGAGGCCGCCGAGCAGGGCTGAAACCTTCTCACGCTGGATCAACTCGCGTGCGGCGATGAGTCCTTTCGCCGGATTGCTTTCGTCATCGCGGCGCACGAGTTCAAGTGGCCGGCCGAGAACGCCGCCCTTGGCGTTGATCTCTTCGATGGCGATGGTGGCTCCGCGAGTCAGAGCTTCCCCAGCGCGTGCCGATTGACCGGAAAGGGCAGTGACGAGACCAATCTTGATAGGGTCGGCGGCGTGAGCCGGTGAAACGGCCAGTGTTGCCGCGAAGGCCGCGCCCATCACGCCTTGCAGGAACGAAGGACGAGAAAAGGCACGGTTCGATGATGTCGAATTGTAGCGCATTCTGTTATTCCTCCCGATAAGGCGGTCGCTCTCCGTATCGAGAACAAACTCGCCAGCATTTCCGCCGCTCATCGTTTCGCGAACTTGACGGAAGTAAAAACTTTCTTCAACTATAGTCGGAATGTCAAGCGGCCATAATCACTTTGAAGGAGTTTTCAAAAATGTCCAAGCCGACTGAGGAGCAGAATGTGCCCATATCTGGGGCAGTTGCCGATGCTTCGAGCAGTCCGAAAAATCAAT
Source organism: Afipia sp. (assembly GCA_017474385.1). Classification (GTDB taxonomy): domain Bacteria; phylum Pseudomonadota; class Alphaproteobacteria; order Rhizobiales; family Xanthobacteraceae; genus Afipia. Next base: position 168,337 of record JAFVHU010000152.1, on the reverse strand, counting down.
TGCGTTCGCGCGCCGGCAAGGTCTTCGAGGTTCCTTCGCACGGGCGATATGGCTACAGCGCGATCGTCAACCGGCCCGATTTCAACTGGCCGGACGGCAAGCGCCTCGCGGTCTATATCGGCCTGAATCTTGAGCATTTTACATTCGGCGACGGGCTGGGAGCCGAGCTGTGTCCCGGAGGGCCGCATCCGGATGTTCTGAATTATGCCTGGCGCGACTACGGCAATCGGGTTGGTGTCTGGCGGCTGATCGATCTTTTCGACGAGTTGTCGCTGCCCGTGTCAGTGCTCGCGAACAGCAGCATCTACCACTACTGCCCGGAAGTGATGGATGCTTTTCGGAAGCGCGGATCCGAGGTGGTCGGTCATGGGCGGACAAATTCCGAGCGGCAGGGAATATTGCTCGAAGCGGAAGAGCGGCAACTGATCGCCGAGTGCACTGCGGTGATCTCTGACGCTGAGGGGCGCCAGCCGGCAGGTTGGCTCGGACCGTGGATTTCGCAATCCCACCTCACGCCGGATTTGTTGGCCGAGGCCGGTTACGGCTATCTGCTCGACTGGTGCATGGACGATCAGCCGATCTGGTTTTCAACCCGCAATGGCGGGAAAATTCTATCGGTGCCGTATCCGCAGGAGTTGAACGACATTCCTTCCATCGTCGGCCGGAAGGATTCGGGCGAGCAGTTTGCACAAATGATCGTCGACAACTTCGAGGAAATGCTGGAGCAATCGACGAAGCAATCGCTCGTGATGGGCATCGCGCTGCATCCTTATCTGGTGGGCCAGCCGCATCGTCTGCGGCCGCTGCGGCGTGCGCTGCAAACCATCGTCGCGAAGCGCAGCGACATCTGGATCACCACGGCTGGAGGTATCGCCGATTATTGTCGGACACTCCCGGAAGGAATCATCCAGTCATGACACAGCGCTGTCGCGCGGCCGACTGACGACGCATTCGCTTGCTTACAGATTTGGGGACTTCAATTGACCGATATCGACACGCTGTTTCAAAATGCACGACTGTCCGATGGGCGAACGGTCGATATCGCCGTGAAGAACGGGCGCATTTCCGCTATCGCAGCCGGTCTGCGCATTGCGGCACGTGAAAGTTCCGATCTCAAACATCGCCTCGTGCTGCCGGGTCTGGTGGACGGCCATATCCATCTCGACAAGGGTTTCATCGGCGACGAATGGAAGCCGCATCGGCTGTGCACCGCAGGCTTCAACGTCCGCGAACGGGTCGAGTTTGAGAAACAGGCACTTGCCAAGGCGAAGCCGATTCCCGTACGCGCCGCCGGCCTGATCGAACTGTGCGTTTCGCAAGGAACGACCCACATGCGCAGCCACGTCGATATCGATCCACAGATCGGATTGCGTAACCTTGAACAGGTGGCGGCGGCGCGTGACGCACATCGGAACAAGGTGTCGATCCAGATTGTCGCCTTTCCGCAAAGCGGCATCGTGACCGCGCCCGGCACGCGCGAATTGCTCAACGAGGCCGTCCGCAACGGGGCCGATCTTGTCGGAGGTCTCGATCCGGCTGGCTACGACGGGGATATCGCGGGACATCTCGATGCTATCTTCGACGTCGCGGAGCGTCATGGCGTCGGCATCGACATCCATCTGCACGACGGCGATCTGCTCGGTGTGTTCGAAATCGAGGAGATCGCGCGGCGCACGAAGGCGGTCGGGCTTGGCGGCAGGGTGACGATCAGTCACGCCTATGCGCTGGGTCAGGTTCCACGTGATGTCGCGCAGCGGACGGCAAATCAGCTCGCGGAGGCGGGGGTTTCGATTCTGACGAATGCCCCCGGCGCCCATGCCTTTCCGCCGGTCCTGTTGCTTCACGAAGCCGGCGTGAATGTTTTCGCGGGCAACGACAACATTCGCGATTCCTGGTGGCCTTATGGCGACGGCGATCTGCTCGAACGGGCGATGATCGTGGGATATTGCTCGGGCTTCAATACCGACGCGGAACTCACGCTTGCATTCGACATGGTGACGTCACAGGCGGCGCGAGCCCTCAATATTGAGGGGTATGGTCTTGCGGAAGGCGGACCTGCGGATTTTCTCGTAATCGATGCGCAGCATGTTCAGGAGGCGGTTATCGCGCGGCCCAAACCCCGCGACGTCTATAAAGCCGGCCGGCTGGTCGCCCGCAACGGCGCGACGATCTCCGATGCGCGTTGAAGCAAGTGCACCGGCCAATAGGCCGCCCATCCGGTGCGGACGGCCGATCTCGTCATTTGATTGCTGTCGCGGCGATGTGGTAGCTAGGACCAGTATTGCCTGCAGAATGCAGTTTCAGAGGTCGAATGACCCCGCCGGTAACGGCAACTATGTTAAAGTCACCAAATGCTTTCAATGGTGTTGACCAGGTGCACGAATGAATGAGACGTCAGCAAAGAAGCCCGCACGTAAGAAAGCCGCCGGCGGCAAGCGCAAACGGGATTCCGCCCTCACCAAGGAATCGATTCTGCAAGCTGCGACTTATGAGTTCTGTCGGAACGGACTTGGCGGGGCGCGCGTCGACGCGATTGCGCATCGCGCGAAGGCCAACATGCGCCTGCTGTATCATTACTTCGGCGACAAGGACGGGCTGTATCTGGCTGCTCTGGAACACGTCTATACGGATATCCGTGCCGCCGAGCAGCAGCTTAATCTCGACAGCCTCGATCCCGCGGGGGCTCTGCGTGAACTGGTCGATTTTACGTTCACGTTCTTCCAGAATCACCAAGATTACATCGCGATGATCAACACGGAGAATCTGCAGCGCGGAAAATATCTTCGCAAATCCCGCAAGATCGCCGCGCTGACGATGCCGCTTGTATCCAACATCGAGAACATTCTGCGGCGCGGCGTGGCGGCCGCAATTTTCCGCGGCGGGGTGGACCCGATCCAGCTCTACGTGACGATTACGGCGTTCAGTTATTTCCATGTGTCGAACCGGCACACGCTGTCGCTGATGTTCGACAAGGATCTGGGCGATCCGAACTGGCTTGAAGACCGCCGCAGGCACGCGCACGATGTCATCATGGCGTGGCTGACGGTTCCCGATGCGTCGCGCAAGGACGGGAAGAAGGTGCCTTCACCGAAACTTTCGCCCGTGCAGGGAAAAGCGTCCAACCTCGTTTAACCTCGTCTTATTGGCACGCTTCCGCGGGGCGTGCGTCAGCGATTCCATTCCCGATCATGCCTTTGATGCTATCGGGCGTCCGCACGCGGCGCGCTTTGCCATTTGACATCAATAAGTAAGAATATTATTACTTATCTGCTTTTCGAGGCGCGGGTCGCCTGAGAGTCGGATATGGCAATAGCGGATCGAATAGAAACTTCGGTGTCACGGTCGGGGCGAGCCGGAGTCCGGCCGTTGCTGGCCGTTTTCGAGCTTGGTCTGCTCGCCGAGAAGACTCTTCTGAGCGAGAGCGAGGGGCAGGTTGTCGCTGTTTTCGAGAGTTCGTTTTATGCCGTGCTTGGCGGCCAGTGGATCTGTGTTGGTCTCCCACATCTTGGCTCTGGTCCGCTGCATGTCTTGTGCGAGCGGCGGCCGCTTCGCTGGCCAGCGATAGGTGGCGGAGTCGCGGTGACCGGTTCAGCTCTCCGTATCGATAGCAGGCCGTTCGCGACGTTGGGCGATGCGTTCATTTGGAGGCCGGAACCGCCAGCAAGCTGGACGCATGCAGGGTTGCGGCTTGGGCTCGGCGCCGTTGATGAATCTTTTCATGTGGGTGCGGCGGAGGAGGGATTGGCGGCAGTGGGTTGCGCGCAGCGCCCTGTGAAGCCCTCGCCACTTGTTGCTGCCGCCGCGACGGGAATTGATGCTCTTGATCGCGTCATCACTGACGCACTCAGTGGACGCGCTCCGTCGCCGGCGGACAGCGCAGAACTTGTAACACTGATTGGTCTGGGGCCGGGCTTGACGCCGTCCGGTGACGACTTACTCGGAGGCGCGCTCATTGCGCTGGCGGAACTCGATTTGCCGAATGTGCGGGAGTTGCTGTGGAGTGCCTGCCGCAATCACCTTGATCGCACCAACGACATCAGCGGGATACATCTGCGAACAGCTGCGCTGGGCTACGGGGCCGCCGCAATGCATGCTGCAATTCAGGTCACGATAAGGGGCGACGTAAATCGCGTGAATCAGGCTTTGGTTGCCGTATCGGCGATCGGTCACAGTTCGGGCAGGGACGGCTTTGCCGGTGCCCTGATCGCGATGCGGGCGGTCGATCGCTATTTCGCCTGTGATGAAGAGCGGCATCGAGTTCTCCGCAGCATTTAACACCACCACATTCCAACAGACTTTCTCCCAACTTGGCTGCTCCGGGCGCACCCCCGGAGCAGTTCTTTCTCTGCGGGTTCACAGTCGATGCCTTTTGATGCCGCATGAAGCGTTCGCGCATCTGGGGGGCGGGTTCGCTCACTCCAAAAGGCCCTTGACGATATATAAGTAAAAATATTATTACTTATTTTTCTGCGGAGCGTTCTGATGTTGCAGACGAAGAGAAGCTACCGAGGCATGGTTACGGCGCCGCATCACCTCGCGGCCCAGGCTGGTCTTTCCGTTCTGTCCGACGGCGGCAATGCGATTGAAGCAATGATTGCCTCGGCTGCGGCAATCGCCGTCGTCTATCCGCACATGAACGGTCTCGGCGGTGATAGTTTCTGGCTTATCGGCAAGCCGGGATCGGCGCCGATCGGAATTCAGGCATGCGGACGCTCCGCGATGGCTGCCGATCGCAACTGGTATCGGGAGCGCGGGTGCGCGGCCATTCCCGGGCGCGGTCCGCTGGCGGCGCTGACTGTTGCAGGCACCGTCGACGGCTGGGAGAAGGCGCAAAATCTCAGCCGCCGGCAGCATGGCGGCCGGTTGCCGATGTCGCGTCTTCTGCAGGACGCGATCCGCTATGCATGGGAAGGGGTGCCGGTTCCGCAAACACTCCACGAAAACATAAAGAAGAAGCATCCGGAGTTGCAGGATGTTCCGGGCTTCGCCGATGTTTATTTGCCGAACGGCGCTCCGCTCGCTGTCGGTTCAAAGCTGCGGCAGCCTCGCGTCGCCGATACCCTCGCGCGCTTGTCGCAAGCAGGCCTGTCGGATTTCTATCGCGGTGATCTCGCCCGATCGATTGCTGCGGATCTTGAAAAGGCCGGCAGCCCGCTTCGTCTGGCCGACCTTGAGCGTCATCAGGCCACACTGGTAACCCCGTTGTCTCTCGATGTGGCTGGCAACAAGGTCTTCAATATGCCGCCACCGACGCAGGGTCTTGCGTCGCTCTTGATCCTCGGACTTTACGCGCGGCGCATTGCCAACGAGGCAGATGGCATCGATCATCTTCACCGGCTGGTTGAGTGCACCAAAGCCGCATTCCGTGTCCGCAATCGGCATGTGACGGATCCCGACTACATGGAGCGCGCTGCGGCCGACTTCCTGACGGGGGAATCGCTTGCTGCTCTCGACAAAACTGTTGCGACCGAGCGTGCTGCGCCGTGGCCAGACCCGTCAAAGCATGGCGACACGGTTTGGCTCGCCGCAACCGATCGCAGCGGTCTCAACGTCAGCTTCATTCAGAGCATCTATTGGGAGTTCGGTTCGGGTGTCGTTCTTCCGCAAACCGGCGTGACCTGGCAAAATCGCGGAACAAGCTTCAGCCTTGCCGAGGGCGATGCAAACTCGCTGAAACCGTCGCGACTTCCATTTCATACCATCCAGCCTGCCATGGCGGAGTTGAGCGACGGCCGCCTGATGTCCTACGGCACGATGGGCGGTGAAGGGCAACCTCAAACGCAGGCTGCAATTTTCTCGCGTTATGCGCTGCATGGCCAAGACCTCCAGTCGACGGTCACTGCTCCGCGCTGGCTGTTGGGCCGGACGTGGGGTGAGGAAAACAACAACCTCAAAATCGAATCCCGATTCGATCCCGGAACGATCGAGGCCATGCGCCGTCTCGGGCACGATGTACAGGTTGTTGGGCCGTTCGAGGAATTCATGGGACACGCGGGCGCAATCGTCTGGCATCCGGACGGATTGCTCGAAGGCGCAAGCGATCCTCGCAGCGATGGCGTGGTCGCTGCGCGATAGCTGGGACTTTGCAGCGTGACGTCGCGGATTGGTGGCTGAGACCTAGCCTCATTCGCCGATCGCGGGGTGTCTTGATTCTGTTCAGCACTTATCAGCCGCGGCAAGCGGCGTGCCGCGCATTCGCTGCTGCGGTCTTTCATTCACGTCATGATTTTTCATCGTATCCATTCGGCGGGTCTGCATCGGCAATTGACAAAGTAAGAATTTTCTTACTAATCTCGAAGCGTCGATAAAAAGTGGAGGAATGACGTTCGTGGCAATCGAGAAAAATATGCCGTACCAGGCCCTGCTGACGAGCGACGTGAAAGTCGTGAACGTCGGACTTGAAGGCTTCGTGAAGGATCTGCGCGACTGCGACATCGAGGTCGTCCATGTCGACTGGTCGCCGCCGGCTGGTGGTGATCCTGCGATGGCTGCGCTGCTTGCGAAGCTCGGTGTATGAGGAGGCGTTCATGAAATTGATCGAGGAAGCAAACAAGCAGGCGCTGGCGCGCATTCTGGAAGGCGAGCCGAAGCTGATCGACATCGTTCCGGCGCGTGAGGTGTTGAAGGGATTGAAGGACCGGATGGTCCTCCACGCCGGGCCACCGATCACCTGGGACAAGATGTGCGGTCCGATGCGCGGCGCGGTCGCCGGCGCGATCGTCTTTGAAGGCTGGGCGCCGGATCTCGATGCCGCCACCGAATTGGCCGCGAGCGGCGGTATCGAATTTCATCCGAACCATCATTTCGGCGCAGTCGGTCCGATGACCGGCATGACGACTGTCTCGATGCCGCTCTTCGTCGTCGAGAACACCCGGTTCTCGAACCGCGCCTATTGCGCGATCAACGAGGGGCTCGGGAAGGTGATGCGTTTCGGCGGGAATGACGCGAGCGTGCTGGCGCGTCTGGCCTGGCTGCGTGACGTGTTTGGACCGGTCCTCGCCAAGGCGATCCGGGCGCGCGGCGGCATCGAGCTCAAGTCGATCATCGCGCGCGGTCTCTCGATGGGCGACGAGATGCATCAGCGCAATCTTGCCTGCTCAAGCGTTTTTCTGAGAGAGGTGGGGCCGTCGCTGGCGCGAACCTCGACCGACAACGAAGTTCTCGCCGATTGCATCGCCTTCATTGCGCAGAACGATCAGTTCTTTCTCAACATCGCGATGGCGATGGGCAAAGCGATGACCGATCCGGCGAAGGGCATTCGCGGTTCGACCATCGTCACCGCCATGTGCCGCAACGGCACCGACTTCGGCGTGCGGGTCAGCGGTCTCGGCGACCAGTGGTTCACCGCGCCGGTCGAAATGCCGGAGGGGCTTTATTTCGCGGGCTATTCCGAAAAGGACGCCAACCCCGACATGGGTGACTCCGCCATTGTTGAGACTATCGGCCTTGGTGGTTTCGCCATGGCTGCGTCGCCCGCAGTCGCCGGATTCATCGGCGCGGGCGCGCCGTCGTCAGCGGGAAATTTTACCCGGGCGATGGGTGAAATCACCGCGGGCCAGAATCCTGAATGGACGATCGCAGCACTCGACTTCGCCGGCGTTCCGACGGGAATCGATGTGCGGCTGGTGGTCGAAACCGGACTGGCGCCCGTCATCAATACCGGGATCGCGCATCGTGAGCCCGGGATCGGGCAGGTGGGTGCCGGCGTGGTGAAGGCGCCGATGGCCTGCTTCCAGCAAGCCGTCCGTGCCATTGCGAAAGATCTGGGGGTATCATGAGCGCGTTCGTTCTGAATGAGATTCGAAAAGGTTTCTATCTGGATTCCGTCGCGCTGATGCGGCTGTCGCGTGAGATCGCGTCGGCACCCGGCATTCTCGAAGCCGCGCTGATGATGGGAACGCCGTCCAACGTCGCCATCATGCGCAACGCAGGGCTTCTTGACGGGGATGTTGCTGCGCAAGGCAACGATCTTATCCTTGCGGTCAAGGCGGAGAGCGAACAGGCCGCACGGGACGCGCTTGGCGATGCACTCAAGGCGCTCGACAAACCGAAGACCCAGAGTTCGGGAGAGGTTGCATGGCGGCCGCGCAGCATTGGTGCAGCGGTCAAGGCCACGCCGGACGCCAATCTGGCCCTGATATCCGTTCCCGGCGAATTCGCCGCGGCGGAAGCGCGCAAGGCGCTTAACCGCGGACTTCACGTGCTGATGTTCAGCGACAACGTCTCGATCACAGACGAACTGTCGCTGAAGCAGCATGCGCGCGAGTTGGGTCTGCTGATGATGGGGCCGGACTGCGGCACGGCCGTCATCGGCGGTGCGCCTCTGGCATTCGCCAACAAGTTGAAGCGCGGCAAGATCGGAATCATCGGCGCGTCCGGAACTGGGACGCAGGAAGTCTCGTGTCTGATCTCCGAAGCAGGCGAAGGCATCTCGCATGCGATCGGCGTGGGCGGCCGTGACCTGAAAAAGGAAATCGGCGGCATTACGACGTTGATGGCGATGGACGCGCTGGATGCCGATCCGGAGACGGATCGCGTGGTGCTGATTTCCAAGCCGCCGCATCCGGATGTTGCGAAGGTTGTGATCGCACGCATCGCCAGAAGTCCGAAGCCCTACACGGTGTGCTTCATCGGCGCAGCTTCTGCTGAGCTTCCGCCGAATGCGAATTTCGCGCGTACGCTCAAGGATGCTGCCGAACTCGCGCTCGGAGGCCGGACCATCGGCGGCAACTTCAACGTCACGAAGCTGGCCACGCGCCTGCCCCGGCGCAGAGGTGAGCGCCGGATCGAGGGTCTGTTTGCCGGAGGAACGCTCTGTGCCGAGGCGCAGGTGATCCTTGGAGCAGGCGGACGCCAGGTGACGTCGAACGCGGCGATTCCCAACGTTCCCTATCTCGATGCGCCGGAGAGCGCGGGCCTGGATCGGATCATCGATCTTGGAGCCGACGAATATACCCAGGGCCGGCCACATCCCATGATCGATCCGTCGGTGCGTGACGACGCCTTGCGCGCGGCACTGGTCGATCCCGAGGTTGCGGTCATTCTCGTCGATCTCGTGATCGGCTACGGCGCGCATGCCGATCCCGCCGCACACCTGGCGGAGATCGTGGCAGATCGCGCTGACAATGCGCCGATCATTGTCGCTTCGGTGACCGGCACTGAACTCGATCGGCAGGTGCGCTCCGCACAGGTCCGGCGTCTGGAAGAGGCCGGCGTTATGGTCGCGCCGTCGAATGCGCAGGCCTGCGAACTCGTGCTTGCTCTCGCGACCACTGACATGAAGGTAAACCGTTATGCGAACACTTAATGAAGTTCCGCGTCGCCTCGTGATTGCGATCGGCGGCAACGCGGTTCATCCGGAAGACATCAGCGGTACCTCCGAAGAACAAAAATCGGTCGCTCAGCAGACTGCGGAAGCGCTGTTGCCGCTGGCCCAGATCGATAATGAACTGGTGATCACACACGGCAATGGTCCCGTCGTCGGCAAGATCATGATGCGCCAGATGCTGACCATGAGCCGCATTCCGCCGATGTCGATGGACATCTGCGTGGCCCACAGCCAAGGCGGGATCGGCTATCTCCTGATGCAGGCGATCGAGAACGCGTTGCGGGAGCAGGGCAATCAACGGCACGTCGCGAGTCTTCTGACCCAGGTGGAAGTCGATGCCGACGATCCTGCCTTCCGCAACCCGACCAAGTTTGTCGGGCCCTTCTTCACGGAAGAGGAAGCCAAGAACATCAGCAAGGAACTCAACTGGGCGATGCGCGAGGATTCAGGCCGCGGTTGGCGTCATGTCGTGCCGTCGCCGAAACCAAAGCATGTCTGCGATATCTCGCTGGTCGATGCACTGGTCAAGCGCGGGACCATCGTCATTGCCGGCGGCGGGGGCGGCATGCCGGTGATCCGCGATGCGAAGGGCGTGCGCACCGGTGTACCTGCGGTCATCGACAAGGATCTGACGTCAGCACACATCGCCAACGTGCTCGATATCGACGAGCTGCTGATCCTGACGGCGGTGCCGCGTGTCGCGATCAATTTCGGCAAGCCCAACCAGAAGGAGCTTGCGGAGGTGACGCTCGACGAAATCAAGGCCTATCACCGGGAGGGACATTTTCCGCCCGGAAGCATGGGACCGAAGATCGATGCGGCGATCCGCTTTATCGAAGGCGGCGGCAAGCGCGCGATCATCAGTCATCTCGATCATGCGATGCCCGCGCTTCGCGGCGAGACCGGAACACACATCGTACGGAATGCGTGACGCGGTTTCGCGCCACGGGAAATAAGCGCAGTCAACCAGGAGATTAAGCAAGCATCGCTCGCACGCGGATTTAATGATCGCGCAGACGATCTTGCGTGTCGGCGATAAAGGGAAAGGAACATCATGACCAACGTTGGGCTCTTCGATCGACGCAGCGGGAATATCTCACGGCGTGAGTTGCTTGTTACATCGGCCTTTGCCGCCGTCGCGGCTGCGATGCCGGGTCCGGTTCACGCGTTATCCAATACCGGTGCTCTGGCACAATCGACCAAAGGCATGGTCACGAGTCCGCACGAACTCGCCACTCAGGCGGGCCTGGAGGTGTTGCGAAAGGGAGGCAACGCCATCGAGGCGGCTATCGCCATCGGCGCCACGCTCTGCGTGACCTATCCGCACTTCACCGGACTTGGCGGCGACGCCTTTATGATCATGAGCGATCGCAAGGGTAACGTGCGGACGTTATCAGGCGTCGGTCAGGCGGCCGCCAATCCCCCGAACTACAGCGGCAGCGTTCCGGTACGGGGGCCAGGATCGGCGCTGACCGCTGCCGCTACTGTGGATACCTGGGATCAGGCTTTCGATTTCAGCCGCAAGTCCTGGGGCGGCAAGCTGAGCTGGGCTTCGCTGTTCGAACGCTCGATTGAGTATGCCCGCAAGGGATTTCCGGTTACGCCTTCGCAGCGATTTTGGCAGGAATTCGAAACGAAGAATCTAAAAGACTGGCCGGATGTTCAGCGTATCTTTATGCCCACCGGGCGGATGCCGGAAATCGGCGAGACGCTGATGCAGCCGGAGCTTGCCGGGTCGCTTGAAATGCTGGCGGCGAATGGCGGGCGTGATTTCTACGAAGGCAAGCTCGCGGAACGCATCGCTGCCGGGCTGAAGAAAATTGGGTCGCCGTTGACGGCGGAAGATCTCGCCCGCTGCCGTGCCCGCGACGAGGCGCCCCTGCGTGTCGGCTACCGCGATGGCGAACTGATCGGGCTTCGCCCGCCAACGCAAGGCATCACCACCCTTGAGATCATGGGCATCCTCGATCGCTTCGACCTTGCAAAATATCCGGAAGGCAGCGCGGATCATTATCATCTGATGGTCGAAGCCGTGAAGTATGCCTTCATCGACCGCAATCGGTATATTGCCGATCCTGAATTCACCGACGTTCCCGTCAATCGGCTGCTTTCAAAAGATAGCCTCGACGCACACGCCAAAGCCATCAGTATGGAAAAGGCGCTGCCCTGGCCGCACGTGTTCAAGAAAGGCGACACGGTTTACATCGCCGCGACCGACCAGAACGGCAACTGCGTCAGCATGCTTCAGACCGTCTATTTCGACTGGGGCAGCGGCATGATCGCGGGCGATACCGGCATCCTGTGGCACAACCGCGGTGCCTCATTCAATCTCGATCCCGCGAGTCCCAACTGTCTCAAGCCTGGCAAGCGCCCGTTCCACACGCTTAATCCGGGCATGTATCTCAAGCAGGGACGGCCTCATCTTCTATATGGAACGCAGGGTGCCGACGGCCAGCCGCAAACGCTCGCGGCCGTGCTCACAAGGCTCATCGACTACAACATGGATCCGCTCACGGCGCTTTCGCGGCCTCGCTTCCTGCTCGGGAAGACATTCTCCGATTCACGCGACAGCCTGAAACTGGAGAAGGACGCGGGCGAAGAGGTGTTCAAGAAACTCGCGGAACGCGGCCACGAAATGAGTCCGATTCCGGCTCAAAGCCCGCTTGCGGGACATCCCGGCGCAATTCGTATCAATGCCGACGGAAGCATCACGGGAGCGCACGATCCGCGGAGCGATGGGCGAGCACTCGGCGTGTAGCGGTCCCAAGCGTTTCCGCTGCCGACCATGGGCGTCGCAGCGGATTCGCTTCGGACGTTAGTTCTACGGCTTGTCGCGCCCCCACGGGAACAGAGAGGCCGGAAAGTCTGCCGCATAGCGCCGTCCTTTCGGCGGGTGGGGTGGTTCCTGATAGGGATTCGGATCCGGCTCCAGCACCTTGCGATAGAGATGCCAGGTGGCATGACCGAGTACTGGCAGAACGACGGCGAGACCGAGGAACAGCGGAATCGAACCGATCACCAGCAGCGCGGCAACAATCAGACCCCATGTCGCCATGGCAACGGGATTCTTCGCCACAACCCGCAGCGAAGTCCGGATTGCATCGATCGTATTCGCATGCCGGTCGAGCATCAGCGGAAACGCCACGACACTGATGCACAAGGCGATGACAGCGAACAGGAAGCCAACACTGCACCCCACGATCATCAGTTGCAGCCCCTCCTTGGTCGTGAAAATGCGTGAAGCGAAATCGGGAATGCTTGCAGCAGGGGTATTGCCGAAGATGGCAACGTAAATGGAATCCGCGGTGGTGACCCAGACAACGAAAAGAATAAGCAGGATCACACCAAGTCCGAGCATGGCTCCGAAGGACGGCGATCTCAGCACGGCAAAAGCGTCCCACGCAGAAGGCTCTTCCCCGCGCTCGCGGCGGCGGCTGAGTTCATAGAGACCAAGTGCCGCAAAAGGACCAATCAATGCGAAGCCCGCCGCCAGCGGAAACAGGAGCGGCAATACCGAATGGCCCAGCACCGTTCTCGCAATCACAAGTCCGAGCACCGGATAGATGACGCACAGGATAATCGCGTGGCTTGGAATCGCCTTGAAGTCCTCCCAGCCCAGCCGCAAGGCCTCACGCAGATCGGAGGTCCCGATGTTGCGAACGACAGGAACGGCGGCGCTATAAGACGCGTCTGGTACGACCTGCGGAATGTTGTCGGAATACGGTGTAGCCATGGTCACAATCTCCCATGCGTTCGCACCGGCGAGATTGGGCGTCTTTTTAAGCGACGTTCAATCGCCTTCGTGCGCAGAAATGGCGACCAGATAAGACGGCCAAGTTCACGAAGGAGCTTTGCCGGGCAAAAGCGGGTCGCGACCTGTGGAACGAATATAGCGCAATCAGAGAAGAATAGCACGTGCTGTTCGTTCTCTTGTGCATTCGCAAAATCTCTGCCCGGAAAGCGCGGACGATGCTGCGCGTGCTTGGTGTTCCAGATTGCAGTGCGGCATCGCGCGCGATGGCATATCGCTCAACAAGCATCAGCCATTCGCATAACCCGGTCTATTGACAATCAAGCCTGCCGAGGAACATCTTGTAGTGGTAATGCCCATAGTTCAATGACACCAGCGATCGCAACATCTTCGCTGAATTGAACCCGACCGGTTTGCGCTGCTCTTGAATTGCTTACGTCGGATTCGATGTTGCGACCGGTTAAGGGGGCAAGGCGGCCAGCATTGCGATGGCTATCTTGAGTCGCGCCATCCATGTCGACATAAGCCGTGCCCTTTAAGTCTTGTCCGTAGCCTCGAGAGGCAAGGATGAACAAGGGATGGCTGTAGCACTCATACTGCTTTTGGTCGCGGTCGCTTCCGTGCTGTTCCACCTCTGGAGTCCGTGGTGGTGGACGCCGATTGCTTCAAACTGGAGCTACATCGACGACACGATCACGATGACGTTCTGGATCACCGGAGCGGTGTTCTTCGCGGTCGTGGCATTCATGGCCTATTGCGTCTTCCGCTTTCATCACAAGGAGGGAAGGCGGGCGGCCTACGAGCCTGAAAACAAGAAGCTCGAATGGTGGCTCACCATAGGGACCGCGATCGGTGTCGGCGCCATGCTCGCGCCCGGTCTGGTTGTCTGGCACCAGTTTGTCACCGTGCCGGCTAACGCCACAGAAATCGAGGTCATGGGCCAGCAGTGGCGGTGGAGCTACCGTCTCCCGGGAAAGGATGGCCGGCTCGGTACGACCGACGCCCGCAACGTCAGCGCCGAAAATCCTCTGGGTTTGAATCCCAAGGATTCCGCCGGACAGGACGACATCGTGATCGAAAATGGCGACCTGCACCTGCCGATCGGCAAGCCGGTCAAAGTGCTGCTGAGATCGATCGATGTTCTGCACAATTTCTATGTACCTGAGTTTCGCGCCAAGATGGATATGGTGCCGGGCTCCGTCACATATTTCTGGTTTACGCCTACGCGCATAGGAACCTTCGAGGTTCTCTGCGCGGAGCTTTGCGGTCTTGCGCACTCGCAGATGCGAGGCAAGGTCATCGTTCAGGAAGAGAAAGACTATCGCGCGTGGCTGGAGCAGCAGCAGACGTTCGCGGAACTGTCCGGTCAGCACAACATTATGAAAGCGACTTACAAGACAAGCGGCGAATGAAAATACCGACGAAGAGGCGCTGCCCATCGTGGGGCAAACTCTTCGCTCAATAGGAAGACCAAGGAGGACATTCTCGATGGTTGATGTCCCGTCTGACGTCATTGCACGTATCCCGCCGGCTGAGGTGGGAGAGGTCGATCTCTATCATCCGCATAGCTGGTGGACGAAATACGTCTTCTCCCAGGATGCCAAGGTCATCGCGATCCAGTATTCGCTCACGGCGATGGCGATCGGAATGGTCGCGCTGGTGCTCTCATGGCTGATGCGGCTGCAACTGGGATTCCCCGGCACGTTCTCGTTTATCGATTCGAGTCAGTATCTCCAGTTCATCACCATGCACGGCATGATCATGGTGATCTATCTTCTCACCGCGCTGTTTCTCGGAGGTTTCGGAAACTATCTCATCCCGCTGATGGTCGGCGCGCGCGACATGGTGTTCCCGTACGCGAACATGCTGAGCTACTGGATCTACCTGCTTGCCGTGCTGGTGCTGGTGGCGACCTTCTTCGTGCCGGGTGGGCCGACCGGCGCCGGATGGACGCTTTATCCGCCGCAGGCAGTTCTCTCCGGCACGCCAGGGCAGGAGGCGGGCATCATCATGATGCTGCTGTCGCTGATCCTGTTCATCATCGGCTTCACCATGGGCGGCCTGAATTATGTGGTGACGGTGCTGCAGGCCCGCACGCGCGGCATGACGCTGATGCGGATGCCGCTGACGGTGTGGGGCATTTTCACCGCGACCGTCATGGCGCTGCTCGCGTTCCCGGCCTTGTTCGTCGCCTCAGTGATGATGCTTCTCGACCGGCTTCTCGGGACCAGTTTCTTCATGCCCATACTCGTGGAGATGGGCCAGCAAACGAAGTACGGTGGCGGCAGCCCGCTGTTGTTCCAGCATCTGTTCTGGTTCTTCGGCCATCCCGAGGTCTACATCGTGGCGCTGCCGGCGTTCGGCATCGTCTCTGATCTCATCAGCACGCATGCGCGAAAGAACATCTTCGGCTATCGTATGATGGTATGGGCGATCGTCGGAATTGGCGCGCTGAGCTTCGTGGTGTGGGCGCACCACATGTATGTCAGCGGCATGAATCCGAAGTTTGGGTTCTTCTTCGCGACGACGACGCTGATCATCGCTATTCCCACAGCCATCAAGGTCTACAACTGGGTTCTGACCCTTTGGCGTGGCGATATCCACCTGACCGTGCCGATGCTGTTCGCACTCGCGTTCATCATCACCTTCGTCAACGGCGGGCTGACCGGGCTGTTCCTTGGCAATGTTGTCGTGGACGTTCCGCTATCCGACACGATGTTCGTCGTCGCCCATTTTCACATGGTGATGGGCGTGGCGCCGATCATGGTCGTGTTTGGCGCGATCTATCATTGGTATCCGAAAGTCACCGGACGGATGCTCAATGATGGCATGGGCAAGTTTCACTTCTGGGTCACGTTCCTCGGAGCTTACGCGATTTTCTTCCCCATGCACTATCTCGGCCTGCTGGGCATGCCGCGCCGCTATCACGACATCGGCGAAACGGCCTTCGTCCCGGCATCTGCGCACGACCTGAACGCGTTCATGAGCGTGGCGGCCTTGATAGTCGGCTTCGCTCAACTGGTGTTCGTGTTCAATCTGTTCTGGAGCCTGCGCAAAGGAAAAGAGGCTGGCGGCAATCCCTGGAGAGCGACCACGCTGGAGTGGCAAACGCCTGAAACTCCGCCGGCGCATGGCAACTGGGGCAAGGAACTCCCTGTCGTCTATCGCTGGGCTTACGATTACAGCGTGCCCGGCGCCGCACAGGATTTCATCCCGCAGAATGAGCCTCCGTCCAGATTGACAGGGCACGGAGCTCACGCATGACCGCGATCGTCCTGTTCATGGCTGGACTGGCGGCCATTGCGGGATGGTGGCTGTCGCAGCAACGGCTGGCAGCAAAACCCTGGCTGGAGGAAGGATCGCTCGGCGATTTCCCCGGCGGGGGTGCTTCGTTGCTGCCGCCGGCGAAAATTGGATTGGGTGTGTTTCTCGCTGTCGTCGGCTCGTTGTTTGCGCTTTTCATCAGCGCCTACTCGATGCGCATGGAACTGATCGACTGGCGCGCGCTGCCCGTGCCGAAGCTGCTGTGGTTCAACACCGGCGTTTTGATCGTGAGCAGCGCGGCGTTGCAGTGGGCGCAGATCGCGGTGCGCCGGAACGATAGCGATAATGTGCTGATTGGCCTGCTCGCAGGCGGCGTCTCGGCTGTCGTTTTCGTGATTGGCCAGTTGCTGGCATGGCAGCAGCTCAACGCCGCCGGCTATTTTCTCGCGGCCAACCCGGCCAATGCCTTTTTCTATCTCATCACTGCGGTTCATGGGCTGCATGTGCTGGGCGGCCTCGCGGCGCTGAGCAGGACCATCGTCAAGGCGTGGCGCGGCGTCGAGGTCCCGCGGCTGCGGCTGAGCGTCGAACTGTGCACCATGTACTGGCACTTCCTGCTTCTGGTTTGGCTGATCCTGCTTGCGTTGCTGACGGGCTGGGCGGACGATTTCGCCGCCATCTGCCGCCAGTTGCTGACCTAGGGAGATTGGGACGGATGGCAGAGACTGTGCTGACAAACGCCGGACAATCCCACACGCGAGCCAAGGGCTGGCGAGGCATTACGGACGACTGGTCGTCAGATCAGCGGGCGTTCAAGAATGTCTCGTGGGGCAAGGCCATGATGTGGATCTTCCTCCTCAGCGACACCTTCATTTTCGGCTGCTTCCTGCTGTCTTACATGACGGCGCGCATGTCGACGACGGTGCCTTGGCCGAACCCCAGTGAAGTGTTCGCGCTCGAAATTGCCGGACACCATATGCCGCTGATCCTGATCGCCATCATGACCTTCGTGCTGATCAGCAGCAGCGGGACCATGGCCATGGCCGTCAACTACGGTTATCGCCGCGATCGCCGCAAGACCGCGATCCTGATGCTGGTGACGGCTGCATTCGGCGCGACATTCGTCGGCATGCAGGCTTTTGAGTGGACCAAGCTAATCATGGAGGGCGTTCGGCCATGGGAAAATCCGTGGGGCGCGGCGCAGTTCGGCTCATCCTTCTTCATGATTACGGGTTTCCACGGAACGCACGTCACCATCGGCGTGATCTTCCTGATCATCATCGCGCGAAAAGTCTGGCGCGGGGATTTCGACACCGAGCGGCGCGGCTTTTTCACAAGCCGGAAGGGACATTACGAAATCGTCGAAATCACCGGGCTCTATTGGCATTTCGTCGATCTGGTGTGGGTTTTCATCTTTGCCTTCTTCTATCTGTGGTGAGGTGACGCATGGCTGAAGTCACGATGAACGGAGTTTCTCATGCGGCACCTGCCGCAGCGCCGGCTGCGGCGCATGCCGAAGGACAGCAGCATCCGATCAAGCTGTATCTTGTGGTCTGGGCATGGCTGTTTGTCCTGAGCGCCTGTTCGTATCTCGTCGATTACTTCGGCGTTCACGGATATCTCCGTTGGTCGCTGATCCTGCTGTTCATGATTCTGAAGGCAGGTTTGATCGTTGCCGTCTTCATGCATATGGCCTGGGAGCGTCTGGCGCTGAGTTATGCCATCCTGCTGCCGCCGCTGGTGCTGCTGGTGTTCGTGGCCATCATGGTTCTGGAGTCGGACTACACGCTGTTGACCCGGGTCTTGTTCTTCAAATCAGGAGCCTAGAACGAGCGCGATCAGCAAAAGTGGAGACCGGTTTTGCGCCCGATCGCGCTCTAAATTATTAGTTTGGCGCATGATCTTATCGCCAAACCGCTCACACTTCGGCGGATCATGCGCTGGGGGGCCTCGTACGCACGGAGGACTGCCATGACAACGTATATCATGCTGGCAAACTGGACCGAAAAAGGCATCCAAAACGTGACGGAATCGCCACGTCGCTTGGATGCGGCGAAGAAAGCTCTCAAGGATATGGATGGTGATTTTAAATTGTTTTTCCTGACCATGGGCGACTATGACATCGTCGCGGTTTACGAAGCCCCAGACGATGCGGTTGCTGCGCGCTTCAATCTGCAGCTTGGAATGATGGGGAATATCAGGACGCGGACGTTGAAGGCGTTCCCCGAAGCAGCTTACCGGGAAATCATCAATTCGCTGGGCTAACCTGCCAACAGCGCGCTCGTTTCAGATTTTGGTTTTCTCAGCCGTTCTGTTTGTCGGACATGGAGTGGTCGCATGCGCATTTTCGTTCTCGTCGTCGGAGCGGGGCTTCTCTCGACTGTTCCTGCCACCGCCCAGGATGCCGCCGCAGGGGAGAAGGTTTTTGCTCAGTGCAGGGCGTGTCACCAGACCGGTGAGAGTGCGAAGAACGCGGTCGGTCCGGTGCTAAACGGATTGTTCGGGCGCAAGGCCGGGACGATTGAGGGTTTCAACTACTCCCCGGCGAACAAGAACTCCGGCCTCACTTGGGATGAAGCGACCTTCCGCGACTACATCAAGGATCCGAAAGCCAAGATCCCCGGCACCAAGATGATTTTTCCGGGCCTGAAAGATCCAAAGCAGATTGACGATGTCGTCGCCTATCTCAAGCAGTTCGATTCCAAGGGTAAGAAAGCAGAGGCCGTTCCACCCGGTGTCAGGCAGGCGAGCGTGAAATAAAGGCCTGTGTCCGGGTAGCTCGGGGGGTCGCGACGGCCCGTGGGCCGGCAGGACGGTTCCCTTGCCGGCACATGTGGGCAGGACATCGGACCTTTCATTGTTGTGCGGAGATTGGCGCGGCAGGTACAGGGCTGCCAGCCGCAGCCAGGCGCTGTCACACTCGGCGGCTTCCAGAGGCAAGCCGCTAAATATTAAGCGCTCATCGTCATCCCACAACAGGTATTTTTTTGAATTTCATTCGACAAATCAATATCTTGATCGTGTATTACCCAGCGCTAAATGATGTCACACCGCTGTCATGTGGATTTCATAAAAAGTGCAGGCTCAGCCTTCTAAGAAGGCGGCCTCGAAGCGCGATAACGATCTCGAATGGTCAGGCGCTTCGCTCACACGATGGAGAGACCCAGTGAATTTCATTAAAAAAGCGATCGTCGCTGCCGGCCTTGTTGCCGCATCGACCTCGGCCTTTGCTGCCGACATCACCGGCGCGGGTGCGACGTTCCCGTTCCCCGTCTATTCGAAGTGGGCTGACGCTTACAAGAAAGAGACCGGCAACGGTCTGAACTACCAGTCGATCGGTTCGGGCGCCGGCATCAAGCAGATTCAGGCCAAGACCGTGACTTTCGGCGCGACCGACGCGCCCCTCAAGGCCGAACAGCTCGAGAAGGATGGTCTTATTCAGTGGCCGATGGTGATGGGCGCGATCGTGCCTGTCGTGAACCTCGAAGGCATCAAGTCGGGCGAGCTGGTGCTCTCCGGCGAACTGCTGGGCGATATCTATCTCGGCAAGGTCACCAAGTGGAACGACCCCGCGATCGCCAAGCTGAACCCGAAGCTCACCCTGCCGACCGACGCCATCACCGTGGTGCGCCGTTCGGATGGTTCGGGAACGACCTTCAACTTCACCGACTACCTGTCGAAGGCCAGCACCGAGTGGAAGGCCAAGGTTGGTCAGGGAACCGCTGTTGAGTGGCCCACCGGCGTCGGCGCCAAGGGCAACGAAGGCGTGGCCGGCAACGTCGGCCAGACCAAGTACTAGAGCGGTTATGTCGAGTATGCCTATGCCAAGCAGAACAAGCTGACCTATGCCGCGATGATCAACAAGGCCGGCAAGACCGTGCAGCCGACCGTTGGTGCGTTCCAGGCAGCGGCATCCAATGCCGATTGGGCAAAGGCTCCGGGCTACTACGTGATCCTGACCGACCAGCCGGGCGAAGCTTCGTGGCCGATCACTGCCGCGACCTTCATCCTCATGCACAAGACTCCGGTCGACAAGGCTGCGTCTGCGGAAGCGATCAAGTTCTTCAAATGGTCGTTCGAGAAGGGCGACAAGATGGCTGAAGAGCTCGACTACATCCCGATGCCTGAGCCGGTGGTCAAGCTGATCGAAAAGACCTGGTCGGTTGACATCAAGAGCTAACGAGTGTTTCGGAGGAGAGGTCAACCTCTCCTCCGTTTTCTTGGACGACCGCTGGCGCAACGAAGTGTGCGGCCGGCAGACGCATGATGTGAATGGGACAGGGGACTAGCGTGGCAGACATGGCCGTTCAGAGCACTTCGATGGAAGCAGCAGCCGGGCCTTACGATCGCGCAAAGGCATTGAGCGCATTCAAGCTCGGCGACAAGGCCTTCTATTGGACCACCCGGGCCTGTGCTCTTGCTGTACTTCTTATTCTTGGCGGTATCATTCTTTCCCTGATCGCGGGCGCTTGGCCGGCGATGAAAGAATACGGATTTGCATTCCTCTGGACGCAGCGCTGGGCGCCGTCCGCGGATCCTCCGGTTCTGGGCGCGCTTGGCCCGATCTACGGCACGCTCGTCACATCCCTTATCGCAATGGCTATTGCGATCCCTGTCGGTATCGGCATCGCGATCTTCTTAACCGAGCTTTGCCCGCAGTGGCTGCGCCGTCCGATCGGTATTGCCGTCGAACTGCTCGCAGGCATTCCGTCGATCATTTACGGCATGTGGGGTTTCTTCGTACTTGGCCCGTTCCTGGCGAACTCATTCCAGCCCTTCATGATCCGGATGTTTGACGGTGTGCCTGTCCTCGGTACGATTTTCGCGGGCCCGCCGTCCTATCTCAGCCTCTTCAATGCCGCGCTAATTCTGGCGATCATGGTGCTTCCCTTCATCACCGCGATTTCCGTCGACGTGTTCAAGACGGTGCCGCCCGTTCTGAAGGAGGCGGCCTACGGCGTCGGTTGCACCACATGGGAAGTCGTCCGCAACGTCGTCATTCCCTACACCAAGGTCGGCGTGATCGGCGGCATCATGCTGGCACTTGGCCGCGCGCTCGGCGAGACGATGGCGGTGACCTTCATCATCGGAAACTCGTTCCGGATATCCTCATCGGTCTTTGCTCCGGGCACGACAATTTCAGCGGCCATCGCCAGCGAATTTGCCGAAAGCGACGGTCTGCATCAGTCGGGTCTTATTCTGCTCGGCCTGTTGCTCTTCGTGCTGACGTTCTTCGTGCTGGCCGCGGCGCGGCTGATGCTGATGCGTCTTGAAAAGAAGGCGGGGAACTAAAGTCATGAACCCGATCTATACCTCTCGCCGCCGCTGGGACATCGTTATCCGGTTCCTGTGCCTTGGCGCAGCTGTTTTCGGCGTGACCTGGCTCGCGCTGATCCTGTTCACACTGTTCTACAACGGCTTTGCAGGTCTGCATCTCGGTGTCTTCACCGAGAGCACGCCGCCGCCCGGATCCACCGACGGCGGATTGCTGAACGCCATCGTCGGCTCGATCATCATGACGGTGCTCGGTGTTGGCATCGGCGCGCCGATCGGATTGTTCGCCGGCACCTATCTCGCCGAGTACGGCAAGCACGATCGCCTGACGTCGGTGATCCGCTTCATCAACGACATCCTGCTGAGCGCGCCGTCGATCATCATTGGTTTGTTCGTGTATGGTGCGGTCGTTGTACCGATGGGCGGCTTCTCGGCGCTGGCCGGCACGCTGGCGCTTGCCGTGATCGTGATCCCGGTCGTGGTGCGCACCACCGAAGACATGCTGGGCCTGGTACCCAATCCGCTGCGTGAAGCGGCGTCTGCCCTCGGCCTGCCACGCTCACTCGTTATCAAGCGTATCGCCTATCGTGCCGCCCGTTCCGGCCTCATCACGGGTGTGCTGCTGGCGACCGCACGCGTCGCCGGCGAAACCGCGCCGCTCCTGTTCACCGCGCTGAGCAACCAGTTCTTCAGTCTCGATCTGACCAAGACGATGGCGAACCTGCCGGTGACCATCAACAACTTCGTCCAAAGCCCCTACGACTACTGGAAACAGCTCGCATGGACCGGGGCTTTGCTTATCACCTTGACCGTACTTGCCCTTAACATTGGCGCGCGCATTCTTGGCGCCGAGAGGACATCGAAATGAACGATCTTTCAGTCTCTGTTAGCATGCCCACCGGACATGTCCCTTCGATCGTCGGACAACCTGATGCGCGGCCCAAGGTGACCGCACGCGACCTGAATTTCTACTATGGCGAGCACCATGCCCTGAAGAACATCAACCTGGTGCTGGGCGAGAACCGCGTGACCGCTTTCATCGGTCCGTCGGGTTGTGGCAAATCGACGTTGCTGCGCATCTTCAACCGCATGTACGACCTCTATCCAGGTCAGAAGGCCGTGGGCCAGCTCATGCTGGACACGACCAACATTCTTGATCAGAAGCTCGATCTCAATCTGCTTCGCGCGCGGATTGGCATGGTGTTCCAGAAGCCGACGCCGTTCCCGATGACCATCTACGAGAACATCGCGTTCGGCATCCGGCTCTATGAAAAGATCTCAAAGTCGGAAATGGACGGCCGCGTCGAGGCCGCGCTGAAGGGCGGCGCGCTCTGGAACGAGGTCAAGGACAAGCTGAACGCCAGTGGTCTCAGTTTGTCCGGTGGCCAGCAGCAGCGATTGTGCATCGCACGCACTGTGGCGGTTCGTCCCGAGGTTATCCTGTTCGACGAGCCATGCTCGGCGCTCGATCCGATCTCGACCGCAAAGGTCGAAGAACTGATCCAGGAACTCAAGGAAGACTACACGATCGCCATCGTGACGCATAATATGCAGCAGGCGGCGCGTGTGTCCGACAAGACAGCGTTCATGTATCTCGGCGAGCTGATCGAGTTCGACGACACCAACAAGATCTTCACTTTGCCAACCGATCGGCGCACGCAAGATTACATCACCGGCCGCTTCGGCTGACGCGCATTCGCGGGAGAGACATACCATGGGTTCAGATCATACCGCCAAGGCGTTCGATGAAGACCTCCAGGAGCTCAACCGGCTCGTCGCCGAGATGGGCGGCCTGGCCGAACGGCAGATCGTCGATTCCGTCGACGCATTGATCCGGCGCGATGTCGCGCTGGGCAAGCGCGTTGTCGCCGCCGATCTCGAGATCGACAAGCTGCAACATCTGATTGAAGAACGTGCGGTACTTACAATCGCTCGCCGTCAGCCGATGGCGGTCGACCTGCGCGAGATCGTCAGTTCGATGCGCGTTGCGACCGATCTGGAGCGCATCGGCGACCTGTCCAAGAATATCGGCAAGCGCGTCGCAGCGCTCGACAGCGATTTCCATCCGCTGAAGCTGATCCGTGGCCTGGAACACATGACCGACCTGGTGCAGTCGCAGGTTAAGTCGGTGCTCGATGCCTACGCGGCACACGATCTGCCGGCCGCGATGACGGTCTGGAAGGGTGACGAAGAGGTCGATGCGATCTGCACCTCTCTGTTCCGCGAGCTTCTGACTTATATGATGGAAGACCCGCGCAATATCGGTTTCTGTATCCATCTGATGTTCTGCGCCAAGAATATTGAGCGTATCGGCGATCATGCGACCAATATCGCCGAGACGGTTTTCTACATGATCGAAGGCCAGCAGATGCTCGATCAGCGCCCGAAGGGCGACATGACGAACTTTGCAACGGCCGCGTCAGGCAGTTAATTTGTACGACGAAC
The DNA here is from genome assembly GCA_017474385.1 of Afipia sp. Classification (GTDB taxonomy): domain Bacteria; phylum Pseudomonadota; class Alphaproteobacteria; order Rhizobiales; family Xanthobacteraceae; genus Afipia. The sequence goes on along the minus strand of JAFVHU010000152.1, from coordinate 144,275 downwards.
TAAAGGACTGGAAATGAGCGCCCGAATTCTTGTGGTCGAGGACGAAGAGGCGTTGACCACGCTGCTTCGCTACAACCTGGATGCCGAGGGCTACGACGTCGAGACGGTTGCCCGTGGCGACGATGCAGATACGCGGCTCAAGGAGCATGTTCCCGATCTCATCGTGCTCGACTGGATGCTTCCCGGTCTGTCCGGAATCGAGCTTTGCCGCCGGCTGCGCGCACGACCCGAGACCAAGCAGATCCCGATCATCATGCTGACTGCGCGCGGCGAGGAAAGCGAAAGGGTGAGGGGACTAGCGACCGGAGCGGACGACTATATCGTCAAGCCCTTCTCCGTGCCGGAACTGCTGGCGCGCGTGAAAGGCTTGCTGCGGCGCGCGAGTCCCGAGCGTCTCGCGACGGTTCTCGCCTTCGGCGACATTGAACTTGACCGGGACCGGCGGCGCGTCGCCCGTTCCGGCCGCCCGATCGACCTGGGTCCGACCGAATACCGGCTGCTGGAGTTCTTCCTGGAACATCCGGGGCGTGTGTTCAGCCGCGAGCAACTGCTCGATGGCGTGTGGGGCCGTGACATCTATATCGACGAGCGCACGGTGGACGTGCATATCGGCCGGTTAAGGAAGCTGTTGAATCTTGGACGTGAGTCGGATCCCATCCGTACGGTGCGCGGCGCGGGCTACGCCCTCGACGATCGTTTCGCCAAGGCTGATTCACAGAACTGAACCACAAGCTGCCGGACTCTCTCCCTCGGATATGCGGGTGTTGATACCCGCGCCGATGGTGAGGCAGACGAGTCGTCAGATCGCGTTGATGACTTCGCCGTCTTCCTTGACGAATCTGCCGATGTGCGGATTTGGCAGAATCTCAAGCACCGCCTCCGATGGCCGGCACAGCTTGACGCCCTTGGGCGTCACGACAATCGGCCGATTGATCAGAATTGGGTGTGCGAGCATCAGATCGATCAGTTCGTTATCTGTCCATTTCGGATCTCCAAGCCCAAGTTCGGTATAAGGTGTTCCCTTCTCGCGTAGAAGCGAGCGCACCGAAACTCCCATCGCTGCAATCAGTTCGATCAGCCCCGCGCGGTCGGGCGGTTGCTTCAGATATTCGATGACCGTGGGTTCGGCACCGCTTTGCCGGATCATTGCAAGCGTGTTGCGGGACGTTCCGCAGTCCGGATTGTGATAGATGGTGACGTTCATGGCTACATCCGGGCCCTAACCCAGCCTATCCGAGTTTGACCGCGCAAACCTTGTACGTTGACGGCGGGATTGCGTCGAGTCCGTCGGCTTGGCGATTGCTTGTTTTATCAAGCCTCGAAGTCTACGCTTGCCGCGCTGGACGCCGCTTGGGATGCTGGAATCGATGAGGCCGAGATTAGCCGATGTTGCGCGTATGGCGGGGGTGGACGTCTCCACCGCTTCGCGGGTGCTGCGCGGTGAGGAGAGCCAGCGCATTCGCCCGGAGACACGCGAACGGATTCTCGAAAGCGCGCGTAGCCTGGATTACTCGCCAAATACACTCGCGCAGGGTTTGCGGACGTCGCGCAGCCGGACGCTCGGCCTGATCGTTCCGCAACTCGACAATCCAGTGTTTGCGTCCGCCATTCGCGGCGCCGAAAAATCTTCGGCGCGGCATGGCTACTCGTTACTAATCGCTCATCGGGAGTCGGGCGCGACCGATGCCGTCTATCACCGCCTATCTCACGGCAATCGCGCCGATGGGCTGCTCGTCGCGAGCCTCGATGACGACAACTTGCTGCGCGAAGAACTTGAATCCACTCATACGCCGTTCGTGCTGCTCAACCGCCAACTGTCGGGTAGTCCTTATTGTGTCGTGCTGGACAGCCGCGCCGCTGCGGCGATTGCCGTCGATCATCTGGCGCAGATGGGGCACACGCGGATCGCGCATCTTGCGGGCCGCCCCGGCGGATTTAACGCCGGCGAACGTTTGGCCGGCTATCGCGACGGATTGAAGCGGCACGGTATTCCGTTCGATCCGAAACTGGTCGCTGTTGCTGGATATACCGCGGAGGGCGGGGCGGATGCGATGCGCAGTCTTCTTGCGCTGAAGCCGACGGCTGTTCTTGGTGCCACGCTGGTCACCGCGGCGGGTGCGATGGCTGTGTTGCACGAAGCGGGTTTGCAAATTCCGCGCGACGTATCGGTGATAGGTCTGCACGATGCACCGGTTGCGACAATGCTCTATCCGCAACTGACATCAGTGAAGATGCCCACGGAACTGATGGGCGAAATTGCTTCCGATCTTCTGATCGATCTTTTGAACGGCGGTACGCCGCAACCTGTCGCGCCATTGGCGCCAGACGGTCTTGTCATCCGCGCTTCCACAGGCCCAGCCCCGCGCTAAATTTTAACTTGACCGCAGGGGCAGTTTGTACGACGTTTGAACAAACGATTGTGCAAAGCATTTGTTCAATCACCAGAAAATGTAATGCGATCAGGGGAGTGCGCCGGGTGAGCGTGGCGAATTTGGCCTCTGAAAAGGGGCTATCATGACTGCAACCACCATCGCCGCCGTGCGCGAAACCGATCGTGTCGATGAAAGCCTCGTCTCTGCTTTCGGCGCAATCGTCGGCAACGCCAATGTTCTCGCATCATTCGATCAGCGTCTCGGTTATGCGCGCGACCGTCTGCCGTTCGCGGTTTTCCGCGAGCGCGCTGGCGCACTTGCGGGTGCGGTGCCGCGTCTCGTTGTGCGTCCAGCGAACGAGGATGAGATCATTCGCACCGTTCAGCTTGCGAAGGCGCGCAACGTTCCGATCATTCCTTATGGCAATGGCTCCGGCGTTCTAGGCGGTGCCATTCCGCTCGGCGGCGAAATCATGCTGGATACGCGCCGACTCGACAAAATCATTTCGATCAATCCGACCGATGCAGTCGTGACCGTGCAAGCCGGCATGAACGGGGCTAATTTCGAGCGCCAGCTCAATGAAGCTGGATATACATCCGGTCACTTGCCGCAGTCGATCGAGATTTCCACCGTCGGTGGCTGGCTCGCGTGCCGTGGCGGCGGACAGGCCAGCAGCCGTTACGGAAAGATCGAGGACATTGTCGTCGGTTTGAAGGCTGTGTTGCCGGATGGTACGCCGCTTGAAGTACGTCCTGTCGCGCGGCGCTCGGTCGGTCCGTCAATTCGCGATCTGATGATCGGCAGTGAAGGCGCATTCGGCGTTATTACGGAAGCGACGCTGCGAATCTGGAGAAAGCCCGAGATCGAGCGCGGCGTTGTGCTGGCATTTCCGACGCAGCAAGCGGCCTGGGACTGCGCGCGCCTCATCATGCAGGCAGAACTGCGTCCGGCCATCGTGCGGCTTTACGATCGGGTCGAGAGCGATGAGCGCACCAAGGACATCGCATTGTTCAAGACCAAGCCCTATCTGGCCATGATGATGTTCAGCGGCAGCGAGCCGCTGGTCACGGCCGAGCAGGACATGGCGCTGGCGATTGCCAAGGATCTCGGCGGTGAAATCGGGCCTGATGCGCCTTTCCATCACTGGAAGGAAAACCGCTACGTCGCTTACTCGCAGAAGTGGCACGATGCGGGTTATTTCAACGACACCATCGAGGTGACAGGCAACTGGTCGGCGATTCCCGCGTTGTACGAAGCCATCGGCAATGCCGTACGCAAGATTTATCCGGGCATTCACTTCGGCGCGCACTGGTCGCATGTCTATCCGGAAGGCGCTTGCCAGTACATGACGATCCGCCTGCCGTCGATGGCGGACGACGTGGCACTGCCGATCCACGCCAGGCTCTGGGATGCGGTGCAGGAGCTGACGCTCGATCATGGTGGCTCGATCGCGCATCATCACGGCGCTGGCCTCTTCAGAAATCCATGGATGCAGCGCGAACTCGGCGCAGGTCTCAACGTGCTCCAGACGATCAAGGATGCTCTCGACCCCGCCAACCTCTTGAATCCCGGTAAGCTCGGGTTGCGCGCAGGGCCGAATGCGAAAGACATTCGCCGTGATTGACAGGGCGCGCAGCGGCGCGGCATTCGGGGAGGGCGCGCATGGCCGTGTCTGATCCTCTCCTCGTCGGCATCGATCTCGGTGCAGGCTCGCTCAAGATCAGCATCATTAGAAGTGATGGTTCGCTGGTCAGCGAGGCGTCCGCGCCGGTCGCGACATCGTCGCCGCATCCGGGCTGGAGCGAACAAAATCCTGACAACTGGTGGCTTGCGGCCTGTGATGCACTGCGCCGCGGACTGAAGGCGTCCGGCCGTCCTGCATCCGATATTGCTGCGATTTCGTTCTCCGCCGGCGCCCATACGCAGGTGCTCGAGGATGCCGACGGGCACGTAATCCGTCCTGCGATCTTGTGGAACGATCAGCGCAGCCGCGATGAAACGCAACAGCTTCGCGACAAGGCAGACGCGCGTATCCTGGAGATCGGGGCCAACCGCGCCAATCCGACCTGGACGCTGCCGCAGATGCTGTGGCTGCGCACGCATGAGCCGGAAGCGTTCGCGCGCGTGAGGCGGCTTTATGTCGCCAAGGACTGGCTGCGCGCGCAATTCACCGGCACCTGGGAGACCGACACCATCGATGCGCTGGGCACACTGATGCTGGATGCGCAGACAGCAGGGTGGTCAAAAGAGTTGTGCGACATGATCGGCTGGCCGATGGCGACATTACCGCCGATCGTCAAGCCGAGCGCCGTCGTCGGCAAGGTGACGGCGAAAGCCGCGCAGGCGACGGGCTTGGCCGAGGGCACGCAGGTGGTTTGCGGTACGTCCGACACCGCTGCCGAAACATTCGGCGCGGGCATGGTTCGCGAGGGCATGGGCGTCGTGAAGCTCGCGACGGCTGCGACCGTGAACGTGCTGTCGCCGAAGGCGCGGCCGGATTTCTCGCTGATCAACTACTATCATGTCGTGCCGGACCATTGGTACGTCATCGCCGCCACCAATTCCTGCGCGTCCGCGCACAAGTGGCTGCGAGATACGTTCTTCCGCCGCCAGGGCGAGGACGGCAGCGCCGTGTTCGACGCCATGGATGCGCGAGCTGCTGTGGTGCGCCCCGGCTCGGAAGGTTTGTTCTTTCATCCTTATCTCAATGGCGAGCGCAGTCCTTATTGGGATCCATTGCTGCGGGCGGATTTTGTCGGAGCGGGCTTCAATCACGGCAGCGGTCACTTCGTCCGCGCGCTTTATGAGGGCGTGGCCTATTCCTTGCGGGATTGTCTTGAGGTCATGAAGTCCAAAGGGCTTGGTTTCTCAACGGCTCGCCTGACGGGCGGCGGCGCGCGCAGCGCCTTGTGGCGGCAGATCGTCGCCGACGTGCTGAATATCACGGTCGAACTTCCCGCCGTTGCTGATGCCTCGTATGGCGCGGCATTGCTGGCGGGTGTTGGCATTGGCGTGTTCAAGGATGAGCGCGCGGCCGCCGGTGTCGTTCAAATCGTATCGCGGGCGGTGCCGGATCCGGCGCGAGCCGATGTCTACGATCAGGGTTTTCCGATTTACCGCGATATCCAGAAGGCGCTCGCGCCGATCAACCATCGCATCCACGGTTTCGTGGCCGGCCAGAGCAAGTGATCTATGTCAGAGATTAGGCTCGAAAAGGTTCGCAAGGCATATGGTCCGGTTGTCGCGGTTCACGGCGTCGATCTGACGATTCGCGACGGTGAATTCGTGGTGTTCCTGGGGCCGTCAGGCTGCGGAAAATCGACGACCCTGCGTATGATGGCGGGTCTCGAGGAGATTACCTCAGGCAAGATCTTCATCGGTGACCGTGACGTCACGGCGCTGGAGCCGAAAGATCGCAACATCGCGATGGTGTTCCAGAATTACGCGCTTTATCCGCACAAGACGATTTACGAGAACCTCGCCTTCGGTCTGCGGATGCGGAAGATGGACCCGGCGCAGATCGATATGCGGGTTCAGCGCGCGGCGAAAATGCTCGGCCTCGATGAATACCTGAAGCGCAAGCCGAAGCAGCTTTCGGGCGGCCAGATGCAGCGCGTTGCGCTCGGCCGTGCCTTGGTGCGTGAGCCCGAGGTGTTTTTGCTCGATGAGCCACTGTCGAATCTGGACGCCAAACTGCGTGTTCGGATGCGGGAAGAAATCGCCCGCCTGCATCAGGAAGTCGGCACCAGCATGGTGTACGTGACCCATGATCAGGTCGAGGCAATGACGCTTGCCAATCGCATCGTCATCATGCGCGACGGTCATGTGCAGCAGGTGGGGGCACCGCTTGAAGTTTACGATCGCCCCGTCAATCTGTTTGTGGCTGGCTTTATCGGTTCACCGGAAATGAATCTGGTCGAGGGGCGAGCTGCGAACGGCGTATTTGAAAGCGGCGCGCTGCGGATTGCCCTTCCTGAGCAGTATCGAGCGGCCAACGAAGATATCGTGTTTGGTATCCGGCCGGAGCATATCGCGCTCGGAGAGGGGCCCGATGCGCTCGCATTTGAGGTCGGCGTCATCGAGCAACTTGGCGCGCAGACACTGACCATCGGTGAGGTAAGCGGGGTTCGTCTGCGCATTCTCACCGATCGTGTCGATAACTGGAAATTCGGCCAGAGAATTCCCGTCCGGCTTCAGGCCGGACGGCTCCATCTGTTCTCGAAATCAACGGGGCAGCGACTTTAGACGACCAAGAAACCAGAACAAACATTCACAACAGTGAAATTTCTAGGGAGGCAAGGAAATGGCTAAGGACGGGATATCGAATATCGACCGCCGTACGCTCATCAAGGGCGCAGGTGCGGTCGGCGCAGGTCTTGCCGCAGGCATGCTCGGCACGCCGGCGGTCTGGGGCCAGGGCAAGAAGACGCTCCGCTTTCTCAACACCGAAACGTCGATCGACAGCATTCGCGCGCTGAAGGTCGCCTGTGCCGAATACGAACGGATGACGGGCACGCAGGTCATCGTTGACTCGGTGCCGCTCGACGATGCCTTTACCAAGGTGACGACGTCCCTGCGCGGCGGTCAGCCCTATGACATCGCAACATTCGCCTTCGTCGGTCACGTTCTGCTGTTGCAGGCTGAAGGGCACCTGATGCCGCTGACCGAGCTGACCAGCAAGCACAAGTGGGGCCCGAAGATCCTCTTTCCCATCAAGGGCGAAACCTATTGGTATCCCTACGATTACAATCTGGCCTGGATCTACTACCGCAAGGATCTCTACGAAAAGAAGGGTCTGAGTGTTCCGAAGACCTGGGCCGATATGCTCAAGAACTCGCAGGCGCTGAACGAAGACGGCCGCTCCGGCTCGCTGTTCCCGATCGGCAGCAACGGAGCAACCAACTGGTTGTCACCGGGCTTCATGTGGGCCGAGGGTATCAAGCTGTTCGACGACAAGTGGAATGTCGCCATCGACAACGCCGCGAACGCTCCGAAGGTCGCGGCCTATCTCGATTTCTTCGCCGACCTCTACAAGACCATGCCGTCTGGCACGAGCCAGGCGAGCTTCGGTGAAGTGCTCTCCAACTTCTCCTCGGACAAGGTTGGGCATACCGCTTATGCGGGCCGCATCATTGAAGCGTTAGAGCGGACGTCGCCGGCCCTTGCGACCAAGTATGGAATCACGCCCTACATGGACAGCGCGGGGAAAGCGAAGGCGGTGAATCACGGCTATGACGGTTGGGTAGTGCTGAAGACACCGAACTCCAGCGAGTCGATGAAGTTCATGAAATGGTTCACCGAGAACCAGTACATCAACTTCCTGCACACCGCGCCGCTGCATTTCCAGCCGCCGCGCCTCGACGTTTACGAGGACGCCCGCTGGCGCGCTCATCCGCTGATCGAGAAGCACAAGGATGCGGTCGAGACCATGAAGGGCTTTATCGTCGACAAGTCGATGACCCTGACCTCGGTCGATACCGAAGGTCCTGCGCCCGACCTGCGTCCGGGCAAGGTTTTCGAAGGCTTTGTGATCCCCGAGATGCTGCAGAACCGCATTCTGAAAAACATGCCGGCGGCCGACTGCGTCAAGGCGGCTGGCGACAAGATGCGCAAGCTCACGGCATCATAAGAAACGCGAGTGTCAACTGCCCGGCCGGATGCTCCCGGCCGGGCTTTTCCCGGAAAGATGAATTTGAGTTCGAAGGCGACGATATACACCTTCCTGGTGATCGGACTTCTCGTGACGCTCGTTCTGATAGTCGCGCCGGTGGCGTATGCGATCAGCCTGAGCTTCTACAAGCTCGATTCGTTCGTAGGTGAAGCCAAGTGGGTCGGTTTCGACAACTACATCGCAATTCTGAAGTTGCCGGAGTTCTGGCGCGCCCTCTGGAACGGCGTGCTTTATTCCCTCGGGTCGATCGTGCTTCAGGTGGTGCTCGGCATCGGCTTCGCCCTGATCCTGAACGAGACATTCCCGGGCCGTAATTTCGTGCGCGGATTGTCTATCCTTCCGTATCTGCTGCCGACCGTGGTCGTCATCCTGACATTCAAATGGATGGTGGATGGTAGTATCGGCATTATTACCAAGACCATCGCGGCGATGGGGCTGCCGCCCGTGAACTGGTTTGAGAGTTCCGGTGCGGCGATGACGTCCGTTATTCTTGTCAGCGTCTGGATGTGGACACCCTTCGTCACGACCTGCTTTCTGGCGGCGTTGCAGACCGTTCCCACATCGCTTTACGAGGCGGCGCGCGTTGATGGCACCACGGCGGTGCAGCGGTTCTTCCACATCACATTGCCGATGCTGAAGCCGATTCTGACCGTGGTGGTGTTGCTGCGCGCGATCTGGATGTTCAACAAATTTGACGTGATCTGGCTTCTGACTCGCGGCGGCCCGGTTGGATCAACCGAGCATCTGGCCATTCTATCCTATCGCCACGCTTTCAGCCTGTTTGATATCGGCGGGGGTGCCGCGATTGCCACTATCTCATTCGCCATCCTGTCAGTAGCCGTGTTTTTCTACTTCCGTATCTTCCCGCTGGAGGACGATTGATGGCTGCCGTTAAATCGCTTCCCGCCCGGCTGAGTCTCTATGGCGCCGCGATCGTCATCGCGATCTATTCGGCGTTCCCGATCTACTGGATGTTCATCTCCAGTCTGCGTGAACCGACCAGCCTTCTCGGCACCGTTTCGCTGATGCCGGGTCCGTTCACGCTGGAATACTACCGCAACCTGCTCGAACTGACCGACTATCCGACCCATTTCATGAACAGCGTGATCGTCGCGGTGGTCACGGTCGTTGTGACGATGGTTTTTTCGATCATGATCGCCTACGCCGTGACGCGACAGCGTATCCGCGGCAAGAAGCTGATCGTCGGCGCGATGCTCTACGCCTACATGTTCCCGCCGCTTCTGATCGCGATCCCGATGTTTACGATCTTCGCGCGGCTCGGCCTCAGCGATACGTTGATAGGCCTGATCGCATCGCACCTGACGTTGACGTTGCCGCTCGGCGTCTGGTTCCTGTGGGGTTTCTTCAAGGGCATGCCGTTCGAGCTGGAAGAGGCGGCGATGGTTGATGGCTGCACGCGGCTTGGTGCGTTTTTGCGCGTGGTTCTTCCACTGTCACTGCCGGGACTCATCACCGTTGCGATCTTCTCGTTCCTGCTGTCGTGGACTGATTACACCTTCGCGCTGATCATGATCGGCAGCGATGCCAATAAGACGTTGCCGGTGGGGCTTGCCTCGATGGTCGGGTCATTCGATCTGCGCTGGGGTGAGATCATGGCGGGATCGACGCTGATCGCGCTGCCTTTGTTCGCAGCGTTTGCCCTATTGACGCAGTACTTCATTCAAGGCCTCGGTGCCGGTGCAGTAAAAGGCTAATCATGGATTTCGGACTGAAGGGTAAGGCTGCGCTGGTCACCGGCGCGGCGCGCGGCATCGGCAAGGCTGAAGCACTTGCGCTGGCGGCAGAGGGGTGTTCGATCGCGATCAACGATATCGACCGCGAAGCTGCCGAAGCGACGGTGGCTGAATTGCGCGCTAACGGAACCGAAGCCGTCGCCTGTATCGGCGACGTGTCCGAAGAGGCTGGCGCGGAGGCGGTCGTGCGCGAAGCGCATCGTGGTCTCGGGCAACTCGATATTCTGGTGAACAATGCCGGCGCGGGCGGCCGTCATCTCGGAAGCCTTGCCGAGAACATGTCCCTTGACGACTGGGATATCATTGTCCGAACGCACCTGCGTAGCACCTTCCTGTGCAGCAAGTATGCCGTCCCGTTGATGCGCGAACGCGGCTTTGGGCGGATCGTGAACACCTCGTCGATGAACGTCACTGGTGGTGGACGCCCGGGCGTCACCAACTATTCCGCCGCCAAAGCGGGGGTCACTGGCTTTACGCGGACCCTGGCCAAGGAAGTCGGCCGTGCCGGGATTACCGTGAATGCTATTGCGCCAGGCTATGTCGAGACAGCGCTGATTGCCGGGTTTTCCGCCGAGAAGCGCGCCATTATCGCCGGGCAGAATCCCCTTGGCCGTTTCTGCCAGCCCGAGGAGGTGGGTTCGCTGATCGCATTTCTGTGCTCCACTCAGGCTGCTTTCATCAATGGCGCGCTGATCTGCATGGACGGCGGCAAGCGCGATTTCTTCTGGGGTGACCAATGAGCATTCGAGCCTTCGGCGGTCCGCATCGGTATGTTCAGGGCCCCGGCGCTCTGAACGAACTTGCAGCGCTGGTTCCGCTTTATGGCCGCCGTCCTTTCATTGTGGCAGACGTGGCGGTGATGGGCGCCCTTCGCGAGCAACTCACAGCGCTGCTTCAGCCATGTACCGATAGCGTGGAATTCGCCGAGTTCTCAGGCGAATGTTCCGCCACCCAGATCGACGCGATGGTGGGCAAGGCCAACACTGCAAAGACTGATGTCGTTGTCGCTATCGGCGGCGGCAAGGCGATCGATACCGCCAAGGGGGTCCGCATCCAGCGGGGCGGAGGCATCATCGTGGTGCCGACGGTCGCCTCGAACGACGCGCCAACCAGCCGGCTTGCGATCATCTACACCGACGATCACGTCCTGAAGGAAGTCAGGCTGATGCCGACCAACCCTGATGCGGTCGTCGTCGATACGTCGATCATCGCGCGTGCACCGCGTCGTTTTTTCGTTGCCGGTATCGGCGATGCGCTATCGAAGAAATTCGAGGCGGAGCAGTGTTTCAATTCCGGCGGCATGAATTTCTACAAGGCTCGGCCTGCCGCGCTCGCAGTTTCAATTGCCGACCAGTGTTATCAGGTAATCCGGAAGGATGCGGTTGGATCGCTCGCAGCAGTCGACCGGAAGGAGCCTGACGCCGCGTTTGAGAATATTGTCGAGGCGACAATTCTGCTCAGCGGATTAGGTTTCGAAAGCGGCGGTCTGTCGATCGCTCATTCGCTGACGCGCGGCTTTTCAGCGATTCCGTCGCTCAACGGCGCGCTGCACGGCGAGCAGGTGGCGTTCGGTCTTCTGACGCAGCTCTGTCTTGAGCAGAGATCGCCTGAGTTTCTCGCCGACATGGTGGCGTTCTTCAAGACGGTTGGCCTACCGACGAGCCTGAAAGATCTCGGGTTTGCCGGCGATACGCAGGACGGTATCCGAACGATCGCCCAGCGCTCCATCGCTGAAGCGCCTTACCTCAGGCAGTTTGTCGGGACCGTGACCGAGCAAAGCCTCACGGCTGCGCTTGATCGGGCGGATCGTTTCGCAAAATCAGGTAGGTAAACCGCTGTCTGGCTAGAGATTCGCCAGATGGTCGGACACCTTGACGGGCTCCGGCAGAACCTTGCGGGCGACGAGCCAGTCCGCGGCCTGCTGAAGCTCACCGATGAACTTTGAGTCCGTGACCGGAAGCACACGATACTGGCGCTTCAGCGCGATGAATTCGTCCCGAACCTGATCGCTGTAGTTGGTCCTCTTCTGAACGATGTGTTCTGTTTCGCTGCTGTTCTGATTCACCCACTTCGCCTCTGCCTGGAATGCTGCATTCACGGCGCGAACAATGTCGGGATTGTCCGTCGCAAATTTGCGCGATGTCAGATAGGACGAAAAGTCGATCTGGAAATCGAGATCCCTGCCTTCGAGGAAGACGTTGTGGGCCTTGTATTCCTGACGCGCGATGTCGACACCGGGGCTCCACATCGACCAGGCATCGACCTTGCCTGAAGCAAGGGCAGGGGCGGCGTCGGGCGGGTTGAGATAAACGAACTTGACTGCCGAACGATCGATCTTGTGTTTCTCAAGCGCGGCAATCAGCAGGAATTCGCCGAGCCCGGAGCGGTTCACGGCCACGGACTTCCCGACAAGATCCTCGACCTTGTTGATGCCGGAACCGTCCTTGGCGATGATCGCGGTCGTGCGCGGGTCGTAGATCACGAATTGCGTGAAAACGAGAGGGGAGCCGGCTATGACAGCCGCCAGCGCCGGCGTTGTGCTGCCGCCGAAGCCGAAATCCGCGCTGCCGCCTGTAACCGCCTGCAGGGTCGGTGCGTGGTTTGGAAATGGGCCCAGCCACTCGACCTTGATGCCATCTTTCGCCAGGAGCTTCTCGAACTCGCCGCGTTCTTTGGCGATCAGCGTCAGCCCGAAGTAGCCCCATGTCAGGCGCACGGTGTCGGTCTTGCGGCCAGTCGGCGCAGCGAGGGCGTTGCCCGATTGTGTGCTGGCGATACCGGCCAATGCACCGATCCCCGCCAACGAGGAATGCAGGAAGCGGCGGCGCGATTGCGGGAAGAACGAATTGGACATGGGGACTCCTCGTTATTGAAATTGAATGCTGTTCAAGCGGCCTCAGTGGTGGCCGCGACACCGAGTTCCTCAAGCAGCCGCGAGCGGATGGACGCGGCGGCAATGGGCGTCACGGCTTCATGCTCGAATGCGATCGCGCCACTGCGCATGACAAGAATGCGATCGGCGAGGGCGATTGCTTCATCCACGTCATGGGTGACAAGCAGAACGCCGGGTTGATGGCGCGCCACGAGTTCTTTCACCAGCGCGTGCATGCGAATTCTGGTCAGCGCATCGAGCGCGGCAAAAGGTTCGTCGAGCAGCAACAGTTCCGGCTCCTGAACCAGCGCTCTTGCGAGAGCCACGCGCTGTGCCTGCCCGCCGGACAGATTGCGCGGCCAATCGTCGAGCCGGTTGCCGAGGCCGACTTCGGTCAGTGCTGCCGTCGCTCGCTCGCGCAGATCATGGCCGGTCATGCCGAGAGAAACGTTCCGCCAAAGCGAATCCCAGGGCAGCAGCCGATGCTCCTGAAAGACCACAGCAGGCCGCCGCGGAGCATCGATGCGCCCGCCCTGAATGGGATCAAGCCCGGCCAGCGCGCGCAGAAGCGTTGTCTTTCCGCATCCGCTTTCCCCGAGAAGTGCGACGAACTCGCCGCGTTCGATACGCAGGTTAAGTCCGCTGATAACCGTTCTCTCTCCGTAGGAGCGCCGCAAGCCGGACACTGTGACCGCTGGTGACGGTGAGAGAGGAGGGACATGAGCGTTCATCGTGCGCTTCCGCCGAAGTTCGGGTGCCAGGCCAACATTCTGCGTTCCAGCAGCCGCGCGACGGAATCGGCCGCGACGCCGATCAGCGCGTAGATGACGATGGTGAGAACGACCACATCGGTACGCAGGAACTCGCGAGCATCCATGGCGAGAAAGCCGATGCCGGATTGAGCGCCGATGGTTTCCGCAACCACGAGCGCGAGCCATGCCGTCGCCAGCGAATAGCGCACGCCGGTCAGAATTGATGGCAGCGCGCCGGGCAAAATGATGCGGCGGACAAGCTGCCATTTACCAAGTCCCTGCACGCGGCCGAGCTCGAGCAGCTTTGGATCAACCTGGCGGATGCCCAGCGTTGTATTGATGTAGATCGGAAAAGCGACGCCGAGCGACACCAGAAAGATTTTCTCGCCCTCGTCAACACCAAACCACACGATGACCAGCGGCAGCAGCGCCAGAAACGGGATAGCGCGGATCATCTGTACACTGCGGTCGATGAGTGCCTCGGCAAAGCGCGAGAAGCCGACAAGAATGCCAAGCGCGAACGCGATGCTACCGCCAATAGTAAATCCGATAGCGGCGCGCAGAAGACTGACGCCGAGATCGTTCAGCAACGAGCCTGAAACCGCCAGCTTGAATGCTGTCCGCAGCACCTTGCTGGGCGCCGGCAGGACCTGCGGCGACATCCAGCCGACCTGCGCTAGCAATTCCCAAACAATAATCAGCGCGACGGGTGCGATCCAGGAGATCAGAAGCAGACTGCGCTGGCTGAAATTGGCGCCGGGCGCGGATCGAGGCGCGGAACGCGAGATAGCGTGGCCGCTGGCGCCAGCTTTTGCTGGCCGGAAAGAAGTTTGTTCAATTGTACTCATGATCGCGCTGGATGTCCCGTCGAAGCCCTGCTTATCGTACTACTTCGGAGTATTTCGCCTGTGCTGGCGTGCGGGTTATCTTCCGGACCCTCGGAAATATTTCGGCGGCGAAGGTTCGCATTTCCGTCAGCAGCGGCTGGAATTGCAGCATGAACAGCTCGATTCCCGCGTCATGGAATGCCTGGATGCGCTCCGCCACCTGATCGTAACTGCCGACGAGGCCGGCCGCGGTGCCGCCGTTGCTGCCAATGCGCGGCGACTTCGCCATCGTTTGCAGCATCACAACCTTGGGATCGGAATTCGCCTTCTGAACGGCACGGATATCGGAGTCTTTCGCGGCGAGGTCGGACAGATGCCGATGATAAGCGTGCGCCTCCGTCTCGGTATCCCGCGCGATCACGAAAGCCGACAGACCAAAACGCAACGCCACGCCCTGGCGCGGCCGTTGGCGCAGATCCGAAATCAGTGACTGGACGTCATTAAGCGGCTGGCCATTGATGAACCAGACGTCGCCGTGGTCTGCAACAAGTGCGCGTGCCGGTTCGGATTCGCCTCCCACGTAGATTCGCGGTCGTTCGCGATAGAGGTCCTTCGGCGTGAGCGCGTAATCAGAAATATTGAAATTGTTGCCCGTGTGGCTGATCGTCTCGCCGCGCAAAAGGCGCGAGACAACCGATATCCATTCCCGGCCGTAGGCATATCTGTCGTCATGCTCGGCGAAATTAATGCCGGCTTTCTCGAATTCCGGCCGGTTCCAGGCGTTGACGAGATTGAGCGCGAAGCGGCCCTCGCTGATGTTCTCGATTTGCAGGGCCATCTTCGCGAGAAAAATCGGATGATAGATGTAAGGCTTGATGGCGGAGATGATTTCGATACGGCTGGTGAGTGCGGCCAGCGCCGCTGACGCTGTCCAGGCCTCGAGCTGATCGGACGCTGGGAGATGCGGGTTGACGGTATGCTGTGCAATCAGCGTGGAATCGTATCCTAGCGCTTCGGCCTCCAGTACGACTTTCCTGTTGTGAGACCACGACGCATCGAATGGCTCCGCAGGATCCTGCAGCGCCGCGCGCGGACCATGAACCGGCGCCCAAACTCCGAACCGGATGTTCTTTGTCGTCATCGTTGCATTGCTCGTCAGTTGCGTCTTCGCGAAGGCCGCGTGCGATTTTCTCCATACTCGGGAGACGAAAGTCCATCGAATAACAGCGGCCGAAATGCATTTGGAAAGTCTCGCTTGAGGGCATTGCTCTTGATGGAATGAACGAATCGAAAAGTAGTCGGTTGTGAAAGAACGTTCCTGGCGTAAGCAGAGCGAGCGGCGGCGATACAATCGTTTGATTGATGTCAGCGCGCTGCATCAGGGAGGAAGTGAGATTGGATCTATCGAGCGTCGTGGCGACATTGTCGCGAAAACGTTCCATCGTAACGACGATGCGGGCGGGTGTACTTGAATACGATTTGCTGCCGATGGGGGAGAATGTTTCCCGATATAGGCCGGACGAAGAATTTTATGGAGGCCCGGAGGTCATTCAGCACAAAGCGCCATTATCTGTTTCATTCCGAATGGCAGAAGTTGTTGCGTCTTTGTCCGCCTTAAGCTGTGACGGTTTTGATCGCTAGAAGTTTTCGCGCCGGTCTCACACGCAATCAGGAAGACTGGATATCCTTATGGCTGCCGGTCGCTGAATCCAGCCATCCGTGCTCGTTTGTCTTTTCAAAGAAATCCTTGGTTAGGACGGCAACTTCTGTCCTGTTTCTGACCTTGAGCTTTCTCATGATGTGGCGAAGATGAACTTTAACGGTATGCTCGCTCATACCAAGTTCATAGGCTATCTGCTTGTTGGCCATTCCCTGACAGAGCGCTTCGACGACCATCATTTGCCGTTCTGTCAAAAGCTCGTTTGTTTTGGATGCTGCCGGCTGCTTGTTGCGGTCAAGTTCGAGGCTGCTGACGGGCACAAACGTTCCGCCGGCTTCGACCAGACGCACAGCTTCGACGGCAACATTGAATGGCAAGCTTGTGGGGATGTAACCGCGTGCTCCATTTCTCAGCGCGTGCATCACATAGTTCGTGTCGTCGATGTCGGACATGATTACGACAGGAACGTCGGCGGCGCTGGATTCAAGAAATTGAAGGTCGGCAACGCTGGACGATCCGCTGCCATCGACAAAAAATACGATGACCGCTGGAGTCAGAGCATTCTGTTCGGTCGAATTTCTCCACTCGAAGATATTTGTGAATGCGAAAATGCCGTGGCTTCTGTAGGAAATTTCAAGACAACGAACGAAGCAGTCGCGAAAAAAAGCGCGCTGATGGATCACGACGATCCCGGGCTTCTTCACAGGAGGAGGCCTGTGATCCTTTTCATTGGCACCGTTGAGACGCGTAATCTCATTGGGCTTGGTCTGGGCTTTGGGATCTGCGCGATGAGGCGGAGGAAGAGGGCGCGCATCTTGTGAATTCGTCTCGTGCCGGCACGTAGAGTGTGGATCGGCGTGAGAGTCATGATGGTTATCACCGGGAACTCGCATGAAAAGGCGAGCTTTGCCCGGCAGCGATCGTTTCAAGAGAGATTGCTTGAGTGTGAATTGCTGAGAATGGCCATTGGAGTTGTGAGACTGGCTCGCATTCTGGCCAGCGCGATTGTCCTGAAATTCGCTACGAGAAAATTGTTCAGACAAATCGTCCCAAGCTTGCTGTCGTTTGCGGAATGAAACTGAATATGAATAGCCGCTGATACTCATAATGCGCCCCCCACTCTTTACTTCGGCGGTAGCACGTGGCTTTCCATGTCAAAAAACGCGATGTCTGCCGGATCCGATCAATTTGCCTTTAATACTCAGCATAGTCCTCCTTTTTTGCAATCCTGCAACGTTTTTATGTGGAGGCTTGTCGCGCCGCACAAAACTTGGATTTGAAAGCCGATTGCACGTCAAATGTGTCCGTACACCGGTTCCACGAGGGAACTTTTAGAGGGCTGCCTCGCCGGGCTCTGCCATAATGTCGTAGGCATGCATTGAGACGTGCGCATCAAAAAAGCGCTCCCATGCGGCTGATACGTCGTCTCGCTCCGCGATTGTCGAATCCGCTTCCTGAAGGTCGCGATGCCGCTCCTGCCATCTCTTACCTACGCCGGCAAAGAGGATCGAATTCCCGACAAGCATTGAGCCGAACGCGAGCGCATTCCGGCAGCCGGTTTCGAACTCTCGATTGCATGCCGTGCTCAACAAGAGGACCTCTTCGCCGATTAAGCCGGATCGAACTGTGGTGATGTCTTCCCAAGATCTGGCCTGTACACGACACAGAGCCTCACCTTCAATTTTGCCGGTTTCGATCCTGGCAGCGATGGTAATCAACATGACCATGAAGCCGACCATGTAGGGATCCGACCATGTAAGGTCGGATATGCCACCGAGGCGCCCGCGGCTTTTTTCGACCATGGGGGAGATCACAGCGGTTGCGGCCCTGTGGGCTCTACGAACTTTGAACAGATCAAGGGCCCAGCGCCACATGTCGCTGCTCTCCGCATGACTCCAAAAAGTGTCAGAATGCCAACGCCGCCCTTGTTTTGTTCAAGGACCTGCTGGATCATACATCAATAATCGCGCAGTGCTCCAGACCCGTCAGGAGTGGACCTTTCCATGACGTCCAGCCAGCTTCCGACAAAGCCAGATTTTGAGGCGCTTGCGGCATCGGCGCCCGCGTCGGCCGATCGCCGCACGCTCATTCTGGCGCTGATCGGTAACCTGGTTTCAAGCTGGACCAATAACGAGAGTCTGTTCATTTACGTTCTCATGCTTCTTCTGCGAACGGATAAGGCATCTGCGGCGCTGACTTTTGCCACGCTTAACACGACACGCGCGCGGCTCGATCTCATCCAGCGCCTGGCGAAGATCACCATCCGGGACCAGAATCTCGAGAAAGCGCTTTCCAAGATCATCGAGCGATTCAATGAGTCGACCCACGTTCGTAACGAATTCAATCACTGCATGTATATCGTCGACGCCAGCGGCCAGATAACCCATACGCAATCGATGCGGATCGTGCAGACAAAGGAAAGTCTTCGGTTCGGCGAAATGAAGCCGATGGATGAAGCGCGGCTGAAAGGCATGGTGAAGGCGACAAAGGATATGACGCGCATCAATCGCGATATTTGGGATTTTCTGCCGCGCCTGGAAAGTCATTTGAGTTCGACTAAACCATCGCGCTGATACTGCTTGATGCCGTCGCGCGGTTACAGGCGAGGGGACAAGCTGTTTTCGATGGACACACTGCCGGGCTGCTCACTTTGCCGCTGCGTTCCAGCGTCCGTGCGCGTAGGCTTGTCTCGATCGCTGTCGCCGTGCGCAACGCGAATGCAACAATCCTGCCGTGCAATACTACCCATTTGGATGATGCGGGCTAGCCGAAAGGAGGATTGTTGCTTCGACCAAATGGCGTATGGGCCGCTAAAATCATATCGAATGATGGCTTTCGTCTAATGCTTAAGACGATGCGCAATGCTCGAATGTGCGGCTATTCCCCGACTTCTACATAAGCAACGTTGATCATGCGGAGTCTCGCAAATAATTGCGAGGGGATCGCAGTCGGGAGACCGACATCAATCGCATCGTAGTGCGTTGACGATCGCAGACGTAGAAGATCAGCGATTTTCAAGGCGACGACGATGCTCCTTACCCTACAGGAGTTCGTCATGGGTCAGCAGCATCCAAAGCGGAAAGATCCGAATCAAGACCAGAAGCAAGACCAGGATCAGAAGCAGGCCAATTTGCAGGCACAGCTTCAGGGACAGGGTCAGCTTCAGGACCAGGGCCAGGGCCAGGGCCAGGGTCAAGCCCAGTTTGCGGTTCAGTCGCTCGATTCCAATAGCGACAACAAGAACAGCAATGACAACAAGAACAGCAATGACAACAAGAACAGCAACGACAACAAGGTCGACAATAATCTTGACAACAAGGTGAGCAATAAGACCGACAACAATGTCGACAACAAGGTCGAGAACAGGGTCGAAAATACCATCGACAACAAGGTCAATGTTGCCGTTGACGTCAAGGTCAATCTCGATCTCAAGGCGGACGGCCTCAGCAGCCCGGTTATCGATCTGTCAGATCTGAGCGATGTCAAGGGCTCGGTGATCATGCCGGACGTGGTGAACCAGAAGCTCGACGGCAATGGTAACCAGTTCAATCTCGATCAGGTCAACAACCTGGTGGACAATGACACGCTGTACGATCCGAAGGTGTCCTTCAGGGGTGGCGCCGGGGGCTTCTCGATGGACGGCAAGATCGATGGTGGCGAGGTCAAGATGGACTCCAAGATCGACGACGTTGCCGGCAACAGTGCGACCGGTGCAATTGCAAGCGCTGACGCCACTCTGACGCAGGATGCCTTCAACCAGACCATCACGCAGGGTGCGAACATTCAGTTCAACAGCGTCACGGCGAATATCGCCGGTGATGACTGGACCGACTCCCATAATCTGGGTTGATTTCACAGGTTCCCCCGCGCGGCATTCGCCGCGCGGGTTTTTTTGCTTGAACGTTCACACGATTGAAACGATTAGTTGTCGCGGCTAGCCCCGCAGGATCGTCGCTTGCTTGAGCCTGACACAGGAGGCTCCCATGGTACCCGGCGGCATAACCGAAGTAGTTTGGCATTTCGCAGGATATTTGCAGATCATAAATGACATCGCGCGAGATCGTATCGATTACGACCCGTCTGCGTTCCGAAATCTGCAAGACGATTACGTCACGCCGCGCCCGAACTATGAAAGAAGTCGGGATTTCGATCCTCTCGACAGCCAGGGCCTGAAGACTCCGGGGCCTGCGCTCTTTGACGAGCTTCATACCCCTCGAATTCTTCCGATAAAATCACTGAGTCCGCGACCGCCGCAACCCGATCTGGATTTTGACGGGCCTGCCGGGCTTTCAGGATTTTTACCGCCCCGCGGTGCAGGCGGCGGAGGTGGGGGAATAGAACACAAGATTACCGTCCAGTATCAGGAGGGTGGTCAGCAAACCCAGCTTGAAATCAAGCAATACAACTTCATGTTGGACAATGACAATCTGCTTGTAACGGCCCATGGCGAGGACCTTACTTGGGCTGGCGACACGGCGCTCATCACCGCCCAGTCTGAGCTGATCGCACAGCACAGCGAAACCATCCTTGAAAGGATGGCAGACGAGGCCAACGACCAAATTCCGAAGGAATGGTGGATTCCCCAGAATGGAACCGGCGTCACGGAATTCGTCACGGCGTACAACGAAGACCAGGTTTCTCAAGAGGGCGCACCGGGTGCGCATTCAGTCCAGCCTGGCTATTATCTGAACGGTGTATTGCAGGACCCGGCGCCTCTACGGCCCGACCAGACGCCCGCTCCGCAACCCGAGCCTGCGCCGGATCTCGGTAACGGCCTTGGACAATGGGCCGAAACCGGAGCCAACAACAGTTGGAACGCCAGTTTGATTGTCGATCTGAGCGAATCCGGACGCTCGATGATCGTGATGGGCGATTACTTCCATACAAACGCGATCTTTCAGACCAACTCGATCATGGATCGCGACCATGTCGAGATGGCTGGAGGCGACGCGCTTCCTGTCGTGCAGGGCGATAACAAGATCGACAATATTGCTGATTTCATTCAGCGCCCCGGGATTTATGCCGAGTTGAAAGCCACTTTCGCAGGGCCGCAGTGGAACGTCGATGTAGTTGAGGGCAATTACTACAGCGTGAACGCGATCGTGCAGATGAACTATCTGCTCGACAACGATATCGTCGTTCAGAAAAGCGCAGACTCGCACTACGAGCTGTATAGCGGCGGGAATGAGCAGGGTAATCTGGCTCAGGTTTTCGACGGATCCATTCAGTACGATCTGATCATTGTTGCCGGCGCCTATCACGGCATGAACGTGATCTTCCAGAACAACATCCTGTTGAACAATGACTATATCAAGATGCTTGCGGATGGCGCTGATCCGTCGCAGTCCGTCGTATCGGGCCAGAACGAGCTGAACAATACAGCGACAATCGAGAATTATGGCGACGATAACTTCAAGTCAATGAATGACAATCTTGAGAGCCTTGTTTCCGCGGTAGGGGGCGGTGCGACGACTCTCGATCCTTCCTACGGAAAATTCATCGATGGTTCCGGTGGCGTATTCAACGTGCTGTACGTCAAGGGCGACTATTACGACGTCAACGCGGTCTGGCAGACCAATGTCGTGTCGGACGTCAATATGGTCATGCAGTTTCTCGATCCGCCGTCGGCAGCGGCTCTCGCCCGTGATGCAGACGGCACCGAATCACAGTCTGTGACAAGCGGAAAAAACCTTCTCACCAACGATGTGGCGATTATCGATGTCGGCGCGACCAACACCTTCGTGAACGGTGAGGTGTACGGCGATACGATCCTTGTGCAGGCAAATCTCTTGCCGGACGACAAGGGCAATGTGCTGGCTCAGGATGCGCAGGCCCTGGTTCCCGAGTTGATCGCCTTCGTCAACGACAGTCAGGACGAGACACCAGTGGCACAGCCCATATTAAGTACGCCGGTTCACGAGGACCCAATAGGAAGCGTGACGCAATGAACGGCAAAGGTGCAGTGGAAAAAGAAGGCATCGAGTTGAACCATATCGGCGTTGCGGAGGCTGGGGCACATGACACGGGGCGACAACGAACCTCATATTGAGGCCAGCGCGTCGGCGCATTTGACCGACGAAGAGAGCGCGAAACTGCGCACTGCGGAGGTCGTCCCGTTTCCCGCCCGTCACGATACACCGGGCGGAGCAAACGATGTGCCGCATACGGAAACTCCCGAGCCGGCAAAAGATCAGTCCGGGGTGGCCGTTGCAATCCAGCAAGCCTTGTCCGCGGCAGACAGCGCAGCCAAGCGATCGGATCATCCTGCTCCATCGCCTGAGGTGGCGAAGACGCCGCCAGATCCGCAAAGCGATGCGCGCCCGCCAGCAAGCGGCTCGCCGGTCAGCACCAGCGCGCCGGTCCCATCCGTGGTGAATGGAGGCGGTGGCGGAGGTAACGGAGCATCGAATGGCGGAGGCGGCGGCGGCGGAGGCGGCGGATCCACACCCCTGCATAAACGTTCCAGCGACAATGAATTCCGCGATGTTCTCGGCAAAGGCCTGGCCAATGCGCGGCGCAATCTTGTGACCGTCGGGATATTCTCCGTCGCCGTCAATCTTCTCGTCCTCGCGATCCCCGTCTACCTTTTCAACATGTCGGATCGCGTGATGACCAGCAGAAGCACCGACACACTTGTCATGCTGACGATGATCGTCGTGGTGGCAATTGCTGCACACGTCCTGATGGACATGATGCGCCGGATTATCCTCATGCGCGTTGCGGTTGAAACCGAGGCGCGGTTGGGTGGTCCTGTTCTAAGCGCCGCGGCGAAGGCGGCACAGGGCGGATCGAGCCGCGAGTTTCAGACGCTGGCTGACCTTCAGCATCTCCGCTCATTCATTACTGGTCCGGTCCTGCTCACGATGTTCGACGCGCCGGTAGCTCCCGTGTATTTCGCAGTGGTCTTTCTTATTCATCCCCATCTCGGGCTGATCGTCCTGTCGGCTGGCGTTGCTCTCATGGCTGTCGCCATACTCAATCAGAAAGTCACTGCCATCCCGTTTACGCGGGCTAATGCCTTTGGGACGCGCGCCAATCTTCAAGCTGAAGCGATGGCGCGCAATGCCCAGGTCATCAATGCCATGGGAATGATCCCGGAGGGCGTTCAGGTCTGGGGCCACGAAACGGTCCAGTCCTTGAAGGCGCAGGTTGCCGGGCAAGATCTCAACATCATGATGACGGGAATCTCGAAATTCCTGCGTCTCTGCACACAGATTGCGATTCTCGGCTGGGGCGCCTGGCTGGCGTTGGAGAGCCAGTTGACCAGCGGCATGATCATCGCGGCCTCAATCGTGGCAAGCCGCGCTCTTGCTCCAATGGAAGGTACCATCGAGGGTTGGCGCGGCTTTGTGCAGGCACGTTCCGCCTACGGGCGGGTCAAAGCCCTTCTGCAGAATTCGCCGCTGAACCTCGACCGGTTACGGCTTCCGCGTCCGCAAGGTCATCTCAGCGTCGAGCGCATTCTGTACGTTCCGCCGCCCACCAAGAAAGTTATTCTGAACGGCATCAGCTTCCAGTTGCAGCCCGGAGAGTCGCTGGCGATCGTGGGCGATTCCGGAACTGGAAAAACCATGCTTGCGCGTATGCTTGTGGGCTCAATCATCCCAACAGCTGGCAACGTGCGCCTGGACATGATGGACCTTCGGAATTGGGATACGCGGCAGTTCGGCGAAAGCGTCGGCTATCTGCCCCAGGACGTCCAGCTTTTCCCGGCGTCCATCAAGGCGAATATCGCCCGCATGCGCCAGGATGCGATCGACGAAGATATTTTCGATGCGGCAGAAACGGCCGACGTTCACGAGATGATATCGAGTTTCGCGCAAGGCTATGAAACCATTGTCGGCATGGATGGAAGCCCGTTGTCCGGTGGCCAAAGGCAGCGAATTGGGCTCGCACGTGCGTTTTATGGCAATCCGCGCCTGATGGTTCTCGATGAACCGAACTCCAATCTCGACGCGAATGGTGAGCGGGCGCTGGCCAAGGCGCTCATTCGCGCAAAAGAGAAGCAAATGACGGTCGTGACGATCACACAGCGTGCCGCGCTTCTCAGAAGCGTCGACAAGATCATGATCCTCAACAATGGCGCGGTTCAGGCGTTCGGCACGCGCGACGAGATCATCCCGCTCATTTCCGGACGCAAGCCGAACGGCGGGGATGGGCCGCCGATGCTGAATTCTTGATGAGAATCGAAACTGGCGAGACGAAGTTTGAATTTAACAGGATTATTGAGGTGCTGTGGTGTCAGGCAAAAAGCTCACTGCGCAAGGACCGGTAGCCGAGGGCGCCTGGTACGATACGCTTCCGCGGTCGACACGGCTGCCGACGATTGGCGGTGTCCTCATCATGGCGGTTATGGTCATGGGCTTCGGCGTATGGGGCAACATGGCTCCGATTGCCGGCGCCGTTGTCGCTTCGGGTGTGTTTGTCGCGACCGGACAAAACAAGATCATTCAACACCTTGAAGGCGGCGTCATACGTGAAATCTATGTGCGTGAGGGCGATATCGTCGAACAAGGACAGTTGCTGGTTGACCTGGATGAAACCGCCCCGCGCGCCGAACTTCGTCGGTTATTTCTCCGCCGCATGCGATTGACGGCGATGGATGCGCGGTTGCAGGCTGAAATGCGCGAAGCCAGCGA
The DNA here is from genome assembly GCA_017474385.1 of Afipia sp. Lineage (GTDB taxonomy): Bacteria > Pseudomonadota > Alphaproteobacteria > Rhizobiales > Xanthobacteraceae > Afipia. Next base: position 119,728 of record JAFVHU010000152.1, on the reverse strand, counting down.
TATCGCGTTCCCCGATGAATTGAATCAGGCCCTGAACGAGCCCGAGGTGAAGGAAATTCTGGAGAGTCAAAGACTGACCTTCACGGCTCGCAGGAACAATATGAACAGCGACATCGCTGGCATCAATGAGGGCATCAATGCGCTGAACGAAAGAATTCAGGGTTCGAGGGTCCAGCTTGACGGCGTCCGTCGCCAGATCAAGTTCATCGAGGAAGAAATCGAGGCAAAGGAGTACCTCCTGAAGACCGGACTGGTGAGGAAGCCGGAGGTTCTGTTGCTGCAAAGGGCGCAAGCGAATCTTGAGGGAGAGGTCGGCCGGATCATGGGCGATATAGGCGACGCCAAGGAACGTATTGCGAAGTCTCTCGAACAGATCAACGGCGTCAAGAAGACCGCGATCAAGACTGCAGTCGAGCAAATGCATGAGGTGCGTGGTGAATTGGTCGATGTGCGCGAGCGAATGCTCAGTTCGAAGGGTGTGCTCGACCGCATTCGCATTACAGCACCCGTCAGGGGCGTCGTCGTCAAGCTGCGGTATCATACGCATGGCGGCGTGATCGAAGCCGGCAAGAACATCATGGAAATATTGCCGCTCAAGGATGAGCTTATCATCGAAGCCCGTGTACGCCCGCAGGACATCGACAGCGTCAAGCATGGGCAGCATGCAACGGTTCGGCTCACCGCACTCAATCAGCGCATTACGCCGATGGTGTCGGGAGAGGTCATCTATCTCTCCGCTGATACGCTGGCCGACGAGAAAAAGTCCCAACAGGTTGGACCGACCGACATCTATATCATCCGCATCAAGCTGAATACCCATGAAGCCGCGACTATTCCGGGGTTCAGCCCGACGCCAGGTATGCCGGCAGAAGTCTACGTCAAGACATCGGAACGGACTTTCTTCCAGTACATCGTGAAGCCGATCCACGACAGCATGACACGCGCGTTTCGCGAGCGATGAGGAAGGGCTTTTACGGCGTTGAACAAGATTTGCATGGGAAAGTTGAGGCGCTGATTCTGAGACATTGAGCATCATAAGCGAGGGTCACACCGTGCACATTGACGTCATAAACACGTTGCCGGATTTTGCCCGGCTGGAAGAGAACTGGAACGCTGTCTATGACGCGGACCCGGATGCCCAGTTGTTTATGTCCTGGAAATGGCTTTCGGGCTGGCTCGGGCAGATCTCCAACCCTTGGCTTGTCCTTGGAGCGAAAGCGAGCGAGAGGGTTGACGCTCCGTATGTGGCCTTTCTGCCGTTGCGGATTCAAACCAAACTGGAGAACGCGCGTTTCCACAATGAGCTGAACATGGCCGGTAACTTTTCAGCCGACTATACCGGCATTCTTTGCGCACCCGAGATCGAACATCAGGCCATTCCCGCATTTGCCCGGCACCTGAAACGAATGAACTGGGCGCGCCTCAACCTGGAAAACATTCGTATGTCGGAGTCGCGCATCCGGCTTCTGCTGGCGCATTTTCCGAAAGCCGGTTTTCAGACCAGTGAGGTTAGCCGGATCGGTAAGGTCGACAACATCGACAACAATCTGTGCCCGTTTGCGGCACTCCCGCCGGACTGGAACGCATATCTCGATATGTTGAGTTCCAACACCAGACAAAAGATTAGACGTCTGTTGAGGCTTGTCGATGAAGCTGGCGAGTATCGCATCACGGTGGCAACGCCAGAAACGATTGTGCGCGATCTCAATACCTTGCTTCAATTCTGGGAAGTCAAGTGGACACCGCGCAAGGGCGACCTCGTCCATACTCTTGTGCGATCGAACCGGGCTATGCTGACGCGAAGCTTCAGGGCTGATCTCTTGTTCCTGCCGACGCTCTGGAAAGAGGATCGGCCACTTGCTGCGCTCGCGACGCTGATCGACAGGCGCAAGCACGCCTTCCTGTTCTACATGGCCGGGCGGGATGAAACCTTCGACGGCCCGCCGCCGGGGATGATTTTGCATGCCCACAGCATTCGACATGCGATCGCCAACGGGTTCACCGAGTACGATTTCCTACGCGGCAATGAATCCTACAAATACTCATTCGGCGTGAAAGAGCGCCGCATCCGGTATGTCATGGTGAGCACCAAGAACGGACTGAATCTCGGCGGCAGAATCGATCAGCGAACCATTCCCGACGTTTTGAAAGAGGCCACCGAACTTCACCAGAAGGGCAAGCTTGTGGAAGCCGAACACGGCTACCGGCAGGTTATGGATGTCGAACCGAGGAATGCGGACGCGATCCATCGGCTCGGTCAGTTACTGGCCAACAAAGGCGATCACGCCGCCGCCAAGCGGCTCTTCAAGGCACTCACGGCGATCAGGCCGGAGATCTACAAACCGTGGTTCTGCCTTGCGCAATCATGCGATGCGCTGGGACACCATCTCGATGCCGCCAACGCCTATCGGGAGGTCATCCGATTGAAGCCAGATTTGCCAGAGGCTTTCGCCAACCTGGCGGCGATACTCGTCAAGCTTGGCCGGATCGAAGACGTCAATGCGGCGCTGGTCACTGCTCTTGGGCGAGTGGAAGGCGCACCTAAGCTGAATGGTCGCGAATCGAAAACACGGCGTGTTGTCAACGGTAGAACAGCACAGGGCGAAGCGGCAACAGCATAGCTACGGATAGCTGAAACCGAGGCATCAGAACCCACATGAGTAGCAATCTCAGTATGCAAGGGTTGGCTTGGGCCGCAATTTCAGACGGCTTTATATTTGCTGCGGGAGGAATCGAATGCCCCGCGGGATGCTCTCCATTTGCCTTTGTCAATTCCGGCTTGTTGTTTTCCGGGAACTATGACCGGGTCGGCATCGATCTGGTTATTTCCAGCGAAACCGAAAGTGTCATCGTTCGGGAATATTTCAAGGGCGAATACCGCGCTTCGTTGATGTCGCCGGAAGGAGCGAGTCTTTCGGGTCGCGTGATTGAAGCAATGACGGCGAGAGTCCAGTACGCTCAAGCTGACCAGATCGCGAGCGCAGTACCTGCTGTAGGCAACGTTGCGAAGGTGAGCGGTACTGCGGTGGTTACGCGTAATGGTGTTCCCGTCGAGTTAAAGCAGGGTGACAGGCTTCTCAAGGGAGACGTCGTCCAAACCGGGCCGGATACCACGATTGGAATCAGCTTTGTCGATGGCACAGCCCTGGGTCTTGCATCGAATGCGCGCATTGTTCTGGATGAGATGACGTATGATCCAAACGGATCGTCCAACTCGTCGCTTTTAAGCCTGATACACGGCACGATTACCCTCGTTGCCGGACATACTGCCAAGTTCGGGAACATGCGCGTCGAAACGCCGGTTGCCACGATGGGCATCCGGGGCACCGCTGTTATGGTGGAAATTGCTGCGGACGATGGACCGAGCAAATTCTCCGTGTTGAGAGAGCCGGATGGAAGAATCGGATCGTTTCATCTTTATGACAAGGCAACCGGCGAACTTCTTAAGGTGGTATCTCACGCCGGCCTTGTGACGATTGTCACGCCGCTTGGCGCGGGACAGCCCGTCTCCGCTGTTGATCAGCTCAAAACGCTCGCCGATATCCAAAACGAGAAGAGCCTCATTCAGCAGGTTTTTCAGATTTACTATCCCAACTACAATCCGGATGGCCACGACAAAACTGGTTCCAGCGCGAACCCGCTTGCAAGTTTCGCCAGAAATTCCAGCGGCCAGGGAATTGAATCCGGTGTGCCGGGGTTGATCGCTCTTGCAAGCGGAGTTTCCATCATACCGACTATCGCGACGGCACAGGATCTCCTGATTTTCCCGGAGCCTCCCCCGGCTCCCGTGGTGCGCGCGATTGCAGTCGCAGACGTGGTGGATGTCCAGGCGTCGCAAGGTCCCGTTGAACGAAACTTTGCCATCAGCGATCAGGTCACGGTTTCAATCGATGGGCAGGTCATCGATCAATCGGCAGGGCGCTATGTACCGGGCACCGGCACCGTTACCGGTGTGAAAAGCACGGTACCGACACCTCAGGGTATCAATCTCGCCAACCTAGTGCGAGTCGATCCCGCAACCGGCGTCGTGACATATGATGCGAGCCAGTTTGCATTTCTGGGCGTTGGAGAATCGGCAATCTATACCATTGCCTTCGATAGCCAACCCGGAACATCTATTGTTCCGGAAACGCTAACGCTGACCATCAATGGGTTGAACGACAAACCAACCGTCGAACATCCGATTCCGGATCAGCGAGCCAAGGAAGGTTGCAGATTCGAATATGTCATTCCGGCCAGTGTATTTGCCGATCTCGATGCCAACGATACTTTGAGTCTGCGCGCGACGTTGGCGAATGGAGATCCGCTTCCAAACTGGCTCACGTTCGATCCGGTGTCGATGACGTTTTCCGGAACGCCGCCGAAGGGCGAAGAGTCCGTTCTCCATATCAAGGTCATCGCAAGCGACGAGTACAATGCCACGGCCGTTGACCAGTTTGACCTCGTTATTGCGGAAAGCCACCACCATCATCACTTCCACGATGACGGTCCGAATGACACGATTTCTTTGAAGGATCAGAATCTCGTCACAGCAAGCGACGGCCGTGAGTTGGCGGAAGGAACCAGTGATGTCGCTTCCGATGATCATGGACAAGACCATCACAAATCCGAGGCGAGAGAGGCAGATGCCGCTAATTGCAATGAAAAGCGTTCCCGGGAGCCAACGCCGGAGAGGGATGATCAATCGACTTCGTCTAGAGACGTGGCTTCGTCATCTTTCGGAGAGCACGTTTCACGTGAGCCATCGTCGAACGAGAACCATGGAAGCGGCGCCGGCGCGCATGGATCGGCTCAGATGCCTGCTCCAACGAACTTTGATTTCGATCGTTCGGACTCAACGGATATGCACACTGGCTGGTCGCGCACCGTAGCCGACTATTCAAGTCAGACGGAATCATCACACCACAATCATAGTTCTTTCTCGACCAGCTACAGCGTGACATCCAGTTGGAGCAGCGCTTCCGGAAATCAGCGCGGTGTTTCGAGTATGGACAGCTTCGACTTCAGATCTGACCCTGGCCGCAGCACGGACCACAATGTTCGCTCGACATCCGAGCTCATTCAGACCGAAAGATCGTGGCCTGGTGACGGGGTTGACGTGGCCGCCCTTGTTCAAGCCATGACAAGCTTCAATTTTTTCACCAGCCATGACGATCAGGGGATAACGACCCGGCTCAGTTCATCGGCAGAACTTCAAACGCATCAGAACGATTTTCACCTGACCTAGACAGGTATTCGAAAGTGTAAGCCGGCTAAGGCCCTGCTGCGGCGGGCTGTGAGCCGGCTTTCCTTGCCTTACGGTCGGCGAGCCAATTCTCGAGCCGCTGTATCACGACAAAAAATGTCGGAACGAACAGAACGGCAAGGCAGGTCGAAGCGAGCATTCCGCTGAATACGGTAATGCCGATTGACTTGCGGGCGCTCGCGCCGGCGCCGGTCGCGAACACCAGCGGAGCCACACCGAGGATAAACGCAAACGACGTCATCAGGATTGGCCGGAAACGCGCCCGTGCGGCTTCCACGGCGGACTCCAGCAGCGGCTTGCGATCCCGGACGTGGAGTTCGAGCGCGACTTCGACAATAAGAATGGCGTTCTTGGCCGACAAGGCGATCAGTAGGATCAAACCGATCTGCGTGTAGAGGTTGTTTTCGATCCTCAGCCCGGTGAGAACTGCCATAGGCCCGAGCAGGGACAGCGGCACGGCCAGAATGACTGCAATCGGCGCAAACCAGCTTTCATACTGTCCAGCCAGAACCAGATAGACCAGCAGCAGGGCGAGGCCGAACACGTAGTAGATCTGGCTGCCGACGGCTTTCTCCTGATACGACATCGCCGTCCACTCATAGCCCGTGCCCGGCGGCAAGGTCTTGTCGGCGATTTGTTCCATCAGTGTGATGGACTGGCCGGAACTGTAACCCTGCGACGGCAATCCAATAACGGTTGCGGACGGGTAGAGGTTATAGAGGCTGATGAGGGAAGGGCCCACCGCGGGCGTGACCGTTGCAATCGTGCCGAGCGGGATCATGGCGCCCTGCTGGTTGCGTATTGTCAGATTCTCGATGTCCCTGGTCGTCAGACGGAACTGCGCATCAGCTTGCGCATAAACCTGAAAGGTGCGTCCAAACTTGTTGAATTGATTGACGTAAGACGACCCGAGATATGCCGCCAGCGTCGAAAACACCTGATCGGTCGTGACATGCAGCGTTTGTGTCTTGATCCGGTCAACCTCGACGTCGAACTGCGGGACCATCGAGCGGAACGGTGAACTGACGCGCTGCAACGCGCTTTGTGTCTGGGCGTTGGCGACGACCGCTTGGGTGACGGCCTGAAGTTTTCCGAAGTCGGAATTGCCGTCACGCAGCTCAACCTGCATGGCAAAGCCGGCGGCGTTGCCGATGCCCTGAATGGGCGGTGGCGGAAGCACAAAGATCCGCGCCTCCGGTATCGCTTCGAGCTTCTGGTTCAGCCCGACAACGAGTGATCGCAGATCTTCCCCGAGGCCACGCGCGTCCCAGTCCTTTAGAATGAGATATGCAACACCGGCATTGGCGAGACTGGAACTGTTATCGAGTGCCGATATGCCGGAGATACCGATGACCTGCGCGACGCCGGGCGTTTTGCCGGCGATCTCGGTCACCTGATCGAGCACGCGCTGGGTACGGTCGAGTGCGGCACCATCCGGCAACTGCACGGCGGCCAGCAGATATCCCTGGTCCTCGATCGGGATAAATCCGGTCGGTACACGGGACAGGCCATAGCCGCCGACAGCAATCAGGATCAGCGCAGTGATCAGCGAGACATTGCTGTGTCGGACCATCCGATCGATGAATGAGGTGTAACCCTTCTCGATCCGGTCATAGACCGAATTAAAGCCGCGATAGAACCAGTTGCGTTGCTCTGGCGGAACCGGACGCCGGAGCCATAGCGCGCATTGCGTGGGCTTCAGGGTCGCAGCATTGATGGCGCTGATTAGCGCGGTTGCGGCGATCACCAGCGCGAACTGCGCATAGATGCGGCCGGTCAGGCCGGGCAGGAAAGCGGCCGGCAGGAACACCGACACCAGGACCAGCGTGATCCCGATGATTGGCGCAAACAACTGATCCATGGCCTTGATCGCGGCGTCATGACCGGACATACCCTGCTCGATGTTGTGGGCGGCACCTTCGACAACGACGATGGCGTCATCGACCACGATTCCAATCGCGAGCACGATGGCAAACAGTGTCGACAGGTTGATGGTGAATCCGAGCGCCGCCATCGCGGCAAAGGCACCGATAATGGTGACCGGAACAGTTGTCGCCGGAACCAGCATGGCGCGCCAGTCCTGCAAGAACACAAGAATGACGACGAGGACGAGAAAACCGGCCTCGATCAGCGTCTTATAGACTTCATGAATTGACGCCGAGACGAATTTCGTCGTGTCGAACGGGATATCGAATTTCACATCCTGCGGAAATCCGCGCGCCAGCTCGGCCATTTTTTCCTTCACGGCCTGTTGGACTTGAAGTGCATTCGCACCGGGCGACTGGAAAACACCGATGCCGATGGCTGGTTTCTTGTCGAGCGAAAATATCTGACTGTAGGTCTGGGCGCCGAGTTCAACGCGCCCGACGTCGCGAACGCGGACGACATCACCGTTGCTACCGGTTTTGACGATCACATTCTCAAATTCGCGAACATCTTCGAGCCGGCCGTTGATGTTGAGGGTGTACTGGAATGCCTGTCCGTGAGGTGTTGGCGGCATTCCGATCTGCCCAGCGGTGACTTGCTGGCTCTGTTGCTGGATCGCCTGAATGACATCCTGAGGCATGAGCGCCAGGGCCTGCAGCCTGTTTGGATCAAGCCAGACTCGCATGGAGTACTGACCGGCACCGAAAACGGTCACGTTGCCGACACCAAGGAGACGCGACAGTTCGTCCCGAATGTTGATGGTGGCGTAGTTGCTTAGAAAGAGGCTGTCGTACGTGGCATTCGGAGAGGTCAGTGTTACGAACAGCAGGATTGCCGTCGACCTTTTCTGGACCGTGACACCTTGGGTCTGTACCGACTGTGGAAGGGACGACAGGGCGCTGGAGACCCGGTTCTGGACCAGTACCTGCGCGAAATTCAGATCGGTCCCGATCTTGAACGTTACCGTGAGCGAGTAGGTGCCGTCGGCGGCACTGTAGGATTGCATATAGAGCATGCCTTCGACGCCGTTCACCTGCTGCTCGATCGGGAGAGCGACGGTGTCAATGACGGTCTTGGCACTGGCGCCGGGATAACGGGTCGTGACCTGCACGGTCGGAGGGACCACATCGGGGTACTGTGCGACGGCGAGGCCAAGCAGCGCTACGCCGCCGATCAGAATCATCAAGATGGCTATGACGTTGGAAAGAACCGGTCGTTCGATGAAAAATTTCGAGATCATGGCCGATCCTGATTCTCTAGTTCGCCGAAGCGCGCGGCTGCTCTATCTTTTGCAACTGCGGATCGACCTTCTGACCTGGGATCGCTCGCAGCAAACCGGCGATCACAACACGAGCATCGGGCTTCAGTCCGCCCTCGATCACGCGCAGCTCGCCTTCGAGGGGCCCGGTCTGTACCTTGCGTTGCTCGACGACGTTTTCTTTGTTGACCACAAGGACATATCTTCCGGCCTGATCGCTCCCCAATGCGACATCGGGAATCAGCAAAGCGTCTTTCTGCTGATCGAGAGGAACGCGGACGCGCACGAAGTATCCGGGCAGCAAAACCCGGTCGGCATTTGACAGGATTCCGCGCACTGCAAGGGTTCCGGTCGACTGATTGACCGTCGGCGCGGCGTAGTCGAGCTTTCCTTGGTGTGGAAAGCCGATTTCGGTCTGAAGCCCAACCTCGATCGGCGTTTCCTTGAGGTCTTTCGAGGTGAGACCTTTTGCAGCGGCAGCCGCGCGTATCCGCAAAACGTCCTGTTCATTGACGTTGAAGTTTACGTAAATCGGGCTGAGCTGAACGATAGTCGCAAGCTGGGTTGGCGAGGACGCGCCGACGAGTTCGCCGATAGAGACGAGACGCGCGCTGACAACCCCGTCGAACGGTGCGGTGACGTTGGTGTAGCTATAGTTGAGCGCGGCGATCCTGGTGTTGACTTGAGCTTGCTGCAGATTGGCTTGCGCATTATCCCGTGAGGACGTGGACTGTTCGAGGGTTGCTTGCGACACGACCTGCCGCGAGACCAGATCCGATTGGCGCTTGAAATCGGACTCAGCCTGTCTCAACGAGGCCTGTGCACCAGCCTCCGCTGCTTGTGCCTGCTCGAGCTTCAGCTTGTAAGTCTCGGGCTCGATTGTGAATAGCGTCGTACCTTGCTTTACGAAGGCGCCGTCCTGGTAGGAGATCGACTGGAGAAAACCCTGCACACGGGCCACAAGATCGACGGTGTTGACCGGACCGGTGTTGCCGGTGGCTGTCAGATACCGCGTGATGGTGCGCTGCACCGGAAGGCCAACATCAACCTTCGGCGGGGGCGGCGGTACAAAACTATTCTGTTCGCAAGCGGTTAGCGCGACCAGTGAAAATATGACTAGAGGAATACGCAGGATGGGAGATGCGGTGCGCTTGGTGGCGCCGGGAAATCTGACACGGGCCGGACACGAAGCTTTCATTTCGATGCCCTACTAAAATTTCTTTTCGCGGAAATTATTCCGCTATGGGGAATTAGGACCGCTATTCATGGATATCAACAATCCACTTGCGGTGGAACCCAAAAGAGAAAATGATATCGCCAACCAGGAATATTCTGACAAGTTTTTTTCGAATTCGCTTTAGCTGCGGGCACCGTCCCTCGGACGCCAATAGGGATTTCTTCAAATGACCGACACGTTGAAACGTGTGGCAGCGCTATGGTCGCTCACTGCAATGATCGTTCTGGCGACAGCAATGTCGGCCGTCTCCCAACAGCCTACCGACGAACAACGCAATGCCATCCGCTCTGCGTGTCGCTCAGACTATGAAGCGAATTGTGCCAGTGTGCCGCCGGGTGGTGCGGCGTCGTTGCAGTGCTTGCAGAAAAACATGTCGAAGCTGTCCGGCTCCTGCCAGCAGGCGGTGAAGGCGATAGAACCGGCTGCTGCGCCGAAGGCAGAAACCGCTCCGGCACCTGCTGCCGCGCCTGAAAAAGCCGCCGCGCCTGCCGCGGCTCCTAAGGCAGCAGCGACGTCGCCAGCACAAAAGCCGACCGACGCGCAGACCGCGGCCATACGCAGTGCTTGCCGCTCCGATTATCAGAAGAATTGCGCGAGCATCCCACCTGGCGGTGCACCGGCATTGAACTGTCTGGAAAAGAACAAGTCGAAACTTTCGGCGAGCTGCCAGCAGGCGGTAAATGCGGTGAGCGGCGGCGCAGTAGCGCCTGCCGCGGGCAGCGCGCCGGCAGCATCAACGGCGGCGAGTCCTGCGGCAGCACCGGCGCCTGCACTGGTGTTGCGGCCGTTGCGGCCGCGCGAGGAATTGTTGGTCCTGAGGTCCGCATGCGGCGGTGATGTTCGCACGCTTTGCGGCGGCGTCGCGCCCGGTGGTGGCCGCATCGTGCAGTGTCTGGCGGTGCGAGCCGGTTCGCTTTCACCCGCGTGCAAGGATGTTCTGAGTCAGTTCGCAGCGCAATAATTCGGACCGGCCGATTACTCACCACGAAAGGCAAGGATCAACTGGACCAACCGGACGCTCAAGACGATGTAACAGAGCGACATAACGATCTGGTAAGCGACATGCCAATTCAGCTTTGAAAGTTTGTACAGACCGTCGAGAAAGTTGAGAAAGAGAAGGACAATACCAAACAGTTCGACGCCACGGCCAACGAGGCTGTGGCGCAAGTACCCGAACAGAAGTATGGCCGGGTCGGTACTGGAGACATGTGCGCCTGCCGATATGATCAATGTTGCCACGATCATTTTTTCGACGTGACCAAACATTTCCTTCGAGGCTTGTTCGACATGTTCAGCGTAGAACGTAAGCCACTTGGCTCTGATACTCTCCATGGTTTCTCCCCGCGGCTGCGGCCGGTCTCTGACGCGCTGGCTTTGAGCGGTTGTCCGATCAAAGATTTTAAGTCGTCTCAGTACAACGGCTCCCTGACCAAGAAGCAAGAACCTCCACTTGTCGTTTCCCCAAGACAGCGGCGGCGTGACGGGAGATTTTGTCTGCCGCACATGATCAACCGATAGTCGGAAAGGAACATACACATGCGACATGCCATCTTGATTGCCGCTCTTCTGTGCGTTTCCGGTGCTGCGTATTCACAAGAACTGACGGCAGAGCAACGCAGCGCCTGCATGGGTGATTATGAAAAGTTTTGTAAGGGCATTGAGCCGGGAGGAGGGCGAATTATCGCCTGTCTGTCCAAGTCGAGCGACAAGCTCACGGCTGCATGCAAGAAAGTATTGACCGCTGCCGAGAAGAAGTGACTCGCGGCGTACCGACACGCTCTTAGAAATACTGCGCCAGGATCAAACAAGACAGCTTCGGGAGTCTGCCATGCGCTCATTCTTGCTTATTGCTGCGGCCGTTCTCGCATTTTCCGGAACAATGGTTGTTGAGACGACTGATGCCAATGCGGTGGTTTGCGCACGCGGTGTGTACCGCGCCGGTTGCGCCGGCGCCCGGGGAGCGGTTGTTGTGCGCCGTCCGGCTGTTGTCTGCCGTACGGTGTGGGTTAACGGTGTGCGTGTGCGCCGCTGCAGATAACGCGGATAGGCTTGTCGCCTATCAAGCCTTTCGGCGTGGATTGTCTTGATCAGATGCTCAGGACGATGCGTTGCCTTTTATCTTCCGACAAGGCGTCGATGCGGTAGATGACATTCGCACAATGTTTGTAACCGAGGGGGCCTGAAGGAGGTCCTTGCGGCTAAGAAACCGCAAGGTGCCGCGCGGATGGGCATCGCAAAAAGCGGAGAGCGTTGCAGCCGTCGCTGTTACGTTGTCCTGCTTCGGGATCACGGCGATCCCGCCATCCTTCAGGACGAAGGCATCCTTGACGTTCGACATTTTGACTGTTGCAAGGCAGATCTTGAACAGACTTTGATAGGCTTGCGGAGGCTGCATCAGGTCGCCGCCGAGACTTCCGAGCAGGTAATCCCGGCTTTTGGTGCAGCTTTCGGCATGTGCGGAGCTAGCCGCAATCAAGGTCAGGGCGATCCCTAAAGCCAGTGCCCGCATTATCAGCGGCCTGCTGCCGCCGCACGCGGCACAGGACTCTCCCGGGGTACCGGCTTGGCTATGAGAGGCGGCTCCGTCTTCTCGATGCCAGTTCGCTGACTCGAACGGGGCAGTCCGTAGGTTTCGGCGGCACATCGTTCCCACGACAGCGCGCGGGCGTGTGCCGCCGCACCGGCCGCGAGAATTGAGCGGGTATTGCTGTCTTCGGCCAATTCGGCGATTGCCTGGGCAACGGCTTCGATATCGGACTCAATAAGCAGTCCCGTTTCATCGGCGAGAACAGCATCGGGCACTCCGCCGATCGCTGTCGCGACGCTTGGCAGACCGCCTGCACCGGCTTCGAGGTAGACCAGACCAAAACCTTCGACGCGTCCCAATGAATCCGGAATTCCGGTCAGACAAAAGAAATCGCTTGCGCCATAGATATCGCGGATATGTTCGTTCGGCAGCGATCCGAGAAGATGAACTTCGCAATCCGCCGTCTCGATCATGTCGCGGAATTCCTCGACATAGTCCGCTTCGCCGTTGGGGCCTATTACGAGCCAGGCGATGCGCCGACGCAATTCGTCCGGCAGGCGCGACAGGGCCGCAAGGGTCATGAGGTGCCCTTTGCGGCGCGTAAGACGGGCAACCGTAACCATGACGATCTTGTCCAATCCGACACCGTAGGCATGACGCGTTGCTTTGCGGCTCTTGCGCGGGCCGAACCAGAAATCCGAGACACCAAGCGGGATCGCGGAAACGCGCTCGCCTTCGATTGTAAACCGCTCACGAAAGAGCTCGCGCGTAAATCGGCTGTTGGCGGCGACCTCGGTCCGCGGCCCGAATACGCCTGCGGCTCGAATTGCAAGCCGCTTGAGCGGCGTCTGGGTTTCGTTGATTTCTGAGCCGTGGACGGTCATCAGCAAGCGCGCCTGGGTCCGGTGCCGCGACAGCGCAAGCGGAATGAAGAACGGCCAGTCCGCAGCGTGGATAACATCGTAGTCTTCGATGCGGACCTGGCTGCGGGCGAGGAGAATCTTCGCGGGCAGATTCCGCATCGAATGCAGCCCCCCGTGAAAGCGATGAAGCTCGAAGGGAAGTGACTTGTCCATGTCCAGCGAATGTTCGGAGTAATCGGGAGCAACCACGGTAACCCGCGCACCGAGTTCGGTCGCAGCCGCTGCGATTTCCCGTGCATACGTCCCAATTCCGCCTGTCGCCGGCGCGAATTCGCTCGTCAGCAGAAGGATGTTCATCTGGCGCCCCTCAGTAGACTTGCGGAGTCACCAAGCCCCGGGTGTTCTGAATCTCTTGGTGATAGCGGAAGACGCGGGCGAGCTGCGTGCCCGGCGTAAACGTCCGAATGCTGGATGCGATACGGGATGAATCCATTTCACCCTTTGCAACAGCGTTACAGACATCGATGAATCGGTGGACGAGGCGTTCCACCATGTCATTCTTTGAATCGCTCCGCGGGACCAGATAACCGGATTCGCCGTCGCGGATGACCGCCTCAAGTTGAGGCAGATGAACGGCAACGACGGGACGTCCCACCCCGAGCGTTTCGAGAACAAATCGCGGCATTCCTTCGAACTCGGATGTAAGAATGCCGGCATGGACCGACGCGAGCGTCGCAGCCATTCCAGCCGCGTCCTTGAAGCCGTGGCGAACAGTAATGGTTTCGATTGCCGCGAATTCAGGAAACCGATGCGGGTCGCTGGTTCCTATGTAATGAAATTCGATCTTGTCCTGCATTACCTGACGCAGACGGTCGATGGTTCGAAACATCAGCGCCGGATCCTTGAACTCATCGAGACGGCCCGCAAACACAATGCGAAATGGTGTGGTGTCGCGGGGCATGGGCTGAGGCTTGAAGATGTCGGTATTGACCCAAGTCCACAGCGTGTCGATCTTTTCTTTCTGCCGGGGATAGGTTTTCTGAAGACGTTCGGTGATGTAGGGGTTCACGCACAGAAACTTCTCACTCGTTGCCATAGCAAAGCGCTCACCGGCATTGTGGACGAAAGAGTATCTGCGAAGCAGTGAGTCCATCTGAAGCTTCGGCACGCCTTCGCCGTGAAGCATCTGGACGAACGGAAGGCGAAGGACTGCCGGCAGCCAAGAAAATTCGACGCGGCGCAGATCGATCGAGCATCGCCTTCTGCGGATCTCCCTGGAGATCAAACTGAAATTACGCAACAGTGCGACAAAGAACTGGCCCGTCAATGACGAGCGGATGGTGCGCGCAGCCTCCCGCGCCTGATTGTCCGAATAGTGCAGGATGGGCAGAAAATCGAATGTGCGCCCTCTAAAGGTGAGCTTATGGACCTCTCCGAGCTTCAGATCTCCGATCGAATCGGTGCCGATGAAAAGCAGATCGGTATCGGTCGGGTGAAAGGTGATGAAATCCCGAATGTAGGTTTCCAGGCCGCCGACCTTTTCACCGCGTGGATCGAACGGATGAATCAGACAGATCTGATATCTCGAGCCGGCGTGGCCCGCATTGCGGGCGCGCTGCGCCAGTGTGACCGTGGATGTCATGCCGCTTTCCTTGTTCGTGCACTTACGATTTGTGGGATGCTGCGTGCCACCAGCCGCGGAACAATAGCCATACAGCGCGCGTAGCGTGGCCCGAGCCGGCGGGGGTTCCGCAGCATTCGCCACGCCCACTCAAGGCCTATCTTCTGGGTGATTCGCGGTGCACGATCTTGCGTATGAGCGATGAAGTCGAGAGCTGCACCCGTGCAGAGCAATCCGACTCCAGGAAGCCTGTCGAGACAGCGCGCGGCAAAAACTTCCTGCCGAGGCGCGCCTAACGCGATGAAGCAAAGTCTCGCACCCGATCTGCGAATGCCTTCGATCGCGCGGTCGGCTTCGTCCGAGTAAGGATCGAAATCACCGCTGGGCGCATAGTACCCGGCGATCTGAAGCCCATTAAAGCGGCGCGATAGCCGCCGCGCTGTTCTATGAAGCGTCAGGCTGTTGGAACCTAGCAGATAGACAGGAAGTCCGTTTCGTCCAGCTTGCTCGCAGAGAGGCTCCACGAGATCGGCGCCGGTCGTTCTCTCGATTTGCGTACCAGCGAGACGGCCGAGCGCGACAATTGGAAAGCCATCAGCGGTCACAAAGCGGGCACGGCGATAAGCGGCGCGAAAGTCAGGCCGCTGCTGCAATTGCACAACATGATCGAGGTTGAGCGTGCAAACGATGAAGCTGTCACCAGTTTGTGCTGCCGACACGATCGACGAGACGGCTTGCGGCATGGAGAGAATGTTGATGGTGATGCCATCGACGGTCACATCGTTTGGTCGATGTACCTCCGGTTCCAGCATGTCTATCCCCCTGATGACAATGTGGTCGAGTTACGCTTGCACAAAACTTAAACGTCATTGGTCACGGAACTTTGCGTACCAAAAACTTTCATCTCGACAAGCATGGTCACGAAAACGCACCAATGCGTCGCAACGATGGCGTCACGTTCAAAGAACACGATGACGATGAAACTAAATCATTCTCGCGATGGAGATCTGCCATGCATGTGAAGTTGTCTCGCCGAGAAGCAATCACAGTCCTCGCTGGCGCTGGAGTTGCAATGCACGGCAGCAAGGCATCTGCAGCGGCAAACGAAAGTCTTGGCGCAATTGCGGCAGCAAATGGATTCGTATTCGGAGCTGCTGCCGGGCCGGTCATCGATAAGGATATTGCCTATCGCGAGCTCTATACGACGCATACGCGAATCGTGACGACCGACATCGCCATGAAAATGGGCACCATCGCGCCGCAATCCGGGCCAAAGCGATTCGAGAGCGCAGATCGTTTGCTGCAATTCTGTGCAGCAAACAAGATTCCTATGCGCGGTCATTGTCTCATTTGGAACGAGTGGGTTCCAGCATGGGTCAAGAATATGAGCGTGCCGGAACGGAAAGCTTTCTTCGATGAGTACATAGAAGACGTCGTCGGCCGCTATGAAGGAAAGCTTCAGTCATGGGATATCGTTAATGAGCCGTTCTGGCCGGGACACAAGGCGCCTGGCGGATATCGACTCGGCCCGTGGTACGAAGCGTTCGGCACCGATTATGTTCGACGCGCATTTGAACGCGCCGCTCTGGTCGACAAGAAAACCAAATTTGTGCTCAACGAAGCGCAGACTGAGCGCGATGACGCCGTCGGCCGTGCTGTGCGCGAGGGGCTGCTGCGTCTGGTAGACGAGTTAAAGGATGCTGGCGTGCCGCTTCATGCCGTCGGTCTGCAAGGCCATCTTCAGCCGCGGTATCCGTACGATGCCGGGCGCTTCGCCGATTTCGTCCATGCACTCGCCGAGCGCAAGGTCGATATCTACATCACCGAATTTGACGTGCGCGACGATACATTTCCGGACGATATTTCGACCCGCGATGCCATGATCGCGGATACGGCGGAGAAGTTCCTCAACAACGTCCTGAGCGTCCCCGCTGTCAAAATGGTGGTCGCCTGGGAGCTCGCCGACAACTACTCGTTCTATACGGATGCCGCCAAGAAGAAGAACCCTCTTGCAGAGCGGCTCCCGCGGCCATTGCCGTTCGACGATGCCATGCAGAAGAAGCCGCTCTGGTTCGCGATGGCGCGCGCCTTCAAGAACGCGAAAAGAGCATAGCCCATATGCTCATGACCCGGATTGTTGCGGTCGGGTGCGCAGCATTTTGAACATTGAAGGCGCATAGAGCAGGGCGAGCAGCACGGTATAGACCGTCGCTCCGCTGGCGATATGCGCTGCCAGCGAGACGAAGTTTGCAGTTTCCGGCATCAGGCGAAGCACTGCGCCCATGGCAGTGGTTGCAACCGCAATACGGACAAGGTGGCCCAGCGGTAGCGTCAGGCCGAACTGCGAGAATCCAATCGTGAAACTCGCAATTGCCGCTGCCGCAGCCGCGATGACCGTCGCGACGGCGCCGCCGACAATCCCCCAATACCAGATGAAGACGAAACTGAGAGCTACGGTCACCACCGCGTCGATGCTCGCGACGACGATCATCAGGCGGGTTCGGCTATGGAGAAGAAAAACCTGATCGCCAAAATGGGCGCGCAGATTGCGGACCGCGCCGGCCAGAACCGAAAGCGGCAGAACGGCGAGGGTCACTTGCTGAAAGGGTGCCGCAATCAGCAAATGGACGATCTCCGTACGCAACATGAAGATTCCCACGATGCTCGGAGCGAGAACGGCGACAAGAAGCGCGCTGTTTTCCGAAAGCTGTTGCATCGCAGCCTTGCTGCCGCTGTTCTCCATTCGCTTCACGGCGATCGGAAAAGCCGCAGCCGTCACCAGCATTGCTGCAACAGCCGCCGCCCTTTGGCCAAGGCCGTAACCGACCGCGAACAGGCCTGCGGCAGCGACGCCCAGTATATCATTGACGATGAAGCGCGAGGCATTGAGGCCCACCCAGCCGAGCCCGCCCCCGACAATGATCGGAATGCCGTAGTGCAGCGCATGATTGACGATTGTACGATCGATTGGCCAAAGGCTGCGCCCAAAGCCAATTCTCGGTAGTACAATCAGGACGGCAACAAGTTGCGCGATAGCATAACCGGCCAACGGCCATTCGGGACTCTGGCCGAACAGCTTGATCATCAGCAGGCCGACCAGAAAGCCAATCGCCGGGCCGACAATCTGCTGAATTGAGTAGATGCCGATCTTCTGTTGCACGCGTGCGCGCTCGCCGATGTAAAGATTGAGCGAACGGGTGATCACATAGGCGACCGTTGCTGCCAGAAGCCCGGCGTTGGCGTCGGGTGCAATCACCAGAAAAAGAATACCAATTATGGCGGCGCTCTGCATGAAGACGGAGACCAGCAGGATTGCATTCTCTGTTCGGTGGAAGCGTTGAGCCTCCTCTCCATTCTGGAATCGCCCGAAGAAACGCAATGCATACTGCGACCACCAGGCGAGAAAGCCGATCTGTAGGAGTTCGTGGGTCGCCGTCACCAGCGTGATGACGCCGAGGGCGTGTTCATTGACGACATGAGTCCAGACGATCATGGCGATCAACTGGAACAGCGGCCCGATGATCTGTGCCGGCATGTAAAGAAGGGTGTGACGCAATAGCATGATCAGGCTCCCAGCCAGCTTGAAACGCGGGATGGAAGAACCCGCCGGATCGCCAGCAGGGCGATGATGCTGATAGACGCCGATACGACAAACGTGATCGCAAAATCTGTGGCGGCCCCAGACGAGCGCAGCGACGCATAATCGCGCAGCGCCATCACCACGAAAATGTGCCAGAGATAGACAAAGTAGCTACCCGAGCCGATGGCCGCGAGAAACGGCAATCTCAGGTGAAGGACGAACAGCAGGATGCTGAACAGCGCCGCATAACCAAAGAAGGCGACCGAGTCATAATCGGCGGAATCACCTATGTTGAAGATCCGGGCTGCCGCATAGATCACGTAAGCGGCCAACGCTGCGCTGATGACCAGCGCGCGCATGTCGCGTAACGCCAGGTCAGTACCAGTCGTCCCGACAAGAGCGCCGAGCGCAGCGAAAGAGAACCAGAATGGTATGTCGCGGAGACGAATTTCTTGGACAAACGACTCGGAAAAGCCGGCGCGTAACAGGAGCGGGTCGAGGTAGCTCCCGGCGATGAGGCCGAAAGCAATTGAAAGTGAGATGAAGACAACTAGCCGCTGCGAGCTGTCAAGGGTGCCAGAGCCGGCAGCCCGGAAGATCAGCCACAATCCGATCGTGCAGCCGACGTAAACGAAGACGTAGTAGTAAACGAAGACGTAGGCGAGAACGAAACGCGCAACGGTCGTCGTAGTTCGGTGGTCCATCGCTGGATTGTGCCATGCCATATAAATGTAGGCGGCGACGAATGCGATGGCGTAGGGAATGAGTGCGGTTTTGATTCGTTTCCACAGTATCACCCGCCCGGAGAGAGCGGTCAGATATCCGGACGCAAACAGGAAAATCGGCACGCAGGGGCGCAACGCTGCATCGATTAGCTTGGCCCATGTGGTGTCCAGTGGTTGCTGGAGCGAATGGATGCCGATTACCATCAGAATAGCGATCCCGCGCATGGTATCGATTCCGGAGTCGCGACCAGCCACATGCTCACGCCTGTCCTGATGCGCAATCCAGCTCTCTGGCATGCGGGCTGCTATCGTCATCGCATTCGCTCCGACGAGGAGACCGCGGGAATGGTCGTTCGTGATGCAAACTGCCGGTCGAACACGTCGTTGAGGGCTCGCCGCAACGGTGTTTCAAAGAAGTGATAAGACAAGATGCTCGCCCCCGCGAGAGCCACTACTGCGACGGGCAACAGCGATAGTTTTCCGCCGGGTAAGTTAGTCAGAGCCCGCGCCCCGAAGGTCAACACGATTGTGGCAATCGGAATGTGCAGCATGTAACAGGAATAGGTGTAAGCCGAAGCGCGATCGAACCGCAGGCGTGTCAGCAGGGTCGTTGCGCCGGAATAGTCACATTGGATAGCAAGAATCGCGATCGCGTACACCGCGAGAAGCCCCGCCATTTCCGGAAGCAGCCAGCCAAGCAGGACGAATGCGGTTAAGGACGAGGACAACGCCCAAGGAGCTACGGGCCGCCGCGCGATCTGATCGCGAAAGAGATAACAGGCAACACCGAGATTGAACCCTGGAAGCGCCCTGAAAATGCCGCCCTTGTTGATCCACTCGGCCCACGGTTCGACCCCAGTCGCTGCCACATAGATGCTGTTTGCGAGTGCGGGGAGTATCACAAGTGCAACGACCGGTGCTCTGCGCCGCGTAGCAACGAGCGCAACGAACGGGAAGACGAGATAACAGAACATCTCCGCGGAGAGCGACCAACTTGGGAAATTGAAGGTCAGCCGTTGCCCGTCAAAAGCATGAAGCAGTAGAAGCTGTGCGGGAATATCTGACAACGGATAGCGTGCGTGGTTGTCGGTCTTTGCAAGCCCGAAATACAGCGCGAAGGCGATGACCAGGTAGAACATCAGCGTCGCCAGATGAAGCGGGTAGATCCGCGCCAGCCGGCGCCAAAGGAAGCGCCAAATCGAGGGGAAGTCATCAACTTTGCCGAGATACTGGCTGGCGATCACAAAACCGGATACGACGAAGAAGAGGTTGACGAACAAGTTGAAATGCAGCGTGTGCTCGACCATGAACCGCCCAGCGGAATGGTCTTTTACGTAGTCCGAATAGTGCAGGACCACGACAGCGCCGGCGGCGACGATTCGCAGCCCATCCAGATGACGTGTGCTGTCTTTCTTTTCCTGCAACAAACCTGTCCTCATCCATGTGCCTCAGCAGCGTGCTCAGTATTCAGAGCGTGATGCTTCGATCTTTCTGATTGAGCGGTGTCGGCGTGCTGGCAATCCGGGTTTGCCGATGAGCAAGCCGGGCGATCAGGTCGATGACAGCGTCGTGATCCGCTGAGGCAAGGGCATTCCAGCGAGCGAGGTTTTTGGCTCCACGTGCAGCATGCAATGCGCGCCATCCCGGAACAGAAATTGCAGCGATGATTCTCTCCGCAGCGGAAGCAGGGTCGCCAGGATCGACGAAGATGCCGGATTGATCCAGCACTTCACGGAAGACGGCCGCATTTGGCGCCACTATCGGAAGACCCGCATACTGCGCCTCGAGCAGGGGCAGACCCAGGCCTTCTTCGTGAGATGTGCAGATGAATACGTCTGCGTTCTGCAAAATCTGGTTGACCCGATCGCCGGGTTGATACCCATGCAGGATCACACCGGGACATTCTTCGAGCTTGTCCCAGTCATCGCCCCAGCCTTGCCGCCCGACGATCTCCAGCGTTGCATCGGGGAATCCGTGTTCGCGCAGAGCGGCGAGGATTTTTGCCGCTGCGGCGAAATTTTTGCGCGGTTCTACAGTTCCAAGCGTCACGAGTCGGAGCGCGGACGGAATTTCCTCTCGTTCACCACGGCCATCCGGATGTATGTTGAACACGTTCCGTACCGGCGGACGGTACAGCGTGATCTCGGCATCGCTTCGGCAGCATGTGGCGAGCTTGCGTTTGGTGTCAGCCGAGTTGACGAGAAAGCGGGGATAAGTTTGCACCGCGAGTTTGAAGGGTTCAGCCATATACAGCCGGGCGCGCAGGTTGAGATCGTCCCGGCGTGACAGCAAGAAGATGTCGTGAATGTAGGGAATGACACGTGCCGCGAACGGCCATAGCAGTGGACTTGGTGGAAAGCCGGGACAGAGCAGAATTGATGATGAGTCCAGTAAACGCGTCGGCAACCCGAACGTCTGTGCCGCCACCATTCGTCCGGTGCCTTGGGCCAACACTGGAATGACATCGAGCGGAGCGAGTGCCTCAGGCGAGAACAACTCAAGCGTAATCCGTTCGAGACCGGTGACGTGGCGTCCGACATGAGTATGGTCGACATAGATAGTCATATGAATCTCGATGTTATCCAGGATTCTGGATAGGCTTGTTGGAAGGTCCGCGCTGCGCCATCGTGATCCGAGCCGGGTCTCGTGGCAGCAGCAAGGTGATGAGAATGATGAATTGCGCGAACTGAATGTTCTTTGACGAAAAGCTGACCGAGCTGGCTGCAATCACCAGTATCAGCAGGACGATCGCCCAGGCAGCCGGATTCGCGCGTTTGAGAATTTCTACAAAGAGGCAGATCAGTCCGATTGTAAGCAATACTGTGTGAATGACGCCGAACTGGACGATGCAGGAAATCCAGAAATTCTCGATACCGTAGTTGAGACCAAGCTGCGCCTGAAGTGCATTCACACGGATGGGATTCGGACCCATCACCAGTTCGTACCAGTCGAAGTGGGACAGCAGATCGAACGTCGCGAAGCGCGCCAGCGCGCTGCCTTTGTCGGAGGAAAACCGCAGCAGCATCTTGTCGAAAATACCGAGATCGAATGCAGCGAAAATTCCCGCGCCCACGACGAACAACAGGCAGATGGTTCCGATGACCGTCGGAAGCGAGACTCGCTTGCCGCGCAAGATCAAAAATGCCTCCACCGCACCAAGAAAGCCCATCATTAGCAAAACCGTGACGAGGGAGGTTCGGCCACCAAATGCCATCAGCGATCCGAGGCAAAACGCGATGAGCGGAATCCGGACCATGACCAGGGGACAGAGAGCAGGGCGAAGAATTAGCGCCAGAACATAGGCGCCGACGATGCCAGATGCGGTGAGGGGGTGCCCGAGAAAGGCCGAGGAGCGCCACTCCCCCACGACCAGCACATCGCCGAGCGTCAGGGGTATGAGCCGATGGCCGGAGAAGTACTCATAATACCCAACGCAGACGTTCAGTAGGATGGTGAGGTGAACAGTCCACACCAGCGGCCTCCGCTGCGTTGGCGACAGTCGCCAGATCACAAGGCTGAGCACGATCGGCAGCAGGAAGGTGTCGATGATAACCGTGAACGGACGCGTCAACACGAACATCTGGACAAGCAGGAACGCCCAGCAAGCCAGATAGACAAGAATGAGTTTTGATTCGGAGAACATGCGATCGATCTCACCGACCGGATCGCCGTTACGTACCAGCAGAAGACCGAAGGCTAGGAACGAGGCATACGTTGCGGGGTGCAGCTTTTCGTAGAAATTACCGCCGGCTGTCACATAATGTATCTTCCAGTTGGTCAGCATTCCTGACGACAACAAGAATATTGCTGCCACCGCCAGCAACATCAGGCCGATGATCATCCGATCGATCATCCCGTTGGCTGTGGCCGGCGCTTGGCCTCGTGCGCGCGGCGGCTGGCGAAACCCAGTCGCGACGGGGCGCCGGCCGCGAAACGGCAGGAACGGGCCATTCACCGGAAACGCGCGCGTGGATTCATTCATCGGCCCACGCGCCTTCATTCCGCCGGCCTGGGCTTCAGTCCAGCGGTGCCATACGGCTTGAGATAGGCGGAGCTGCGATAATAATCATAGAACCGCAGACGGCTGAGATCGACGCGCGTCAGCACGGTTCCGAGAATCCGGTCATGAACCGGAGACAGCAGATTAATCGTGTGGGAGATAACCTCCTGAGGCGTCTGGTCCCATCCCATGGCGAGGATGATACGATCGGAAAGTTCGGCCAGCGCGCGGCCGTCAACCAATGGCACGAGGGGCGGGGAGTCAATAATGATCAACTCGTAGTGCTGGCGCAGATGATCGAGAATATCGACAATCCGCTCGGAGAACATCAGCTCGGTTATGAGATCGACATCCTTCGCCGCAGGTGACGGCAGGATCGAAAGCCCGGAACTCCGGTCCAGCAAGATCGCCCGATCCAGCGACGTCTGCCCCCTGGCGACTTCCATCAATCCAGCGTCGGCATGCGGGGCGAGCGCACGCGTTAGTTGGGGATTGCGGAGATCGCCATCGATCAGGAGCGTCTTGATGCCGAGCGTAGCGAGCGAGAGTGCGAGGTTCGCGGCAAGCGTCGTCTTTCCCTCGTTGTCGAGCGCGGACGTGACCAGCACGACCTTGAGCGGCTGGATACGCATGGTGCGTTGAAGCGCAAGGCGAACCGCACGGATTGCTTCCGCGAAAAAGGTGCCCGGCTCGTCGATCGCGTAACGCATCAGCGGAGGTTGTAATGAAGGTGGCAACAGCCTCATAGTCCGTGGATTATAACGGCTAAGCTCATCGCGCCCGCGCTTCGCCCGCACCGCAAGCTCGCGAGTGCCGATCAGTGGAACAGCCGCGAGCGCGGGCACTCCGGAAATCTCCTCTGCCTGTTCAAGCGTCTTCACGCGGCGGTCGAGATAATCGGCAAGAAACGCGAAAACGCATCCGCCGCCCAGTCCGAGCATCACCGCAAGGCCCAGAATAAGCATGGTCTTCGGAGAGGACGGCCGGATGGGAATGCTGGCTCGCGTGACAACGCGGGAATCCGGCATTTCGAGACTTTCCTGCGCCGACGTCTCCTTGTAGCGTGCCAGATAGCTTTCGTAGAGCGTGCGATTGGCTTCGGCTTCCCGCTGAAGCTCATGCAGGCGCACCAAAGCCTGACCGGACGAACTCGACACGCCCTGAACCTGATCGAGGCTCTGCTGCAATGACGACTCGCGGGAGCGGGCGACATCGTAGTCGTGCTGCGTGCTGTCAAGAATGCGGCGGATTTCCTCATTGATGAGGCGCTGGGTGTCTTTCAACTGGGCGCGGACGTTGGCGACGAGGGGATGGCGCGGGCCGTATTTGCTCGCGAGATCAGCTTCGTTCTTGGCGATATCCGCGTACTGCGTGCGCAGCTTGGTAATCATGTCCGACGTAATGGCCGCGTTGATGCCGCCGGGATCGCTGCCGGATTTGGATAGCTGCTGCACCTGATCGTATTTTGCGCGCGCTTCTGCAGTTTGAGCGCGGGCAGCGATCAGTTTGTTGTTAAGATCGGTGATCTGCTGGTCGTTCACCGTAACGCCCTGAGACACCGACAGATTGTTGCTTGCGCGAAAATCTTCGACAGCCTGCTCCGATGCAACGACGCGCGACTTCAGTCCCTCAATCTGGCCATTGAGCCAGCTCGCGGCAATCTTCGTGGCATCGTATTTGGCGCGAACCTGTTCCTCGAAATAGCTTTCCGCGATCGCATTGGCGATTGCGGCGGCTTTACGCGGTTCTATCGAGCTGACATTGATGTCGACGAGAAAGGTGGTTCCCTGCCGCGTCACCTTCATCCGCTTCTGAAGAATTTCGACTGACCTTGCTTTGGCTGCATCCTCCGGGCTTGCACCATCGGCCGAGCCGCTGCTGCTGAACAGCCGTTTGATCGGGTCGAGGAGGCCAGGTGTCGGCGTGAATTCCGGGTCCGCCGTGAGCTTGAGCTTTTCCACCACCCGCTGAAGGATCGCCACCGATTGAATCAGCAATGTCTGGCTCTCGATGGTGGCGTCATCGGTGCCGAAATTCGACAGCACAGTCTGGCTGGTATCCACCACGTTAGCTCGACGTGGATCGACCAGAACAGTGGACGTTGCAGTATAAAGAGTGCTGACCACCATCAGATGGATCAGCGCAAGAACGACCAGCGTCGCGGGTACTGCTGCAACCGTCCTCCAGCGCCGGCGCAAAATGCGCGCCATCTCCCGCAGGTCGACGGTCGGCTGCTGCCATCGCCCGGGTGACGCGCCCGCGGGCTCGTCGAGAGCTTGAAGATCGTAATCAGAACTGCGCTGTAACATTGATTCCGACCTGATGTTTGTCGAAACTGAAGGCGGGAATATCGCTGTTGCGCTCGGTGTATCGGTGGAAGACGGAAATGGCGCTGTATCGGTTCATCAAATATTTGACGCGCGCGTCGGACGTAATGACCTTGTCCCTGCGTTGCTGTCCGAAGAATCGATCGTTCTCGTAGCCGCCGGACAGCGAGGCAATCACGTTGCGGCGCAGTTCATAGTCGACGCCAAGCTGAAACGCGTTTGCCAGCACGCCGGTCGAACTGGTGTCGGATGTTTGCGTCACGATCTGTTCGGCCTTGAAACGAACATCGATCAGGCGGGTTGGACTCCAGGTCAGCATGGCGCGATAGGACGGACCTTCAATCGAGCCGATCGATGGATCGTCGAAGCGTTGCTGGACGTAACCCGCGCCGAATTCGCCGGTGAGAAGTTTGGTGAATCCGATCGTGAAGCCGGAGAGCGCGCGATAGCCTTGCGAGTCGAGGGTTTGCTGGGGAGTTCCGCGAATGTTGCGCTGGTTACCCTCGACACCGGCGAACCACCCAAGCACAGGGGAAAACGCATAGTCGACGCGCCCGTGGAGCGAATAGATCTGGCCATCGCGTCCGTCCTGATTGATGATTGATCCATCCTGGGCGCGCGTTCGGCCGAAGTCGTAAGAGTCCACACGCATGCCGACGGATGTGGTTGCGCGATTGAATTCCTTGCGAACCGTCAAATCGCCCGAAAAGAGGTCATAGGGCGTTGGCGAAATCGCGTTGACCGGTGAACTCAGCGTCCCTACGCCTTCGTTCAGATGAGCGATCTGGAAATTTGCAAGAACGGCAAGGTCGTGCGCAATATCGAACCAGCCGTTGCCTTTCAGGCTGGCATTGGTCTGATTGAGGCTGGAGTTCTCATTATATATTGTCGATTGCGCATCCAGCTTGAGGTCGAGGCCATGCCTCTCCCAAAGCGTGTGAGCACGCAACGAGGGTTCAAATACGGCAGCGATATCCGAGCGTTTCGCGGTGTTTGAAGAGAACACATTGCTGTCGTAGAGGCCGCCGGAAATCAGCTTGGGGCTGAACATCCACGAGCCAGCACGAATCCCGACAGGTTCGTATCCGGGCTGCTGTCGCTTTCTCACGGGCATATCCTCAGGCTGAATCTCATCGCGCATCTCCGGATCGGTCAAATCGGGCAGCGAGGACGGTTCGAAGACCCGCTGCGCGTTCCAGGGTGCAGCGATCTGTTCAGTGGTTGACGCTATCACCTGCGCATTCGAGGGCGACGCAAGACCGAGCATGAGTGCCGTCGCTGGCCATCGTGCTGCTTTCAAGCGAGCAATTTTCGGTCCACGACGGCGAGGCAGCTTGCCCAGTCGTTCGTGAGTCTCTGCTTCGTTCAACGCTGTCAACGCAACAACACACTTCATTCACTATCCCTTGCGGGCGGCATTCATCTCGAACGGAGGTGACGAAGGTTCGACTTTTCTTCTTCGCCCACACAATCATCGAGTCTTCGCTTATTAAGGCATCAGAGTGGATACAATTCATGCGCTCGACAGCGTCGAAAGATTTCTTTCTCAAACGCATGAAGAGCAAATTTTCATTCGTCCTCATGTCCGATGTGCACCGCGGAAAAATTGGCACTTCAAAGAGACGACACTATGGCAATGCAACAGATGCACCGTCGATCGATGCTGCGCTCGTGTCGAAATTTCTGAAGTGAGGGATGCGGAAGTATGAAGCAGTAATGACGCGTCAGAAGAAACGCTCGGGAACCCGGATGTTGTCGCCGGGATAAATCAGAACGGGCGCGTCGAGCGGATAAACTTCTTCACCTGCGCCGCCGGCGCGTCGCAAATAGACCTTATTTTCATTAGCGCGGTATGTGAATCCGCCGGCGCTTGCGATCGCATCCAGCACAGTCATGCCGACGCGATACGGATATTCGCCGCTCTTCTTTACTTCGCCGAGGATATAGAAGGGCCGATAGAGAGCGATCTCAACATTGACGCGAGGATCACGCACGATTCCCTTTGACAAGGCTGATGTAATCGATTGCTCAAGCTGACGTGTCGTCAGTCCGGCCGCCTTCACGCGGCCGGCAAGCGGAATCGAGACGTAGCCGCCGCTGTCTATTTCATACTCACCGGCGACGTCGGGCTCGCCATAAACCTTCACGCGAACCCTGTCGGTGGGGCCAAGCGCATATGTTCCAGAGATCGAACTAGTCGAAGGCGTTTTTTGCTGAGCGCCAGCTTCAGAATTGAATTGCACGGTGACGCCGCCGGTCACCACGATGACAACAAATAGAAATCGCGCGACGCGGACGAATGTTTGCGACATGATTCAACCCCACTCAACTTACAAAGCCGTACGTACTGTTCGGATAGATCAACCCCCAAGAGCGGCGTGTGATGATAGTCGAGCAAACAAGGCAAAAGAATGTGATAACTTGTTCCAATGTGTCTTCAGATTTGTCCCGTTCGCGGCGCATAAAATATCGGCATCGCTTTTGCGAACGTTTGAGCAATTCAAATGGGCAAATGCTGCCCCCTACAGCACGAGAACTGTGGAGCCTTCAATCGCGATGCAGGTGAGGGTTCCCGTTCGCCACGCGCCAGTGTCGATGTTGATCCGGTTGCTGCGAATATCCGGATGATCCACAGGTGTATGACCGTGCACGACAAGTTTGCCATGATTTTCCGTTGAGTTCAGAAACTCGTCGCGTATCCAGAACAAGTCTTCCGGGTCTTGCTGCTCCATGGGAATACCTGGACGTATTCCTGCATGCACGAAAAGAAAATCACCGCATACGAAGCTGTTGCGCAGACATTGCAGGAACAATTCATGTGTGCGCGGAAAGACATCGAGTAGCGATTGCCGAAGCTCGTACGGTGTCATTGCACCTGTGCGCGAGCGCGAAACAACGCCGTAAGATGCCAGCGTTTGAAAGGCGCCGAGTTGTATCCAGTGATGGATGGTTTCCGGATCATCCCAGAGGAACTTTTCGAGGATGGCTTCATGATTGCCGCGAAGGCAGATCGCGTGTTGCCGCACGAGCCGGACCGCGAGTTGATCCAACACTCCCTTCGAATCAGGTCCCCGATCGATGTAGTCGCCGAGATAGACCTCAACTGCATAGTTGATAGGCCTGCGTCGCAGATCGTCCTCAATGCGGCCGATCGTCTCGGCCAGCAAGTCTGCACGGCCGTGAACATCGCCAACGGCGTAGACTCGCATACCCGCGGGCACTGCAGCTGGGATAGTCCGTGGCTGATGGAGAGAACCGGATCGCATCGCCGGAGTTCGTCATGAAAAAGTTCCGCGGTCAAATCGCGTCACAATCTCAGTAGTTATGTGTCTCCGGGATGAGCATTAGGAGAAAATTAGTCGAACGACCCAGATGATGAGAGCCCAGGCAGCGATATTGGCGAGGATCAACCAGTTCCTCAGCCGGCGGTTGGCGCCCTTAGGCGGCAACGACGAGATATTCACATGCTCAGCGATCATCGATGGTTCCGCTGAATGTGCAGACGACACACGTGAGTCGTCGCCGACCATTGTCTTAATGTTCTGTAGCCGGACAACCATTTGCGGGCTCGCCAGGAGCTGAAACTCTTGTGCTCAGTGAATCTAATAAGTGTCTTTTAGTTTTTAGTGAATGCAGTTGCTCAAAGTATCGCCGCGTTTTGGCGCATCCTTCGGCGAATCAACAGTGCGCTCGTTTGATTCGATAATCGACTCCATTTTTCAAAGTTGTCCACGTCGGTGATTGTGCATGGCTGCGTCAACCAAACTGCAGCGTAAGAAATCAGCATATCGATCTAAGCGCTTCGCAGCGCGATAATATTTCGCGTCGCAAAATTCTAGCGAAAGATCGACGCGAGTCGTGCGCGCGAATTTTTCGTTTTGCCGCCCCATTTCGTACAAAACTTTAGGAAAACTTTAGCGGACGGAAGGTTGGGGCCTTCGTCATGCAGATCTTTCTTTCGCGATTGCGAGAGACTGCGCTGCTGGTGCAAGTGCCGCCGCTTTCTGTGCGCGTCGAGTTCCATTCCTGCGGACGTCCAATTGAGAGCAAGAGAAATGGCCGCGACAGTCACAACCCGCTTTGCCCAGGACAATTCGTCTACGCTATGGAAAGGACCGAGACTGATCTCGGTTCGGCCTGTAGAGTACGCGAGCAATAGCCCTTATCGCACCCGCAGCGCCTATCGCAGTCGTCATCCTGCGAGCGACACTCGCAGCGAGCCCGCATCCGCGCTCAGTAAGCGGATTTTCGATGCGACGGCGGCGAGCCTCGCGCTTCTTTTCTTCGCGCCGTTGTTCATAGCGATCGCGATTGCAATCAAGACGACATCGCGCGGGCCAGTGTTCTTTCAGCAGTATCGTTACGGATACCGCAATCGCCTGTTCAAAATTTACAAGTTCCGTTCAATGCATGTCGATCTCGGCGATGTTGCGGGCGTCAGGCAAACGGTGCAGAGCGATTCCAGGGTCACGCGTGTTGGGAAAATCCTGCGAAGCACAAGCCTCGACGAGATCCCGCAGCTTATCAACGTTATCAAGGGTGACATGTCCCTCGTCGGGCCGAGGCCCCATGTGCCAGGTATGCTCGCCGCCCACATGCCGTATGAGGATCTCGTTCCATACTATTTTCAGCGTCACACGGTGCGCCCGGGAATAACTGGCCTTGCTCAGGTGAGCGGTTGCAGAGGCAGTACGGTCGAGCCGAATCTGGCGGTTGCGCGGATCGATCATGATCTCGATTACATCGCGAAGTGGTCGCTGCGGATGGATATGACGATCATCGCGCAGACTGTCCGCAGAGAATTTCTGTCGGGAAGCGGCTTCTGAGTTGAGCTTCCGTCTAACTGTTGTGGCGCACACAAGGGGACAACGAGGATGACGCAGCGACAAGACCGTATTATTCCCGTTCTCCTGTCGGGCGGCACCGGTTCGCGATTGTGGCCGCTGTCTCGTGAGACCTATCCCAAGCAACTCCTCTCTCTTCTTGGTGAACAGACGCTGCTCCAGCAGACAGCGCTGCGGGTGAACGATTCGTCGATGTTCGGCCGGACGATGGTAATTGCGAATGCTGAACATCGTTTTGCGATCGCTGAGCAGCTGCGATCGCTCGGCATCGCCGAGCCGACCATGGTGCTCGAGCCGTTCGGGCGGAATACAGCACCGGCCATCGCGATTGCTGCGCTCGTTGCCAGCGAATCAGATCCCAACGCGATCATCCTCGCCATGCCCGTGGACCACTGGATTGGGGATGCGGCGGCGTTCCGTGCCGCAGTAACTGTAGGGCTGACTGCCGCCCAGGAAGGAAAGCTGGTTCTCTTTGGACTGCGTCCAACGGCCCCGACGACAGGCTTTGGCTATATTCGCGCAGCGAAGCAACTAACCAACGCATCTGGCGTTCACAACGTCGCCAGTTTCGTGGAAAAGCCCGATCTCGTCACAGCTGAACGGCTTTTAGCCGCCGGTGATTATCTCTGGAATAGCGGGATCTTTCTGCTGCCGGCCCGGATACTCATCGAGGAGATGGCGCGACTGATCCCGGACGCGCTTGCTGCGTGCAAGGCAGCGTTAGCGGGCGCCACGCGCGATCTGGATTTTCTGCGTCTCGATGAGAATGCTTTCAGGACCTCTCCGTCAGTGTCGCTCGATTATGCTGTGATGGCGAAGACAGATCGGACAGCCGTTGTCCCGGCGGAATTTGATTGGAGCGACATCGGAAGCTGGTCCGCTCTATGGAAGATGGGCGACAAGGATGATTCCGGCAATGTCGCGATTGGTGACGTGGTCATGGAAGACGCGGCCGGATGTTATGTTCGCGGCGAGGGGCCTCTGGTTGCTGCGCTCGGCGTCGAGGATCTCATTGTCACCGCAACACCCGATGTTGTTCTCGTCGCGTCCAAGGACCGCGATCAGGACGTTGCGAAGCTTGTGGGGCGGCTGAAAGCCAACGGTCATCGCTCGGCGACCCAAACACAATCCGTTCACCGGCCATGGGGATATTACCAATCGATTCATGCTGGCGATCGTTTTCAGGTCAAGCGCATCACAGTGAATCCCGGCGCGAAACTGTCGCTACAGAAGCATTTCCATCGCGCCGAACACTGGGTGATGGTCAACGGCACCGCCATCGTTACGCGGGATGATGAAGAGATTCTGTTGCGCGAGAATGAGTCGATCTTCGTTCCACTTGGGTGCATGCACCGTCTCGAAAACCCCGGAAAGGTGCCGCTTAATCTGATTGAGGTTCAGTCGGGTCCGTATCTTGGTGAGGACGATATTGTTCGCGTCGAAGACATCTACCATCGGGTTTAAAATCCAGACGATGTGCGTCACACCGGTGCTTAGAATCAAAAGGGGTCTGCGATGAATACCATGAGACAGGCAAAAAACGCGCTGAAGGAAGCATTTCCGTCGCTCTGGCTGCGTTGGCATTTCATGCATCGCCCCAAATCTGCGGAAGTCGAACTCGCATTCCTGAACAAAGTTGTCTCCCGTGATGCGATCACCGTCGACGTGGGTGCAAACAGCGGTCTCTACACACGCGAACTTGCGCGGATTTCGCGGCATGTCCATGCATTCGAGCCCTCGCATAAAATGGCTGATGTTCTTCGGCAAACCTCGGCACCGAATGTTGTGGTGCATGAAATCGCGTTGTCCGACCACGAGGGCAAAGCGGAATTACTGATACCGCAAGGCGAGCAAGGAGCGGTGCATGGTCTTGCATCCCTCGAGCCGCAAGTCGCGCTTTCCGCCAAATCCTGCGCGGTCCAGAGCGTTCCGACCGCGCGCCTCGACGAGGTCATCCGGGACGAGGTCACGTTCGTGAAAATCGATGTGGAAGGTCACGAATTGAACGTTCTACATGGAGCGGTCGGACTGCTTGAACGGAGCCAACCGGTTTTCCTTGTCGAAGCCGAAGACCGGCATCGGGCGTCAGCGACAGAATCAGTGTTCGAGTTCTTCCAGGAAAGAGACTACAGCGGCTTCTTTGTGGAGGACGGCGACGTCGTTCCGGTAGAGCAGTTCGATGCGGCCATCTTTCAGGATGTCAGTTCGTTGCTTCCCGATGGCGGGCGTAAGAGTGGCCGCGCCTACATCAACAATTTCTTCTTCTTCCCGCCCGGCCGGGATGGATGGGCAACCCTATCCAGCTAGAACAGTTTCTCCCGCCTCTGCTCACAACTTAAATGACGTGCGCTAAATGCGCCGCAAGACCGGTTTGGCCGGACAGGATGATCGATGCGTGTTGCCATGGTTGGAGCGGGGTATGTCGGGCTGGTTTCGGGTGCGTGTTTCGCGGATTTTGGACATCATGTGGTTTGCATCGACAATGATATGGAGAGGGTAGAGGCTCTTGGCCGCGGTGAAATCCCGATTTACGAGCCGGGCCTCGCCGAACTTGTGGGGAGCAACGTCAAGCAGCGTCGTCTGACCTTCGCTCATGACATGGCGCCGGCGATCGATGGAGCTGATGTTGTTTTCATCGCGGTCGGCACGCCATCGCGCCGCGGCGATGGCCATGCCGATCTTTCCTACGTCTACGCCGCCGCGCGTGAGATTGCTGATGCGCTTTCTGGCTTCACGGTCATCGTAACGAAATCGACTGTGCCGGTCGGCACCGGCGATGAAGTCGAGCGCATCATTCGCGAACAGAAGCCTGATGCGAAATTTGCTGTCGTATCGAATCCCGAGTTTCTTCGCGAAGGCGCGGCGATCCGCGACTTCAAGCACCCTGATCGCATTGTCATCGGTACTGATGATGCTCAGGCGCGGGATATTATGGCGCAGGTATATCGGCCGTTGTATCTCAATGCTGCGCCGATCGTTTATACTGATCGCCGCACTGCTGAGCTGACAAAGTACGCGGCGAATTCTTTTCTCGCGACCAAGGTTGCCTTCATTAATGAGATCGCCGATCTCGCCGAAAAAGTAGGCGCGAACGTGCAGGAAGTCGCCAGGGGAATTGGCCTCGATAACCGCATCGGCGCCAAGTTCCTGCATGCGGGTCCGGGATATGGCGGCTCATGTTTTCCGAAGGATACGTTGGCGCTGATCAAGACCGGACAGGATAACGAGGCGCCGCTACGCATTATCGAGACCGTCGTTGCGGTGAACGATCAGCGCAAGCGCGCGATGGCACGCAAGGTCGCAAATGCCTTCGGCGGAAATCTGCGTGGAAAATCTGTCGCTGTCCTGGGTGTCACATTCAAACCCAACACCGACGATATGCGTGATGCGCCGTCGATCCCGCTGATCACGGCTCTCCAGGACATGGGAGCCATCGTGAGCGTATTCGATCCGGTCGGCATGGAGCAGGCAAAGAAGGTGCTCGAAGGTGTAACTTTCTGCGACGACGCGTATACATGCGCAAAGGGCGCTCACGCGCTCGTCATTGTCACCGAGTGGGAGCAATTTCGGGCACTCGATCTGAAGGAAATGGCGGCGATCATGGCTACTCCCGTTATTGTGGATCTGCGCAATATCTATTCGCCGGACGAAGTTTCGCGAAACGGTTTTCTGTATTGCGGGGTAGGGCGACCGCAGCCGGTAGCATACTGATTTCTGATCGTTCGGAGATCGGCCAGCGGCGCTGATGCAGCGCAGCATCGGCGGTCCATGCTCCATTCTGGCCGCGAATTCCGCAGCCAATGCGCACCCAAATTGCTAATGTGCGGATGAAGAATCGCGGGCAGTCAGCTCTTGTGATTGTCACGTTGTCGCGTAGCCATCGGTGTGTCCCTCCTCAGCAGAAGTGGCTCTGCCTCTCATACAGGTACGAAATAGATGACGATCTATAGCGGTCCGGTTTTTGATATGGCGGTAAACCAGTTCGGTGTCATCGCGGACTATCTGGCGATTCCAACGGACGATCGTGACAGACTTCTCATGCCGAAGCGCGCGATCGTTATTTCGTGTCCTGTCCATCGTGACGACGGATCGACGGCGGTTTTCGAGGGATATCGCGTTCAGCATCATCTGACTCTCGGCCCCACCAAGGGAGGGACACGCTTCGCTGCAAGCGTCGATCTTGGCGAGGTTGCCGCGCTGGCAAT
This sequence comes from Afipia sp., assembly GCA_017474385.1. Classification (GTDB taxonomy): domain Bacteria; phylum Pseudomonadota; class Alphaproteobacteria; order Rhizobiales; family Xanthobacteraceae; genus Afipia. The sequence goes on along the minus strand of JAFVHU010000152.1, from coordinate 85,370 downwards.
CTGGATGAGTTGGAAGTGTGCGCTTGTTGGTTTGCCATACGGCGGCGCCAAGGGAGGTATCGGGGTGGATCCCTTGAGTTTGTCCGCACGCGAGCTGGAATCCCTGTCTCGCCGCTACATGCAGGAGATGATTCCATTCGTGGGGCCGCATGTCGACGTCATGGCGCCCGACATGGGAACGAACGAACAGGTGATGGCGTGGTTCATGGATACATATTCGATGTATCAGGGACGCACTGTCACGGAAATCGTAACCGGCAAGCCAGTCAGTGCGGGCGGGACCTTGGGGCGGCGGGAAGCGACGGGACGCGGGGTCGCTCATCTGGCCAAGCGGGTGATGCTTGAGCGTGCGATCACCTTGAACAATGCAACGGCCGTGGTTCAGGGTTTCGGAAACGTCGGGTCGATCGCGGCCGCAGAATTGCAAGCGATGGGTGTGACTGTCACCGCAGTCAGCGATCATACCTGCGCCCTGCATCGCTCCGCAGGTCTGGATGTAACTTCCTTGATCCGGCACGTTACAGAGCACGGGAGCCTTCAAGGTTACTCCAATGAATTGGCGTGCGATCCGTCCACCATCCTGACGTTGCCTTGCGATGTTCTTGTGCCGGCGGCCACCGAGCGCGTCATTGACGCGAATATCGCCGAAAGGCTGCAATGCAAGGTTCTCGCCGAGGGCGCGAACGGTCCCACCACACCCGACGCCGATCTCGTGCTCGAAAAGCGCCAGGACGAAATTTTCCTGATCCCGGACATTCTCTGCAATGCCGGTGGTGTCGTGGTCAGCTATTTTGAATGGGTTCAGGATCTGCAGCAACTGTTCTGGGAAGAAGAAGAGGTGATGCGGCGCGAGTATCAGATTCTCGACCGCGCGTTCGATCAGATGGCTGTACGCGCGAAACGCGATAAAATTTTCAATCGGACTGCGGCAATGGCTATCGGTGTGGAGCGCGTACGCGCCGCAAAGACGACGCGCGGGCTGTTTCCTTAAGGACAGGATTATACCGCCCCGCTGTTTCTAATAGCTCTAAATTGGCCTCTAATCCGTTGAGGACGTGGCGGAGGGGCTTCATAATGGCGGTTTAGAGCAATCCGCCACATGACAGATCTTTACAGCCTGATTGTTGACGATTACCGCATTCTCGATAGCGAGAATCGTCCTGTCGAAGACACGTTTTCCCAAAACATGATCTGGCTGGATAATCCCGGCTGTATTCTTCATCCAGGCGATCTCCATCTGCCGAATGATCTTCGCACACAGGGGACCATGAAGCCCGGGCTCTATATGACGATCGTGCTCGAAGGCACGGGCGAGAGTTGCGCGCGCGATGGTCCGGAAAAAATCCGCTATGCCGAGAACAAGTTGCTGGGAATGGCGATACGTGAGCCAACGCCGTGCACTGGCGAAGCTCCCAGCGGCGCCATCCGGGCTGTCGGTATTGCGTTTCCCCATTCCTCGATCACGGCGCTGGGTCTGGAGCAGGAGTTTCTCGATCTGTTCAAGGCAACAGAGCGGCCTGTTCTGGCGTTTTCGGTGCAAGCGCCGCCGCGAATTCAGGCCATCGCGTCGGAAATCCTGTCACCGGGTATCGACGGTCAGGCAGCAAAGTTGCTGATGAGCGCACAGGCGACGGAGATATTGGCGAGGGGAATGTTTGCGATACGCCACAATGTTGAACTGACAAATCCCGTCGACCAAAAGCGAGCGCGCCTTCAGGCAACGAAAGACATGATGGACGCGGACCTGCGTTATCCCTGGACGATTGCCGAACTGGCGCGCCGGGCGGGATCAAGCCGCCGATCCTTCAACCTGCGCTTTCGCGCAGCATACGGCGTCAGCGCCATCGACTATCTGAGAACGAGACGGCTTGAGGTCGCGCGCGAGGCGCTAGTGTATCAAAATCTGTCGGTAACCGAAGCCGCCGATCTCGTCGGCTACACGAATCCCGCGAATTTCGCGACGGCGTTCCGGAAGCACTTTGGTTCGGTTCCGAGGCTTTTCCGCAGCCAGGCATTGTCCTAGCAGAACCACAAAAATCGCTGCACAGACTGTCAGTGCGTCTTAAATGCCGCACTGATGTAGCAACGCGGCTACCTTTGAGAAGGTCAACGTACGATCAAAGGGTTTTTGCGCGTTCGCAAAGGCGACCCTGAACCAAATCTGCTTTCTCCATCAACGGGGGCTGAAAAGCCTAGCAAGATGGGGAGTTTGAGATGGGGCGGCTGCTTTCGAAGGATGTTCTGCGCGTGACGATGAGGAGCGCGCTGGGTGTGGCGATTCTGGGAGGTGCCTGTCAGGTCGCTCCCGCTTTCGCGCAATCTTCGGAACCGTCCTCGGAGAAACAATCGGCGACGACTCTTCCCGAAGTCCGGGTGGCGGGCCAGCGTGCGCAGCCGCGCCGTGCGGCGCGCGTAGCACCTGCGCCGGTTCAGCCTGTTCCGGCTCAGGTGGGCGAAAGTGGTACCGGTCCTGTGGTCGGCTATTCTGCCCGGCAAAGCGTCACAGCCACGAAGACAGATACGCCGTTGCTTGAAACCCCGCAGTCCATCTCGGTGGTAACGAAGGACCAAATCAAAGATCAGGGTGCGCAGACTGTTCAGGATGCACTGCGCTACACGCCGGGCGTGGCACTGCAAAGCTATGGCGCGAACGCCTTCTTCGACGGTTTCAAGATTCGTGGTTTCGATGCGCCGCGTTATCTTGATGGACTCCGACTCCCGACGGACAGCACAACGTTCGCCATGCCGAAAATCGAGCCTTATGGCCTTGAGCGGCTCGAAGTTCTGAAAGGACCATCCTCGGGCTTATACGGGCAATCGGATCCTGGCGGCCTGATCAACATGGTCAGCAAGCGCCCGACCGCGACGACGCACTACGACTTCGAAACGACGTTCGGAAACTTCAACTACAAGCAGGGCGCGTTCGACATCGGAGGCCCGATCGACAAGAACGGCGAGTTCTTGTACCGCCTCGTTGGTCTTGGCCGGCTGGCCGATACCCAGACTGACTACATGCAGGACAACAAGATTTTCATCGCGCCGAGCTTCACGTGGCGGCCGACGACGGACACGAGCTTCACGATTCTTTCGCAGTACCAGAAGATCGACAATAAGGGTTACCAGCAGTACGTGCCGGGGCAGGTATCGTTTCTGCCAAATCCAAACGGCTCGGTCCCTTACAGCCGCTACCTCGGCGAACCGTCGGTAGACGGCTACAAGCTAGAACAGAAAATGATCGGCTATGCTTTCGAGCATCGCTTCGATAACAACATCCAGTTCCGCCAGAACATGCGTTACACCGAGGTCAGCAACGATCTGCAGAGTACGCGATCGGAAGGAATGGATCCGGTTAATCCGACGAGGTTGGTTGGGCGCTCTTACAACTACGTGAAAGCCAATGCGCAGAATCTTGCCCTTGACAACCAGCTTCAAGCGGATTTCAGAACCGGCATTCTAACGCACAAGGTTCTGGTCGGAGCGGATTTTCTCCATCAAACAGGTCGCGTCGACTATCGCACCGCTGGCACGACCATATTCGGCGGCACTTTCCCGTCGATCGATGCCTACAACCCTGTGTATGGTGCTTCGATCCCGCCGTTCGCGTCATTGGGATCATTTATCTTGAACGACAACAAGATCGATCAGGTTGGCCTCTATGCCCAGGATCAGATCAAGCTTGATCGGTGGACGTTGTCGCTCACAGGCCGTCAGGACTTCGTCAATACGAATTTGAACAGTGCTGCTGGCGCGATTTATCCATCACCCGGTAGATATTCGCGTAGCGATCAGGGGCAGACCGGCCGCGTTGGCCTGAACTACCTGTTTGATTTCGGCCTGTCGCCTTACATCAATTATTCGACGTCCTTTGTGCCAAATACCGGTGCGGGCTTTGGTAGCACGACCCCGTTCAAGCCGACGACGGGCGATGGCAAGGAGATCGGCGTCAAGTTCATGCCTAATGGCACAAATCTGATGCTGACGGCCGCGCTGTTTGAAATCAATCAGAATGACATTCTCACCAGCGGCCCAGACTTCATAAGCAGCCTGCAGACCGACTCGGCCCGCTCGCGCGGTTTCGAATTCGAAGCGCGCGGAAACATCACGCGGGAACTGGAGGTCATCGCCGGTTACACCAAGCTGGACACAACGATCACGAAGAGCACAGCACCTGCTGCGACCAATAATCTCGGCAAGCATCTCCAGGCCGCCCCTGAAGATCAGGCGTCGCTGTGGGTGAAATACAACTGGTATGATGGTCAGCTCGCGGGGCTTGGCCTTGGCGGCGGCGTGCGTTATGTCGGAAGGAGCTGGGGCGACGGACAAAATACGTTCGTGATCCCGAGCTATACGCTGTTCGATGCTGTGGTCAGCTACGATTTCGCCTATGCGCGGCCGGATATGAAGGGCTGGAAGGCGCAAATCAACGCCACCAACCTAACTAATGAATACTATGTCGCGTCGTGTCTGACCGGCTTGGCCTATTGCGGCCTTGGAACGGCCCGCACGGTTCTCGGCACTCTGAAATATTCCTGGAACGAAGGGCGATAAAGTTGGCAGGCACCAGCAAATCGTTGCGCAGGTGGGGTTCGACCCACAAATGGTCCAGCATCATCTGCACCGTGTTCATGCTGATGCTTTGCATCACGGGCTTGCCATTGATCTTTCATCACGAGATAGACCATCTGCTGCATGACGAAGTGCAGGCCGCGCCGGTGCCGGAAGGAACACCGCTCGCCAGTCTCGATGTGGTGGTGAAGAACAGCCTGTCAAAAGATCCGGAAATGGTGCCGCATTTCCTGATCTGGGATCCGGATGACGCCAATGCGCTGATGATCAGCATCGGCAAATCGCTGGAGGCGAATCCTTCCGACAACCGGATCGTCCGTGTTGGTGCTTACACCGCAGCCTATCTGGATGCGCCGGATGTCACCGGGCGTTTTACTTACATCATGCTCAAGCTGCATACTGACATGTACGCCGGTTTGCCGGGCAAACTGTTCCTCGGGCTGATGGGCATCCTGTTCTGTGTCGCGATCATCTCCGGCATCGTCGTCTATGCGCCGTCGATGCGAAAGCTGAAATTCGGCACCTATCGGCGTGACAGGGTTCGCGTGGTCCGATGGCTCGACATTCACAATCTCTCCGGCATCGTGCTGGTGATGTGGATGCTGGTTGTCGGATTCACCGGTGTCATCAATACGTGGGCTGAACTCGTCATCAAAATCTGGCAATTCGGGCAGCTCGCGGAAATGACCGCGCAGTATAAAGACAAGCCGCTGCCGGCTCATCCATCTTCGATCGATGCAGCGGTACAAGTGGCTATCAAAGCTGAGCCGAACATGAAGCCGGCCTTCGTGGCATTCCCTGGCACCATCTTCAGCAGCAAGAGTCACTACGCGGTCTTCATGAAGGGAAATACACCTCTGACGGCGAAGCTGCTCAAACCTGCTTTGATCGATGCGGAGACCGGCGTGCTGACGTATAGCCGCGACCTGCCGTGGTATGTCTCAACGCTGCTGATTTCTCAGCCACTGCATTTCGGTGATTACGGTGGCATGCCGCTGAAAATCATCTGGGCGATCCTCGATATCATCACCATCGCCGTTCTCATAACCGGACTTTATTTATGGCTCAGGCGCCGCCAGTCCGGAGCAAGCATCGAACGGGTTGTCGTTGATGCATCGGCCTCGGATCATCGCCCGGTCTATACGTCATGATGCACATGCCAATTCAGCCGCGCCGGCAAACCAACGGTCAGATTTTCGCGATACCACTGGTGCTCGGTGTGCTGAGCATCGTCGGACTTGTATCGGCGCTGGTCGGGGATGGCCTTTGGGATGGTGTGTCGTGGCTAACGCTGACGATCCCGATCCTGTTGTGCGGGTATTTCTTTTTGAAGCGCCGATAAGTTTAGCGTCGGCACAAGTCTCAAAGGCCTTTGCCCGCCGGTATGAGCGGAACTCTCAGACTGGTCTTGACGCGGTTCATCGCGACAAACGTATTGAAGTGCTTCACGTTCGGATTTTCGAGAAACAGGCGGCGGCTGAGCTGCTCGTACTCTTCCATGGTTGATACCGTGAGAACGAGGATGAAGTCCGCGGCGCCTGTCACGTAGTAGCATTGCTGCACTTCAGGTGCGGCCGCGAACTCGCGGCGCGCCGAGTCCATTAGATCGGCCTGTTCGCTGTCGATCTGCACTTCCACGACAATCGTAATGGGACGCCCAACGCTAGCGGGGTCGACAATTGCCGCGTTGGATTGAATGACACGCGCGTCTTCCATCCGCCGGACTCGTCGCTGCACGGCTGCGGCCGACAGGTTGACAGACTTCCCGATCTCCTGAAGCGAGGTCCGGTTGTTGACCTGCAACTGGTCGAGAATGGCGAGGTCGAAGTCGTCCAGTTGGATGCTTTTTGAGGGTGTCATTGATTTCTTGCAAAATTATTGCGCTGAAAGCAACAAATCAGAGGATATTTGGCTCGTCAAGTAAGCTAATTTTGCGCCTGAAAGAGGTGCAGACATGATTGAACGCAACAAGAGCATGAGCCGCGGCAAGCCCCTGCTGCCCCTGGACCAGGAGATGTTTGGGCCGGCGGCCGCCGAAAAGGCGCTGGACATGCTGCGGCTGCATCCGAGTTATCGGCCGTCGCCGCTGCGTTCGCTGCGCGAAGTGGCGGCTACGGCGGGTGTGCAGTCGGTTCATATCAAGGACGAGAGCGGGCGGTTCGGGCTTGGAAGCTTCAAGTCGTTGGGCGGTGCCTACGCCGTGGTTTGTCTCGCGCTCGAGGAAGCTGGCCGCGTCCTCGGCCGTCCCGTGCACCCCGGCGAATTGCTCGATCCTGACGTGAGAGCTGTAGTCCGCAATATCGATGTCGGTTGTGCAACAGACGGCAATCATGGCCGCTCCGTTGCCGCCGGAGCAAATCTCGCCGGATGCCGGGCGAATATCTTCGTGCATGAAGGCGTCAGCCCGGAGCGCATCGCGGCGATTGCGCGCTTCGGCGCCAACGTCATCGAAGTTGACGGAAATTACGATGATGCGGTCGCGGAAGCAGAACGTGTCTGTCATGCCAATAACTGGATCATCGTGTCGGACACGTCGTGGCCCGGTTACGAGCGCATTCCCCGTCTTGTGATGCAGGGCTACACCGTGATGGTGTCCGAGATACTGGATGAAATGGCGGAGCCGCCGACGCATGTTTTCCTGCAGGCGGGTGTTGGCGGGTTTGCCGCCGCGATCGCTGCCAATCTCACGCTCCGCACCGGTGCTGCACGGCCTAAATTCATCATTGTCGAACCTGATCGCGCGGCATGTCTACTCGCGAGCAATGAAGCGGACGCACCGGTGAAGATCGCGCCGGTGGAGCCAACGGTTATGGCGATGCTTGAATGCTACGAACCATCGATGCTGGCGTGGGGCATTCTTTCCCGGCTGGCGGAAGCCTACATGACCGTGCGTGATGCCGATGCGATCGCGGCGATGAAGCAGTTGGCCCGTGCGGAAAATGGAAGAAGCCGTGTGATTGCGGGTGAAAGTGGCGGCGCCGGTCTGGCTGGTCTGCTCGCTGCGGCCGGTGATCCGCAGAGCCGCGCGTTGCTTGGACTGGACGCCAATTCGCGTGTGCTGCTGTTTAATACCGAGGGGGCTACCGATCCCTCGATCTACAAGAGCCTGACCGGCGTCGATCCGCGCGTTCTTGTCCCGGCCTGATCCGGAATTCCCGGTCAGGCTTTCGCGTCGACCAAGCCATCGATCAGGTTGCACGTATATAGCGCCTTGATATTGATGCCCTGCATCTCGCTCACGGGCCGGATGTCCTGAATCATGTTCAGGACATCCTGATGCTCGGCCCGGCGGATCGTTTCGGCTTCCTCGCGCGATACAGCCTTAAATTTTACAGTGCGACCCGCGCCGCGGACGCCGAGCAGCGGCAGGTCAGCAGAGATGACGGTAGCGATCTTTGGATAGCCGCCCGTCGTCTGCGCGTCGACCATCAGTACGATGGGCAGCTTTGAACCAGGCACCTGAATCGATCCGGCAACGATACCGTCCGAGACGATATTGTAATCGTTCTTGTGTGTGAGAGTGGAGCCATCCAGACGAAATCCCATCCGGTCGGATGCCGGCGTAATGGTGTAGACGCTCGACAGGAATTCGCGGATGGCATCTTCGATAAAGTAGTCATCCTGCGGGCCGAGCACGACGCGGATCGGTTGATCGAAACGAAGATTGCGCTGTTCGCTCAGAGTGACTTCTTCACGCGCAGCGACGTCCTCGGTTGATCCGTCCAGGATGTCGCCGCCTCGAAGTTGACGCCCGGACAGTCCACCGAATCCGGCGCGGGTATAGGTCGACCGACTGCCGAGGCACAATGGGACATCGAAGCCGCCCTCGATAGCCAGATAGGAGCAGAATGCGTCGCCACCCAGGCGCACACGTACGATCTCGCCCTTGGTCAGCCGGACTGACTGTCCTGAACGGACGAGGGGATCTTCGCGTCCGACGATATCGAGCCCGCCGCCGCTGCCAACCAGCGCAAGACGGACAGACGAACTGACGACCTCCAGTTCAGGACCGGAGCCGATGATTTCCAGGCACGATGCGTTTAACGTGTTTCCCACCAGCGCATTCGCCAGCGTGAAGCCGCTACGGTCGAGGGCGCCGGACACCGGCACGCCGACGTGCTGAAAGCCGCGCCGTCCTACGTCCTGCACGGTGGTGTGGAAGCCGGGCGCGATAACTTTGAGCACAGAAATCACGCTGCAAGCTCCGTGCTATGCGGAACATAGTCGTTGCGATCCACGGCTTTGCGAATGCGGTCGAATTCTTCGGGCGAGATCGGCTCGAACTTCACGCCGTCGCCGGGGCCGAGCAGCGAGCCTTTTGCCGATGCCGCGTCAAAGAAACGAACGGGCGAGGTTCCGATCAAATGCCAGCCTCCCGGGCTCTCATACGGGTAGACGGCGGTCATGCTGGTTGCGATCGCAAGTGAGCCGGGTGGAACGCGCAGGCGAGGATCCGACCTGCGCGGCAACTGCAGTTTTGCCGGCAAATCACCCATGTAGGGATAACCGGGGACAAATCCGATCATGTAGACATGATATTGCGTGCCGGCGTGGAGCGCTGCGACCTCCGCCACCGAAAGCCCCTTGGCCTTTGCGACATCCTCGATATCGGGTGCGAATTTCGGATCGTAGCAGGCGGGAATCGCCCATAGTCGCTTGTGATGGGCCGACTGGGCCGGTTGATCCACAAATGCTGTAATGGCTTGTTCAAGCTCGCCGCCGGTTGTCGTCAGCGGGTCGTAGTTCACGCTGAGCGATCGGAATGTTGCGATCGCTTCGGTTACGCCTGGCAATCTGGCTTGTTCCAGAGTTTCGGCCAGAGCCAGGACACGATCACTGGTCTTGCGGTCGATCGCCGATCCGAACTCAACCACTATGGCGCTGTCCGCCGCCTTCAAAATCCGGAAATCAGCCATGCGGTCCACATTCGTTCAATTGATATTATAGTACTAAAGATAGTATGACTTCGTCAAATCCTCCTTGAATATCTGCGCGGGCAGGATGAAAATCGAGTGGCATCCTTGCTCGGCGAAAGGCGGAAGGTTCACGCTTTGGTTCATCTCGCCCCTTCAGCTAGCGCATTGCTTTGATGTCGGCGTCAGTTATGATCTTCGCTGCGAGTCCCAGATTCCAGAAGAAGTGATAATGTGTCCAGACTGTTAAAGGCATACGACCGCAGCAGAGTGCCCCTGTATATTCAGGTCGCATCGGTGTTGAGAACGCGGATTCAGTCCGGGCAGTGGAGCGCTGGGGACAAGATTTCCACCCTCGAAGAGCTCGAACGCGAGTTTGAGGTGGCGCGCGTCACGGTGAGGCAGGCCGTGGATATCCTGCGCGAAGAAGGTCTGCTTCAGGCGCGCCAGGGGCTTGGTACGTTTGTCTCGAAAAAGACCCAGGACCGGCACTGGGTGAAGCTCGCGACCAGTTGGGCCACTTTGATCGAATCGCTCAAGGACAACGTGCCGCGGCGGCTGGCGATCGACGAAGGCGTCGCGCCGCCTGTTCTGGGCGAATCCGACGGCGATCTTGCCTCCAGTTACGTCAAGCTGCGCAGCGTTCAGTACCGCAACGAGGATCCTTATTCCGTCGTCAATCTTCTTCTGGCGCGGGAAATTTTCGATCTGAACCCCGTGCGGTTCAAGAATGCCGCGGCGTTAGTAGCCATCGACTCCATGGATGAAATTACGTTGTCGGAAGCGCATCAGACGCTTACCATCGGCAGCGCAGACCCCGAAATCGCCGATCTTCTCAAGATTTCGATCGGTGCGCCGACTGTCGAAGCCCATTGCGTCGTCATCGATGACGGCGGTATCGCGATCTATGTCGGCGATATCATTTACCGCAGCGAAAGCATCAAGCTGCAAATGGACCTTTTGGGGACCAAGCCGCTGCGCGAAAAGAAAGCCCGGAACGGGCATAAGGCCGTCAACCTGACGCGGCGAAAATCCGGAAAAGCCTAGTTCCGGTGCAGTGAGCAGTTTTTTTCATCAGCTTTACTTTGTTCCTTAATTCGCATGAACCAGGTCTTGCTATCATCCTAAAAATAGGATGAATTTAGCGAGGTGGTGTCCCGCCTTCCGTTGAAGGAAATTGGCATGGTTGAGCAAGGGGTAGGCGCGCGGCTTCTCCGCAAGGAAGATGACCGCCTGATGCGCGGGCGCGGCGAATTTGTCGGCGATATACGATTGCCCGGCATGCGCGATGTGGCCTTCGTTCGCAGTCCTCTGGCTCACGCGCGTATCAAGGGCATACGGATTCCGCCGCAATATCGTGACAGCGTTTTCGTTGCGGCTGATCTTGAGGGTGTGAAGCCGATCCGCGCGGTATCGGGCCTCCCGGGCTTCAAGGTCTCTGAACAGCCGATCCTCGCCTTCGAAAAGGTTCGCCAGGTCGGTGAACTGATCGCCATGTGCGTCGCGGACACGCGGGCGGAGGCGGAAGACATTGCTGCCGCCGTTGAGGTGGATTTCGAGGAATTGCCTGCCGTTCACGACATGCTGCTCGCGAAGCGCCCGGATTCGGCGCTGCTCCATGAGCACTGGGGAGACAACATCTTCCTGGAGACGTTCGTCGATGTGAACATGGAAGCGGCATACGATGCGCCGATCAAGATCACCCGCGAGATTTCTACGGCGCGCCAGAGTATGGCTCCGATGGAGGGGCGCGGCACTATTGCCATGTGGCACAAGCGCATGGACCAACTTGTTCTCTACACCGGAAACCAGCAGCCGCACATCGTGCGCAACGGTCTTTCGGAGTGTCTTGGGCTCGAACAGATTCAAGTCCGCATTGTTTCGCCCGACGTCGGCGGTGGCTTCGGCTACAAGGGCATCGTGCTGACAGAGGACGTCTGCCTTGGCTGGCTTGCTAAGCGCTGTGGCTATCCCGTGCGCTGGATCGAAGATCGCCGCGAACATCTCACTGCAGGCGCCAACTGCCGCGAACATCACTACAACATCACCGTCTATGCAGATCGCGACGGCAAGCTGCGCGGCGTGGAATGCGAGGCGACGGTCGATTCAGGAGCCTATTCGTCTTATCCGTTTTCGGCCTGTCTCGAGGCGGCGCAGGTCGCGAGCATTCTGCCGGGGCCTTACGATTTCCCGTCTTATCGCTGCCGTACGTGGTCGGTCGCGACCAACAAGTGTCCGATCCTGCCGTATCGTGGCGTTGCCCGCACGGGTGTCTGCTTCGCCATCGAACTGATGATGGACGCCATTGCGCGGGAGACCGGTATCGAACCTTACGAGGTTCGGCTGAAAAATCTCGTGCAACCGGAGCAGATGCCGTTCGACAACATCACCAAGAAGCATTTCGACAGCGGTGATTATCCGGAGTCGCTGCGGCAAGCGCTGGCCAAGATCGATTTGCCGGCGCTGCGCGAACGTCAGAAGATGCCCGAGGCAGATGGGCGGCTGATCGGTGTCGGACTGTCGGTCTATTGCGAGCAGGGTGCGCACGGAACGTCGGTTTACGCCGGTTGGGGCATTCCGATGGTGCCGGGCCATGAGCAGGCGACGGCGCGCATGACGCCGGATGGAGGGCTTGAACTGCGTGTCGGCGTCCACTCCCATGGGCAAAGCATGGAAACCACGCTGCCGCAGGTTGCGCACGAGATTCTCGGCATCGATACCGCCAAGATCAAACTGGTCCATGGCGACACCGAATATACGCCGTATTCGACCGGAAGCTGGGGATCGCGCTGTGCGGTGATGGCCGGCGGCGCGGTCGCGACGGCGTCGCGCGAACTCGGCAAGCTCGCACTCGGAATCGGCGCGCATCTGCTGCAGACCGATATCAGCAACGTAAAGCTCAGCGACGGCGCCGTGGTCGGACCGAACGGCAGCGTCACCCTGCAAGAAGTCGCCTACACCTGGTATCGCCGCCCGCAGGATCTTCCACCTTCGGTCGATCCGCGCGGCCTCGAAGTGACCATTGGATACAAACCGGTGCGTGACTCCGGCACGTTCAGCTACGCCTCCCACATTGCGGTCGTCGCGGTCGATCCGGAGATGGGCGATATCGAGCTTCTCGATTACGTCATCGTCGAAGATGGCGGCAAGCTGATCAATCCGATGGTGGTCGACGGCCAGATTTACGGCGGGCTCGCGCAGGGGATCGGCACGGCGCTGTATGAAGAGATGAATTTCGACACATCGGGTCAACCGCTTGCATCGACGTTTGCGGACTATCTGTTGCCCGGTCCGACCGAAGTGCCGGAGCCGAAGCTCGGCCACATGGAGACTCTGGCGCCGTATACCGAATTCGGTGTGAAGGGGCTCGGCGAAGGGGGTGCGATCGCGCCTCCGGGAGCTATCGGCAATGCGGTCAACGACGCGCTGAAGTCGCTTGGTGCCGAAATACGGCACTCGCCGATCACGCCGCGCAGGGTGCTGGAGGCAATCGAGGAAGCCAGGAGCACGCCACGCACGAAGGCCGATGAAGGAGTGCTTGCGTGAAGCCGGTCAATTTCGATTACGCGCGTCCCGGTGACGTCGGTGTGGCTCTCAAGCTGATCGCCGACGACGGCCTCACGGTCAAGATCATGGCGGGCAGCCAGTCGCTCGGGCCGATGCTCAACATGCGTCTGGTGCAGCCCGACTTGTTGGTGGACATCACCGGTATCGAAGAGCTTCGCAGCGTTGATCAGCGATCCGACGAGATTGTGCTTGGTGCGTGCATCACCCACGCGGACATCGAAGATCGGCGCGTGCCGGACGTAACCTGCGGTGCATTGCCGACGGTGGCGCGCGGCATTGCCTATCGCGCCGTGCGCAATCGTGGAACCATTGGCGGAAGCCTGACCCACGCCGATCCCTCGGCCGACTGGCATTCGATCATGGCGGCTGTGGGAGCCAAGGTCGTGCTGCGTGGTCCGGGCGGCGAGCGCACGATCCCGGTCGAGGATTACATGGTAGGCGCTCTGGAGGCCGATTTGCAGCCCGGTGAGATGCTGGTCAGCGTCAAGGTTCCCAAGCTCAGCAGTACGGCGCGATGGGGTTACTACAAGAGCTGCCGGAAGACCGGCGAGTTCGCGCACGCCATCGGCTCGTTCCTTTCCGATCCGGATCGCGGCGTCAGCCGTGTTGTCATCGGGGCGACGGAAAGCCGGCCGATCGTGATCACTGAAGCCAGTAACATCCTTGGCGATGGGCGCGCGGAGCGGCTTGGTGCCGCTTTCAGTAGTAAAGCAGTCGGCGACGTCATCGAAGCGGCGGGTATGACCGATCCGCTCGACAAGCAAACGCATATTGTCGCGTTGCGGCGCGCTATCGAACAGGCGCAATCGGCATGAATACAGTCAGCCTCACAGTTAACGGTAAACAGGTCAGCGCGAATGTTCAGCCGCGCACCCATCTCGCGGATTTCGTTCGCGAGACCCAGAACCTCACAGGCACGCACCTTGGCTGCGAGCACGGCGTCTGCGGCGCTTGCACGATCCTGGTCGATGGTGTGCCGACGCGCTCGTGCATTACCTTTGCGGTGGCCTGCCAGCAGGCCGAAGTGACGACGATCGAAGGTCTCGACAATGACGAGATCGCGACCGAACTGCGCACCGCGTTCACGCAGGAGCACGCGCTGCAATGCGGTTATTGCACGCCGGGAATGCTCGTATCCGCGCGCGATGTGGTGCTGCGGATGCAGACGCCGAGCGAGCATGACATCCGTGTCGCGATGAGCGGGAACCTTTGCCGGTGCACGGGCTATGTCGGCATCATTCGCGCGGTGCAGCGTGTCGTCGAAGCGCGTCGCAGCCGGGGGATAGCAGCGATTCCAAACGGAAACCGGACGCGGCTTGGCCCTTCGGGGTCGGGGCATTCAGTGCCGGTGGCAGCAGGTTCTGCGCCGCGCACAGTTTCGGCGCCGGGAACAGCGAAGAAAGCCAGCGCGCCGGCCGCACCAACCCCGCGCATGGATCCGGACTGGAAGCCGCAGACGACGTTCAACCAGAGCTTCGTCGTGGCGCATCCGGTTGATGTGGTGTGGGACTTCTTCGGCAACGTCGCCGGCGTCGCCTCGTGCCTCCCTGGCGCGTCGCTGGCGGGGGAGCCAGTGGACGGCCATGTCGAAGGCCAGATGAAGGTCAAGGTCGGCCCGATCTCGGCGGAATTCCAAGGCGTTGCCGACATCACGCGCGATGAAGCGACGCGAACCGGAACCATTATGGGTTCGGGCAAGGACAAGCGCAGCAACTCGGCGACGCGCGGCCTGGTCGGTTATGCAGTGAAGCAGGGTGATAACCCCAACGAGACCCAGGTGGACGTCAGCATCGGTTTCACGCTGACCGGCGCGCTGGCTCAGTTCAGCCGTTCCGGGCTCGTCCAGGACGTGGCCGGACGCCTGATCGCCATGTTTGTCAGGAATCTCGAGGCGAAGCTCTCCGGCAATACAGATGCAATACAGGGAGAAGCGCCGGGTCTTGATGCGGCTTCGCTGGTTCTCGACGTCCTGAAAGGCAGGCTCAAGCGCCTGTTCGGGCGGCTATTTGGATCCCGCTAAAGCGACGGGACCGATAAAAGATATTGTCTTACTAACAATAGTACCTTATGCTGAGCGAGACCTTAAAAATCAACGCTTCCGCCATTCGTGCTAAAATTCCGGAGTGAGCAATGACCATCAAGATCAACCTCAACGCAGACATGGCGGAAGGGTTCGGCGCCTACAATATCGGCGACGATAACGGCATTCTGAAAGTCATCGGATCGGCCAACATCGCCTGCGGCTTCCATGCCGGCGATCCACTCACAATGCGAAAGGTCGTTGCTGACGCCAAGCGCGAAGGCGTCACGGTCGGTGTTCATCCCGGTTTCAACGATCTCTGGGGCTTCGGCCGCCGCCGCATCGATATGCGGCCGGACGACCTCGAGGCCATGATCGCCTACCAGATCGGCGCATTGCAGGCGATGGCATCCTATTCCAACGTCAAGGTCACGCACCTGAAGCCGCATGGCGCATTGAACAACATGGCTGCTGAAAACAGCGAATACGCGATGGCGATCGGCCGCGCGATCAAAACCGTCGATCCCAGCATTATCTATCTGGCATTGGCTGGTTCCGAAATGGAGAAGGCCGGGCGCAGCCTCGGGCTCAAGGTTGCGCTGGAAGGCTTCTGCGACCGCCAGTACGAAGAAGACGGCAATCTCACCTCCCGCAAGATTCCGGGTTCGGTCATCAAGGATCCGGCGGTTGCGACCAAGCAGGTCGTCGATATGGTCGTGAACAACACCATTACCTCGCGCACCGGCAAGAAGATCCCCTGCAAGGTTCATTCGCTCTGCGTCCATGGCGACGAGCCAACCGCGGTCGCGCTCGCAAAGTCGGTGCGCGAAGGTCTCGAGAAGGCCGGTGTCAAGCTCGTGCCGCTGACGGAAATGGCGCTTGACTGAACATTCGCTGCTGACGTCGCATCTGAAGAAAGGCCGGTTACATGAGCGCTAAGCCAAGCATTGCTATTCTCGGAGGTACCGGTGACCTCGGTTCCGGCCTCGCAAAACGATGGCTTGCCGCGGGTTATGCCGTGGTCATTGGCTCGCGCTCGGCCGAGAAAGCCCAGGCCTTTGCAAAGGAACTAGGTGGCGGCGCGCGCGGTGACGACAATGTCGGTGCGGCGAAATCTGCCGACGTTGTGGTGCTGGCGGTGCCGTTCGGCAGCCACGAAGCGACCTTGCGCGAGGTAAAAGACGCGGTGCAGGGCAAGATCGTGATTGACGCCGCTGTGCCGCTGGTGCCGCCAAAGGTGTCGGTCGTGCAGCTTCCCCCCGAAGGCTCGGCGGCGCAGATCGCGCAGACACTGCTTGGCGAGGGTGTTAAAGTGGTTTCCGCGTTTCACAACGTCGGCGCCACCAAGCTGCATGCAGGCGGTCGCGCGGATTGCGACGTGCTGGTATTCGGCAATGACAAGGAATCGCGCGACATCGTGATCGGGCTGGCGAGCGAGGTTGCCAGTGCTGGCATTGACGGTGGCGTGCTGGCCAATTCGGCTGCCGCAGAGGCGCTGACGTCGGTTCTGATCGGAATCAATCGCCGCTACAAGGTTCCCGGCGCGGGTATCCGCATCACGGGGCTTTCCCCTCCCGTTCCACAATGATCGTGCGCGATGGCGAAGAGCGTCACATATCATGCTGTACCCGGTATCCCGCTGATTGCTCCGGGCGATGATCTTGCTGCGCTCATTGTTGAGTCTCTGAATAAGGCGAAACTCCCGCTGCTGTCCGGTGACATCGTTGTTGTTGCCCAGAAGATTGTCTCAAAGGCAGAGAACCGCTACGTCGCATTGAAGGACGTGGTTCCTTCGGACAAGGCGCGACTGCTTGCCGATCAGGTCGGCAAGGACGCCCGTTACATCGAGGTTGTCCTGTCGGAATCCGACGAGGTTGTGCGACATCGCCCCAACATCATGATCGTTGCGCATCGGCTTGGATTTGTGATGGCCAATGCAGGGATCGATCAATCGAACATCGAGCATGTTAACGGTGAAGAGCGCGTGCTGTTGTTGCCGCGTGACCCGGATGGCGCAGCGGTGCAGTTGAAGGCCAGGTTTGACGCAGCATTTGGCGCCAAGGTTGGCGTCATCATTAATGACAGTTTTGGACGCCCCTGGCGCAACGGCGTCGTGGGGGTTGCGCTCGGCGCTGCGGGTCTGCCGTCGTTGCTTGATATGATCGGTGAGCCGGACATGTTTGGCCGGAAGATGCAAATGACCGAGATCGCGGTGGCCGATGAGATTGCCGCCGGTGCGTCGCTGCTGATGGGGCAGGCAGCCGATGGTCTGCCGGTGGTAGTGGTTCGCGGTCTGACATTCGACGCAGCATCGCGTCCTGCATCGGCGCTGGTGCGTCCCCGCGAACGGGATATGTTCCGATGAGTGCCCAATCAACATCATCGCTTCGTGGACGGCCGGTCGTCGCGCTATGCGGCGGCGTAGGCGGCGCCAAGCTGGCGCTGGGACTGGAGCGTCTTGTCGGCGCCGATCTGGCAGTGATCGTCAACACCGGCGACGATTTCGAGCATCTCGGCCTCCATGTCTCGCCGGACATCGATACTGTTCTGTATACACTCGGCGGTCTCAGCGATGTCGAGCGCGGCTGGGGCAGGGCGGATGAGACCTGGAATTTTATGGAGTCGCTCGGCGGCTTGGGCGGCGAAACATGGTTCCGGCTCGGCGATCGTGATCTCGCCATGCATGTCGAGCGCACGCGTGCACTGCGCGGCGGAACATCACTCACGGATTTCACAACCGCGATGGCGCGCCGGCTCGGGATAGCGTCGCGCATCCTTCCCATGTCGGATGATCGCGTCGAGACCATGGTGATTACCGCGGATGGTCCGTTGCCGTTCCAGCGCTATTTCATCGGGCTGCAATGTGCGCCGGTGGTAAAGCGGCTTGAATTCAAGAATGCGGAACGGGCTGCGGCTTCTGATCAGGTTATGGTTGCCCTCAAAAACCCAAACCTTGCCGCCGTCATTGTTTGTCCGTCGAATCCGTATCTCAGCGTCGATCCCATACTGGCCGTTTCGGATATCCGCAAGGCCCTCGATCGCGTAACCGCGCCCATTGTCGCAATCTCTCCTTTGATCGGTGGACAGGCGGTGAAGGGGCCGACGGCAAAGATCATGGCGGAACTCGGTGTGCCGGCGGATTCCGTCGCGATCGCCCGGCACTATCGCTTCATCGACGGGTTGATCATTGACGAGACCGATCGTGGCGATGCCGACAAGATCGATATGCCCGTGCATGTGACATCCACCTGGATGCGAAGCTTAGAGGACCGTGACCGGCTGGCGGCCGATTGCCTGGATTTTGCCGCGCGGCTGGCGAGCGCTGAGAGAAGGAAAGTGACGTGATGGAAACGTTCGCTGACAACCCTTCAAACATCTGGGCCATTGTTCCTGTCAAGCGTCTGAGCCACGCCAAACAGCGGCTTGCGCCGGTTTTGTCGCGGAACGAGCGAGTCAAACTCGCGCGCACCATGTTGCACGAGGTGCTGA
Organism: Afipia sp.; assembly: GCA_017474385.1. Classification (GTDB taxonomy): domain Bacteria; phylum Pseudomonadota; class Alphaproteobacteria; order Rhizobiales; family Xanthobacteraceae; genus Afipia. The sequence goes on along the minus strand of JAFVHU010000152.1, from coordinate 66,815 downwards.
CGACCCTGTGCGCTTCCGAACTTGCCGGCATTGTGGTCGTCACCAGCGATCCGATGGTGGCAAATCTTGCATCGTTGTTCGATGCGCGGGTCGTCCACGATGGCATCGAAGCCGGTGTTAACGCGGCGGTTCAGCAAGGACTGGAAGCCCTCGACGCAACGGCGGGTGCGCTGATTGTTCCAGCCGATGTGCCGTTTGCGACCGCAGGCGATCTGCGGGCGATCATCGATGAACTTCAACAGCATCCGGTGGTGCTGGCGCCGGCCTTGTCCGATGGCGGTACCAATGCTCTCGCTATGCGCGCGCCGGATATGATCGTACCGAAATTTGGCGAGGACAGTTATTTGCGCCATCAGATGCAGTCCCGGGCGAAGGGCTTTGCCTGCGGCGTCATCAGCTCGGACGGCATCGGGCGGGATATCGATCGCCCGCAAGACCTGGTCGCGCCGATCGCGACCAGAAAGTATTCGCTGACAGCGGCACTGCTCGCAGAACTGAATGTTTCAAGCCGCCTGGGCGTTGGTGCGCTGCCGCTTTGCGTGAGGCATATGTGATGACGGTCGTTTCTTTGTTGCAGGAAGTTCCGCTGGACTGCCGGTTGAGCCGCGAAGAGGCCTTCGAGCTCGTTCACACGGGCGGTCTGGATCAGCTTCTTGCCGCCGCTGCCGCACGGCGCGATGCTGCGCATGGGCAGCAGGTGTCGTATTCGCGCAAGGTCTTCATTCCACTGACGCAGCTTTGCCGCGATGTTTGCCATTACTGCACGTTCGCGCATGCGCCACGTAATGGTGAAAAGCCTTATCTTTCGATCGAGCAGATGGTGGCCATTGCGCAAGCGGGCAAGAAGGCGGGGTGCAGGGAGGCGCTATTCACGCTGGGGGACAAGCCCGAGTTGCGTTATCGCGTCGCTCGCGAAGAACTCGAGAGGCTGGGACATCCCACCACGCTGTCGTATCTCGCAGAAGCTGCGACTGCGGTGTTTCGTGAAACTGGTCTGCTGCCGCACATCAATCCCGGTCTGATGAGCGGAGAAGACATCGACGCCCTGCGGAAGGTTTCGGTATCTCAGGGCATTATGCTGGAGAGCATATCGGATCGTCTAGCCGAGAAAGGCGGTGCCCATCATGGCTCGCCGGACAAAATTCCTGCCGCCCGCCTCGAAACGATGCGATTGGCCGGTGAACGGAGCGTGCCATTCACGTCCGGCATTCTCATCGGTATCGGCGAGACGCGACAGGAACGTGTCGACTCGTTGCTGGCACTGCGTGAACTCAACGACCAGTACGGGCACATTCAGGAAATCATTGTCCAGAACTTCCGTCCGAAGGCTGGCACGCGCATGGCGAATGCTGCGTCACCGGATGTCGAGGACCACCTCTGGACGATTGCGATCGCGCGTTTGATTTTCGATCCCGAGATGAACATCCAGGCGCCGCCCAACTTGAGCCCCGGTGCATTGGGCAGACTTGTGGCTGCGGGTATTAATGACTGGGGTGGCGTGTCGCCGGTCACGCCGGATCACGTCAATCCTGAAGCTCCGTGGCCGCATCTGCGGCTTCTGGAAGCGGCAACCAAGGCGGCGGGCAAGGATCTCGTCGAGCGCCTTGCGATCTATCCGTCGTTCGCGCGCGATACGAGCCGGTGGGTTGATGCGGGTTTGCGGACGTCGGTGCTCAATCACATTGATGGCGATGGAGCTCCTCGCGTGGATGACTGGTGTCCCGGTCATGTCGGACAATTGCCATCACGTGAACTCGGGTGGATCCAAAGAGCGCCATCGGTCACGCCGTCCGCGAGCCTTGGCCAGGTTCTGGCGAAAGCGCAGCGAGGCGACGCGCTGGGCGAAGTGGAGATTGTCGATCTATTCAGGGCTCGCGGTGATGACTTTGCAGCGATCTGCCGCGCAGCCGACGAACTGCGCCGCGAGAAAAACGGCGATACGGTGAGCTACGTCGTCACCCGCAACATCAACTACACCAATATCTGCTCGTTCAAGTGTCAGTTCTGCGCCTTCTCCAAGGGCAAGATGAGCGAGAATCTGCGCGGCCGGCCTTACGATCTCGAGATGAGCGAAGTCGCAGGCCGCGTGATCGAAGCCTGGGAACGCGGCGCGTCCGAAGTCTGCATGCAGGGCGGCATTCATCCGTCTTATACCGGGCAGAAGTATCTCGATATCTGCCGGACGGTGAAAGAAGCTGTGCCGCAGATGCACATGCATGCGTTCTCGCCGTTGGAGATCCATCAGGGCGCCCGGACTCTGGGAATTCCGGTCATCGATTTTCTCCGCGAACTGAAAGCGGCGGGCCTTGGCACACTGCCGGGCACTGCGGCCGAAATTCTCGACGACGAAGTGCGCGCGGTGCTGTGCGCCGACAAGATCAACACCCAGCAGTGGCTCGATGTGATGCGCGCTGCGCATACGGTGGGCTTCCGTTCGACTGCCACCATCATGTTCGGCCACATCGAAGGTTATCGGCATTGGGCGCGCCATTTGCTGCGCATTCGCGATCTGCAAATCGACACCGGCGGGTTCACGGAGTTTGTGCCGCTTCCGTTCGTTCACATGGAGGCGCCGATCTATCTCAAGGGCCGCGCGAGGCCGGGCCCCACGTTCCGCGAAGCGATCCTGATGCATGCGGTCGCGCGGCTGGTACTCAATCCGCACATCCCTAACATCCAGGCATCCTGGGTGAAGCTCGGTGCCGAAGGCATTCGCCAATGTCTGGCGGCCGGCGTCAACGATCTCGGCGGCACTTTGATGGATGAGAGCATTTCGCGCTCGGCAGGTGCGTCCCATGGTCAGGAAATGACACCGCAAGACATGGAGGCGATCATCCTCTCGGCCGGGCGCATTCCGAGGCAGCGGACGACGCTTTATCGCAATGCGGAAGAGGACGTCCGGTTGCGTTCGTTTGACGCGGCCGCCGCGCCAATAGCGGGCAATAGTGACAAAAACGTGCATGCCGCAAGTATTTCATAGGATGGACCGCGTCAGTCTGGACATCCTATTTTACTAACGTTAGTATCTTTCAAATTGGCGTGAAGCTGAGAGAAATTTGACGATGTCTTCGGTCATCAATCCGGAAATAGTCGATAGCAAGCAGCGCGCGCGGGCGATCGCGCGGGTCCGCGAGCGCGGCGTGGTGATGCCGACGTTCTCGCAGCTTGCCAATCCGTCCAGCATTCCCGCCGCCGCTTCGAATGCGCTGGCGGATGTTGCGCCGGACGAACCGCACGCCGCGAACCTCTGGCGTGTCCATTGGTACAACGGAGCCGATCGCACCAGCCGGATCGATGTGCCGGGCTATCTTGTGCTCCCTGAATCGCTCACCGGTGTAAAAGCTCCTATTGTTGTGTTGCTTGGCCGGCGGTTTCCGATGATCGGCGCACACAAGGTGCTGCCTGCCTATTCGGCGCTGGCGGCGCAGCTTGTGACGGGGCGTTTCGATCCGGAGCATCAGAAGGCAATCTGGCCTTCGACGGGAAATTACTGCCGCGGCGGTGTGTCGGTGTCGCGTGTGCTTGGCTGCCGCGGTGTGGCCGTGCTGCCTGAGGGGATGAGCCGCGAGCGGTTTGAGTGGCTCGAAAAGTGGGTTGCGCATCCGGATGATATTGTGCGCACGCCCGGTACGGAGAGCAACGTCAAGGAAATCTACGACAAGTGCGCCGAACTTGCGCGCGATCCGCAGAACGTGATCCTCAACCAGTTCTCGGCATTCTCGAATTACATTATTCACTATGCCTGTACTGGTAGCGCTGCGGAGAAGGCGTTTCTCGCATTCAACGGTGACGGGCAGCGCCGTCTCGCCGCGTTCGTTTCGGCGACAGGTTCGGCTGGCACCATTGCGGCAGGCGACTATCTGAAGACGCGGCATGGGACGAAGATTGCCGCGGTCGAGGCGCTCGAGTGCCCCACGATGCTGAACAACGGCTACGGTGAGCACAATATCCAGGGCATTGGCGATAAGCATATTCCTTTCATCCATAACGTGATGAACACTGACGTCGTGATCGGCGTTTCGGATCGCGTCACCGATAGCCTCAATCTGCTGTTCGGTTCCGATGTGGGCCGCAAGTATCTTCAGGGTCGCCAGAAGCTCGATAGCAAGCTGGTTGCGGCGTTTGCGGATGTCGGCATTTCCGGTTTTGCCAACATCGTCGCATCGATCAAGCTGGCAAAGCAGCTTCACTACGGACCTGACGATGTCATCGTCACCGTCGCGACCGACAGCGCATCGCTCTACGACAGCGAGCGCGACAGTTATCGCGCGAAGCATTTCTCATCGTTTGACGAAGTCAATGCGGGCGAGATTTTTGGCTCCTGCCTCGCGTCGGTCGCAACCGACAATGTCGTGGAACTGACCGATCAGTTGCGGCGTCAGGTTTTCAATCTCGGCTACTACACCTGGGTGGAGCAGCAGGGAGTCAGTGTCGGGGATTTCGAGCGCCGCAGGCATCAGTCGTTCTGGAATGATCTCGCATCGAGTCTTCCGGAATGGGATCGGCTGATCCAGGACTTTAACGTCGAGGCCTTCGGGCCGCAGCACAAGGCCGAAATGGCAGGCAAGGCAAGGTCATGAGCGTAGGTCACGATACAGTCCAGCCATATCAGAAGTTGCGGGAGAATCTCTCGCGTCGCGACCGCAGTCTTCGCGAGAAAGTGGTGACGCTCGAGGAAGCGGCGTCCTTCGTTAGCGACGGCGCGTCAGTCGGCATCGGCGGTTCGACAATATCGCGCACGCCGATGGCCATGATCTGGCAATTGATCCGCGCGCGGAAGAAAGAACTTTCGTGCTCGCGCTGCATTATTTCGACCGACGGCGACTTGCTGCTTGGGTCGGGTGCAGCCAGTCACATCATTTCGAGTTGGTTCGCCCAGGGCATCCTGTGGGGCCTTTCGAAGGTGATGCGCCATCATGTTGAGGGCGGAACAGCGCGTTACGACGAATGGAGCCACATGGGTGTCGGCATGCGCTTCCGCGCCGGCGCCATGGGTGTTCCCTTCATGCCGATGCGTTCGATGCTTGGCTCCGATGTGGCCCGAATCCGGCCGGAAGCCAAAGAGTTCGATTGTCCCTTCACCGGCGAGAAGGTGCTGCTCGTCCCGGCATTGAATCCCGATGTTGCGGTGATCCACGTGCAGCGCTGCGACGCTTACGGCAACGCCCAGATCGATGGCTTGCAGTTCATGGATATCGATCTGGCAATGGCGGCCAACCGCGTGATCCTGACCACAGAGCGGATCGTTTCCAATGATCAGATCCGCCGCGCGCCCGACCAGACCAAGATTCCATTCTTCTGTGTCGATGCGGTGGTCGAAGTGCCTTACGGCTCCGCCCCACATGAATGTTACGGCGTCTACGAGCCGATGATGAATCATCTCAACGCTTACGTGGCGCAGGTGAATGGTGATCCCGTCGGTGGGATGGAGAAGTATCTAGACGAGTATGTCTACGGCCCGAAAACCTGGAACGATTTTCTTGCGAAGATCGGAATGGACGAAATCGTGACAGCGAGCCGCAGAGGCAGGAGCATTTTCGATGACTGAACAGAATCGTCATACAGCTTCGGAGATGCTGGCGATCCTGAGCGCGCGCCAGCTTAAGGAAGGTCAGGTTGTGTTCGCCGGCATCGGCGTTCCCTTGCTGGCAGCGACGCTTGCGCAACGTCTGCGTTGCCCCGGCCTGACAATCCTGTTTGAGGGCGGCGTGATCGGCGCTTTCGTCGAGCCCGGCAAATTACCGCCATCGACCAACGACCAGCGTTGTACCAAGCGCGCTAATATGGTGCTGGGCAGCGCGGAAGTTTTGCTGCTGTTGCAGCGCGGATACGTCGATGTCGGTTTCATGGGCGGCGCGCAGATCGACAAGTACGGAAATCTGAACTCGTCCTTCATAGGCGATTCCGAGAAGCCGAAGACGCGGCTTCCAGGCACGGGCGGCGGCAACGACATTTCCAGCCTGACCAACATGATCGTTGCGATGAAGCACGAGAAGCGCCGCTTCGTCGATCAGGTGGATTTCATCACCAGTCCTGGCTTCATTCGCGGTGGTAAGTCCCGCGCCGAGAGCGGATTGCCGGAAGGCGGCATGTTCCGCGTGATCACCGAGCTTGCGGTATTCGGTTTCGACGAGACCTCGCGCCGGATGAAGGTACTTGCCCTCAACCCCGGCATCACGCGTGAGCAGGTTCAGGATAACACCGGCTTCGATCTGATCTTTGACGATCAGATCAGCATCACAGAGCCACCCACCGAGCACGAACTCACCACCTTGCGAATGCTCGATCCCGATCGTCTCTTCATCGCATAAGAAAAAACGAGGAAGCAAACATGACCGTACTGTCGAACACGTTCGGTATCGCCGCACGCAATTTTACCGCCTACCCCGAAGTTCCGGACGCGAAAGCGCTCGTTGATTACGGCGTGCGCGTTGAAGAACTGGGCTATGATTCGCTCTGGGTCTGGGATCACATCCTTCTCGGCGTGGACCCGCACTTCCCGATCCTGGACTCTCTGACGACGCTGACCGCGATTGCGGCGCGCACCAGCAAGATCAAGCTCGGCACGGGTATCCTCGTCCTGCCGCTGCGCAACCCGGTTGCGCTGGCCAAGCAGTTGTCCAGCATGGATCAGTTCTCCGGCGGCCGCCTGCTGATGGGCATGGCGTCGGGCTGGTACAAGCGCGAGTTCGATGCCATGGGCATCCCGTTCGAAAAGCGCGGCAAGCTGATGGACGAGAATCTGGAGATCATGCGCCGTCTGTGGTCGGAGCCGATGGTCGATGGAAAGTATCTGGCGCACGATATCTCGGCTGCGGTCATGTACCCGAAGCCGGCCCAACAGCCCACCTTGCCGATCCTCATCGGCGGCTACGTCGACAGGGTTCTCCAGCGCGCAGCGACTGTCGGCGACGGTTGGCTGACCTACTTCTATTCGCCAGAGGCGTTCGCAAAATCGTGGGCCAAGCTTCGCAACTTTGCGAAGGAAGGCGGCAAGGATCCCGACAAGCTACTCAACGCTTCGCAGTTGCCGATCATGATCGGCCCGTCCAAGGCCGCAGTGCAGGACGAAATGAATGACTGGCTGAACAAGGAATGGGACTTCCCTGAGCACAGCGACTGCTCGCGCGAGAGCGCGATCATGGGCAACGTCGATGAGTGCGTTGAACAGTTGAAGGCTCACCAGGCTGTCGGCGTCCAGAAGATCATCTTCGTGCCCTACAAGTATCGCATGGATCAGGTTGAGACGATCGCGAAGGAAATCATTCCAAGGCTGAGGGCGAAGTAACAACCAAAACTGGAGCGGGCGATGCCCGATCACCTGTCATGATCAGTGCTTTTGATCTGTTCAAGATCGGGATCGGGCCATCATCCTCTCACACGGTTGGTCCGATGAAGGCCGCGGCGGCCTTCATGTTGGCTCTCGACGAATCTCAGCGCTCACGCCTGAGACGATTGCAAGTCACGTTGCTCGGATCACTTGCGTGGACCGGGCGTGGTCATGGAACGGACAAGGCCGTGATGCTCGGGCTTTCTGGTTTCTCGCCGGAAACTGTTGATCCCGACGATGCGGAGCGGCGGATCGGCGTCATTGCGACCGCAACCGAACTGGTACTGAAGGATAGAATGACGATCCATTTCGACCCAGTGCAGGATATCGTTTTCAATTTTGATGAACCGACACCGGTTCATCCGAATACGCTCCGATTTGCGGCACTCGATCAGGATGGCCACGAGTTACGGGCGGAGACCTGGTACTCGCTCGGTGGCGGATTTGTTCAGCGGGAAGGCGAGACGAGTTCTGCGGCGGAATCCTCAACTGAGATTCCATTCGACTACCGCAGTGCGGCTGAATTGATCGAGATGTGCGACCGTTCCGGTCTTTCGATCGCGCAGGTGGTGCTCGCGAACGAAACCGCATTTGCGGATGAAGCGTCAGTCTACGATCGGCTCGATCGTCTCGTCGCGGTGATGTTCGACTGTATCGATCGCGGAATACGAACCGATGGCCAGTTGCCGGGCGGCTTGAAGGTCAAGCGTCGCGCTCGCTCGCTGCATGCCCGGCTGCAAGCGTCGGAAAGCCGCAACGTGCGGCATTCCATCGCAGCAATGGATTATGCAAGCCTGTACGCGATCGCTGTGAACGAGGAAAATGCGGCAGGCGGACGCGTTGTCACTGCGCCGACCAACGGCGCCGCAGGCGTCATTCCTGCCGTGCTGAGGTACTACACCGATCATTGCGATGGGTCCTCCCAGGACGGAGTCAGGATTTTTCTCCTGACCAGTGCCGCGGTTGGCGGGCTCTGCAAGATGAACGCCTCGATCTCGGGCGCTGAAGTCGGGTGTCAGGGGGAGGTAGGTGTGGCATGCTCCATGGCCGCGGCCGGCCTGACAGCGGCACTGGGCGGCAGCAGCCGGCAGATTGAAAATGCCGCGGAGATCGGGATGGAGCACCATCTCGGGATGACCTGCGATCCGATCGGCGGGCTGGTGCAAATTCCCTGCATCGAACGCAATGCATTTGGCGCGATTAAGGCCATTAATGCGGCGTCGCTGGCGCTAAGCGGCGATGGGTCGCATCACGTTACTTTGGATCAGGTTATCCGTACGATGCGGGATACCGGGGCCGATATGCAGACGAAATACAAGGAAACGTCGCGCGGAGGGCTTGCGGTCAGTGTGCCGGATTGCTGAAAAAACTTGACGGCGCGCGGCCTTTGCACATGATACTAAGATACTAAAAATAGGACTATCTGCGTTAGGGACGACAGTTAGATAAAAACATGCGGACAACTGGCACAAGCTTTGCTTGAAAAGACCTGATTTCCGCACTCAAACGGAGGAAATGGAAGATGGCGAAACATACCAAACTACTTGCGACAATCGCGTTGCTATCGGCAGGCGTTGCCGGACAGGCTGCGGCCCAGACGATCAAAATTGGAGTCAACGAACCGCTGACGGGGCCGTTTGCCGCGTCGGGCACCTATGTCGTCAACGGCGCCAAGATCGCCGCTGATGAAATCAATGCCAAGGGTGGCGTTCTCGGCAAGAAGATCGAGCTTGTCGTCGAAGACAACAAGAGCAACCCGACCGAAGCTGCGGCTGTCGCCGAGAAGCTGATTACGGCGGACAAAGTGCCGGTCATCATGGGCGCCTGGGGATCGAGCCTGACGCTGGCTGTGATGCCGAAGCTGATGGAATACAAGGTTCCGATGGTGGTTGAGACGTCTTCATCGGGCAAGATCACGACGACCGGCAATCCCTACATCTTCCGCATCTCTCCGCCGTCGTCGGTCGAAGCCGCGGCGTTCAAGCCAATTCTTCCGAAGCTGTCGATCAAGAAGGCGGACTTCCTTGTCATCAACAATGACTGGGGCCGCGGGGCCGCTGAAGATTTCAGAAAAGTTCTGAAGGCCGACAACATTCAGGTCGGCCTTGTTGAAACGATGGATCAGTCCGCTCAAGATATGAGCGCTCAGCTGTCGAAAATTAAGGCAACTGACTCCGACACGATCATGGTGACGACTGCTGTCGAACAGCTCACCCTGGTGTTGAAGCAGGCAACTGCGCTTGGCATCAAGAAGCAGATCGTGACGACCGGTGGCTCGCAAAATCCCGATCAGTTGATCGATCAGGCTGGCGTTGCTGCTAACGGAACGTTCCACCTGACCACGTTCGCTCCGTGGTACCCGGACGAGACGCCGAATCCGCCGGCAACCAAGTACTTCCTTGGCGAGTGGAAAAAGCGCGGCTTCAACTTCGCCGGTGCGACCGAGAGCTTCCGCGGATACGACGGCATTCGCACGATCGCGGCTGCAATCGAGAAGGCGGGCAAGGCGGAGCCGGAGGCGATTGCCGCTGCGTTGTGGCAGACGGAGTTGCTCGGCCTGAACGGCAAGATCAAGTTCGAGAAGCAGGGGCCATCCGGCAAGGAGAGCGGGCAGAGCATGCCTAACGTCTACCTGATCAAGATCGACAACTCGAAGGTCTTTCTTCCCAAGCTGTAAGTGTGGAGAAGGCGCGAGCATCGACTCGATGCCCGCGCCTTTCTACTCCAAAGGCACGGCGGCCCTCGCCGAACGATGAGTTTTGACCTGGATAAGGCTCGATGACTGAATTTCTGCAACATATGATCAACATGCTGATCCTCGGCAGCACTTATGCGCTGCTCGGAATCGGTCTGACCTTGATCTTTGGCATCATGCGTGTGGTGAATTTCGCGCACGGCGAGCTTTATGCATTTGGCGCGTACTTCGTGTACTTCGTCGCCGTGCTGCTTGGGTTCAATTTCTTTCTCGCGCTGCTCTTTGCAATCGTGGCCGGGTGCCTTGTCGGCGCCTTGATCGAATTTGTACTGCTGCGGCCGATGCGTGGTGCCGATATCGACACGACGATGCTGATCATGATCGGCGCAATGATCGTGATGCAAAACGCGGAGCAGTATGTCTGGGGCGGCGTTGCGAAGGCGGTAAATACACCGTTCCCGGAGACGCCGTTGACGATCGGTCCGTTCTCGGTGTCTTGGTTGAGGCTTTTTGTGTTCTTCGCGGCTCTGGCGTTGATTGCCATCTCGTATTTCCTGATCAACCGCACCAAACTTGGAAAAGCGATGCGCGCGACCTTCCAGGACCGCGATACCGCATCCCTGATGGGCGTCAACATTCAGGCGATCTACATGGCGACGTTTGCCATCGGTTCTGCGCTGGCCGCCGCCGCAGGCGCGCTGCTCGGGCCGGTCTATGTGATCTCGCCGCAGATGGGTAACATCGCATCGCTCAAGGCGTTTGCGATCGTGATCCTCGGCGGTCTTGGCAGCATCGGCGGCGCAACCATCGGTGGCTTCATCCTCGCGTTCGCTGAGGAGATGGGTGCGGGATACATCTCGTCGGGTTACCGCGACGCTATGGGCTTTATAATCATCATCGCGGTCTTGCTGTTCAAACCGACCGGCCTCTTTGCACGATCGGAGCGAATTGGATGAAACGGCTTCTCCCCTGGATCGCGATTGTCGTATTCGCATCAGTTCCGTTGTGGCTCAAGGATCCCTATCTCCTGAACGCCTTTATTACGACGGGCATCTTCATCGTCGCGGCGATGAGCCTCAATCTGCTGCTGGGCTACACTGGCCAGTTGAGTCTCGGTCACGTCGCCTTTTTTGGAATCGGCGCTTACACCAGCGCGCTGACGGCGCTCGGGTTCGACGTGGAATTGATCGGCGGCATCCGCGTCGTTCATGAGCCATGGCCGGTTTGGCTCGGCTTTATCATCGCCATCCTTGTGTCCGGCCTTTGCGGGTACATCGTCGGTAAGCTGTCGTTCCGGGTTCGCGGCGCCTACTTCGTCATTGTTACCATCAGCTTCGCGGAAGTCGTTCGGTTGGTGGCGCTAAACTGGGTGGAGCTCACTCAAGGTCCGCTGGCTCTGACCGCTATTCCGCCCATGACGCTCGGACTTCCGGGGCTCGGCTATTTCGATTTCTTCAGCAAGCAGTCGAACTACTATCTGGTCCTCGGCGTCGTGATCATTTCCTACATCGTCATCAGCCGCCTGGTGAATTCGCGGGTCGGGCGCGCGATGGTGGCGTTGAAGGAGAATGAATCGCTGGCAGTTTCCGTCGGCATCGACGTGACACGCTATCTGGTGCTGGCGGCCGTTGTATCTGCCGGCATCGCCGGCGCGGCGGGAAGCCTGTACGCGCATTATCTGAAGATTATCGATCCCGACGTCTTCCTCTTTCTCTACACCGTTACGATGGTGATCATGGTGATTACCGGCGGCAAGGGAACGCTGGCAGGTCCGCTCGTCGGCGGATTGATTTTCGGTTTCATCCCGGTTGTTGCACGCTCGTTCGCCGCTCCGGAAATCCAGTGGATTCTCTATGGGCTGTTCATGATCCTGATCGTGTTCGTGCTCCCGCAGGGGATCGTTCCGGCTATCGAGAAATGGTTCGGGGTCGATGAAGCAAGGGCTCCTGCCGTTGCGCCGGAAGCCAAGATGCAGGATGCGCCATGATGCACGCACAAGCAGCTAAGACGCTACCAGCGCTCTCGATTGAACATATTGCCGTTCACTTTGGTGGCCTCGTCGCGATCTCGGATATGAACTTCGTCGTCAACGAAGGCGAAGTCGTCAGTCTGATCGGGCCGAATGGCGCAGGCAAGACGACGGCGTTCAATGTCATCACGGGTTTTCTGCGGCCGACAAAGGGCGAAGTTATCTATCGCGGCACGTCGTTGAACAACCTGAAGCCGCATGAGGTTACCGCGTTGGGTCTGGTACGGACCTTCCAGCGAACCAGCGTGTTCCAGAGTGTCGGCGTGTTCGAAAATGTCATGATCGGCTTGCATCGCCGCGGCCGCTCGCGATTGTGGGATACCTTGCTGGCGCTGCCGCGGGAGCGTGAGTCCGAGAAGGAGCTGCGGACACGGGCCGCAGAAATCCTGGCACTGGTCGGTATTGAACGCCGCTCGCGCGAAATGGCAGGCTCACTCGCCTATGGCGATCAGCGCCTTCTGGGTGTTGCGCTGGCGCTGGCTGCGGACCCTTCGATGCTGCTGCTCGACGAGCCGGTCTCGGGCATGAACGCGACGGAGACGGCGCGGTTTATGCAACTCCTGGATAAGTTGCGCGGTCTCGGTGTCACGATCCTGCTCGTGGAGCATGACATGCCAATGGTGATGGGCGTGTCGGATCGTATTGTCGTTTTGAACTACGGCCGGATCATTGCCGAAGGCCCACCGTCGGAAATTCAGGGCAATCCTGAAGTCATTCGTGCTTATCTCGGGCAAGGAGCGAAGAAACGTGCTAGAGATTAGCGATCTCGTTTGCCGCTACGGCAAGGTTGAAGCGATCAAGGGTATCTCTCTCTCGATCAAGCAGGGGCAGCTTGTCGCGCTGATTGGCGCGAACGGGGCCGGGAAGAGCACGACGTTGCGCTCGATTTCCGGAATTTTGCCCTCCGCGTCCGGCCGCATGATCTTCGAAGGAGAAGACATTACGCGGTGTTCGGCGCGGGAGATTCTGGCGCGAGGTATCGCCCATTGCCCCGAGGGGCGCCGGGTGTTCCCGGACATGACGGTCGAGGAGAATCTCGACATGGGCGCGTATCTGAGGCGCGATGCCGATGGTGTTGCCGAGGATCGCGATCGGGTTCTCACGCAGTTTCCCCGGCTTGCAGAGCGCCGTAGTCAGGTCGCAGGAACACTGTCGGGCGGTGAGCAGCAGATGCTTGCGATCGGCCGCGCGATCATGTCCAAGCCGAAACTGATGATGTTCGACGAGCCGTCTTTGGGACTGGCACCGAATATTGTGGAGCAGGTGTTCGAGATCATCGACGGAATCCGCAAGTCTGGCACGACAGTGCTGATGGTCGAGCAGAATGCCTACTCCGCGCTGGACATGTGCGACTATGCTTATCTGATGGAAGCCGGATCGATCGTGCTGTCGGGTCGCGGAGAAGAACTGATCGACGACAAGCACATTCGCGAGGCTTATCTCGGCGGCTGACGATCTGACGGCGCAACCGTCTGCGCCGACACCCTGCGCACAGCAAAACCCCGCGCCCCTTCATTGAGGCGCGGCGAAAACTTTAGCGGGTGTCTTAGCTGATGCGATTTTGGGTCGGTTCCCGGTGAATGCCGCCGGCCGTTTCCTCGCGTTTCACTTCCGGGAACAGCCACATCGCGAACACCATGAAGAACCCGAGGAACGCCACAAGATACTGAACGCGATCATGGCCGAGCGCGTGTTGCATGTAGAACGCGACAGCCGCGACAATGACAACGACCAAAGACAGCGCCAGTTTGATTTTTACGGGCATCGATAGCTCCTTTGGCTGTATGGATAGAAAATCAGGACAGGATCGCGAGCGCTGAACCGCCGACCGTGGCGAGGACAACCAGCGCCAGGATCTGAATGCCCACCAATACGGACAGCTCGACTGTCGTGCTGCGCAGCGGCCATCGCCATTCCTCGAACAGTGATGGCGTGAACAGGAAAATAAGCCCGCTGACGACGATCAGCGTGCTCCACCGCAACTCGACATATCCATAGAGGCCGGTGCCGGCCAACAGCATCGCGAGCAGTACGACGTTCCCGAGGACGAGTAAGGTCGTGGGGAGCGACCTTGCCGCGCCGGGCCGGGTATCGAGCGGAAATTTCCCGGCGACAACGAGAAATGCAATGCCACATACGGTTGCCAGTCCCGCGAACCAGATCAGCGACAACCAGTTCGGCTCGATATTGCTCATGTCGAGTCTCCGCGCTTTTAACCGAGCTATTCGGCAGGTGTGGCAAAGCCCGAGCGCTGGCCGGCGATATCGGGTTTCGGCGTGCGCGAGGTTTTACGCATGTTTTTGCGAATGTAACGGGTGTCGTAGCCGTTGAAGATGTGGCCGATCAATCCGCGATCGAGATCCGACGTGCCGAACAACCAGTCCATCACGGGAAAGGTCAGGTTCATGTTCCGCTCCATCATGATTGACTGATTGTGATGGGCCGCATGATGACGCCGGATCGTGTTGACGAACGGCATGTTGCGAACAAACCAGTTTTCTTCGACGTGGCAGCAGAAGTGCATGAATTCGTAGATAAGATACATCGACGTCGTGGTGTAGATCAGCAGCCAGCCGACGTTTGGTGACACGAGCCAGCCCAGAACCAATGCCGGCGGAATGGACATCAGCGTGAAGGTGACCAGGGCGTAGGGCGGAAAGAACGTAACGCGCCAGTCGTTATGGTCCGCGAAGCGCATCTCCTCTTCGGTGAAGAACTGGTGATGCATCAAGGTGTGCCGGTTGTAGATCGCGCGGAAGGCCTTGATCTGCGACGGACGGTGCATGACGAAACGGTGAATCCACCATTCGAAGAAGTTCGCCGCCAGGAAGGTAATGGGTACGATCAACCATTCCCACCAGCGAACATTGCCGATGTTGGCGATGTAGACCGAGAGGGCGGTGAACCCGATCACATAGATAACGAAGGCGTGGAGCCAGCCATTATACCAGCCGGCGATGCGATCTCTGTAGGTGGCCCGGTATTTCCGCTGCCGGTCGGTCATTGGGCTGGATGTGAGTTCCATGGCGCAATCTCCATCATTTTCTGAGCGGCCGGCGACGTCGTCCAGCCTTTCCACATCTGACATATCACCAATCTATTAGATCGGCAACCGGCGCTGCGACACCGCTGCCCGTAAAAAGTGCTTGCTGAAATCTGTCTGATATATTTATGATATGGCAATAGCGCACGCCAGATGCGCGTAGTTCACATGGGAGGATATCAATGACGCTCACCCGTCGCGCCTTTTCGAAACTCGCAGGTGCTGGCGTTGCCGCCGCCGCGGCGCCGCAACTATTTGCCCCAGCCATCGCGCAGGACAAGCCATTCAAGATCGGCATCATTGCACCGCGGTCCGGTGTAGCCGGCACCGCCGGCGAATGCGGCATCCGCGCCGTACAATGGGCGGCGGAACGTATGAACAAAGAGGGTGGCATTGCCGGGCGCAAGTTCGAGCTTGTCATTGAGGAAGAGACCAACCCCAAGGACACGATCGAGCGTTTCCGGCGCCTGGTGCTACAGGAGAAGGTCGAAAGCGTTCACGGGCTGATTTCGACCGGCGTAAGCCTTGGTGTCGCTCCAGTCGCGGAAGAGGAGCAGTCGCTTCTGGTGATGTGGGACGGCACCACGCAGGACGGCGTCAAGGAAGTGATGCCGAAGTCGCGTTACGTGTTTCGTTCGACCGACAACGAATGTGAGGCCGTGATGGCGTCGCTGCTCGCGGTCAAGCACTTCAAGGGCAAGTTCAAGCGTGTAGCCGGCATCAATCCGGATTACTCCTACGGCCGTAACAACTGGGAAGCCTTCCGGCAGATTCTCGCACGCTATGGCGTGGAAGCTGAGTTTGTTGCCGAGCAATGGCCAAAGGTCGGCACGCTGGACCTGACCTCGCATATTGCCGCACTCAAGGCTGCCAAGCCGGATCTGATCTTCTCATCGATGCTGTTTGCCGATCTGCCGGTGTTCATGAAGCAGGGTGCCGCAGCCGGTCTGTTCGAGGGCGTGAAGGTTGTGTTGCCGGCGGCGGGTTGGCAACTCAATCAGCTCAAGAAGGAGTTCATGCCGGAAGGCGTGATCTTCGGACACAACACGCTTTACTTCGATCACCCGCAGGCGTCGCCGCTGCAGAAGGCGTTCGTTCAGGACTATATGGACCGCTACAAGGAGGCGCCGCACTGGGAGGCGGATCGGGCATACTTCGCACTCGCGAGTTACAAGGCGGGCGTCGAAGCCGCGCAGAAGGCCGCGAAGAAATGGCCGACGCCGGATATGGTCGCGGAAGCGATGCCCGGCCTCGAGGTGGAAAGCCTCGGCGGCAAGGGCCGATTCCGCAAGGACAAGATTGCTGAGCAGGTGTTCTATCAGGGGCCGTCGACAAACACGAACAAGTACGACTTCCCGACGCTGGCTTCGATCGACACATTCCAGGCCGAGCAGTTACAGAAGCCGCCGGGTGCGGATTTCTGGGAATGGATCAAGACCGCCAAGATGCCTGTCTGAGCCATGACGGCGATCGTCGATATCATTCTCGGTGGGACATTCCACGCCGCCATCCTGTTCCTAGTGGCGGCGGGGCTTCAGCTTGTGTTCGGCGTGCAGCAGATCGTCAATCTCGCCTGCGGCTCCTTTTATGCCTTGGGGGCCTATTTCGGGATCACGGCGGTTGCCATCGCGATGAAATTCGGGCTGCCGCCGCTCATGTTCTTCCCTGTGCTCATTCTCGCGGGGCTTGTGATCGGTCTCGTCGGGCTGCCGATCGAGCGTGTGTTGCGTACGGTCTATCGCCGGGATGAGAGCTACCAGTTGTTGCTTACATTCGGCTTGCTCCTGATGTTCCAGGATGTCTTTCGCTTCACGTGGGGCGCGACGCCGCGCACCATGGATAACGCCTACATGATCTATGGCACGACGCACGTCATGGGCGTGCAGGTGCCCACCTATAATCTGCTGGTGATCGCGGCGAGTATCGGCATCGCCGTCGCGCTTGGGTTGTTCCTGCAACGCACGAAAACCGGGCGCATCGTGCGGGCGACGGCGGAAAACCGCGATATGGCCGAAGGCCTCGGCGTCAACGCTTCGAAAATCTTTGCACTGGTCTTCACTGTGGGCTGCATGCTCGGCACGGTCGGCGGCGCACTCGTGGTGCCATCCAGTGCTGCTTCGCTCGATATGGCTGTTGAGCTTGTGGTGGAGGCGTTCGCCGTCGTTGTCATCGGTGGACTGGGCAGCATGCGCGGTGCGCTCGTCGGTGCGCTGATCGTTGGACTGATGCGCGCGGCAGCGATCTCGATCATGCCGGAAATGGAGCTTCTGTCAGTCTATCTCGTTGTTGTCGCGGCGCTTATTCTTAGACCCGCGGGATTGTTTGGCAAGGTGACGGCATGAGTGAACAATCCATCGATCTCTCGCTGGCTACGCCGCGGCGGCACGCGTTGCCCCGTATCAAGGGCCTCTGGGTCTTTTTCGCCCTGATCGCGGTGATGGCTCTGTTGCCGTTCGTGGCATCGCCCTATGCGCTTCTCCTGTTGGTCCCGTTCTTTGCCTATGCCATTGCGCTGTTCGGATTCAATCTTCTGTTCGGTACCACGGGGCTCCTGTCGTTCGGACACGCCCTTTTCCTTGGTGTCGGCGCGTATACCGCTTCGACACTCACCTCCAAATTCGGCGTGCTGAGTTTCGAGCTGATCGTTTTGACCAGTGCGGTGGTTTCAGCGCTGGTTGCGCTTGTCATCGGCATGCTCTGCGTGCGTTACACCCGAATTTTCTTCGGCATGCTGACGCTTGCCTTCGGCATGCTGTTCCATTCCTTCCTGTTCAAATTCTACAGCGTCACCGGCGGCGATCAGGGGATGCGTGTGCTGCGCCCGCTGCTGTTCGGTATGGAATGGGGCGGCGGAAAGACTGCGTTTCTCACCGGGCCGTTCTATTACTATGTGCTGGTGTTACTGGCTTTGCTTGGAGCGATCATGTGGCGCATCACCCAATCGCCATTTGGCCTCCATCTGAAAGCAATCCGCGAAAATGCCGGCAAGGCGGCTTATGTAGGCGTGCAGATCTTCCGCATGCGGCTCGCGGCGTTTGTGATCTCCGCGGTTTACGGCGGCATAGGTGGCACAATCCTCGCGGTCACCACGGGCCTAGCTGATCCGGAGCTCGCATACTGGACCCACTCCGGCAACCTCGTCTTCATGGCGGTCCTCGGCGGCAGCGGGACCTTCGTCGGCCCGGCCATCGGCGCGCTTGCCTTTGTGTTGTTACAGGATTTCGTGATGGCTATTACGCAATACTGGCGCTTTGTGATGGGGAGCGTCTTGGTGTTGCTCGTCATCTTCCTGCCGCAAGGTCTGTCAGGTGCGGTCGAAATGCTCGTCTCCCGCAAAACGGGGGGCAGATGATGCATCAGACCAGTACATCGCCGGACGTCCGAGCGCCGCTGTTCGAGACCATCGGCGTTTCCAAACATTACGGGGCTTACAGAGCGCTACAGGACGTGTCTTTCCACGTCGCCGACGGCGAGTTCGTTTCGATCGTCGGACCAAACGGCGCCGGCAAGACCACGCTTGTCAATGTTGTCACCGGCCTGTTGCGGCCGACCATTGGCGAGGTTCGCTTTCTCGGCAACGACATTGCCGGGGTAGGACCTGTTGAACTGGCCAGGCGCGGAATGTCGCGGGCTTTCCAGCTTGTGAATGTATTTCCCGCGCTGACGGTACGCGAAACCCTTGCGGTTGCTGTTGCTTCGCGGCTGCGGCGCGTAGCCAATCCATTCCGCTCGCTGTCGAAAGACAGCGAGCTTCAGATAGATGTGGAGCGCGTGGCAGAGGTTCTCGGCCTTCGCGCCAAGTTGGATACGGTGGCATCCACCCTTTCGCAGGGAGAGAAGAAGCTACTGGATATCGCCAGCGCTTTTGCTCTCAATCCGACGGTTATCCTGCTGGACGAGCCGACCAGCGGCGTATCTACGGGCGACAAGCATTCCATCATGGAGGTGCTTGTGTCGGCGGCGAAGGCGGCAGGCGTGCGCGCCATCGTTCAGGTCGAGCACGATATGGATCTTGTCGCGCGCTACTCGCACCGGATTGTCGCTCTGCAAGAGGGCCGGGTATTGGCCGACATGCCGCCCGACCGGTTCTTTGCCGATCCGGCGATGATCTCAGCCGTTGTGGGAACCCGGCCGCCGACCTTGAGGAGGGCGTCGTAATGCTCGAACTCTCCAACGTAAAAGTCGACATTCAGGGCAGCCGCATTCTCAACGGCATCAGCCTCTCGGTTGCAGCGGGTGAACTCGTCTGTCTCGTCGGCCGTAACGGCGCCGGCAAGACCACGACGTTTCGCAGCATCATGGGTTATCGCCGTCCGCTGTCCGGGGAAATCACCTTTGACAGTGCCGATCTGACAAAGCTTCCGACGTGGCGGATCGCGCAGAGCGGCATCGGGTTCTCGCCCGAAGAATCGGAGGTTTACGCCGACCTTACCGTGGCCGAGAACATCGAGCTTTCGACATGGACGCGGCCGACCGGCCGGCCCGCTCACGAGCGTATCGAAGAAGCCTATGCAGTCTTCCCGAAGCTGCGGCAGTATCTTGCGCGCGGCGGTGCGCAGCTTTCAGGCGGCGAACGCAAGATGGTGTCCATTGCGCGTGCGCTGACCCTCGACCCGAAACTTCTGCTGCTCGACGAGCCGTTCGAGGGATTGTCGCCAGCCATCATTCCGCTGATCGCAGAGGGCGTAGCCTCGATCCGGGCGATGGGGAAAGGCGTGCTGATGGCAGAATCGAATGTCCACCATATCCCCGATTATGTCGATCGACTTTATGTGCTGGAGCGCGGCGAACTGATGTTTTCCGGATCACTGGCAGAGGCGCACTGCGATCGCGATGTCATGCGCGTGATCGCCGGCGAAGTGGAAGTGGCGCACTAGCCTGATGCCGACCGGGGCGTGAGTGAGTGGAGAGAAAAATGAAGCATTATGTTGGCGACCGGACGATCGATGGCGTGAAAGTGACTGTCGACGGTGCACCGTTGAATCCCCGGACCGAGGTGATGGAGTACAGCAAGAACGGCTTCGAGTGGAGCTACGAGGGGCCGGAGCCGCGCCAGCTCGCGCTGGCCTTGCTTGCCGACCATCTTGGCGATCCGGCTTCCGCGAAAGCGGCAGTCGATCCGTTCATGCGTGCCGTGGTGGCGAATTTCGGCAACGAGTGGGAAATGACATCGTCCGATATCGATCTGGCGCTCAAAGCGCTGGGTGGGTCTGGTAAGGCAGTCGCATAGATGCCGCTTCAGTACCGCGCGGCAGTGCTTCACGCCGCGAAAACACCGCTGGTTATCGAGACTGTCACTGCAGCTGCATTGAAGCCCACGGACGTTCTGGTGCGGGTTCGTGCGGCCGGATTGTGTCACACCGATCTCGAAGTGATTGAGGGATCGTTGCGCTTTCCGATGCCGATTGTGCTCGGCCACGAAGCCGCAGGCATCGTCGAGGAGGTCGGCTCAGCCGCGCGCGGCGTAAAGAAGGGCGATCACGTCGTATTGTCGTGGAATCCGCATTGCGGCCACTGCTTCTATTGCGATCGCGACTTGCCGATCCTTTGCGAGGAATATCTCGGCGAAGGTCCGAAGGCGCGGTCGTTCGACGGCGAGAGCCGCGCGAAGCTTGCCGATGGCCGTGACCTTCAGCAACTGATGTTTCTTGGATCGTTTGGTGAGTACTGCATCGTGCCCGATCAGCAGGCGATTGCTGTGCCCAAGGAGATCCCGTTCGACCGTGCCTGCCTGATTGGCTGCGGCGTGATGACCGGCGTCGGGGCTGCACTGAATCTGGATGCAATCAAATATGGCGACACGGTCATGGTAATCGGCTGTGGCGCTGTGGGTTTGGCGGCGGTGCAGGGTGCACGGCTGGCAGGCGCGGGCGCGATCATTGCTGCGGATCTCGATCCCGCAAAGCTAGCATTGGCGCTAACCATGGGCGCAACCCACGCCGTCAATGCATCAAATGACGATCCTGTCGCGGCCGCAAAGAACGAGACCGGCGGTCGCGGTGTCGATGCCGTGATTGAGTCCGCCGGCAGTCCCGCGGCGTTCCGCGTCACCGCTGAGGCTGTTCGCCCGGGCGGTAATGTGATCTGGCTTGGCAAGGTCGACGTGCAGCAGGACGTATCGTTTCGCTGGGGTTCATTGATGCAGGAAAAACGCATCCGGCGCGTCAGCTACGGCAATGCGCGGCCGCGCCGTGATTTTCCGATGTTGGCACGCGCCAATCTTGACGGATCGTTAATGCTGGATGATCTGATTTCGCGCCGTATCTCTCTCAATGAGATCAATGCGGGATTCGACGCACTGAAATGCGGTGAAACTATTCGCAGCGTTGTGATGTTTGATTGAGGCCGGATCAGGTATCGAGCGTCTTGCGAGCAAAATCCTCGATATAGTCGATCAACTTGTCGGACGCGGCAGCCGCCATTTTCGGCTTCCTCCCGGCGACGGCTTCCGCGACCGCCGCATGCAGCTTGGCAGCCAGCGGCAGATCTGCAACTTCCTGATAGTGCTGATACCAGAAGCGGCGGGAGAGGGCGTTCATCAGCCCCATCGACCGCCTGGCAAATTCATTGCGAGCCGTTGTCGCGATCAGCAGATTGAATTTCTGATCGAGGCGCATGAATTCGATGTCGTCCGCCTGAGCTGCCGCCTTGAGCATTCCACGAGCGACTTCCGCGAATTCCTGACGTTCTTCAGGCGTGGCGCGTTCGGCTGCCAGTCTCGCCATCAGCCGCTCAAGCTCGCGGCGCACTTCGAGCAGCCGCAGTTGCAGCCTGAGATTGATCTCCGAGACCATGATGCCGCGCCTCGGCATGATCACCACGAGACCGTCGCGCGCGAGACGTTGCAGCGCTTCGCGAATCGGAGTTCGGCCGATCTTCAGTTTCAGTGCAAGGGTATGTTCGGATAGTATGGTGCCGGGAGTTAGCTGAAGGGTGACGATCATCTCTTCGAGTTCTCGATAAGCACGATCTGTCAGCGTTCCGTCATCGGCTCCCGGATTTTGCGGCGTGCGCTTTGTAACCTTTCTAGACTTCAATACGCTCCCCATGCGGCATGAACCGATCCGATCAGCCCAAGCATATATTCGTAGTATATCAATGACAAGAACTCGTATTCAGGTTGGATAGGACGGGTCTTTTAAGAGGACGACGTCACGTCACGATGCTGTCGCGCATCTGAAGGCGGAGCGAGGCGACAAGTTCGTCCGCCGGACGGCTTTCCGCAGGTTTGGAAAGACCGATTAGCTCGTCAGGTCAGATATGCGTTTGGCCCGTATAGCGCAGGGCAGGAAAATTCTTCTTGTACCGAAACGGCTGGTCGCGGCTAAATCCCCGAGGCTTGCGTGGTGCTGGCGATCTTCATAAATGCGCGGTAACGTACGCGTTCGACAGAAATGAAAAGACTGATCGAATGCTTGGACAACGATGTCGGGAGCTTTGCGATGAGATCGAAAGTGTTGGCTGATGGTTTCTGGCGCTCCGGACGCAACAAGTTACTCCTGGCGATTGTCGCGGCTGCAATGGGGGTAGGGCTGGCTGGCTGCGAGAAGCCGGCTCAGGCGCCCGCTGCCAGCGCCCCCCCGGTCACGGTCGCCAATCCAACCAAAAGAACGGTAACGGACTGGGACGAGTTCACCGGGCGCTTTGATGCGATCGAGCAGGTTCAGGTCCGCGCCCGCGTGACGGGCTTTGTTATGAGCGTCGACTTCAAGGATGGCGCCATCGTCAAGGCCGGAGATCTTCTTTATGTCATCGATCCACGGTAGTACGAGGCTGCGGCGGAGCAGGCTCGTGGTCAGCTTGCGGACGCCAAGGCCAAGGTCGACCTGGCCGAGCGCGAGTTAACGCGAGCTGAAACGCTGGTGAAGACTTCAGCCGTCTCCGAGAGCGTTGTCGATCAGCGGCGCCAGACGCTGTTTGCGGCGCAGGCCGCCATCATGCAGGCGGAGGGTGCTCTGAAGCGCGCGCTTCTCGATGTTGAATATACCAGGGTGGTCGCCCCGATCGATGGCCGCGTGAGCCGTCACCTGGTGACGGTAGGCAATCTTGTGCAGGGAAGCGAAAGCGGTGCGACGCTGCTGACTTCCATTGTCTCGCTTGATCCAATCCACGTCTATTTCGACATGGATGAATCGATTTACATCAAGAACAGCAGGCTGTGGTTTGAGGGAAAACGGCCGAGTTCGCGCGACACAGCCAACCCGGTTGAGGTGCTCCTCTCCGGCGAGACCAAGCCCTCGCACGAAGGCGCTGTGGATTTCCTCGACAACCGGCTCGACGTCGGTACAGGTACATTGCGCGGCCGGGGTCTGGTCAAGAATCAGGATCTGTCGATCCTTCCCGGCCAGTTCGCGCGTGTTCGGGTGCTGGGCAGCTCCCCTTATGAAGCGTTGCTGTTGCCTGACACCGCTATCGCAACGGACCAGTCGCGCAAGATCGTCTTTGTCGTCAACGCCGATAATACAGTTGAGGCGAAACCAGTGGTCCTCGGTCCCCTCGACGATGGTCTGAGGGTTATCCGTGAAGGGCTGAAAGCGGACGATCGGGTTATTGTCGACGGTCTTCAGCGTGCGCGGGTCGGCGCAAAAGTTACGCCGCATTCGCCGGCTGCAAGCGGCGGTGCTAAGCCATGAATCTCGGGCGTCTTTCCATCAACCAGCCCATTTTAGCGATGGTTTTGTCGATCGTGCTGCTTATCGTCGGCGTGATTGCATATACGACTTTGCCGGTGGCTGAATATCCGCAGGTGGCGCCGCCAACGGTCGTCATCACCACGCAATACCTGGGCGCCTCCGCGCAAACCGTTTCGGATACAGTTGCGACGCCGATCGAGCAGGAGATCAACGGCGTCGAGGACATGGAGTATCTCTACAGTCAGGCGACATCCAACGGCCAGTTGAACATCACCGTCACGTTCAAGCTCGGTACCGATCTCGATAAGGCTCAGGTGCTGGTTCAGAATCGGGTGGCGATAGCACAGCCTCGTTTGCCCGAAGAGGTTCAGCGCAACGGTGTCGTCACTCGTAAGAATAGTCCCGACCTCATGATGGTCGTGTTCATGTTGTCGCCCGACGACACTTACGACCAGCTCTATATCTCTAACTATGCGTTGCGGCAGGTGCGCGACCAGTTGTTGCGGCTCGACGGCATCGGTGACATCCAGATCTTTGGAGCGCGCGACTATTCGATGCGGTTGTGGCTCGACCCGGACAAAATTTCTACGCTGGGCATGACGGCGGGCGATGTGATTGCTGCCATTCGCGCGCAGAATCTGCAGATCGCGGGCGGTCAGATCGCCGAACCACCCATTACCGATCGCGCTTTTCAGCCGAATCTTACTTTCACCGGCCGCCTGAAAGATCCTCAGCAGTTCGAGAATATTGTGATCAAGGCTGGAGCTGACGGTCGCATCGTCCGGCTGCGCGACGTCGCGCGGATTGAGCTTGGTGCATTGAGCTCAACGACCAACGGTTTCTTGCTCCGGAAATCAGCTGTCGCGATGCTGGTTTTCCAGCGTCCCGGTTCGAACGCACTTGCTACCGCGAAAAATATCTCTGACGAGATGGCGCGGCTCAAAACCGAGTTTCCGAGAGGGCTGGAATACAACATCGGTTATAATCCGACCGAGTTCATTGCCGAGTCGGTTCACGAACTGATCAAGACCATCTACGAGGCCATGGTGCTGGTGGTCATTGTCGTGCTTGTATTCTTGCAAGGCTGGCGTCCGGCGATCATCCCCATCATCGCGATTCCGATATCGCTGGTCGGCACCTTTGCGGTGATGGCGGCGCTCGGCTTCTCGATCAACAATCTCACGCTCTTCGGGTTCGTGCTCGCGGTCGGCATCGTGGTGGATGATGCGATCGTTGTGGTTGAAAATGTTGAACGGCATCTGGTTGCGGGTTTGAGCAGGCGCGAGGCCTCGCTCCTCACAATGCAAGAAGTTGGTGGGGCACTGGTGTCGATCGCACTGGTGTTGTGTGCGGTGTTCGTGCCCACCGCTTTCCTGGGCGGTATCTCCGGTCAGTTCTTTCAGCAGTTCGCTGTCACCATAGCGGTCGCCACTGCGATTTCATGCTTCTGTTCATTGACGCTGTCGCCGGCGCTGGCTTCATTGATCTTGCAACCGCATCACGAGAAGAAACCACCAGCCGCCTGGAATTTGGTCGCACGGGGTTGGGGAGCCGCGATCGGCGTATTTAATCGCGGATTCGACCGGCTGTCGCACAGCTACGGACATCTTGCCGACTTCGTCATTCGGCATTCCGTTGTGATGCTGCTTGTGTATGTTGCCTTGATTGCCTCGGCAGGATGGCTGCTTGTCAGCACACCGCAAGGTTTTATCCCGGCGCAGGATCGTGGCTACGTGATTGTCGCTGTGCAACTCCCGGGGGCCGCTTCATTGGCTCGCACAACAGAAGTGGTCCGTCAGATTGAAAAAATCGCGCTCGATACGCCCGGCGTCGTTCGTGTGCCGGCTCTCGCTGGTCTGTCAGGGGCGACGCGAACTCAATCGAGCAATGCTGCGGCGCTGTTTCCCGTTTTCGAAGAGCCCGAGATTCGGCTGAAGAAGGGACTTACGGCGGACGTCATCACTGCTGAGTTGCGCAAACGGCTGTCCGGTATTCAGAGCGCTTTTATCATCGTCGTTCCCCCGCCTGCCGTTCCGGGCATTGGCACCGGCGGCGGATTTGCCATGCGCGTGCAGGATATTCAGGGGCGGGGACCGGAATTGCTGGCGGCGGCAACCGATGAACTCGTGGCAGCTGCACGCAAGGAGCATGGGCTGACGGCGGTGTTCTCACCGTTCACCGCAAACACACCGCAGGTCTTCGTCGAGATCGACCGTCAGAAGGCGCAGATGCTTGGTGTGCCTATCCAGAATGTAACGGAAGCGATTGAGGTCTATTTCGGCTCGTCCTACGTGAACGACTTCAATATCCTTGGACGGACCTATCACGTCACCGCACAGGCGGATTTGCCATTCCGCAAGGAGACGTCCGATCTTGCCCGCCTGAAAACAAGAAATTCGGCGGGCGACATGGTGCTGCTTGGAAGCGTCGTGAACTTCAAGGATACCGCCGGCCCTGATCGGGTCGCGCGCTACAATCTGTATCCGGCGGCCGAACTCCAGGGTGATACGGTACGGGGAACGAGTTCGACGACCGCGATCAACGTCATGCAGAAGCTTGCGAAAGAGACGCTGCCGAGTGGTTTCGCGTTTGAGTGGACGGACCTTTCTTATCAGCAGGTGAAGGGTGGAAATACAGGTCTCTACGTATTTCCAATCTGCGTGCTGTTTGTGTATCTCGTGCTTGCTGCGCAATACGGCAGTTGGACCCTTCCATTTGCCGTGATCCTGATTGTGCCGATGTGCTTGCTCGCCGCGACCATCGGGGTGCGCATCATGGGACAGGACATCAACATCCTGACCCAGATCGGTTTCGTTGTGTTGGTAGGTCTAGCGGCCAAGAACGCCATTTTGATTGTGGAGTTTGCGCGCGACATCGAGCGCGAGGGACGCAATCAGCTCGACGCCGTTATCGAGGCGTGCCGGCTGCGATTGCGGCCGATCCTGATGACTTCGTTCGCGTTCATTCTCGGTGTCCTCCCGCTGGTGATTTCATCGGGATCGGGATCGGAAATGCGTCAGGCGGTCGGCGTCGCCGTGTTCTTCGGCATGCTTGGTGTCACGTTGTTCGGTCTGGTTTTCACGCCAATATTCTACATATTGGTGCGCAGGCTGTTCCCGGGCAGTGTTGTAATGGAGCCGAGGACCACGGAAAGCGTTCCAGGCTAGTCCGTCTGCTCTTTCATTCTGTCGACAAGCAGCTCCGCGACGCGGAGACTGGATGGGGTGGTGTTGCGTGCTGCGAGTTGCACCAGCGTCACCTGCGTTGCTTCGAGTCGCTTGTCGCGCAGCGGGATCGCAACCAACGTGCCCGCGACCAGTTCGGGCATCGTCGCGTTCTGCGGCAGGAGCGCGACATGGATCATACCCGCGGTGCTCCGAACCACCCCCAGACCCAGGGCAAAATCGAGCGTTGGCATCAGACGCTGAAGAACCGCATCCTGCTCGAGAACTACTTCCTGCCGGATGATCTCGAACGGTAGGTAGCCGCCTTCGTCGAGCGCTACAACCATCGTCGCGCTATCATGAGAGCCTCGACAATCTCACTCCCGCCGACGTCTACTTCGGACGCGGCCAAACCATCCTGTTGCAGAGAGAAAGGATCAAACGAAAGACCATCGAACACCGGCCCTTGCAGCATCGCAAAGCCGCAGCCTAAAATGCCAACCCAGATGGACCAGAGCCTCCGCTAAATCAGCCCGCCATCTGTCTCAAAAACTCTGACGACGGACAGACATCCTCGATCATTGCCGCGGGCATCTGTCGTCGTACAAGGTTCCGTTTTCGGTTCATTTCGTGGACGAGATTCCACGCACGGGATCGGGTAAGATTATTCGGTTCAAATTGCGTGAAACGCTGGTTACTCCAGTTAACAAGGCATCATAACAATGACTTCGAAACTGACACTGAAAGATCCTTCTCTTCTGCGTAATGCCTGCTTTGTCGGCGGGGAGTGGGTTGCTGCCGACAGCGGTGGTACGATCAAGGTCGAAAATCCGGCGAACGGTGAACGGGTCGGCAGCGTACCCAATATGGGTGCCGGCGAAACCAGGCGCGCGATCGAGCTTGCAAATGCCGCGTTTCCAGCTTGGCGCGCGAAGACCGCCAAGGAGCGTTCTGCAATTCTGCGCAAGTGGTTCGACCTGATGATCGCCAATCAGGATGACCTCGCGGCCATCATGACGGCAGAGCAAGGCAAGCCGCTCGCGGAGAGCAAGGGTGAGATCGCGTATGCGGCGAGCTTCATCGAATGGTTTGCGGAGGAGGGCAAACGCGTCTACGGGGACACGATTCCGCCGTTCACGTCGGACCGCCGCATCGTGGTTCTGAAGCAACCCATCGGCGTATGCGCTGCGATTACGCCGTGGAATTTCCCGGCCGCGATGATTACCCGCAAGGTCGGACCGGCGCTTGCCGCCGGTTGCACGATGGTGGTGAAGCCGGCCAGCCAGACACCGCTGTCCGCACTTGCTTTGGCTGTGTTGGCCGAAAGGGCTGGCGTGCCGAAGGGCGTGTTCTCCGTGGTAACGGGATCGGCCTCTGCGATCGGTGGTGAGATGACGTCCAATCCGATCGTACGCAAGGTCACGTTCACCGGCTCGACCGAAATCGGCAAGAAACTGATGGAGCAGAGTGCTTCCACGGTGAAGCGGACATCAATGGAGCTTGGTGGAAATGCTCCGTTCATTGTATTCGATGACGCCGATATCGATGCTGCCGTAAAGGGTGCGATGGCCTCCAAGTACCGCAATGCCGGGCAGACCTGCGTCTGCGTCAATCGCATCTTCGCGCAGGACAAGATTTACGACGCGTTTGTCGAAAAGTTGTCACAGGCAGTGCGAGGCCTGAAGGTTGGCGATGGTTTCGGCGAGGGCGTCACCATCGGCCCGCTGATCAACATGGCCGCGGTCGAGAAAGTCGAAGAGCATATCGCCGACGCGACCCGCAAGGGCGCCAAGATTGCGGTAGGCGGCAAGCGTCATGCCCTCGGCCGGACCTTTTACGAGCCGACGGTGCTGACTGGCACCACGCCGGACATGCTGATCTTCCGGGAGGAGACGTTTGGTCCCGTCGCACCAGTGTTCAGGTTCAAGACGGAAGACGAGGCTATCCGCCTTGCCAACGACACGGAATTCGGGCTCGCGGCCTATTTTTATGGCCGCGATATCGGCCGCGTATGGCGTGTCGCCGAGGCGCTTGAGTACGGCATGGTCGGCATCAACGAGGGCATTATCTCAACTGAGGTCGCGCCGTTCGGCGGTGTCAAGGAAAGCGGCAATGGCCGCGAGGGCTCAAAGTACGGCATCGAAGACTATCTTGAGATTAAGTACCTCTGTATGGGCGGAATCTAAGAGCCGCCCATCGAATCGAGACGCTTCCAAGGCCGCTGAGTACGGCCTTGGTCATCCTGCATGGCGGCGTCGACAGCAGCCATGCCGCAGGTTAACAATTTCCCATAAGTAAAGATAACGAGGCCTGTTTGGGCCGTGGGGAGTTGTATGCCAGTTGTTCTTGATCCCGATGCCGCTGCGGTTCTCAATGCCTTCCGTGAAGCTGGGCGTCCGCCGTATGAAACGGTCTCTCCCGCGGAGGCTCGCCAGATGTATCTGGCCAGCCGCGTTGTATCGAATCCCGAACCACCCAGGATTGCGTCAGCTGAATCGGTGATGATACCGGGGCCGGCCGGATCGATCCCGGCCCGCCTCTATAGGCCATTGACCTTAAGACAGGCGGAGGGGCTATCGCCGTGTCTGGTCTTTTTTCACGGCGGAGGCTGGGTCATCGGCAATCTCGATTCCCACGACGTGGTTTGCCGCACGATTGCCGATGAAGGCCAGCTCATCGTCATTTCGATCGATTATCGGCTTGCGCCAGAGCACAAGTTTCCCGCGGCAGTCGACGATGCCATCGCTGCGACGGATTGGATTTCAAAGAACGCTCGTGAGTTGAAGATAGATAAAGACCGGCTGGCAGTGGGAGGCGACAGCGCCGGCGGAAACCTCGCTGCAATCGTATCCATCAATGCACGGACCGCGGGACCGAAAATTTCCGGTCAGGTCCTGATCTACCCTGCGACCGATTTTTCAATGCGCCATCCTTCGCACAGTGAACCCGAGACCGATGCCCTGTTGACGCATTCCGTGATCCGCTGGTTTCGTGATCACTATTTCAGCAGCGCGGCCGATGCCGAAGATTGGCGGGCTTCTCCGGCGCGAGTGGAGCAGCTTTCAGGTTTGCCGCCTGCGATTGTCCTGACGGCCGGGGCTGATCCTTTGCGCGACGAAGGCGATGAATTCGCAAAGCGCCTCAGCGATGCAGGCGTGCCGGTCGTGCACCGGACTTATCCCGGTCAATTCCACGGCTTTATCACCATGGGCAAACTGCTCCCCAAGGCGAATGACGCGCTGCGCGAAATTGGTAATTGGCTGAAGGCCTTGGGGTAGCGCACGACGGCTTTCGCCGAACTCCGCATAGCTGCTCTTCCGCACGATTCTGCAAACGATCTCGCTGCGGATACTACGAATGGTCTCAAATAGATGCGCGGCGGAAGACCATTGCATTTCTAGCTTTAGGGAGAGGTGAGGTCCTCTGTGGCGATGCTTCGCAGGTATAATGACTTGCGAAATGAAAGTCATGATCTATCCTGCGAGAAGTGGGGTGGAAAATTCCGGCTCCAAGCATCAAAAACAAAGGGAGAAATCGGTGAAGCTTGCAACATGCCGTCTGAATGACAAGGAGCGCGTCGCGATCGTCCATAATGGCGATACGAGCTTGTTTGATCTTGCTGCGGCTTCTTCGCGCGCAGGAAATGCCAATCCAGCATTCAGTTCCATGATCGCGCTGATCGATGGCGACGATGCTGCGCTCGATCAGGCTCGATCGCTGTTCGATCGCTATGGCCGCGACGCGGATCTGTCAGCGGCTGTCTCAGGTGCGGAAATCCTGGCGCCTCTTCCAGAACCGCGTCAGATGCGGGACGGTATGTCGTTTCCACTGCATATCCGCCAGTCGCCTCGCGGCCAATTGAAACTGAAGGCCCGTACGGAGGGCAATAAGGCCGAATTGGCGCGCCTTGAGGCTGAGCCGTTACCCGAGCTTCCTGAAATTTACCGCAAGCAGCCGATCTACTACATCACCAATCGCTTCAGCGTGAAGGGCACCAACACGACCGTCAAATGGCCGCGGTACAGCAAGGTCATGGACTATGAGCTTGAATTCGGTGTCGTTACCAAAGGCAAGGGTGCGAACATCTCGGCCGCGAAGGCGCGGGATCATATTTTTGGCTATACGATCTTCAACGACTTTTCGGCGCGCGATGCCCAGCGCATCGAAATGGAAGGCCGGCTCGGCCCTGCAAAGGGCAAAAGCTTCGATGGCGGCAATGTACTCGGACCGTGGATCGTCACACCCGACGAAATCGGCGATCCGTACAAGCTGAACATGGAAGTTCGCGTCAACGGCGAAGTTCGCTCGAAAGGTGTGAGCGACGGTATGCTGTTTTCGTTTGAAGAGATCATCCAACATGTCACGCAGGACGAGACCTTGATGCCGGGCGAATTCATCGGTTCCGGTACGGTCGGCAATGGCTGCGGCCTTGAGCTGGGATGGTTTCTCGATCACGGGGACGAGATCGAACTCGAAGTCCAGAAGATCGGCGTGCTGAAGAATCGCGTCGAGCGGCAGGATAGCTGATCTGCGTGAAACTTAACTTGCAAATTGCAAGTCGTGAGCTAGGCTTAATTCCTTAAAGACATCGGCGCGGATCAGTGCGCCTGCAAACGGGAGGCGCACCTTGTCCGAGGATGCATTGGTTACGCGCGAGCAGCGCGGCAATATCTCAATATTGACCATGGTTTACCGGCCCTACAATCTGTTGGGTCCGAAGCTGATCAATGCCATCGTGGAGAAAGTTGAAGAAGCGCAGAAGGACGGCAGCCGTGCGATCGTGATCCGCAGCGGCTTGCGGCATTTCTCGGCTGGCGCCGATCTCGATATCTTCGACAAGCGTGTTTCGGAAGGCAGTGGCGATCAGGCGAACGAGAACCGTCGCCTCACTGGCGTTGAATTCCTTCGCTTCATGGAATTGCTGCCGATCCCACTGATCGCCAGCGTGCACGGCGTCTGCCTTGGCGGCGGCCTCGAGCTCGCTTTGTCGTGCGATTACATCATTGCGGCGTCGTCGGCGAAGATCGGTTCGGTGGAAGCTACGCTTGGTCTTCATCCGCTGCTCGGTGGCATCCAGCGCCAGGTCCAGCGCATCGGCGCGCAGCGCGCCAAGGAAATGTCCATGCTGGCGCGGCGCTACGATGCGCCGACCTTGGAAAAGTGGGGCCTGATCAATCTCACCGTGCCTGAGGAGTCACTGGAGAGCGCGACGATGTCGGTTGCGGAAGAGTTTGCGCAAGGACCGACGCTGGCTCACGCGGCTACCAAGCAGCTTGTGCATATTGCTGTCAATGAAGGCGTCGACGCTGCTGATGAGGCCATGGCCCGTATTCAGGCGCCGATCTGGTCATCCGAGGATCTCAAGACCGGTCTCGCATCGTTCCGCAAGAACGGCCCGGGTCTTGCCAAATTCGCGGGGCGCTGACATGAGCGGTCCTCTCAGCGGAATTCGCATTGTCGATTTTTCCCGCGTACTGGCAGGCCCGCTGTGCGCGCGCACATTGCAGGACCTCGGGGCCGAGGTCATCAAGATCGAACCGCCGAGCCCGGATGTGTCGCGCTTCGCGTTTCCATCGACGGACGGCATGTCGGGCTATTACGCGCAGCAGAATGCCGGCAAGCGCAACGTCAGCATCAATCTGAATCTACCGGGCGCCTACGAGCTGGCGCTGAAACTGTGCGACACGGCCGACATCGTGGTGGAGAATTTCCGCGCGGGAACGCTCGGCTTCTTCGGCCTCGATTATGAGACGTTGTCCAAGCGCAATCCGCGGCTGATCTATGCGTCCATCACGGGATACGGCCAGAGCGGTCCGTGGCGCAGCCGAATGGCCTACGCGCCGACGGTGCAGGCCGAGGCGGGGTTCACGCACAACAGCGTCCGCCATTACGGCGAAGTGCTCGCGGAGCCGCGCACCGATAGCCTGTCGCATGCTGACGTCTATACCGGCCTGCAAGCAGTGATCGCCATTCTTGCCGCGCTCAACAGCCGTCAGAAGAACGGTAAGGGCCAGTATATCGATGTGGCCATGGCAGCGACGCTGCTGGCAATCAACGAGCGTGCCCACCTCGATATGTCCGATGACGACATCGGCGCGGAGCCGGCGATTCTCGGCGCTACCGACTGCTCCTTCTTCATCGGCCCGAACGGCGAGCATTTTACGGTGGCGACCAGCATTGTTGGCAGTCGCACGTTCCCGTCATGGCTGCGCGCCATGCGCCGTGTAGATCTGATGGACGATCCTCGTTTCTCGTCGGCAGCGGCTCGCCGTCTGAATTTCGGCGCGCTGCATCAAATCATCCAGTCCTGGATGCTGACATTCCCGGACATGGCGACGCTCGACGCCCAGTTCGATGAGGCCAAGATCGCGATGGGCGAGATTCGCTCGACCAAGGAACTCATCAAGTCGGAGTGGAGCGAATACTGGGGTGCGGTTCAGCATGTGTCGGATCGTAGCGGCGGCGAATATCGTCTACCGGGTCGGCCGTGGCACTTCTCCGGTGACGAACTGACGCCGATAGGAACACCTGCTTTCCAGGGCGAGCATAACTATGCGGTGTTCAGCGAACTCGGCGTCAGCGAGGCAGAGTTGAAACGATTGGCAGAGGCCGGTGTGCTCGTTTCACATCCTCGCGCGTCGCAAGCGGAGTCATCTGTGAAAGCGAAGGTATCTGGCCAGGCGGCCTGATTAATCCCGTTTCTGGGTCGAGATCGTCGGCGGCGCATCACGCGCGGCTGAGACGAACAATTATGTCCGGAGGACGCCGAGATGCGAGCGGTGGCAGCCATTCGGCACGGTTATAGATGCTGCCTCCGATCCTTGAACGGACAGTGAAGGCTTGAAAAGGACGAGGGAGGTTTGAAAAACCCTACTAAAAGCGGGCGGAAGGGCGCTGGACAGACGAACATCGGCCTCCGATATTGTGGGCAGCAAGATTCAAAGTTTGAAAGACTGCAATGGCCGATGTGAAGCGAAGCCGTATTGCCAACAAGGAATGCTCGGTGGCTCGCGCCATGGAAGCTGTGGGGGACAGGTGGTCGATCCTGCTGCTGCGCGAGGCCTATTACGGCGTCAAACGCTTCGATGAATTCCAGTACTACGTCGGAATAGCCCCGAATATTCTCAGTACCCGCCTGAAGAAACTCGTTGATGCAGGGATCATGACCCGTGTTCCTCTGCCTGAACATGCCGGCCGGTATGAGTATGTATTGACGGAAAAAGGTCGGGATTTCTTCCCGACGTATCTGGCGCTCAAAAAGTGGGGTGACGACTGGCTGGCTGAGCCTGCCGGGCCGCAGGTCGTTTTCCATGACCGGTCCAGCGGGCAGGAGGTCCTGTATCCCAAATTGCTGACCGCGCGCGGCAAACCGCTCCGTCTTGAAGATATCGAGATTGTCGCCGGCGCTGGAGCCGTCCCGTTTAACCGGAAGAGATTTGGCGGGTCCGACGCTGGCCGGGACAAGGCGGGCGCAAAGCCCCGTGCCCTATCTTCGAGACGGAAGACCAAATAGATCGCCCGTGCGATCGGGCTGCGGGTCGCCCACATCTGCGATCATGTGGCCCCGACCAGCGACGCCAGCGCTCTCGCGACCTCCGTCCTGATGAGGTGTTGGCGATATTCCGCAGAAGCATAGTGATCGGACAGGCATGGGGCTTGCTCGCTCGCGAGCCGTGCGGCTCGTTCGATGGTCTCGCGGCCGAGGGATTTTCCGATCAGATAATCGGTTGCCGCGTCGGCCGCAAAAGCATGACCGGCGGCGCCTGTGATCCCGATGGTGACATTCGAGACGACGCCATCCTTCATGGATGCCCCGACAGCTACGCCGACAACGGCATAGCCACTCGCGGGGTGCCGGATCTTGCGGTACCTGAACTGAGTCCCCGCATCAGGGCGGGGAATATGGATCGCGACAAGGACTTCGTCGATTTCCAGCGCGGTCGTGAAAATATCAACGAAGAAGTCCGTTGCCCCGATGCGCCGGGAGCCGCTGGGACCTGCTATCTCCAGTTCAGCCTTCAGCGCGATAATGACGGCTGGCCAGTCGGCCGCCGGATCCGCGTTGGCCAGCGAGCCGCCGATGGTGCCGCGATTGCGCACCTGGGGATCGGCGATGATGTCCGCGGCCTGATGGAAGATCGGCAGCATATCGTGTAGCTCCTTGGACGCGAGGAGTTCAGCATGCTTTGTCAGCGCGCCGATCCTGATCCGGTCGCCAATCTCGATCCCCTTCAGTTCTCCTATGCCGCCGATATCGATTAGCAACGCAGGCGACGCCAGCCGCAGCTTTAATGTCGGGATCAGCGTATGGCCACCGGCCACGAGCTTGGTGTTGTCGGGATCTTTCTGCAACAGGCCGATTACCTCGGAGAGCGAAGTCGCCCGAACGTACTCGAATGATGCCGGGATCATTGGCTTACTCCTGCACGTACGCTTTGAACCGCGGACCAAACGCGCGGCGGCGTCATCGGCATGTCCAAATGCAGGATTCCGAACGGCGACAGTGCGTCGAGCACAGCGTGAACCATGCAGGGCGGAGCCGCGATAGATCCGCTTTCGCCAATACCTTTGACGCCGATCGGATTGGTGGGAGACGGCGTCTCCTGAAACGACGATCGTATGTTGGGAACATGCTCCGCGCGCGGAACTGCGTAGTCCAGCAATGAGCCGGTCATCAATTGCCCTGTATCGGGATCGTAGCTGACCTCTTCATAAAGAGCCTGAGCGATGCCCTGCACGACGCCGCCATGAATTTGTCCGGCGGCGAGCAGGGGATTGATGATCGTGCCGACATCGTCCACCGCCACGTAGTCGAGAATATCGACAATGCCGGTTTCAGGATCGACTTCGATATAGGCCATATGGATGCCGGAAGGCGAACCCATGCCCGTCGGGTCGTAGAACATCGTTTCGTCGAGACCGGGCTCCATGCCGTCGGGTAGCTTATGTCCGACATAGGCCATACGGGCGACCTTGCCGAAGGTCAATGGTGCGATGTCCGTACCAGGCACGCTGAATTGTCCAGCCCGATATGAAACGTCCTTTTCGTCCACCTCCAGCATGCTTGCTGCGATCTTCTTGGCCTTCGCCACGATCCGTTGCGATGTAACGTGAACGCTCGACCCGCCGACTGCCATAGAGCGTGAGTTGAAAGTGCCGTGGCCGGCCTGAACCTGCCGCGTATCGCCCTGCACGATGTCGATGTTCTCGATCGGGATCTGAAGAACGTCGGCCGCGATCTGGGCCAGTGATGTGTTGTGACCGTGCCCCTGGCTCATGGAGCCGGAAAAGATCGTCGCGCGGCCGCTCGAGTCGATGCTCACTCGGGCGCTTTCCCAGCCTCCGCGATTGAATCCCATCAACGACAAACGACGAGATGGCGCCATGCCGCACATATGGGTATAGGCGGCGACACCGATGCCGCGGTAACGGCCTTGACTGCGTAACTGATCGCGTTCGGCGATCCGTTCGTCGTATTTGAATGCCTCCAGAGCTTTTGCCAGCAAGCCTTCGTAGTTGCCACTGTCGTAGATCACTGCCGGACCGTTATAGGGGCGGTGCGGGAAGTCGGCACGCTGAATGAAATTCCGCCGGCGCACCTCGACCTGATCGAGCTTGAGATGGCGAGCGACCGCGTCGATGGCACGCTCCGCGATGTATCCGCCTTCGGGACGGCCATATCCGCGGTAGGCATCGACCGGAACGGTGTTGGTTACAACTACTCTTGAGAATGCCTCGTAGTTGTCGATTTTGTAGGTCCCGGTTCCGAAGTTGACGGTGTTCACCGTCGGTCCGCCGGACGCCATGTTCGACAGATAGGCCCCGACGTTGCCGAGTGTTTCAACTCTCATTCCGAGAATCTTTCCATCGTTGCGGAATGCAACTTCGATGGTCTCAGTATGAGCCCGGCCATGGCTGGTGGATTGATGGCTCTCCGAGCGGGATTCCCACCATTTAACCGGCACGCCAAGCTGGCGGGCGAGATAAGGGCAGAGCAGTTCCTCGGGATAAAGATGCATCTTTGCACCAAATCCACCGCCAATGTCGGGTGCGACGATCCGGAGCTGGTGTTCGGGAATACCGACCGTCTCGGCAATCCAGCGCCGATGCATGTGAGGAACCTGACTCTGGATGTTGACGGTCAGTGTGCCGTCAACATTCGGCTCGGCAAGGATGGAGCGCGTCTCCATGCAGGTCGGAATCAGCCGGTTGTTGACGACGCGAAGCTTGATGACATGGTCCGCTTCGCTGGCGGCCTTCTTGTAGTCGCCGCCACCGATCTTGTAGAGCGTCGTAATGTTCTTCGGCACATTGTCGTGAAGTTGTGGCGCACCTTCGCGGATTGCTGCCTCCTCATCGACGACGGCGGGCAGCGTCTCGTAATCGACTTCGATTAGTCCGATGGCATCGTGAGCCAAAGCCTGCGTCTCGGCGACGACGACCGCAACGCATTCGCCAACGAAGCGGACACGATTCACCGCCACCACCGGTCGGTCCGGGACCTTGGTTCCGGGGATGACCCAGTTGGGTTCTATCGAACCTATCTTGCCGACGAAGTCAGCACCGGACAAAGCAAGGTGAACGCCTGGCGCGCTCTGAGCCGCGGACAGATCGACGTGCTTGATGATGGCGTGGGCATGCGGCGACCGCAGAACCGCCATATGAAGCATGCCCGGCGATTTCATGTCGTCCGTGTAGTGCCCCTTGCCTGTGATGAACTTGAAGTCTTCGCGCCGCCGCAACGGTTGACCCATATACTTGATGGTGGCTGCTTCAGTCATGACCATGTGCCCTCGCTGCGAGCGATTCAACCGCGCGCACGATGTTGTGGTAGCCGGTGCAACGGCAGATGTTGCCGGTGAGGTTGTGGCGGATTTCGTCTTCGGTGGGATTCGGATGCTGCTTGAGCAACTGGCGGACGCTCATGATCATTCCCGGCGTGCAGAAACCGCACTGCAAAGCATGATGCTCGTGGAACGCTGCCTGAATTGGATGAAGCGCGCCGCCCGCCGGCGCTAGACCCTCGATCGTCGTGATGGATGATCCATCGGCCATGACAGCGAGCACCGTGCAGGATTTGACCGCCTGTCCGTCGATATCGACAGTGCATGCGCCGCACTGCGAGGTATCGCAACCGACATGCGTACCGGTCAGATTCAAATCGTCCCGGAGCAAATGGACCAGCAGCTTGCGCGCTTCCACTGAAGCGGTCTGGCGTATGCCGTTAACGGTCACTGTCACCACGTGACGTTTTTCATCGGTATCGACCACTTGTTCCTCCGATATACGTTGTTGCCGTCTTCAACGGCTGCTTGATTTGCGGATACGACAACTGCCTCAGGAGAAGCTGATGTTTGCTATCTCGATGTTGACGGCGACGGGTGCAGGCACCGCGGTGCCATCTGGATTGCGGCGAAGCGCGCGCCGTTTGGTTGCGATCTTGATGCCGTCGAACGTCTTGTAGTCCTCGACATAGTGAGCTGTGGGAATGTTGCCTGTGACAACTGCGCCGTAGTCCAGGCGGCAGACCAGACCATCAACATTGATATGAAAGATCTGTTCGGGGCAGTGGGTGGCGATAGTGTCGGGGAAAGTCACCTTGAGCCGGCGGCGGCATTCGCCCTGCTCGTCCCACGGTTCGATTTCTTCGGTCTTGAACCCCGGCAACGCGAACATGAAGGGCGTGCAGAGATA
Source organism: Afipia sp. (assembly GCA_017474385.1). Classification (GTDB taxonomy): domain Bacteria; phylum Pseudomonadota; class Alphaproteobacteria; order Rhizobiales; family Xanthobacteraceae; genus Afipia. The sequence goes on along the minus strand of JAFVHU010000152.1, from coordinate 28,227 downwards.
ATTCCACATTGCGTAGCCGCTGAAGTACGCGAGATGGAGTGCGTCCCATGGTGTTTCCGGCTTGTGGCTTTCGAATGCGGAACGCGGATTGCGTCGTTCCTCCAGCACTTGCCCGTCAAGGGTTTCAACGATTGTATGGTTTGGCAGATAGACGCTGCGTTTGTTCGGGTCTGTGAAACGGCGATAGCTGGTCGATTGAGCCTTTGTGTCGACGGTGACGTGGACGTCCTTCAGGGCGTCGGGCCAGCCCTTTCTTGCCCAAAGAAGGCCGGTGATGGACATATCGCCATCGATGGCTTTCACTTTATTCCAGCGATCGATGCCTCCGTGTGCATCGATCACAAGATCGCGAAGGTCGCTCATGTTCACCGTCCCTAAACCGCTGATTTTTGCGATGTCGTTATTTCGCGCCGTTTCGTTCCAGCCCTGAGAAGACTGGACGGCTAGTTACTCTAGTGATAAGAGTTAATAGGAGGCAAGTACTTTATGCGGTCAAAAGGCTTTGAGGGGATGGCGTGTTCGATCGCCGGCGTATTGGCCGCGATCGGCGATCGATGGGCTGTGCTGATCTTGCGGGACCTGTCATTTGGGTTGAGCAAATACGAAGATCTGCGCCGCTCGACCGGCGTGACCAACGCGACGCTGTCCGACCGGCTCAAGCATCTTGAAGAGAATGAGCTGATTGAGCGGCGGCGCTATCAGGTGAATCCCGAACGCTACGAGTACGTTCTGACTCGAAAGGGCAGGGACACGATCCTGTTGACGCAGGCGCTCGTTCAGGTGGGGGACAAGTGGGCGGTGTCTGGAACGGCTGGACCGCCGCTCAAGTTCACCAATCGAAAGACCGGTGGTGCCGTGAAGCTTGCGATGGTCGATCAGGACACGGGCGAACCCGTCCGGTTGAACGACTTGGAGCCGCAAGCAGGCCCTGGCGCGGATGATCTTGTCCGGTGGCGTTTGACGTATCTACGCAGCTAGGTTCGCACCGCGTCGATAGCGCGGGCAAAATCTGTGCATTGCGCAGATGAGCACAAAAATGATGCATATCACCATCTTTGTATGCAATCCGATTGCGTTGCAAATAGCCAGCTGAGCTTCTCGATTTTAAAATCTAGTTTTAGTTCAGAAGCTTAGCCACATTTTAATACCTACTTAAGATCTGGCATGAAGCTTGCGAAGTCGTCTCCAGCGAAATCTCAACGCGTTGGAGAACATCATGAAGCGTCGCGATTTTCTGAAGACGGTCACCGGGGCCGCGGCAGGTGCGGCGCTACCAGGGCCGGCGATCTGGTCGGCTGCCAAGGCGGACGCGCGGTCTGAAACGCTGCTGATCGTTTCCGAAAGTGGACCCAACAATCTGGATATTCATGGCGTCGGCACGAACGTGCCCGGATATGAGGTGTCCTGGAATTGCTACGACCGCCTCATCACCCACGAAATGAAAACCGGCGCCAACGGCGTTCCGTATTACGACCGCGACAAGTTCAAGCCCGAACTGGCCGAGGACATGAATGTCGGCGATATGTCGGTGACATTCAAACTGAAGAAGAAGGCGACGTTTCACGACGGCGCACCGGTGACGGCGAAGGATGTGAAATGGTCGCTCGACCGTGCCGTCAGCGTCGGTGGCTTCCCGACTTTCCAGATGAGCGCGGGTTCGCTCACCAAGCCGGAGCAATTCGTCATCGTTGACGACAACACCGTACGCGTGGATTTCGCCAAGAAGGATCGTCTCACGATTCCCGATCTCGCCGTGATCGTTCCCTGTATCGTGAATTCGGAACTGGTGAAGAAAAGCGCGACCGAGAAGGACCCTTGGGGTCTCGAATACACCAAGCAGAATACCGCGGGCTCCGGCGCCTATCAGGTGAAGAGCTGGACCGCCGGCACCGAAGTGGTGATGGAGCGGAACGAGAACTGGGCCGGCGGCCCCATGCCGAAGATCAAACGCGTCATCTGGCGCATGGTGCCGCAGTCCGGCAACCGGCGGGCGCTGCTGGAACGCGGCGATGCCGATATCTCCTACGATCTGCCCAACAAGGACTTCGTCGAGCTGAAGGATTCCGGCAAGCTCAACATTGTCTCGACGCCGTATTCCAATGGCGTCCAGTACATCGGCATGAACGTCACACAGCCGCCGTTCGACAATCCGAAGGTACGCCAGGCCGTCGCTTATGCGTTGCCTTACCAGAAAATCATGGATGCGGTGCTGTTCGGCCTCGCCAAGCCGATGTTCGGCGGCACCGGCGGAACGGAGGTGGCTTGGCCGCAGCCGCACAAGTTCAACACGGACATCGCAAAAGCCAAGGCGCTTCTCGCAGAGGCAGGTTATCCCAATGGCTTTGAGACCACGCTGTCGTTCGATCTCGGGTTTGCCGGCGTCAACGAGCCACTGTGCATTTTGGTGCAGGAAAGCCTCGGCCAGATTGGCATCAAGACCACCATCAACAAGATCCCCGGCGCGAACTGGCGCACGGAACTGAATAAGAAGACGCTTCCGCTTTACACCAACGTGTTTTCCGGCTGGCTCGATTATCCCGAGTACTTCTTCATCTGGTGCTACAGCGGCAAGAATTCGATCTTCAACACGATGAGCTACAAGTCGCCGGAGATGGATAAGTACATCAACAGCGCAGTCGATGCGGCCGCGATCGGCGACACGGCGACTTACGACAAGGACGTGAAGGGTTTCGTCGATCTCGCTTATGCCGACATTCCGCGCATCCCGCTGTATCAGCCATACGTCAACGTCGCGATGCAGAAGAATGTCTCGGGTTATCAGTACTGGTTCCACCGCCGTCTCGACTATCGCGCACTGGTGAAGGCGTAACGATCAGGGGCGGGGGCATTCAATGCTCGGCATGATTGGAAAAAGGCTGGCGTTTGCGATCCCGAGTCTGATCGGGGTCGTGATTGTCACGTTTCTTCTGACCCGAGCGCTGCCGGGAGATCCGGCGGCTTACTTCGCGGGACCCGCTGCAACCAAGGAAGCCATCGAGCAAATTCGCAAGAAACTTGGTCTCGACAAACCGCTGATCGAGCAGTTCGTGCGCTACACGGTGGATTTGTCGAAGGGCGATTTCGGTAACTCGCTTACCACCGGTCAGCCGGTCGCAACGGAAATCCGCAATCGTTTGCCGGCATCCGCCGAACTGACCCTCATCGGACTGCTGATTGCTGTCTCGATTGCGATTCCACTGGGTATTCTCGCCGCCACGCGGCCGGGCTCATGGATCGATCATCTTTGCCGCGTGCTGACGACCGCTGGGGTATCGTTGCCGGTGTTCTTTACGGGTCTCGTGCTGGTCTACGTCTTCTATTTCAAGGTTGGCTGGTCGCCGGCGCCGCTCGGGCGTCTGGATGTATTTGCAAGCGCACCGCCTGCTGTCACCGGGTTCTACCTGATCGATAGCTTGATCGCGCGAAACTTTGAGACATTCCGGTCGGCGCTGAGCCAATTGATCCTGCCGGCGGCAACGCTTGCGATCTTCTCACTGGCACCGATTGCGCGCATGACCCGGGCGTCGATGCTGGCCGTTCTGGCATCGGACTTCGTGCGTACAGCACGCGCAAGCGGATTGTCGCCGTCCAAGGTCATCGTCACTTACGCGTTTCGCAACGCGATGCTGCCCGTGATCACCACCCTGAGCATGGTTTTCTCGTTCCTGCTTGGCGCCAATGTGTTGGTGGAAAAAGTTTTCGCATGGCCCGGTATCGGCTCCTATGCGGTCGAAGCGTTGATTTCGTCTGACTTCGCGCCCGTGCAGGGCTTCGTGCTGACGATGGCGGTCATGTACGTGCTGCTTAACCTGGTCATCGACATTCTTTATGGCGTCATCGATCCGCGTGTGAGGTTGGAAGGATGAGCACTGTTGCACCCGTTGCGGAAATCGCATCAACGACCCAGGCTTCAGGCTTCAAAGCCACGCTCCAGCACGCGCGATACATTCTGGGTGAGAACCTTGTCACGGCATTTGCCTTCGGGCTGCTGATCCTCATTATTTTTCTGGCAATCTTCGGGCCGTGGATCGTGCCTTATGATCCGCTGGCCAGCAATACGGCACAGGCGCTAAAGCCGCCTTCGGCAGCTCATTGGTTCGGCACCGATCAGCTCGGGCGTGACATCCTGAGCCGGGTGGTCGTCGCGACCCGGCTGGACTTTTTCATCGCAGCCGCCTCGGTCGTGCTGGTGTTCCTTATGGGAGGCATTGCCGGTATTGCGGCCGGTTACTTCAGTGGCTGGACCGACCGCATCGTGGGGCGTATCGCCGACACCATCATGGCGTTTCCGCTATTCGTGCTGGCGATGGGTATCGTCGCTGCGCTTGGCAACACTGTGCAGAACATCATCATTGCCACGGCCATCGTGAATTTCCCGCTCTACGTTCGCGTGGCGCGCGCCGAGGCCAACGTCCGCCGCGACGCCGGTTTCGTGCAGGCGGCCAGATTGTCCGGCAATGGAGAGTACCGCATCCTGCTCGGGCACATCCTGCCCAACATCATGCCGATCATGATCGTCCAGATGTCGCTGACCATGGGATACGCGATCCTGAACGCCGCTGGTTTGTCCTTCATCGGTCTTGGTGTCAGGCCGCCGACGGCGGAGTGGGGGATCATGGTCGCGGAAGGCGCGACGTTCATGGTCTCGGGGGAATGGTGGATCGCATTCTTTCCGGGGCTTGCGCTGATGATCGCGGTGTTCTGCTTCAACCTGCTCGGCGACGGACTGCGCGACATCGTCGATCCGCAGCGGAGGACATAACGCATGACTGCGACCCCGCTGCTCGACGTCAACGATCTCACTGTGGAGTTTGCGACCCGCCGCGGCATTGTGCGGGCGATTCAGCATGTCAATGTCAGTGTAGCCAAGGGCGAGACGCTCGGTATTGTCGGCGAATCCGGTTCGGGCAAGTCGGTGACGTCTTATGCCGTGATGCGGATTCTCGACCGCGCCGGCAAGATTGCCGACGGCTCCATCATGTTTTCCGGGATCGACGTCAAGAACGCGTCAGAGACGGAAATGCGCGATCTGCGTGGCCGCGAGATCTCCATGATCTTCCAGAACCCGCGGGCCGCACTCAATCCGATCCGAAAGGTCGGTGACCAGATCGAGGATGTGTTGCGTCAGCACGTTCAATCGACGTCCAACGATCGTGGCGAGAAGGCGATTGAAGCGTTGGAACAGGTGAAAATCGCTCGCCCGCGCGAACGCTACCATGCCTATCCGTTCGAACTGTCCGGCGGCATGTGCCAGCGCGTCGTCATTGCTCTTGCGTTGGCATGCAATCCTCAGCTTCTGATCGCGGACGAACCAACGACTGGCCTCGATGTCACCACCCAAAAGGCGGTGATGGATCTGATCGTGGAACTGACCAAGAGCCGCGGAATGTCCACTATCCTCATCACGCACGATCTCGGGCTTGCGGCGGCATACTGCGACCGCGTTGTGGTGATGGAGAAGGGCAACGTCGTTGAGACAGCGCTCTCAAAGGATATTTTTGCCAAACCTGAGCATCCTTATACGCGCAAGCTGATGCGGGCGACGCCGAGGCTTGGCGCCTCGCTGCGAGATTTGCTGTCTGATGAGGACAGGGCGGCATTGCCAGCTCCCGCAGCAATGACGGTGTCGGCGGAGACGACCATCGCGCCGCTTCTGGTCGTCGAAAAGCTCGTCAAGGAATATCCGCGTCAAGGTGTATCGAAGACGTTGTCTTCACTGTTTGGGCGCAAGCCGCCGGTCGAACCGGAACAGTTTCGGGCCGTGGACGGTATCAGCTTCTCCGTCAACCGCGGTGAGAGCGTCGGTCTGGTCGGCGAATCCGGTTGCGGGAAGTCCACGACGTCGATGATGGTGATGCGCCTGCTCGACCAGACGTCAGGACGCATCGTGTTCGACGGCGAGGACATCGGCGCCATTCTCCCCAATTCGTTTGCGCGATTGCCGCTGCGCAAGCGGATCCAGATGGTGTTTCAGGATCCCACCGACAGCCTCAATCCGCGGTTCACGGCAGCGCGAGCCATTGCCGATCCGATCGTGCAACTCGGCGATATCAAGGGTGCCGCCGCGTTACGCGCACGTTGCGAGGAACTGGCGCGTCAGGTCGGCTTACCGTTATCGCTACTGGATCGTTTTCCGCACCAGATGTCTGGCGGCCAGAAAGCGCGTGTCGGCATCGCTCGCGCTATCGCTCTAAATCCTGACCTGATCATACTCGACGAGCCAACCGCTGCGCTCGATGTATCGGTGCAGGCGGTGGTGTTGAACCTGTTGCAGGATCTCAAGCAGTCGATGGGCATGAGCTATCTGTTCGTGTCGCACGATCTGAACGTAGTACGGCTCTTGTGCGATCGTGTCATCGTGATGCGAAGCGGGCGCATCGTCGAACAGGGAGCGACCGATACTGTGCTTGACGCACCGCAGGATGCTTATACGCGGGAATTGTTGTCGGCGATCCCGCATCCGCCGCTTCCCGTGCATTGAAAACCGCCGAGATAGGCATGCTATCGACTGATCCCTTGGACGCTTACATTGACGCTGCTGCTGCTGTCCTTGGCCTGCCGATTGACCTTGCCTGGAAGCCTGCTGTTCGCGCGAATCTGGACGTCTCATTGAAGATGGCGCGCATGGTTCAGGAATTTCCGCTGCCCGATGAAATCGAGCCGGCAAGCATCTATGAAACCTGACACCGCTTTGATCCCTGATATGGACTGGGCATCGGCATCGAAGATTGCCGATGCGGTTTCGTCGCGCAGAATGTCAGCCATCGATGTCATCAACGGAGCGCTGTCGCGCATTGCAGCGCACGACTCTCGGCTGAATTCATTTACCGACGTGATTTCCGCGCGCGCGCGAGCCACCGCGGGAAGGGTAGACGCGACGATCGCTGCCGGCGGCAAAGTCGGCCCGCTCGCGGGCGTACCATTCGCGGTGAAGAACCTCTTCGATATCGAAGGCCTGCCGACCCGCGCCGGATCGAAGATCAATCGTGACCGAGCGGCCTCTAGCCGCGATGCAACGCTGATCGAACGGCTGGAGGCTGTGGGCGCGGTTTTGGTCGGCGCGCTCAACATGGGCGAGTATGCCTACGATTTCACCGGAGAGAACGTCCACGACGGTCCTTCGCGCAATCCGCATGATCTTACGCGGATGGCCGGTGGTTCGTCCGGTGGCTCCGGCAGCGCGGTTGGCGGCGGACTCGTACCGCTGGCACTTGGCTCCGACACCAATGGATCGATCCGCGTACCATCTTCATTCTGCGGCATCTTTGGCTTAAAGCCGACTTACGGCAGACTGTCGCGCGCGCGATCATTTCCGTTTGTTGCGAGCTTCGATCATCTCGGCCCGTTCGCGCGAACGACCAGAGATCTGGCGATCGCTTACGATGCAATGCAGGGGCCTGATGCGGACGATGCCGCGTGTGTGGACCGCCCGATCGAGCCGGTGACCCCGTTGTTGGCACAGGGCATTGGCAATCTGCGTATCGCCGTTGCGGGGGGATATTTCAAGACCTCTCTATCATCCGAAGCACGGGAAGCAATGGCGTGCGTCGCAAAGGCTTTGTCGGTGACGCGGGAGATCGAAATTCCGGAAGCCGCGCGGGCGCGCGCAGCGGCCTTCGTGATCACAACAACCGAGGGAGCGTCGTTGCATCTCGACAGGTTGCGGAGCCGTCCGCGCGATTTCGATCCCGCGGTGAGGGACCGGCTTTTCGCGGGCGCTATGATCCCTTCAGTATACGTGGATCGCGCGCAGAAATTTCGCCGTTGGTACCGGGCGAAAGTCGTGGAATTGTTCAAGACTGTCGATGTGATTCTGGCGCCGTCGACACCTTGCGTCGCGCCGAAGATCGGTCAGGCGACCTTCGTTCTGGATGGAGTTGAAATGCCGGTTCGGCCAAACATCGGAATTCATACCCAGCCGATTTCGTTCATCGGTCTCCCGGTCGCGGCTGTGCCGGTTCCGCTTGAGCCGATGCCGATCGGTGTTCAGATCATTGCAGCGCCCTGGCGTGAGGATGTTGCCCTGCGCGTGGCTTATGCCCTCGAGCAGGCCGGTGTCGTTCAGGCGCCACGTCCTGGGGAATTTTGAGAATGGCGATTGAAGTCAACTTATCGGACGTTGTTGCCGAGGTGACAGAGGCTTTCGCGCGCTATGAGAAAGCGCTGACGTCCAACGACGTTGCAACGCTCGACTCGCTGTTCCGCAAGGATTCCAATACCATTCGCTACGGCATCGGCGAAAACCTTTACGGCTATGAGGCCATCGCGGCGTTTCGTGCCGCGCGAAATCCAGCGGGCCTGATGCGTGACCTGTCAAAGACCGTGATCACGGCCTATGGCCGCGACACTGCGGTCGCCTCAACCCTGTTTTATCGCGCGTCCGCGCCGGGCAGGGTCGGGCGGCAGATGCAGACGTGGGTGCGTTTCGCGGAAGGCTGGCGGATCGTCGCTGCCCATGTAAGCCTGATCGATACGCCGGATGAGAAGCCATGATCTTTGAACCGGCAATGTCGCAAGGTTCGACCGGTGAAACGCCGGGAGTTGGTGAATCGGGCTCGCTTTTCACCCGCGCAGCGGCAACCGCAGGAAAACGCACGCTCGCCGAAGAACTGCGGTTGCAACTGGCCGACGACATCGTACGCGGGGCGCTGGAGCCGGGATCATCGCTTGACGAATCCGAAATTGCGAGGCGCTTCAATGTTTCGCGCACACCAGTTCGCGAGGCGCTTCGGCAGTTGGTGGCCAGCGGTCTGGTCAATTCGCGCGCCCACCGCGGCGCGGTGGTAGCGAGGCCGACCATCGAGCAGCTCAACAGCATGTTCGAAGCGATGGCTGAACTTGAAGCCCTGTGTGCCGGGCTAGCAGCCGAGCGTATGCCGATCGTTCAGCGTAATGAACTGGAAGCACTGCACGAGCGGTTGCGGCATTTGAGTTATGACGGCAATCCGCAGTTGTTTCATGACGCGAACGAGGCGTTTCATAACGCGATCTATGCAGGCTCCCAGAATGGGTATGTCGCCGAAATGACTTTGGCGACGCGGGTTCGCGTTCAGCCATTCAGGCGGGCGCAGTTCCGCAATCTCGGCCGCCTTGCGAAATCCTATGTCGAGCACGACAGGGTCGTCGTCGCCATCATGCGCGGCGATAAGGCGGGAGCGGCGAACGCAATGCGCGATCACATTGAGACCGTTCGCGAGGAATACGAAGTTTACGCGGTGTCGCTATGAATCGCGCGGCCTCGTTGCGTTTTACTTCTTGGAGCCTCCAAGGCCGCCAAACATTTTAAACATTTCGCCGAACTGCTCAGGATTGAAGGACATCCAGTTTTTGAGGATTGCATCGGGTGACATTGCGGATATTCCCGAGAGCAACTTCTCCTCGAATTTCTTCATCGCTTTTTCCTGCATAGGCTGAACATTCGGGAGCCCAAGAAATTCGCGAGCTTCCTGTGGTGTACAATCAACGTTGACGGTGAATTTCATCAAATCGTTCCTATGCTCGGGATAGCGTGAAGAGGATGTCAGGAGAAAATCGTTAGACGTGGACCGCGCTGCGGACGCGGCCCGCATTGCCGAAGACGCGCAAATAGCGGGCGATCTCGGATGGATTGCCGGTCGCCTTTTCCGGGTTGTCTGAAAGCTTTACCGCCGGCCGGCCGTTGACGGCCGTCACCTTGCAAACCAGCGAGATTGGATCGAGATCGGCGGTGCCGTCCGGCGCGCATCCGACGAAGTCGTTGGTGAGGTTTGTGCCCCAGCCAAAGCTGGTCCTGACGCGCCCGGCAAAATACCGATGCGTTTCCTCGATCGATCCGACATCCATCCCGTCGGAGAAGATGAGAAGCTTTTCTTTCGGGTCGCGACCCTTTTCCTTCCACCATTTGATGATCTCTTCGCCCGCAGCGATCGGTGGAGCGCTGTCGGGACGAAAGCCGGTCCAGTCCGCCACCCATTCCGGAGCGTCGCGGAGAAATGCTTTTGTGCCAAATGCGTCGGGCAGGGCGATCAGAAGATTTCCATCGTAGGTGTGGCGCCATTGATCCAGGATCAGATAAGGCGCCCATCGCAGTTCGTCGTCGTCCTTCGCCAGCGCCGCCGCCACCATCGGCAGTTCGTGTGCATTCGTACCGATAGCTTCGAGGTCATTGTCCATCGCCAGCAGCACATTGGATGTTCCGGTGAACGCCGGCCCCAATCCTTCCTTGACGGCTTCGACGCACCAGCGCTGCCAAAGGAAGCCGTGCCGCCGCCGCGTTCCGAAATCCGACAGCCGCAAGCCATCCAGTTTGCGCAGCCGCTCAACCTTGGTCCAGAGTTTCGCTTTGGCGCGCGCATAGAGCACGTCGAGAACGAAGCGGCCTTGACCCTTCATAGCTTGCCGCGACCGCAATTCATTGATGATGGCGAGTGCGGGAATTTCCCACATCGTGGTGTGTGTCCACGGTCCGTGGAAATGCAGCTCGTACTGTCCGTCGACCGTATGGAGTTCATATTCCGGAAGCTGGAAGGCAGCGAGCCAGTTGATGAAGTCCGGCGAGAACATCTGGGTCTTGCCGTAGAAGGTGTTACCAGCGAGCCAGATCAGTTCTTTCTTGGCAAAGCGAACTGTACGGGCATGGTCGAGTTGGGCGCGAAGTTCTCCCTCGTCGATCACTTCGCCGAGGCGGACATGGTGGGTACGGTTGATCACCGAAAACGTCACATGCTCGTCCGGATAGAACTCCCGGATCATCTGAAGCATCAGGAGCTTGTAGAAGTCGGTGTCGAGCAGGCTGCGCACGATCGGGTCTAGCCGCCAGCCGTGATTGTAGGTTCGTGAAGCGATATCTGTAATAGCCATGCCGGGATCATATCCGGCTCCCTCGCGGGCAGCCAGCCACCGGCCGCTATTTTATGGCCTGCTTCCATGGCGAGCTCGGCCTATCGCCGCCGCGACGTCGGTCCAGGGAGCCTTGTCCGGGGCGAACTGCTGCCTCAGGTATGAGACCAACTCCATGATCTGTTGGTCATTCAGGCTGTTTTTGAACGCGGGCATGTAGCCGAGATCGCTGGAAACCGGCTGTTCGATGCCATGCAGAATGACCTGAATGAGATTGTCAGGCGAGGCGCTGTGCAGGTTGGTGTTCAGTGCCAGCGAGGGTCTGCTGCCAAACAACACGGGCCCGCCCACTTGATGACATACAGCGCACGCGCCGTCATAGATGCGCGCGCCCGCTGCGGATGCGGAAATCGCTTTCACGCTTGTCGACGTTTCCAGCCGCGCTGCCAGGGCTTCTTGAACCGATGGGGCAACCGCCGTGTCGTTGAAAGAGGCGAGATAGACCGCCATGGCGCGAATGTCGCTGTCGGGCACGGATGCAAGGTCTCTTACGATCGGCGCCATCGGTCCGGCGGCCACGCCATGGAAACGGGATATGCCAGTTCGCAAATAAGCAAAGAGTTCGTCTTCGCTCCAGCGTATCGGTGCATGCGAGAGAGAGGTTAGCGGCGGCGCTTCCCAGCCCTCGGCAACTCCGCCGGCCAGATAGGCTTTGGCGTTTCTCTCTGCGCCCAATGCGTTGCGCGGGGTATGGCAGGCGCCGCAGTGGCCCAGGCTTTCGACCAGATAGGCTCCGCGATTCCACACTGGGGATTGGACGGGATCCGGCTCGAAGACGGCCGGCTTGTGAAACAGCGCATTCCAGCCCGCCAGCAGAGGGCGGAGATTAAAGGGAAACGCCAGCGCGTTCTCCCGATTGATTGCGCGCATCGGCTCCTGCGCCATCAAGTAGGCGTAGAGCGCCTGCAAGTCGGCGTCGGTTGTTTTGGCGAAGTGATTGTAGGGAAACGCGGGATAGAGCTGTCGGCCATCGCGATGGATGCCTTCGCGCATCGATCGTTCGAAGGCCGGATAGGACCACGCGCCGATTCCGGTTTCTGGGTCGGGGGTGATGTTGGTGCTGTAGATGACGCCGAATGGCGTCTCGAGCGCGCGGCCACCGGCATTGACGACACCATTGGCCTCGGTGTGGCACGCCGCGCAGTTACCGAGCGCGGCGAGTTGCTGACCCCGGGCGATGGTCGCCGCCGAATAGATCGATGCATCCGGCCGGGCAATTGGCGCGATTGACCGCCACGGCAGCACCGCAGTGGCGACACCGACAACCGCGGCGCATGCTGCGACGACACCAGCAAACACGTTGCGGCGTTTGAGAAATGGATCGCTTTGAGGCTGCGTCGGCCGCTCTTGTTGTTTGAGCCGTGGTTCAGGCAGTGCGCCCTGCGATGGTTTCTGGCCGCGCAATCCGGCGAGGATGCGATCCGGAGTGAACGGCAGTTCGCGAAACCGCACACCGGTTGCGTCGAAGATGGCGTTGGCAATGGCTGCGGCGCTGGGGACGGAGGCGGATTCGCCGACACCAAGAGGCGGCTGATCCTGACGCGGCAGCATCAGCACGTCGATCTTCGGGACGTCCGGAAACTTTATGATCGGGTAAGCGCCCCATTCACGGCTCGCCACCGTAGCCCGCTCAAACGAGACTTCTTCCATCAGCGCCCGGCTGGTCGATTGGATGACGTTGCCGTGGATCTGGTGGCGCACACCGTCCGGATTGATCATCAGCCCGGAATCCTGCCCTGCTACCACGCGCGTCACACTGACGTCACCGGTCGATTTGTTGACTGCGACATCAGCGACCCAGGCCGACCATGCCGCGCCGTAGCCCGGGAACTTGCTGTGAACATAAAGCGCGTAAGCGAAGCCGCGTCCGCGGACAACGTCGCCTTCGGACTCGGGTTCTTTCCAGATCGGGCGGGGAGTCCAGCCAGCGCGTTCCGCAACAGCGTTGACCAGATCGACGGCGCGTGGGTCCTTCAGATAGCGTAATCGATACTCAATGGGATCGACGCCGGCTTCGGTGGCGAGTTCGTCAATGTAGGATTCATGCGCGAAAGTGTTCGGCAATGCCGATACGCCGCGAAACCATGACGCGCGCACGATCGGCGGCATATCATGCGCGATCACGCGCATCGCGTCGTAATCGTAGGGCGGGATTGCGGTCCGGTCGCCCATTTCAAAGACAGCCGGCACCGGAGGAACTGCTCCGGTCAACAGCAGCGCCAGCGTCGGCGCGCCGTTCGATGGATAGCGCGTGGTGAAGTCGTAAGCCGCGACGCTGCCGTCCGCACGCAAGCCGCCGTTAACGTCCATCAGTTGCGCGGTGCCTTTGGGCTCCCACGCATGCTCCTGTTCACGCGTCAGTTGCACGCGCACCGGGCGGCCCACGGCGCGCGACAGCAACACAGCGTCTGCGGACACGTCGTCGGCACAGTTGCGGCCATAACAGCCAGCGGCCTCCATGCGGATCACATCAATTCGGGATTCCGGTAGCGCAAGAAGCAGCGCAAGATCAGACCGCAAGATGTGAGGATTTTGCGTGCCGGACCACACCCGTACGACGTCATCCTGAAACTCCGCGACCGAGCAGGATGGTCCAATCGATCCGTGCATCTGATACGGCCAGACATAGGTTCGCTTGATCGGTTTGTCGGCAGACGCGATGGCTGCATCGACGTCGCCCTTGTCGATCAAGGTGCGCGGTGTGCTGGGATTGGCACGGAGCGCGGTTTCGATGTCCTGGAGATACGGCAGTGTTGGCGTCGGCTTCCAGGTGACTTTTAGCTGAGAAGCCGCCTTGATCGCGTTTTCTTCCCGCTCGGCGACAACCCCGACGAAGTCGCCAATCTGCACCACCGATACAATTCCAGAAATGTCGCGGACTGATGATTCATCGACGGCAATCAGGCTGGTACCGACAAAATTTCCGGCATCGACCCCGGCATAGGGCGGACGGACCACGCGGCCATGCAGCATGCCCGGCACGCGTACGTCATGCACATAGACCAGTTCTCCCGTCGCCTTGGCCAGCAGGTCAACGCGCGGTGTTGACTGTCCGACAATCCTGTAGGCATCCACCGCCTTGACCGGGACATCGTCGGCGAGTTCGAGCCGGATGCTTTCACCTGCGATGAGTTCGCCGTAGCTGACGCTGCGGTTGTCGTGGCCACGGATCAGGCCATCCTCCACCGACAAATCGTTGACCGGCAGATCGAGCTTCTTCGCAGCCCGCGTCATCAGGAAATGACGTGCCTGCGCGGCCGCCTTGCGCAGCGGAATGGCGGTGATCTGAATGGTTTCGCTGGCGATGGTGGCGCCCTGATTGGGCACAACCGACGTGTCGCCCAGCACAACGACCACACGCGCGAACGAGACGTCGAGTTCCTCCGCGACGATTTGACCAAGGGCAGTGCGGATTCCGGTTCCAAGATCGACGTGGCCATTGAATGCTGTAACGGACCCGTTGGCCGCGATTTTGATAAAGGTCTCGAAAGCTGGTTCATTCCCGCTGGAAGATGCCGGGTGAACAACGGACAGCGATCCCGAAAGCGATGGCTGATGGTCCATCTGCGAAGCGGCCGCCATTACTTGTGTCCCACAACAACATGGCCCGCAGCACGCATCACCGCACGCAGGATTTCGACATGTGCACCGCACCGGCACAGGTTGTATTGCAATGTATTGAGTACTTCGGATTCGGAGGGGTGTGGGTTCTGCATCAGCAGAGCCTTCGTCGTCATGATCATGCCATTGAGGCAGTAGCCGCACTGCGCTGCCTGTTCTTCGATGAAGGCCTTCTGCACCGGATCAAGATGATCGCGCGATCCAAGACCTTCGAGTGTGAGGATGTCTCGCTGCACGCAGCCGCTAATAGGAATGACGCATGAGCGCGCCGCTATACCGTCGATAATCACGGTGCAGGCGCCACATTCCCCGAGACCGCAGCCGTATTTGGGGCCGTTCAGTTCGAGATCGTTGCGCAGTACGTAGAGAAGGGCGGTGTCTGGCGCGGCATCGACATCGTGAATTCTGCCGTTGACGGTCAGACGGATCGTTGTTTGCATCATGCTCATCGTCACGGTCCGGTCTGCTGCGCTGCAAACTCCGGCAACGCCTATCCCAACGATACCGTTTGTATACAAACGTGCAAGCGAAGCGATGGAACGGAAAATGCTGCGCTCCCTGCGGCATGATGCATTGCACGATTTGTGAACACGAACGGTAGGCAATTGAGTTTTTATTTGGCAGTTCGGGATTTCGTGCGCGGCGGCGCTTGACAGCTTTCAGGTCCGCGCGCAACATCATTCGTATACGAACAAAGTGCCGAATGTGGACGGACGGAATTTTATCCTCGCGGCATCAGCGCCGCTCGTCAGTTCAGTTTGGCTCGGACTCGAGTTTGGTCATGCTGACTGAAACAAATGTCACCACTGCTGGCAGCTCAGACAAGATCCGCTGCGATGCATGTCCGGTGATGTGTTACATCAAGCCGGGCGCCGCGGGCGCCTGCGATCGCTATGCCAACAACAATGGTGAGCTTGTCCGCGTCGATCCGCATGTCGTGCTGGAGCGCACGGTGTCCCATGGCGGCCGGCTCGTTCCGTTTCAGGCCGGCGGCGATTGGGATGGCAAAATCGTCCGCGAGCCGAGCGTCTTCGTGACCGCTATCGGCGCCGGCACGACCTATCCGGACTACAAGCCCGCGCCGTTTATCGTTTCTTCCGAGGTCGACGGTGTCGATATGGTCACGGTGGTGACCGAGGGCATCTTCAGCTATTGCGGCGTCAAGGTGAAAATCGACACCGACCGTTATCTCGGTCCTGAAACCGCGACGGTGCGTGTTCAGGGCGAAGCGATCGGCCATGTCACCACCGGCGAGTACGGCTCGCAGATGCTGTCGATTGGAGGCGTGCATCACCTGACTGGCGGCTCCAAGAAGGAAGGCCGTGTCACATGCGACGCGCTGATGGATCTGTCCAACGGCAAGCCTGTCGAGATGACGATCGATGGCGGTGCGACTGTTGTGGTGCAAGCCGGTTATCCGCCGATCGTCAATGGCGTGCCGGAAGAGCGGATGCGGGTGGGTTGCGGCTCGGCAACTATCGGCATGTTTGCGAAGCAGTGGCACGGCAAAGTCGATGAGGTCGTGGTGGTGGATGATCACATCACCGGCGTTCTGTCAGAGCATCAAGCCGGGAAATTGCTTGATGTTCCCGATACCGGAATCAAGCTGAAGGGCCGGCGCTCGACCCCCGGGCGCTATTTCCAGGTTGCCGAGCCCGGTATCGGTTGGGGCGGCACGAACATTTCCGATCCGTTGTCGGTGCTCGGTCCGTTTGATCCCAAGATCGCGCGGCCCGGTCTGCGGATGATGATGGTCAGCACGACCGGTGAACACGCTGCCTATTTCGAACTCGACGAGGCGCTGAAGCCGATCGAGAAGGAAATGCCGGCCGATCTCAAGCTGTCCGTCGAACGCATTCAGGAAAATTGCGAGCCTGCCCTGTGCACCGTGCTGTTCATGGGCGGGGCGGGCGGATCGCTCCGAGCGGGTGTCACCGATAATCCAGTGCGGCTGACGCGCTCGGTCAAGGACGCACTGACGTCGGTGACTTGCGGTGGAGCGCCGGTCTATGTGTGGCCGGGTGGCGGTATCACTTTCATGGTCGATGTGACGCAGGTGCCGGAAGGAGCTTTTGGCTATGTGCCGACACCGGCGCTGGTCGCGCCGATCGAGTTCACCCTGCGATTATCGGATTACGCGGCGCTTGGCGGCCACATGGATCATGTGCGGCCATTGGCGTCATTGAAGACCAACACGGAAGTTCGTCAGCTCCCGAAACAACTTTCCGAGCCGAGATCGCGCAAATGAAACGCCTCCCACAGATCGGATGGCTCGCGGACGGCAGGCGGATTCACCTGCATGACGGTCCGATCGATCTGATTGTGGAGGCGCGTGGAACCGGAGCGAACGTTCGTGCAGCATACGATGCTGCCGTTGTGCGTTTCACCGGTCTTCTCGATGAGCTTTGTGACGAGTTATCGGAACTGCGTAAACCGGCCCGGCCTGCGACCTCCTCGCTAAAGGGAGGAGTTGCGCGCCGGATGTACCATGCAGTCGCTCCATTTGCCGCGGATCATTTTATCACGCCGATGGCGGCCGTTGCTGGCGCGGTCGCTGAAGAAATTCTCGGCGCGATGGTCCAGGCATCCGATCTCGATCGCGCTTACGTCAACAACGGTGGCGACATTGCGCTGCATCTTGCTGACGGCGGATGTTTTGCAGTCGGCCTGATTGATCGTCCCGATATGCCTGGCCTGATTGGAAAGACTATCGTTGAATCGAAGGATCCGACCCGCGGTATCGCGACAAGTGGATGGCGCGGCCGCAGTTTTTCGCTTGGAATAGCCGACGCAGTGACGGTTCTGGCGCGAACTGCCGCGCAAGCTGATGCTGCGGCGACCATTATCGCCAACGCGGTCGATCTGCCGGAACATCCTGCTATCGTCCGCTACCCGGCGAATGACCTTCAGCCGGACAGCGATCTGGGAGCGCATCTGGTCACGCGCGGTGTCGGTGAGCTGTCATTGCACGACATTACTACAGCACTCGATGCGGGAACTGATGCCGCCCGTTCGCTTCTCGGATCCGGATTGATCGATGGCGCAGCGCTACATCTGCAAGGCGAAACCCGCGTT
The DNA here is from genome assembly GCA_017474385.1 of Afipia sp. Classification (GTDB taxonomy): domain Bacteria; phylum Pseudomonadota; class Alphaproteobacteria; order Rhizobiales; family Xanthobacteraceae; genus Afipia. Next base: position 10,653 of record JAFVHU010000152.1, on the reverse strand, counting down.
GTCGCGCTGAAGAACAGCGATGGTATTGCCTGGCGGCCTTTGCCGCATGGAGCCGCCCAAACCCGAGCGGAAAGTTTATTGCATGTCTGAGATCGTTATCCGGAAGCGCGTCACCTTGCTCGAGGAGATTTTCCACGAAGGCGGGAAACCGGCGGCGCAGCCGCTACGCCGCGGGGCGATTCTGTGTGCGATCCGCAATCCGTTCGCCGGACGTTATGTGGAAGACATCGCGGGGTTCATGGATGATCTGACGCCGCTCGGGGTTGCCATGGCGGGCGCGCTACTGAAGGTGCTTGGCGGTGACCCGAGAACGATACAGGGTTATGGCAAGGGGGCCGTGATTGGCGCATCCGGTGAACTCGAGCACGGCGCGTTGTGGCATGTGCCCGGCGGCTACGCGATGCGCGAAATTCTCGGCGAGGCCAAGGCAATTGTGCCATCCGCCAAGAAGGTCGGCGGTCCGGGTGCGCGGCTTGATGTTCCGGTCACTCACATCAACGCGTCATATGTGCGTTCGCACTTCGACGCCATGGAAGTCGGTATTCCCGACGCACCGCGCGCAGACGAATTGCTTCTTGCGCTTGTCATGACCACGGGCTCGCGAATCCACGCCCGGGTAGGCGGCCTCAAAGCCAGCGAGATCAAGGGGGAGGATGGGCTGCGATGAGCGCTGTCATTCGCAAGATCGTCACGGTGGTCGAGGAGACGCTCATGGAGGGCGGGCGGAATGTTTCGCCGCCGACCCGCCGCGCGGCAGCTATCGCGGTGATCGACAATCCGTTTGCCGGCAAGTTCGTCGATGACCTGTCGCCATTGATCGCAATTGGCGAGGAACTTGGCGAACTGCTCGCTTCGAAGGCGGTTGCGGCACTCGGTATCGAAGGCAGCAAGGCGCAGAGCTACGGCAAGGCGGCGGCGGTCGGTGAGAATGGCGAACTGGAGCACGCGGCAGCAATCTTGCATCCGAAGATGGGAGCGCCGGTACGTAAGGTGTTGAGCAAGGGCGCGGCGCTGATCCCGTCTTCCAAAAAGCGCGGCGGACTGGGAACAGTGCTCGATATTCCGCTTGGTCACAAGGATGCGGCATTCGTACGGAGTCATTTCGACGGGATGGAAGTGCAGATTAACGATGCACCGCGTGCGAACGAAATCATGGTGGCGGTTGCCGTCACCGACAGCGGGCGGCCGTTGCCGCGTGTCGGCGGTTTGACAGTTGGCGAGATCAAAGGTGAGGACGGATTGCGCTAGCGGTCTATTTGCGTTTGATGCGAGAGAAAAGCCGAACCGTTCCACCGGGATAAGCAACGGACGGGAAGTGAACGGGACATAGGTCCCCGGTAACAAATGGAGGTTGGGATGCAACGAAGAAAACGTCTTTTCGGCAGTCTGTGCGGGCTTGCGCTTGCCGCGGGCTTTAGTCTGGCTGGCACGGCCCTGGCGACAACGGCCATGGCGCAGAGCGGCGAAATCAAGATCGGCGAAATCAACAGCTACTCGCTGTTGCCAGCCTTCACCGAGCCTTATCGCAAGGGTTGGCAGCTCGCGGTTGAAGAGGTCAACGCCGCGGGCGGCATCAATGGCAAAAAGCTCGTCGTCGTGTCCAAGGACGACAGCGGAAAGCCCGCCGATGCGCAAACCGCTGCCAACGAACTGGTTTCGAATGAAAACGTGGTGATGCTGACCGGCACGTTCCTGTCGAACATCGGTCTTGCGGTGAGCGACTTCGCGAAGCAGAAGAAAGTATTTTTCCTTGCGGCGGAGCCTCTAACCGACGCGATCACCTGGTCGAAGGGCAATCGCTACACGTTCCGTCTGCGTCCGTCGAACTACATGCAGGCGGCGATGCTGGTGGAAGAAGCTGCAAAGCTGCCCGCCAAGCGCTGGGCGACCATCGCACCGAATTATGAGTACGGTCAGTCCGCGGTCGCGGTTTTCAAGAAGCTGCTGTCCGAGAAACGGCCGGACATCCAGTGGGTCGATGAACAGTGGCCGCCTCAGGGCAAAATCGATGCAGGCCCGATCGTGCAGGCGCTTGCGAACTCCAATCCGGAAGCCATCCTGAATGTGACCTTCGGAGCGGATCTCGTGAAATTCGTCCGCGAGGGCAACACGCGTGGTCTGTTCAAGGATCGTGCGGTGGTAAGCTTCCTCACCGGCGAGCCGGAATATCTCGACCCGCTGAAGGAGGAAACGCGATCGGGCTGGATCGTCACCGGTTATCCTTGGTACAGCATCAAGACACCGGAGCACGATGCGTTCCTGAAAGCCTATCAGGGCAAGTTCAATGATTATCCGAGACTGGGCTCCATCGTTGGCTATCAGACGATCAAGGCGGCGGCTGCTATTCTCATCAAGGCCAATTCGACCGATCCGGAAAAGATGATTGTTGCGGCTGAGGGCCTGTCGATGCCGTCGCCGTTCGGTCAGATCACCTTCCGCAAGATCGATCATCAATCAACGCTCGGCGCGTTCGTGGGCAAGACCGCGCTCAAGGACGGCAAGGGCGTGATGGTCGATTCCGTCTATCGCAAGGGGGAGGATTTCCTGCCGAGCGATGCGGAAGTCGAGAAGTTACGTCCGAAAGACTGAGTTTGGCGACCGCGGGCGCACGATGCGCCCGCGGCATTCACCAGCCGTGGATCGCATATGAGCTTCTACTTTGTTCAATTTCTGACCGGTCTTGCGAGCGCGGCATCGCTGTTTCTGGTTGCCTCGGGTCTGTCGATTATCTTCGGCGTCACGCGGATTGTGAATTTTGCGCATGGCGCATTCTACATGCTGGGCGCCTACGTCGCATTCACGCTGACTGAGCGGCTGTCCGGCACGCTGGGTTTCTGGGGCGGCATTGTCGTTGCGGCGCTTGTTGTTGCCGTGCTTGGCGTGCTGGTCGAAATGGTATTGCTGCGGCGGATCTATAAGTCGCCGGAACTGTTTCAGCTTCTTGCCACCTTCGGTCTGACGCTAATGGTCGAGGATCTCGTGGTGCTGATCTGGGGGCCGGACGATCTGGTGGGCCGCCGTGCCCCAGGATTCCGCGGCGCGGTCGATTTCTTCGGCCAGAGCATTCCCACCTATGATCTCTTTCTGATTGTGCTCAGCCCTGTGGTGCTGGGTGCGTTGTGGCTGCTGTTCCGGCGCACGCGCTGGGGCATTCTGGTTCGTGCGGCGACGCAGGATCGCGACATGGTGGCGGCGCTGGGCGTCAACCAGAAATGGCTGTTCACCAGTGTATTCGCGGTTGGCGTGTTTCTCGCCGCGCTCGGCGGCGCGCTGCAAATTCCGCGCGATGCCGTCCATCATGCGATGGATCTGCGCATCATCGTCGACGTCTTCGTCGTGGTCGTGATCGGTGGTCTCGGCAGCATCACCGGTGCGTTCGTTGCGGCGGTTCTGGTCTCTGAACTGAACGCATTCGGCATTCTGATATTTCCGAAGATTTCGATCATTCTCGTGTTCCTCGTGATGGCCGCCGTGCTGATCGTTCGGCCGTGGGGGCTGTTCGGAAAGCCGGAGGCTGTTGCGCGCAAGACGCCGGGCCTCACAGTACGCCCGTGGCGGCCGCTGACCATGAACGAACGTTTCGCGGTGCTGGCTGTGCTTATCGTTGCGGCAGCCTTGCCGCTGTTCGGTGGGAACTACGCGCTCACGGTCGGTGCGGAGATAGCGATCTTCGTGATCTTCGCGGCGAGCCTGCACTTCCTGATGTCCGTTGGCGGGCTCGCATCGTTCGGGCATGCGGCCTATTTCGGCCTCGGTGCCTACGGTGTCGCGTTTTTTGCGAAGGCCGCAGGCCTGCCGATGATCGCGTGTCTGTTGCTTGGGCCGCTGCTTGGATTGGTCGGCGCTGCAATCTTTGGATTCTTCGCGGTTCAGCTTTCAGGCGTGTACTTCGCGATGCTGACACTGGCTTTCGCCCAGATCGTCTGGTCGGTCGCATTCCAGTGGGTTGGGGTGACGGGTGGTGACAACGGAATTCTGGGCGTCTGGCCTGACGCCTGGGCGGCGGGCCCGGTTCATTTTTACTGGCTGTCGCTCGGCATCGCGACGATCGCAGCGGTATTGCTTCGCGTCATCGTGTTTTCGCCGTTCGGTTACGCGCTGCGCGCGACTCGGGATTCCGGATTGCGCAGCGAGGCCATCGGAATCGACGGCAAGCGGATTCAGTGGACCGCGTTTGTGATCGCGGGCACCGTTGCGGGTGTGGCCGGAGCGCTGTTTGCATATCTCAAGGGCAGTGTGTTTCCCGACAGCCTTGGCATTTCACTCTCTGTCGACGCACTTGTGATGGTGCTGCTGGGCGGTGTCGAGACGGTATCAGGCGCTGTGGTTGGTGCGATCGTCTTCAAGGCGCTTAACATCTGGCTGGTGAGTCAGACCGACTTGTCGAAACTGGTGCTTGGCGCGATTATCGTGCTGATCGTGGTTGCCTTCCCGAAGGGCATCGTCGGGATGATCGAAACGATCCGCACACGGCGCCAATCGCAATCGTCGAAGTCTGCCATTCTGGCATCACGGATCGAGAGCGCGGAATGAGTGCTGCACCTACACTTCTTTCAGTCGAAGGCCTGACCAAATCCTATGGCGGCGTCCATGCGGTGCGCGGCGTGTCGTTTTCCCTTGTGGCGGGTGAAATTCTCGCACTTATCGGACCCAACGGAGCCGGCAAAAGCACATGTTTCGACATGCTCAACGGCCAGAATGTCCCGGACAGCGGCCGCATCAATCTGTTAGGCAAGGACACTGCCGGAAAGAAGCCGCGTGCGATCTGGCGGCTCGGCGTCGGGCGCACATTCCAGATCACTGCGACGTTTCCCACCATGACTGTGCGCGAGAACGTGCAGGTTCCTCTGATCTCCTACAATGCGCAGCTCTTCAACATGTGGCGCTCGACGCCGGGCTTTGAGCGCGACGAAGCGAACCGGCTGCTCGATCTGGTCGGCATGAGCGGCTATGCGGAACGTCCGTGCGGCGAGCTTGCCTATGGTGATCTCAAACGCCTCGAACTTGCAATCGCGCTCGCAAATCAGCCAAAATTGCTTTTGATGGATGAGCCGACGGCCGGCATGGCGCCGCGCGAGCGTGTCGAACTGATGCGCCTGACCGCGCGCATCGCGAGGGAGAAATCGATCGGTGTTCTTTTCACCGAACACGACATGGACGTGGTGTTCGAGCATGCCGACCGCATTCTTGTGCTCAATCGCGGCACGCTGATCGCGGAGGGGACACCCGAGGAGGTCCGGCGGAATCCGCAGGTCCGCGCGATCTACCTCGGCGAAGGTTTGGTCTATGACGCGCGCCACCGGGAGGGAGCATCCGCATGAAGCTCTCGGTTCAAGGACTCAACAGCTACTACGGTCCGGCTCACATCTTGTTCGATGTTGCGCTCGAGGTCGGAGATGGCGAAGTTGTTGCGCTGCTGGGCCGCAACGGAGCAGGAAAGTCGACGACGTTCCGATCGATCGTCGGTCTGGTCGAACAACGCGAAGGCCAGATCGTGTTCGAGGGCAATGACGTTTCCACTCAGCCAACGCATGCCATCGTGCGCGGCGGGCTCGGTTATGTGCCGGAGGAGCGCCGCATCTTTACAGATCTCACGGTGGAGGAAAATCTGGAAGTCGGCCGTCAGCCGCCGCGCCGGAACGCTCCGCTGTGGACCCGCGAAAAACTGTTCACGCTGTTTCCGAACCTCGGCGAAATGCGCGGCCGGATGGGCGGGCGCATGAGTGGCGGAGAACAGCAGATGCTGACCATTGCCCGGACCTTGATGGGCAATCCGTCGCTGGTGCTGCTAGACGAACCCTCAGAAGGACTGTCGCCGAAGATTGTCGAGCAGATGGTAGGTGCCATCCTCGCCATGAAGAAGGAAGGCGTCAGCATTGTTGTGTCCGAGCAGAATCTTCACTTCGCGAATCTCATTTCAGACCGCGCCTATATCATTGAGCGCGGCCGTATCTGCTTCAGTGGCACCATGAGCGAACTTGAGGCGCGTCCGGACATTCGCGACGCCCATCTGGCGGTGTGATCAATCGCTACTGTCCGCACGATGTCCGCAGGACGAAGACAAGATGTTAGGGGAACGGGAATGGCCAAGGCCGCTCAGAACAAGGTCGCCGCACTAACCAAGGGTATTCCTCCGAAGAGAAGTCCGAAAAAGCAGCCCTATGTGCTTGAGGACCAAATCGGTTTCGTGTTGCGCCAGGTCTGGCAGCGCCATGCAGCGATTTTTGCAAGGGAAATCGGGATCAACCTCACGCCGACGCAGTGGGCGGCACTGGCGAAGTTGACCGAGACCGGGCCGTGTTCGCAGAACCAGCTCGGGCGTCTCACCGCGATGGACGTTGCAACCATCAAGGGCGTGATCGACCGGTTGACAGCACGCGGACTGACGGAAACCAGTTCGGATCCGCAGGACGGTCGCCGGCTTCTTGTCAGCCTGACTCGCGCGGGGCAGGCGATGGCGGAGAAAGCTGCCCCAAACGCGCTGGCGATCTCGAAAGAGACGCTAGCGCCACTCGATGCAAAGGAGCGCGAGACCTTCGTCGCGCTCCTGAACAAGCTGCGCTGATGTATCGCGATTATTGCGCGACGATCTCCGGCACCTTGGTTGCGGGCGGAGTATTGCGGCTGCGATGCGTGCGGACGATGCCGTCAATGATCGTCATGCCGATGCCGGGCAGATCGCCGAGTTGAACGCTCTCCAGAATGTTTTTTCCGGCTGAGTGCTGCGCCTTGTCCATGATGACGAAGTCCGCCGCGCGTCCGACTTCGATAATGCCGCAGTCAAGCGCACGCATCCGCGCGGTGTTGCCGGTGGCAAAGCAGAATGCGATTTCCGCCGGCACATCGCCGAGCGCCGACAGCAGAGACACCATCCGCAGGATGCCGAGTGGCTGCACGCCTGAACCTGCTGGCGCGTCGGTGCCGAGAATGACGCGGTTCAGCTCTTTCATCTCGCGGGCTATGCGCAATGTGTAAAGTGCCGAGCGTTCATTACCGTTGTGAACCAGCTCCAAGCCCCGCTTGCAGCCTTCGCAGATACATCGGATCTGTCCATCGGGGAGGGCGGTGTGGCCGCCGTTGATGTGACCGACAACATCGGTGTCGGCTTCCAGCACCACGTCCGCATCAATCAGGCCGGATCCGGGAATCGATGGGCCGCCGGTGTGGATCGTGCTCTGGATGCCGTATTTGCGCGCCCACGCGACCATCTTGCGCGCGGTCGGGCCGTCCTTGACGCCGCCGAGACCGACTTCGCCGAGCAGCCTGACGCCTGCTGCCGCAAGCTCCTTGAAATCCTCTTCCGTCATCCCTGGTTCGATCACCGGCGCGCCGGCATGAACCTTGACGCCGCCGGGGCGCAGATTGTCGAACGCGCGCTGAGCAAAAATCGCCATCGCCTTGACCCCGACCACGTCGCGCGGACGGCCGGGCATGTGGACCTCGCCCGCTGAAATCATGGTGGTGACGCCACCGTTCAGGAAGCTGTCGATCCAGCCGATCTGGTTCTGCCGCGGGGTCCAGTCGCCGGCGACAGGATGGACGTGGCTGTCGATCAGGCCGGGGGTGACCGTCGTTCCGTTGGCATCGATGACCGTGGTCGCGCCCTCAGCATCGATATCCTTGGCCCGCCCGATGGCGGTGATCTTGCCGTTCTCCGCGACGATGGTGTCGGCGTCCAGGATCGGCTTCTCCATGGCCCCGCTCAGGATCAGACCGATATTCCGGATCACCAGCTTGGTCGGGCCGGTGGTTCCCTGGGGCGTATCGTTGGCCATGGATTTTTCCTTCCGTGCAATGCCTTTTCAGCGGGTCGGCTCCAACTTGAGCGCGGGTTGACGGTGGTATCAAGCTGGATTATTCATTAGTACACAAATGAATTGGCGAGGCAATCTGTCTCCGCGTTTCTGATTTTGCCCCGTCGTTGGCCCTGCACACCGGATCGAGCGAGATGAGCAATTTCAATCAGGAAAGCGTCCTCAGCGTTCATCACTGGACCGATACGCTGTTCAGTTTCACGACGACGCGCGATCCGTCATTCCGCTTCCGCAACGGCGAATTCACAATGATCGGCCTGAAGGTCGGTGAGAAGCCGCTGCTGCGTGCCTACAGCGTGGCGAGCGCCAATTACGAAGACCGGCTGGAATTCTTCTCGATCAAGGTGCCGGACGGTCCATTGACCTCGCGGCTTCAGCATTTGAAGGAAGGCGATGAGATCATCGTGGGGCGCAAGGCCACCGGCACTCTGGTCATCGACAATCTGAAGAATGGCCGGAATCTCTATCTGATCGGCACCGGGACCGGACTTGCGCCATTCCTCAGCGTCATCAAGGACCCGGAAACCTATGACCGCTTCGAGAGGGTGGTACTGCTGCACGGCTGCCGCCGTGTCGCCGAGCTTGCTTATGGCGAGATGATCACCGAACGGCTGCCGAAAGACGATCTGATCGGCGAACTGGTCCGCAACCAGTTGATCTATTATCCCACCGTGACGCGCGATCCGTTCCGCAATCGCGGCCGGATCACCGACCTGATGACGTCAGGAAAGTTGTTCGTAGACGCGGGCCTCGCTCCGCTGGAGGCCGCGCGCGACCGCGTCATGATCTGCGGCAGCCCGGCGTTGCTTCTGGATACGCGCGCGCTGCTGCTCGACAAGGGGTTCACCGAAGGCAACCACGGCGAGCCCGGCGAGTTTGTCGTCGAAAAGGCGTTCGTCGAACGCTAGCAGGTGACCATTTTTTGCGCCGTTTAGGCGGGCATTGGCCTCGCCACGGGTGCCGATTTGTCGGATTATCTGGTCCCAAGACGCGTAGCGTAGGGACGTTGGCATGGCGATTTCCGACAACGACAGGCGCGATGCGTACCTGTCCCGGATTCAAGTACCTGCCCTGGATGTGGAAGGTGTCGCAGCGGTGTTGCTCCGCCGGGCGGCGTTTATCGCTGCGGTAACCGCGCTCTGCGCCGCTCTCAGCCTCGTCTGGATATTGCTGTCGGCTCCCAAGTATGTCGCATCCGGTCAAATTCTGCTTGATCTGCCTGCTCAAGTCACAGCCGATGCCGGTAAACCGGAAGCCAGCGCGGCTGGTATCGACAACCAGATCAGCGCCCTGACGTTGCGCAGCGTTCTCGACAAGGTTATCGCAAGAGAGAAACTCGACACCGATCCGCTCTTTGGCGGAAAATCGAAGGGGATTCTCTTCACGCTTCTTGCTGGTGTCGGGCTTGTCCCTGTAACCGAGCCGCACGCCGTGGCATTGCGCCAGTTGAACCGCGCGATCAGCATCGCTCGCAATCCTGACTCTAACACGGTGAACGTCGACGTCGTCACGCCGGATCGCGAAACGTCGGCGCGCGTCGCCAACGCGGTGATGGATAGCTATGTAGAGGAACAGGGTCGCGCTGGCGCGGAGGCAGCACCAGGCGCTATGGCACCTCTCACCGCTCGGCTGGAAACACTCCGGACGCGCCTGCGAGAAGCCGAACAGCGTTATGAAAAATATCGCAGCGATAGCCGAGCGCTGATGGCTGGTGTCGAACCCGGCGCCGAGAAACATGTGAGCGAAATTTCGGATCAGATCGCCGCCGCCGAGACCAAGGCCAGCGGTTTGCGTTCGACGCTGAATCAGATCCAGCGCGCCAGAAGAACCCTGGATAGCGGCGGAATACCGGACGCGATCCGGGGAGGAACAATCGGGACGTTCAGAACCCGCTATGCCGCCGCAAGGCAACTGGAAATTGATCTGTCTGAAACGCTGGGGCCGCGTCACCCCGACCGTGTGATTGCAAGGATGCGGGCAGCCGAAGCCAAGCGGCTGCTTGAGCAGTCAATTCAGGATGTGACTCAGTCCGTTACAGCCGAACTGGAACGCAGCCGCGGAGTGGTGACTCAACTCAAGAGCCGCCTCGAAGCATCGAAACAAGACCTCATCAAAACGAACGAAGCGACCGCCCGCCTCAAGGAACTGGAGCACGACGTCGAGGCAAGCCGTGCCGCGTATCAGGTTATCCTGGCCCGATCTCAGCAACAGCGGCCGGACAACGCGAGCGCCCGAATATTGAGCCGCGCAACGGTGCCGCTGGAGTCCGGCCGCACATTCCCCGTCGGGGTTCTGCTCATCAGCGTGTTGCTCGGTCTCGGTCTGGGCATCAGCCTGGCCTGGCTACTTGAATTGATGGACGAGCAAAAGCGAATGGACGCATTGCGTTAGTTCACTGCATTTTCCGAACAACTACAGGACTTTCGCGCGGCATCCCGTCAGCAGGCTTCAAAAACCGCGGAATGGCATGGGTGTCATCGGGCACAGTTCCACCGGAATCGCAGTTCGTCGTGTGCCGATATGAAAGGTGTCATCCGACCTTCAAGTTAACCGGTCAAAAAGAACCCCTGAGTTTCATAAGGGGTATGAGATGAGCGACATTACATTGAATTCAGGGATTGCCGACGGGCAAACCATCGAGCCGGCCTCACGGCCTAATCTCGATAAGGGTTTCAACCCGCTAACAATGATCCTGTTTTTTGGCATCCTCGCCGCGGGTGCAATATTCGTTGCCTACAGCATTTACGTCGACATCGACGCCACCGGCACCAAGGTCACGACCTATCTTCCCTATATCCTGCTGTTTGTCGCGCTGCTGATCGCGCTCGGTTTCGAATTC